>JBNKCX010000030.1:0-61677 GCA_050287965.1 Sedimenticolaceae bacterium
TGGTACCTTTCTTTTGAGCGCTCAAAAGAAAGGTACTTGCAGCCTTTATAGAGAAGTAAAAAAAGAAACTCGGAGTTTACAGGCTGCAACACTGGTTCCCGCACTAGAAAGCCCGAAGCAGACGGGCCACGAAACTTGTTATCTGAATACAAAAAGGGCTGTGGGCTGCGAAACTAATCGCCGGAACAAATCAGATTGACGACCACCTGATTCCCAACCCCCCAGCATAAAAAAAGCCGCCCAAAAGGCGGCTTCTTAAATACAACAAAGAAAAATGCTACCAGAGAATAACCATCCCCACAGCCACCACCAGCAGCATCAGGAACGTTATACGAAGCGTCCGCTGAGATGCGGATATCCGAGCCTTCTTCTTGATCTTTACCGGTGGCGGAATGGCGATACACATGATTATTCAGTAACAATGGCCAACAACACAGGGGGTTATAAGTACCACATATCCACCCCGCGGGTGATGACAATCGTCAACGCCCATAGAGGTCATATCCCGGATTCTTGTTCATCTGCTGTGCCGTCGGGTGTTTTATGGCGTTGATGGCGTCCTCCGGGGCACGGGGCCAGGGGGATTTGCAGAGATAGAAATTCAGCAGGTCCACCCGGTATTTCACGTGTTTGAAATTCTGGATCGGGCGCCACTTCGGTTCCCGCACGGGCTTCATCTTGTCCTTACCTACCCCGAAAGCGTAGGTCTTGTATTCTTCCGTGTCGCAGCGAATCCCTTCATAGAAAATATTCTTGGCCCCGGTCTTGGACTTGATCACCAGGGTGTAGCGTGCAACTTTGTCCAGTTCGCCCGTTGAAAGGGATTTTTCATCGATATAGAACCGCAACTGGGGATTGGCGCCGTCGACATAGAACTCCATCAGATCACCGTCCTTCGGGTAAGGAGGAATCTTGGTTTCTCCTTCTTCCCACTGGTACTCCTCAATCTGTTCCGGCGGGATGTCGCCGGCGTTGGGCAATTTATCCACAATGGGAATAGGTTCCCGCGCGGATGCGGCCATCGCCGCAATGGAGAAAGAGATTCCGATCAGCTGTATAACGCTACGCCGTTTCATTGTCGCTACCCTAGATTAAGTGGATGTGCCTCTGCTGATGTGACCCGCATTAACAGGGATTGTTCACAGTTCCGCAAGATCGCCCTTTTTCTGCAGCCACGCCTTACGGTCTGCGGCCCGCTTTTTGGCCAGGAGCATATCCATGGTCCGGTGGGTATTATCCCCTGATTCGATGGTCAACTGCACCAGTCGGCGGGTATCCGGATGGATGGTGGTCTCCCGCAGCTGCATCGGGTTCATTTCGCCAAGCCCTTTGAAGCGTTGAACATTGACCTTCCCCTTGATCTTCTCCGCCTCGATGCGGTCCAGAACACCCTGTTTTTCCGCGTCATCCAGGGCATAGAAGACCTGCTTGCCCACGTCGATCCGATACAGGGGCGGCATGGCCACGTATACGTGTCCCTTCTGCACCAGGGGGCGGAAATGGCGCAGAAACAGGGCGCACAGCAGCGTGGCGATATGGGCGCCGTCGGAATCGGCGTCGGCCAGGATACATACCTTGTTGAACCGCAGCCGCGACAAATCGTCCGATCCGGGCTCCACGCCGATGGCCACCGAGATATCGTGCACCTCCTGCGACACCAGGACCTCCGCCGGATCCACTTCCCAGGTGTTGAGGATCTTGCCCCGCAACGGCATGACCGCCTGAAACTCCCGATCGCGGGCCTGCTTCGCCGACCCCCCGGCGGAATCGCCCTCCACCAGAAACAGCTCGCTGCGTTGCGGATCCGGATTGCTGCAGTCGGCCAGCTTGCCGGGCAGGGCAGGTCCCTGAGTCACCTTTTTACGGGCCACTTTCCTTCCGGCCTTGGATCGGGCCTGGGCGGCGTTGATCGCCAGTTCCGCGATCATCTCACCGGCATCGGTGTTTTGATTGAGCCAGAGGCTCAGGGCGTCCTTCACCACCCCGGAGACAAAGGTCGCGCACTCCCGCGACGAGAGCCGTTCCTTGGTCTGTCCGGAAAACTGGGGATCCTCCAGCTTCACGGAAAGGATATAGCTGCAGCCGCCCCAGACATCATCCGGTGTGATCTTGATTCCGCGCGGCAACAGGTTGCGGAACTCGCAGAACTCGCGCACCGCATCGGTAAGCCCGCTTCGGAGTCCGTTGACATGGGTCCCTCCCTGGGCAGTAGGGATGAGATTGACGTAGCTCTCCGCCACCGCTTCACCCCCTTCGGGCAGCCAGACAACCGCCCATTCGGCGCTCTCCCTGGTACCCTCCATGGTGCCGATAAAAGGCTCTTTCGGCAGGGTATCCAGATGCTGCAGGGCATCCATCAGATAGTCCTTCAGTCCGTCGGCGTACTGCCACTCCTCTTTTTCCCCGCTCTTCTCGTCGTGGAAACGCACCAACAGTCCCGGACAGAGCACAGCCTTGGCCCGCAGGATATGCTTCAGATGTCTGCGGGAAAAATTCGGTGAATCAAAATACTTGGGATCGGGCCAGAAGCGGACGGTGGTGCCGGTATTGTTCTTGCCGACCGTACCCACCTCCTCCAGCTCCGACGCCTTCTCACCACCCGCGAAGGCCATGTTGTACTCCTTGCCGCCGCGTCTGACCCATACCTCCAGGTGCTTGGAAAGAGCGTTGACCACCGACACCCCCACGCCGTGCAGCCCGCCGGAGAAACGGTAGCTCTTGTTGGAGAACTTCCCCCCCGCATGCAGTTTGGTCAGGATCACCTCCACACCCGGCAGCTTCTGTTGAGGGTGGATATCCACGGGCATTCCGCGGCCGTTGTCCTTGACCTGCAGTGAACCGTCCTTGAACAGAATGACTTCTATGGCGTTGGCAAAACCGGCGATGGCCTCGTCGACGCTGTTGTCGATCACTTCCTGCGCCATATGGTTGGGGCGTGATGTGTCGGTATACATGCCGGGCCGTTTACGCACCGGCTCCAGACCGCTAAGTACTTCAATATCGGAGGCGTCGTAGGAACTGCTGGTCATCGGGTAAATCAGTTATCGGTTAACGGTTATCAGTTTACAGTTTTCGGTTGTCAGTGATCGGCTGCCGGAAGGCCGGGGTCCGTAGAGTGTACACGCACCTACCGCAACAGGCGAGGGGATAACCTAGCCCGCATTTCTCACCACCCTTCTACTGCGGACGCCGAACCACTCCCTGTGCGGGGGCGTTTCGACGCCCTCGCGACAAACTGTGGTGAGAAATGCGGGCTAGTGATTGACCATCTCCCGCCGGCCGGGTTAGGTTCTTCTTTTCTTTCAGAAGATTTATCGACCGTGGCAAAACAGAAAAAGACACCACTCACCTTTGAAGAGGCCCTGGCGGAACTGGAGGCCCTGGTGGAAACCATGGAGAAGGGCGATCTCTCCCTGGAGGATTCCCTGAAATCCTTTGAACGGGGCGTGGAGCTCACCCGCACCTGCCAGCAGGCCCTCAAGGACGCGGAACAGAAGATCGAGATACTCTCCGAAAAGAGCCCGGACGCCGAACTGGAACCGTTCGACGACAGGGGGTAGACGATCTTGAAAGAGTATCTGGAAATGTGCCGGACCAGGGTCGAAACGGCCCTGGAACGGTGGCTCCCCCCGGCAACCACGCAACCGGAACGGCTGCATGCCGCCATGCGCTATTCAACGCTGGGCGGGGGAAAACGAGTGCGTCCGGTACTGGTCTATGCCGCGGGCAAGGCTCTCGGTGTCCCTCCGGAACAGCTGGACGGACCCGCCTGCGCGGTGGAGCTGATCCACGCCTACTCCCTGATCCATGACGACCTGCCCGCCATGGATGACGACGACCTGCGCCGGGGCAACCCGACCTGTCACAAGGCCTTCGACGAGGCGACCGCAATCCTCGCCGGGGACGCCCTTCAGACCCTGGCGTTCAAGGTACTTGCCCGGGACCCCAGACTGACGGTGGACGACGGGGTTCGACTGCAGATGATCGATACCCTGGCGGTAGCGAGCGGCTCCCGGGGTATGGCCGGCGGCCAGGCCCTGGATCTGGAAGCGGTGGGCCGGCAGCTGGACGTGGTGCAACTGGAGAATATGCATATCCATAAGACCGGCGCCCTGATCCGGGCCAGCGTCCGTCTGGGCACCCTGGCCCGTCCCGACGCCGACCCCTCCCAGGTGGAGGGTCTGGACCGCTATGCCAAGTGCATCGGTCTCGCCTTCCAGGTACAGGACGATATACTCGATGTGGAGGGCGACCCGGAGACCACGGGCAAGGCCCGGGGCATGGACCGGATCAGGGAAAAACCCACCTACCCCGCACTGCTCGGTCTGGAGGAGTCCCGGGAAAAGGCGCAACGGTTGCGACAGGAAGCCCTGGACAGCATAAGCACCCTCGGCGAAGGGGCGGAACCCCTGCGCTGGCTGGCAAACTACATCGTCGATCGGGACCGTTAGAGCGCTGGAAACCTCGGCATTACCGGCGACGGCCCGGCGACTTTTTCCTGAACCGTGACAATCCGACCAGACCCGCACCGAACAGGATCATGGTGGCAGGCTCGGGTACCGCCGCCCGATAAGAGGTCAGCGAAGTGTCGTCTCCGTCATACCTTACGGTAAAGATCCAGTACTCCTCGGCAAAGGCCCAGGCCGCGATTTCCGCGTCCAGAGCCTCCTGGGTGTTCACACCGTAGGCACCCCACCAGGCCACTCCGGCGGATCCCATCACCCCATCGGTAGCACCGTCGCCGTCGGCGTCATAATCGACCCATGCCCCCGGTTCCAGCCAGGTGGTGTGATAGTAGTAGTCATAAAAATCCAGGACCTCTCCATCCCATATATTGGTCAGGCTCATCAGGAAACGGCCGCTACCCTGAAGATCCGCAACCGTTTCCCCCTCGATGTAGTAGATCCAGTGCAACCTTTTCCCCAGATCGCCGAAGCTATATACGACCTCGTCTTCAATGGCGAAATTTGTGGTTCCCATATTGTCGGGATTTATGCCGTTGGACATGTTTACAAACGTGCCCGCCGCGACACCGGCGTAAGCGTTCGCCTGCCAGGCCGGAAAGTCCGGTGATCCGTAGGCATTCGGCGCCGAATCAACATAAAGAGAAACCGGACCCGCCGCCGCGGACCCGATAAAAAGTAACAGCATTCCCGCCGCAAAACCTGCCGATAATCTTATGTTCATTATTCTCACCTCGTTGCAATAAGGGGCCGGTTTCCTCCCGCCAGCCCCCATCAGCTGTAAACCCTTTCCCCATTTCGTATCTTGCATCCCTTCCCGCATATTCCTTAATTTTATTGCTGTTTTCAACCGCTGCCGGCATCCGCGAACATCGGAGGAAAGCGACACCCCCGCAGGGAATATGATTCCCACGCTTTTTCACTTGAATCCGGGGAATTAGCCCAAATCTTGTTCGTCAGCGCCACCGGAATTCCCGCTCGAGACCGGAAGCAAAATACGATCCTGGGATTGGCTGACTTGCGCCCGCCCTGCCGTCGCTTCATAATTGCGGGCCTCCTGTTGGGCGGCAGCGCCGCCGGGTGAATCATAACCCATGGTTTTCCATGCTTTTTTTGCCCTACCCAACGCAACATAATTTAACCTGCCAGCCTGCCCCGCTGCTTTATAAACCGGGTGGAGAAAAAGAGGACCGAGATTGTGACGGAGTGTGTTGAACCCAACTGCGATATTGCTGACGTACAGAGCAGCAAAGATACCCGCCAGATCGCCATCAACAAGGTGGGCATCAAGGACATTCGCCACCCGGTCCGGGTCAAAGACCGCAGCGACGGTGAGCAGCACACCGTGGCCACCTTTAACATGTATGTGAACCTTCCCCACAACTTCAAGGGCACCCACATGTCCCGTTTCGTGGAGATCCTCAACAGCCACGAAAAGGAGATCGGAGTTGAGTCGTTCAAGGATATGCTGCAGGAGATGACGGAGCGGTTGGAAGCCCAGGCCGGGCACATCGAGATGAATTTTCCTTACTTCGTCAACAAAAAGGCCCCCGTCTCCGGCGTTCGAAGCCTGCTGGACTATGATGTCACCCTGATCGGCGAGATCCGTAACGGCGAGCCGGAGCTTTACATCAAAGTGGTGGTGCCGGTTACCAGCCTCTGTCCCTGCTCGAAAAAGATCTCCGACCGCGGAGCCCATAACCAGCGCTCCCATGTCACCGTGCAGGTGCGAACCCGGGGGTTCGTCTGGATCGAAGAGATTATCGATCTGGTGGAAAAGCAGGCCTCATGCGAGCTGTTCGGCCTGCTGAAACGGCCGGACGAGAAACACGTAACCCAACGGGCCTACGACAATCCCAAGTTCGTGGAAGATATGGTGCGTGATGTTGCGGTGCAGTTGAACAAGGACGACCGTTACAGCGCTTATGTGGTGGAGTCGGAAAACTTCGAATCAATACATAACCACTCGGCGTATGCCCTGATCGAACACGACAAGGAAATCGACTAGGCCCCCTGGGAGGAGATACGGACTATCCCGCCTCGACGATTCCCCGGACCACTCCGGCCAAACCTTCGGTAATCTGGTCTACCTGGGTCTCGCTGCCGGCCTCGACCATAACGCGTATCAGCGGCTCGGTACCGGAAGGCCGTAATACGATTCTACCCTCGTTACCCAGTTCCAACTCCGCCTCCTTTACCGCCTGCTGCATCACCGGAGAAGCCATGACATCCACCCGGTTCTCCAGCCGCACGTTCACCAGTTTCTGCGGATATTTGCTCATCCCCTGACGCAGCTCTTCGAGGGTCTTGCCGGAATTCACCACTTCCGCCAGGACCTGGAGCGCCGATACGATACCGTCTCCGGTGGTGGTGCGATCCAGACAGATTATGTGGCCCGAAGGCTCGCCGCCCAGGATCCAGTCATTGGCCTGAAGACGTTCCATGACGTAGCGGTCACCGACCTGTACCCGCTCAAAGCCGATGCCGTGGCCGGCCAGGGCCTGTTCCAGCCCGAGATTGCTCATCAGGGTCCCGACCACGGAACCGCGCATACTCTTCTGCTGCTGCCGGGAAATGGCGATGATGTAGAGTATCTCGTCACCATCCACCACATCGCCGTTACCGTCGACCATGATGAGGCGGTCGCCATCACCGTCAAGGGCAATGCCCATATCGGCGCCCTGTTTTCGCACCTCCTGCTGCAGGGCCTGGATATTGGTGGACCCCACACCGTCATTGATGTTGAGACCGTTGGGTTCTACACCGATTGTTATGACCTCCGCTCCCAGTTCCTCGAAAACGCAGGGGGCGATGTGATAGGTGGCGCCGTGGGCGCAATCCACCACCAGCTTCATCCCCTGGAAACTCATCACCCAGGGAATGGTGCTCTTGCAGAACTCGATATAGCGTCCCGCCGCATCGTCGACCCGGTACGCCTTGCCCAGGAATTCTGACTCCACCGTGGTCATGGGTTTTTCCAGTTCCTGCTCTATTTCCACCTCCACCGCATCGGGAAGTTTCTTTCCGCCCGCGGAAAAAAACTTGATGCCGTTATCGTAGTGGGGATTGTGGGAGGCGCTGATCACGATACCCGCCTGGGCATGCAGGGTGCGGGTCAGGTAGGCGATGCCGGGGGTGGGCATGGGCCCCAGCAGATGGATATTGACCCCCGCCGCCACCAGACCCGCCTCCAGTGCGGACTCAAACAGGTAACCGGAGATCCGCGTGTCTTTACCGATGAGTACCTTGCTCCCCGGCGCCTTACCGAGTACCCGGCCGGCCGCCCATCCCAACTTGAGAACAAACTCGGGTGTTATCCGCCCCTTTCCCACGCGGCCACGAATTCCGTCGGTGCCAAAATACTTTCTTTCCAAAATCGTCCCCGTCCTGTTTTCTGTATTCGCCGTGTGGAACCCCGCCGGCGGGACACGAGTCCGGGTAATCCCCTCGGATTTATTCCGGAACCCTCTAATAAACGGCTGTCGTATCAAGCGGTTATATCGGCAACCGCTTGCACCACCTTTAGCGCATCCACCGTCGGCCGTACATCGTGCACACGGATTATGGCCGCGCCCCTTTCGACGGCGAGCACCGCCGCCGCAAGACTGCCGTAAAGCCGCTGATCCGCCGGCGCATCGTTCAGGATCGCTCCGATCATCGACTTTCTGGAAATACCCACCAGCAGCGGCAGGCCCATCTCCCTGAAGCGGCCCAGGTTCGCGAGCAGTTGCAGATTATGCGGCAGCAGCTTGCCGAAACCAAACCCCGGATCCAGCAACAGCCGGGCCCGGTCGATACCGTGGGCGACGCAATCCTCTATGCGCTCACGAAAAAACCCCTGAAGCTCGTCCACTACATCTTCGTACACGGGGTTCTGCTGCATGGAACGGGGCCGACCCTGCATATGCATGAGACAGACCGGCACCGCTGTTTCCCGGGCAGCTTCCAGGCTGCCCGGCTCCTGCAGAGCCATAACATCATTGATCATACCGGCGCCGGCCGCCACCGCTTCACGCATGACCCCCGCCTTGCTGGTATCAATAGAGATGGGTACCGCCAGTTCTGCGGCGATAGCCTCGATTACCGGGATCACACGGTCAAGCTCCGCCTCCTCGGTAACCGGCCGCGCACCCGGGCGGGTTGATTCACCCCCCACGTCGATGATATCCGCGCCTTCCGCCACCATCCTGCGGGCCCGCTCCAGAGCGGCTGTTGCAGAAACGAAATCACCCCCGTCCGAGAAAGAATCGGGGGTGACATTCAGTATGCCCATCACACGGGGGCGACTGAGATCCAGGCTTCTACCCGCGCAATCGAGAACAGTCATCTGTCCGTATTCCATGAAGCGGGGCCGTTTATCCGGGAATATTATTTCGGTTGCCCCGGCCCTGACCGCTCGACCCTTTATCAGTGCTGACCGGCGGGACCGCCAATGCCTCCCTTGGATACCTCGTCCGATTCCGCGGCGGCGCCGCCGCCGGAGCCGGAGCTGGACTCCGAATCGTCCCAGTCCCTGGGCGGCCGGGGATTGCGACCCGCCATGATATCGTCGATCTGATCGCTGTCGATGGTCTCGTACTTGATCAACGCCTTGGCCATCACGTGCAGTTTTTCCAGATTCTGGTCGAGAATCTTCCGGGCCCGCTCGTAGTTGCGGTCGATAACGCAACGGATCTCCTCATCGATGGCGTGGGCGGTGTCATCGGACACGTTCTTGTGCTGGGTGACCGAGCGGCCGAGAAACACCTCTTCCTCTTCCTCGCTGTACATAAGAGGCCCGAGCTTGTCCGAAAGACCCCACTTGGTCACCATGTTGCGGGCGATCTCGGTGGCGCGCTTGATGTCGTTCTGGGCACCCGTGGTTACGCTCTCCGGCCCGAAGATCAGGGTCTCGGCGAGGCGGCCGCCGAACAGACTGGAGATCTGGCTTTCCAGTTGTTCCTTGGTCATGCTGTAACGGTCCTCTTCCGGCAGAAACATGGTTACGCCCAGAGCCCGGCCGCGCGGGATGATACTTACCTTGTAGACCGGATCGTGAGAGGGCACCAAACGTCCGACGATGGCGTGCCCCGCCTCATGGTAGGCGGTGAGTTTCTTCTCCTGATCGTTCATCACCATGGAGCGGCGTTCCGCGCCCATCATGATCTTGTCCTTCGCATCCTCCATATCCTGCATCTCCACCTCGCGCTTGTTGGCGCGGGCGGCGAACAGCGCGGCCTCGTTCACCAGGTTGGCCAGATCGGCGCCGGAGAACCCCGGGGTTCCGCGGGCGATAAGGGAGGGTTTGACGTCTTCTGCAATGGGCACCTTGCGCATATGCACCTTAAGGATCTGCTCACGGCCGCGCACATCCGGCAACGGCACCACCACCTGGCGGTCGAAACGCCCGGGGCGCAGCAGCGCCGGGTCGAGCACGTCGGGCCGGTTGGTGGCGGCGATGACGATAACGCCCTCGTTACCCTCGAAACCGTCCATCTCCACCAGAAGCTGGTTCAACGTCTGCTCCCGCTCATCGTGGCCGCCGCCAAGACCGGCGCCGCGGTGGCGCCCCACCGCATCGATCTCATCGATGAAGATGATACAAGGCGCATGTTTCTTGGCCTGCTCGAACATATCGCGCACCCGGGAGGCACCGACACCCACGAACATCTCCACGAAATCGGAACCGGAGATGGTGAAGAACGGAACCTTGGCCTCGCCGGCGATGGCCTTGGCCAGGAGGGTCTTACCGGTACCGGGCGACCCGACCATCAACACCCCTTTCGGGATCTTGCCGCCCAGTTTCTGAAACTTGCTCGGATCACGGAGAAAGTCCACCATCTCCTGGACCTCTTCCTTGGCCTCCTCCACACCGGCAACATCGGCGAAAGTGACCTTGACCTGGTCCTCGCTCAACATGCGGGCGCGGCTCTTGCCGAAGGACATGGCGCCGCGACCGGCACCGCCACCCTGCATCTGGCGCATGAAAAAGATCCAGAGACCGATGAGGATGAACAGCGGGAACCAGTTGATCAGGATGGACATCAGAACCGACGGCTTCTCGGGAGGAGTCGCAACGATCTCCACGTTATTGTTCAGGAGATCGGCAACCAGCCCGTCGTCTTTCGGGCTGAAGGTTGTAAAGGTGCCGCCCCCGCCGAGAATACCCTCGATCTCTCCGTCGGCCTTGATGGTAACCGACTTCACCGCCCCGGAACGCACCTGAGAGACAAATTCCGAATACGGCAGGACATTCATCCGCGTCCGCTGTGCCGTAAAGTTGTTGAACACGGTCATGAGGACGATCGCAATGACCACCCACAGGATTAGATTTTTCGCCATATCGTTCAAAGCAGGATCCTCGGCTACTTCCCCTGGCCACAGGACATAAACAGCCAGATTTCAAACAGTTAAGACAACTCCTCTTAAGGGTTTGTCACATTACACTAGTTTAAAGTTCCCCGCCACCAGGTACACCTCGCGGCTTCGGTCCCGGGAAGACCTGGGTTTGCGGGTCACCACCTTTGCGAACACGGCCCGCAAATCCCGAACATACTCATCAAAACCCTCTCCCTGGAAAACCTTAACGACCAACCCGCCTCCCGGCTTTAGGATTTCCCGCGCAAAATCCAGGGCCAATTCACACAAATACATGGCCCGCGGCTGGTCCACCGCGGTCATACCACTTACATTGGGGGCCATATCCGAGATAACAAGATCCACCCGCCGCCCGTCCAGGACATCCCGCAATCGCCGCAGAACATCATCCTCCCGGAAATCTCCCTGAATGAACTCCACGCCCTCAAGCGGGTCCATGGGCAGGATATCGAGGGCTACCACCGCCCCCTTCGGACCCACCAGGCGACGCGCCACCTGGGACCAGCCACCGGGGGCGGCGCCGAGATCCACCACCACCTGACCCGGTTTCAATATCCGGTCCCGCTCCTGGATCTCCAGCAGCTTGTAGACCGCCCGCGAACGGTACCCCTCCTTCTGGGCCTTTTGGACAAACTCATCCTTGAAGTGACGATCCAGCCAGCGGCGGCTGCTTTTACTCTTTTTCACACTCAGCCTCTTTCAAATCCAAGACCTTTAACCACAGAGGTCACTGAGGTTCGCAGAGAATAGCGCCTGATTTCCCTGTGTTCCTATGTGTCCTCTGTGGTAAATAACCGTTTGGCTTCCAAACCATATATGATTTCACCA
Organism: Sedimenticolaceae bacterium; assembly: GCA_050287965.1. Lineage (GTDB taxonomy): Bacteria > Pseudomonadota > Gammaproteobacteria > Chromatiales > Chromatiaceae > CBFDBF01. Next base: position 11,649 of record JBNKCX010000030.1, read on the forward strand.
TCTAACAGACCTTATTTCTATTATCGCTTTAGATGGCGGTGCGTTAGAATGCGCCACCTTTATTAGTAGCGGAGCACTCCATGCCCCTGACCCCGAACCAAAAACGACAGCTGAAGAGCCTCGCCCATCACCTGAAACCGGTGGTCATGATCGGGCAGCATGGTCTGACCGAAAACGTTCTTAATGAAATCGGAATCGCGCTGGAGGTCCATGAATTGATCAAGGTGCGCGTCAGCGGCGCCGACCGCGAGGAACGCGCGAAAATCATCGACCGCATTATCGCGAACAGCGGGGCGGACCTGGTGCAATCAATCGGTCATGTGGCCGTGTTTTACCTCCGTCATCCTAAGAAGCCGAAAATCATCCTGAAATAGCCGCGTCATCCTAAAGCATCGAGATAGCGACTTACCGCCTGCTCTATACCGATCTCCCCATCCAGCACCGCCTGATAGTAACGCCGCATCCAGGGCGCCATATGTCCCCGCGACTGACGCAGTTCAGTCAGCATGATGCGGGCGAACGGTCCGCCCTCATCAAGAAAGCCGCTCTCCTCATACGCCCTTTCCGTACGCGAACGATCATACTCGACGCGAACGATCCGAACGTTCCAGCGGTTGTCGCCGAAGGTAAAACGTCCATAGGCCGCCCGCGGATCCCGATCAAAGGGCGAGCCCACGGAACCGACGTTGACCACCTTGGTACCGTCAAAATCCAGCACCAGCGGCTGGTGAGTGTGGGCGGTAATAAACAGCCTCCCGGGATTTCCGAGCTTTTCCGGAAGTTGCTCCCGCCCGGTGTTGGAACGAATCCCGTCACGCTTGCCGAGACGGGTACCGTGGGTTACGTGGAACTCGCCACCCTCCGGGTCCGTCAGGTCGAGGTGATCGTGCCATCCATGCACCTCTTCGATAAGGGGGCCGAGCTGATCGATGGTCCAGTGGGCAAAACGGTGCAGTTCATGGTACTGATCCCCGGGAACGAATTCCCGGGCGGCACACTCCAGTACGTACTCCTCATGATTACCCTTGAGGATATGACTCCGACCCAGGTGTTTCTTGACCAATTCCATGCAGTCGCGGCTGTCCGGTCCGCGGTTTATCAGATCGCCGTTGATAATGACCTGATCAGGACGCCAGGATTCCATATCCTCGATGACCGCCTCCAGGGCGGCCACATTTCCGTGAATATCCGAGATAACGGCGAGTTTCATGATGTCATGCCGATCGGCAGGACGACAGCTCGCGGGGAGCTATTCGTAACGGACTTCGAGGATCTCCATGTGGCGCATCCCCTTGGGGGTCTCGACGGAGGCCACGTCTCCTTCGGTTTTACCAATCAGGGCTCTGGCCATTGGGGAACTGACCGAGATCAATCCCTCCTTATAATCGGCCTCGTCCTCGCCCACGATCTGAAAGGTGTGTTCCTGGTTTTCCTCCTCTTCGAACACGTCGACCGTAGCCCCGAACACCACCCGTCCTCCGGCGTTGAGTGACCTGACATCAATGATCTGAGCATGGGAGAGTTTGGATTCGATCTCCTTGATCCGCCCCTCGATAAATCCCTGTTGTTCACGGGCCGCATGGTATTCCGCGTTCTCCTTGAGATCACCATGCGCGCGCGCCTCGGCGATGGCCTTGATCACTTCAGGACGGGCCACGCTTTTGAGTTCGCTGAGCTCTTCCCTCAGCTTTTCAGCCCCGCGTACGGTAAGTGGAACCTTGCTCATGGTTTTATTGCTCTCGGATAGTGATCGGTTTTTATAAATGGTAGACGTTATAACACCATGGAGAAAGAAGATCCCTTTCCCTTCGATCAGGCGTTACCCGCTATCTGATGCAAATCCTGCAGTCTATTGACCTCGACTTTATCCAGTTGTTGCAACGCCAGACAAAACGCCTCGGCGCCGGAAATGGTCGTGGTATAGGTCACCTTGTGCTGCAGCGCCGCACGCCGGATGGAGGCGGAGTCCTCGATCGCCTGTTTACCCTCGGTGGTATTGACGATCATACTGAACTCATCGTTCTTGATCATATCCACGATATGCGGCCGCCCTTGCGCCACCTTGTTGGCCCGGACACAGGGGATATCAGCCTCCTGCAGCGCCCGACAGGTTCCACCGGTGGCGTACAGTTCGAAGCCGTGGCGCAACAGTTCCCGCGCCACTCCGACGGTACGGTGCTTGTCCGCGTCGCGCACCGAAAGCAACGCCCGCCCGCTGCGCGGCAATGCCGCTCCGGCCCCCGCGGCCGCCTTCGCAAACGCCTCGCCGAAGGTCTTGCCCACACCCATGACCTCGCCGGTGGACTTCATCTCCGGACCCAGCAGGGTATCCACCCCGGGGAATTTGATAAACGGAAATACCGACTCCTTGACGAAGAAGTTGCCCGGGATCACCTCTTGGGTAAAGTTCTGCTGCTGCAGGCTCACCCCCGCCATACAACGGGCGGCCACCTTGGCCAGGGGCACACCGGTGGCCTTGGAGACGAACGGCACGGTACGGGAGGCACGCGGGTTCACCTCCAGCAGATAGATCTCGTCTTGCTTGATGGCGAACTGGGTGTTCATCAGTCCCACCACCTTCAGTTCCAGGGCCAGGCTGCGGATCTGCTCCCGCATCCGGTCCTGCACATCCTGGGAGAGGGTATAGGGCGGCAGGGAACAGGCGGAGTCGCCGGAGTGGACGCCGGCCTGCTCGATGTGCTCCATGATGCCTCCGATCACCACATCCGTGCCGTCGCAGATGGCGTCGATATCCACCTCGATGGCGTCGTCCAGGAAGCGGTCCAGCAGAACCGGGGAATCGTTGGAGACACTCACCGCATCACGCATGTAGCGGCGCAGATCATCCTCGCCGTAGACAATCTCCATGGCGCGCCCGCCTAACACGTAGGAGGGACGCACCACCAGGGGGTAACCGATCTCTTCCGCCAGGCGTACCGCCTGTTCGGTCTCCACCGCGGTGCGGTTGGGAGGCTGCTTCAGCTCCAGCTTTTCCACCAGCTTCTGGAACCGTTCCCGATCCTCCGCCAGGTCGATGGAGTCGGGACTGGTGCCGATAATGGGGGCACCGGCCGCCTCCAGATCACGGGCCAGCTTCAGGGGTGTCTGGCCGCCGTACTGAACGATGACACCCGTCGGCTGTTCCCGGTCGATGATCTCCAGCACGTCCTCCAGGGTCAGGGGCTCGAAATAGAGCCGGTCGGAGGTATCGTAGTCGGTGGAGACGGTCTCCGGATTGCAGTTGACCATAATGGTCTCATAACCGTCGTCGCGCATGGCGAAGGCGGCATGGACACAGCAGTAGTCGAACTCGATGCCCTGACCGATGCGGTTGGGACCACCGCCCAGGACCATGATCTTCTTGCGATCGCCGGGATCGGCCTCGCACTCCTCTTCATAGGTGGAGTAGAGATAGGCGGTACTGGTGGCAAACTCCGCGGCACAGGTATCCACCCGCTTGAACACCGGTTTCACGTTATTGGACCAACGCAGATCCCGGATCTCCTTCTCACTGGCGGCCACCAGCGTGGCAATACGGATATCTGAAAAACCTTTACGTTTCAGATACCTGAGCCGGGCTTCATCCAGGGCCGAGAGACCGCCGGCGCGAACCTCCGCCTCAATCTTCACCAGCTCCTCGATCTGAACCAGGAACCAGGGATCGATGGCGGTGGCCTCGAACACCTCATCCAGGGTCATGCCGAAACGGAAGGCGTCCGCCAGATACCAGAGCCGTTCCGCCCCTGCCTGGCGGATCTCCCGGCGGATGACGTCTTTGGCGTCCTCGGCATCCAGATCCACCACCTCACACAGGCCGTGCTTTCCCGTCTCCAGTCCCCGCAACGCCTTCTGCAGGGACTCCTGGAAGGTGCGGCCGATGGCCATCACCTCGCCCACCGACTTCATCTGCGTGGTGAGCCGATCCGGTGCCTTGGGGAATTTCTCGAAGGCGAAACGCGGGACCTTGGTCACCACATAGTCGATAGTGGGTTCGAAGGAGGCCGGGGTGGCACCGCCGGTGATCTCATTCTGCAGCTCATCCAGGGTGTAACCCACGGCCAGCTTGGCCGCCACCTTGGCGATGGGAAACCCGGTGGCCTTGGAGGCCAGGGCCGAGGAACGGGAGACGCGGGGATTCATCTCGATGATGATCATGCGCCCGTTTTCCGGATTGATGGCGAACTGCACATTGGAACCGCCGGTATCCACACCGATCTCGCGCAGCACCGCCAACGAGGCGTCGCGCATGATCTGGTACTCCTTGTCGGTCAGGGTCTGGGCCGGGGCCACGGTAATGGAGTCGCCGGTATGGATGCCCATGGGATCCAGGTTCTCGATGGAACAGATAATGATGCAGTTGTCCTTATGGTCGCGCACCACCTCCATCTCGTACTCTTTCCAGCCCAGGGCCGACTCTTCGATCAGCAGTTCGCTGGTGGGGGACAGATCCAGGCCGCGGGCGCAGATCTCCTCGAACTCCTCCCGGTTATAGGCGATGCCTCCACCGGAACCGCCCAGGGTGAAGGAGGGCCGGATGATGGCCGGAAAGCCGATGGCGGCCTGCACCTGGAGCGCCTCCTCCATACTGTGGGCGATGGCGGAACGGGGCATATCCAGTCCGATCTTCTGCATCGCCTTACGGAACAGATCGCGATCTTCCGCCTTATCGATGGCCTCCCGGGAGGCGCCGATCATCTCCACGCCGTACCGCTCCAGCACCCCTTCCCGCACCAGATCGAGGGCGCAGTTGAGGGCGGTCTGACCACCCATGGTGGGCAGCAGGGCATCGGGACGTTCCTTCTCGATTACCCGCGCCACCGTCTGCCAATTGATGGGTTCGATATAGATGGCGTCCGCCGTCTCCGGGTCGGTCATGATGGTGGCCGGGTTGGAGTTGACCAGGATCACCCGGTAACCCTCCTCCCGCAGCGCCTTGCAGGCCTGGGCACCGGAATAGTCGAACTCACAGGCCTGGCCGATGACAATGGGACCGGCGCCTATGATCAGGATACTTTTTATGTCAGTTCTTTTTGGCATTTTCGATTAGCCACAGAGGCATGGAGAACGCAGAGAAGGAGTTTTGGCTGTCGCAACGACCGCCCCATTACCAAGAATTTTCAAGCCGCCCATCTTCCTTATCGTTAACACTTCAAACACGCTCCGTGCCCCCTGTGCCTCTGCGGCTGTTTATCAATTCAATAAAGTGATCAAACACCGGCGCCACATCGTGGGGTCCGGGGCTCGCTTCCGGATGGCCCTGAAAACTGAAGGCCGGCCGGTCGGTCCTGTGGATCCCCTGCAGGGAGCCGTCGAACAGGGATTTATGGGTGGCGCGCAGGTTGTCCGGCAGGGTCGCCTCATCCACCGCAAAGCCGTGGTTCTGGCTGCTGATCATCACAGTCCGGGTCTCCAGATCCTGTACCGGATGGTTGGCGCCGTGATGACCGAACTTCATTTTTACGGTACCAGCACCGCTGGCCAGCCCCAGCAGCTGGTGTCCGAGACAAATGCCGAACACCGGAATATGGGTTTCCAGGATCTCCCGGATGGCACGGATGGCATAGTCACAGGGCTCCGGGTCGCCGGGACCGTTGGAGAGAAAGACACCGTCCGGATTCATGGCCAGCACCTCGCCGGCCGGGGTCTGGGCCGGTACCACGGTTACCCGGCAGCCACGGTCCGCCAGCATACGCAGAATATTGCGCTTGATGCCGTAGTCGTAAGCCACCACATGCAGCGGCAGCTGTTCTTCCACATCCTCCGGGGCCCGCGAATACCCCTCCTCCAGGGTCCAGGAACCCTCAACCCACTCGTAGGGGGCGTCCACCGTCACCTCCTTGGCGAGATCCATCCCCTTCAGTCCCGGAAATCCCTTGGCCGCGGCCAGGGCGACCGCCGCATCAGGATTATCGCCGGCGACGATACAACCGTTCTGGGCACCCTTTTCCCGCAGGATGCGGGTCAGCATCCGAGTATCGATACCGGCGATGGCAACCACGCCGTTCTCCTGCAGATATTGATCGAGAGGCATCCGGTTACGCCAGTTGCTGGCCACCAGCGGCAGATCCCGGATCACCAGCCCGGCGGCGTAAATGGCGCGGGACTCCTCGTCTTCGCTGTTGGTTCCGGTATTGCCGATATGGGGATAGGTAAGAGTGACGATCTGCTTACAGTAGGAGGGATCGGTGAGGATCTCCTGATAGCCCGTGATGGCTGTATTGAAAACCACTTCGCCGACGGTCTGTCCATCGGCCCCTATGGAATCCCCCCGGAAAACAGTGCCGTCTTCCAGGACCAACAGTGCAGGCTTTCTCAAGAATCAGTCCCCTACAGGCGTGCCGAACCGGGCGGGGCCGATCGGTCCGCCCGGAACAGGTCAAAAACAGGGAGCGGTGATGCAGAAACGCTATGACCGCTGACCGCGGGAATTCTACTTGATAGGGGCCGACGCTGTCCATTGATCACCCCCGGAAAGGCGGAATCGCCCCCGGGGAACCCCTGCATATTGTGAATCCACCCTCCCCATCTTTATACTGACCGCCCCTTTTGAGGCTGTACCAGGACAGATCATGGCCGATTCACCCAACATCATCGAAGTCACCCCGGAAAATTTCGCCGTTGCGGTACTGGAAGGTTCCCGTTCCAGACCGGTGCTGGTGGATTTCTGGGCCGAATGGTGCCAGCCCTGCAAGATCCTCCTCCCGCTGCTCTCCAGACTGGCGGACGCCTACCGGGGCAAGTTCGTTCTGGCCAAAATCAACACCGAAGAACAGCAGGAGCTCGCAGCCCGGTTCGGCATCCGCAGTATCCCGACGGTAAAACTCTTCCTGAACGGCGCCCCTGTGGACGAGTTTGCGGGGGCGCTACCGGAAGCGGAGATACGGGCCTTCCTGGACCGATATATCCCCAACGAAACGGATGAAATGATCGCCCGGGCCAATGATCTTATTCGGCAGGGCAGGATCGAGGATGCCATCCGACTGGCGGAGAAGGCGAAGGAAGCCGATCCGCAGAATCCGCGTACCCTGGTCGCCTATGCCAGCCTGAAAGCGGTAACCGGAGAAACCGCGGAAGCACAATCCATACTGGACGGGCTGCCGGAGTCGGAACAGGAACATCCGGATGTTAAGGGGCTGAGAGCACAGCTCCTGTTCGATGCCGTTGCGGAAACCGCGCCGCGTGCCACGGAGCTGGAACAGCGACTCTCTTCCGATCCGGCGAACAGCGAAGCCCGCTATCAGCTGGCGGCGTACTTGGTGATGGACGGTCGCTACGAACAGGCGCTGGAGCAACTGTTGCTGTTGTTGCAGAAGGACCGCAGTTATAAAGACGACGCCGCGCGCAAGGGTATGTTGGCGATCTTCGATATCCTGGGTGGCGGCGGTGAGCTGGTAAGCCGGTTCCGCAACCGCATGTTCAACGTACTCCACTGAACCCGCTCACGTGGGGGAACGGGATCGAACGTCCTTACTCTCCGAAAATCTTCGACAGGGTCTTCGCCATCCAGCCCTTGTCCAGTGCGTCTATCCTCGCCTTGGCCGCACCCACGTAATCCGCGTCATCGTGCTTGATATGATTGATCAGCCAACCCCGCAGTTCGTCGAGCAGCGTCTCGGCGATATCCTCTCCGTTCCGAAAACGGTCCTGGTAATCTTGAATCCGCTTGGCGAACTCATCATGGGTTTTTTTGTGCGCCGCGAAATTGGGGTATTGAGCCTGTTCCTGGAGATGTTCCTCAAAGGAGAAATGGGAAACGGTATAGTCCACCAGGTCATTCAGGACCTCCTGCACCACGGCCTCGTCATCGGCGGCGATTGAATCCTGTAACTGATTCATGTAATCCACGATGCGGCGGTGCTGACTGTCGATAACCGGGATACCGGTATTCAGGTGTTCATCCCACACAAAATAGGACATTGGAAAGGTTCCTTAATTAATATTAGTTGCTTGTTTAACTTGTATTAGTTCTTTGAGTTAAGTAAAAAAAAAGCTCCGTGGCAATAGTGCAAAGCAATCCCCCGTCTGTCAAACCACCGAGTAAGCGCTATACACCCAAATGAACATCTCCGTCATCATCCCCACCTTCAACCGCGCTCACACCCTGGGCCGGGCGCTGGATTCGGTACTGAATCAGACCCGGCCGCCCCGGCAAATCATCGTGGTGGACGACGGATCCGGCGACAATACGGCAGAGCTCGTCGCCCGGCATCCCGCGCAACCCGGATACCTGTATCAGAGCAACCGGGGCGTAAGCAGCGCCCGTAACCTCGGTATCCGAGCCGCTTCGGGGGAGTGGCTGGCATTTCTCGATTCCGATGACGAGTGGCTGCCCGGCAAACTCGCGGCCCAAGAACTGGCTCTGCGACAGGAGCCCGCCTGCCGGATCTGTCATACCGAGGAGATCTGGATCAGGAACGGGAAACGGGTCAACCCCATGAACAAGCATGCCAAGAGCGGCGGCCGTATATTTCAAAACTGCCTCCCCCTCTGTGTCATCTCTCCCTCCTCCGTCATGATCCACCGCGACCTGTTGCAGGAGGTCGGCCTCTTTGATGAGGGACTCCCCGCCTGCGAGGACTATGATCTCTGGCTGAGGATCTGCGCCCGCCATCCCGTGGCCTTCGTTGCGGAACCGCAGATCGTCAAATATGGAGGTCACCGGGATCAGCTTTCACGCCGTCATTGGGGCATGGACCGCTTCCGTATACGGGCCTTGGAGAAGCTCCTGGAGAACGGCGAATTAAACGGTGATGACAGGTCCGCCGCCATCCGGACCCTGATGGAAAAGGCCGAAATCCTGGCAAACGGCGCGGCCAAGCGCGGCAAGCTGGAGGAGGCGGAGGAGTACCGGCTGATGCAGCGCAAATACCGGAATCCATAGCAGGATCAGTGCTTGTTCCTCAGCACCATAATATTGTTGCTGTTCTCCATCTCCACACGGTTAAGGAAACTCATTCCCAACAGCACCTCGACGGGGCTGTTTCCCTCCACCACAACCGCCTCCACCTGTCGCAGGACAATGGTCCCGACACGGACCTCATCCAGCACCACGCTGTAGGCCCTGGCGAAACCGGAGGCGGTGCGCACGCCGGCCTTCTTGCCCTTCAACCAGTAGGGAATCCCCAACCGTCTCGCCTCGGCCTCGCTCATGGCCACCGATGTGGCACCGGTATCCACCAGCATATTCACCGTGCGGCCGTTGATACTGCCGACGGTGGAGTAGTTGCCCGTTATATCCCGCGGAATCATGACCTCGGTTTTCGTCGGCGCGCTCAGGTCGCCGCCGATGCGGCTGTTCAGGCCGTAGGACTGTCTTTCGCCGTTCGCCTCGATAACCGCATTGCGGCTGTCCGCGGAGATCAGCGTCACTCCCTCCGGGGAGGTCTCCCCCGCCTTCAGGACACGGTTTCTGCCGTCTATCTCCACCATGGCCTTATCGGGAAACAACGCAACCACACGCACCGAATCCACCGCTTGCGAAACCGCGGGCGGAAACAGAAGGTACAGCGCAAGAACAGGATTGAGGGCGGACTTCATGTTAAACAGGACATAGGCAAATTTAGGGCGCTTATCGTGGGGTGCGCAGAGACTGTTGCAAAATCGAATACAAAAGCAGTTCCTCGCGTTCTTTACGACCTCCCTGTTACGACCCCACAGGACAATTGAATGCTAACCAAAAAGATAGACCCCAAGCTGCAACAGGGCAAATCCGTAAAGACCGGCCAGCAGATCGTCCAGCATGATCCCCAACCCGCCTGCGACGTGCCGATCCAACCAGCGGATAGGCCAGGGTTTGAGGATATCGAACAACCGGAACAGGATAAATCCGCCTGCCAGCCATACCCAGCCCGAGGGTGCGAGCCAGAGGGTGACCAGGAAGCCGACCCACTCGTCCCAGACAATGCCGCCGGGGTCATGGACCCCGAGATCCCGTGCGGTCTTTCCGCAAAGCCATATGCCCAGGGCAAAGAGCACCGTAACCAGCAGCAGATAGAACAGCGGCGACAGGGGTTGCAACAACAGATACAGGGGAATGGCGGCCAGGGTGCCGGCCGTCCCCGGCGCCTTGGGAACCGCACCCGAACCCAGTCCGAAGGCGAGCAGATGTACGGGGTTGGACCAATCCGGCCGGGGCTTAGTCATGATCGCTGAAATGCTCGTAACCGGTATTAACAAGGCGCGGCTCGGATCCGTCCGCCAGGCGGCAACGCACGCCGGGTTCCGCCACAACGCTACCGATGGCGGTCAAACCGCAATCCAGCTGTTCTTTCAGCGTCTCCAGGATACCGACCCGATCCGGCGTGACGGTAAAACAGAGTTCGTAATCATCACCGCCCGTCAGTACCCGCTCCCATTCGCCCCCCTGATCCAGATACCCGCGGACACCGGCGGAAAGGGGGATCCGCGCCAGATCCAGATCCGCCCCGACACCGCTCCGTTCACAGATATGTCCGAGGTCGGCCAACAGGCCGTCAGAGATATCGATGGCGGCATGGGCCAGACCCGCCAGCGCCCGCCCCGCCTTAATCCTCGGATCAGGTCGCTCGAAACGGGCACGCAGATCGGCCCCGTACCGCGCTGACCGATAGACCCCCTGCAACTCCAGCAGCGCCACGGCGGCATCACCGATAGTACCGGTAACCCAGATCAGATCCCCCGGCCGGGCGCCGTCCCGGCGCAGGGCCTTGCCGGGCTCCACGAACCCATGGGCGGTAACCGTGATGCTCAGGGGTCCGCGGGTGGTATCCCCGCCCGCCAACTGTACCCCGAAGGCCCGCGCCAGGCTCAAAAATCCGCGGCTGAATTTCTGTAACCAATCCTCATCGCTCTCCGGCAGGGTCAGCGCCAGGGTGACCCAGGCCGGTTCCGCCCCCATGGCCGCCAGATCACTGAGATTTACCGCCAGGGCCTTATGCCCCAACCCTTCGGGATCCGCACCGGAAGGGAAATGCACCCCCTCCACCAGGGTATCGGTGGTGACCGCCAGTTCCCTGTCCTTGGGCGGGCGCAGCAGCGCGCAGTCGTCGCCGACACCCACCAGCACATCCGCCCGCTCCGACCCGGCATGCGTAAAGTACTTCGCGATCAGATCGAATTCGGAAAGAGACATGAATGAGGACTCCTGGCGGGCTCCGTTATTCGGTGGAAGCTGGGGGATACTCAGGGATCAAGGCCGGGTACCTTCACCCGCGGAAAGGGTAGTGGCTGTCAGCGCTTCTGCTTGATTTCCGCCGCCCGCACCTTGCGCGCCAGCTTATCCAACACCCCGTTGACATACTTATGCCCCTGTTCGGCACCGAACACCTTGGCCAGCTCCACCGCCTCGTTAATGACCACCCGGTAGGGCACCTCGGGGTGGTGCAGCAACTCGAAGGCCCCGAGACGCAGAATTGCGCGTTCCACCGGATCAACACTTTCTATGGCTCGGTCCAGGCTGGGCTGCAACTGCTCGTCCAGTTCGGTGAGATGGGCCGGCACACCGTGCAGCAGGTCCCTGAAATAAGGAACCTCGAAACTTTCCAGGTCCTGCTCCGCCAGAAACTGGTTGTCAATATCGCCCACGTTCTGGCCCGTCATCTGCCACTGGTAGACGGCTTGAACGGCATGATGCCGCGCCTGGCTGCGTTTTCCGCTCATCTATTCAGGGTTCAGAGCTGGCGCAGCAGATTGACCATTTCGATGGCGGACATGGCGGCTTCCGCTCCCTTGTTGCCGGCCTTGGTTCCGGCACGCTCGATGGCCTGCTCGATGGTATCCACGGTCAGCACACCGAAGGCCACCGGCACACCGTGCTTGAGGTTGACCTGAGCCATACCTTTTACACACTCGGACGCCACGTATTCGAAATGCGGGGTGCCTCCGCGTATCACCGCCCCCAAGGCGATGATGGCGTCATACTCACCCTTGGCGGCGACCTTCTCCAGCGCCAGGGGAAGTTCGAAGGCGCCGGGCACCCGAACCACGGTCATATCCGCTTCCGCGGCGCCATGCCGCTTGAGGGTATCCACCGCACCTTCCAGCAGGCTCTCCACGATGAAACTGTTGAAGCGTGCCACTACCAGGCAGAAACGGGCGTTCTGCACATTCAGCGCACCTTCGATGGTCTTGATAGTCATATTGAAATCCTAAACCTTGGTATGCATGTAATTGTATGCCACAGAGACACAGAGATCACGGGGTAACAAATTCAGTTCTCCTCCGTAAATCGAAGTGTTCCAACCGATAGAACCCGCCTCAAAATTAGAGATTTTTCTTTTAGGCAAGGCCAGAGCCTTCCGAAAAGCAAAGTGAGTAAATGAGCATTTGAGGAAGGCGATAACGCGGCATAAAAAGAAAACATCAATTTTGCGGCGAATTCTACTCGCAATCCACGTATTCCATTATCTCCAGATCAAAACCCGAGATGGCATGAATACTCTTGGGCGTACTTAAAACCCGCATCTTGCGTACCTTCAGATCCGACAGGATCTGTGCGCCCACACCGAAGGTACGCAGGTGGCTGCTCCCGCCCGGCTGATTACCGGCCTCCTCCGTACTCTGGATCTGACAGTTGCGCATACGCTGAATGATCTCCCGCGTGGAATCATGGTTGCGCAGCACCACGATTACCCCCTCTCCTTCCTTGGCCACCTGGCGCATGGCGTTTTTCAACGGCCAGCTGCAGCCCCCGTGCACGGGTGAAAACAGATCGCACAGGGTATTCTGCATATGCACCCGGACCAGGGTCGGTTTATCCGGCTGTATATCACCCATGACCAGCGCCAGGTGCAGTTCATTGTCGATGCAGTCCTGGTAGGCCACCAACCGGAACTCGCCGTACTCCGTAGGCATGCCGCATTCACTGACCCGCTCGATGGTCTTTTCGTTGCGCACCCGATAATGGATCAGATCGGCCACGGTACCGATCTTTATATTGTGTTCCTTGGCGAACCGTTCCAGATCCGGCCGCCGCGCCATGGTGCCGTCATCGTTCAGGATCTCCACAATCACCGCCGAGGGTGCCTTTCCCGCCATCCGCGCCAGATCACAACCGGCCTCGGTATGCCCCGCCCGCACCAGCACGCCACCCGGCTGCGCCATGAGGGGGAAGATATGCCCCGGCTGTACCAGATCCTGCGGTTGGGCGTCCGCTTTTACCGCCGCCAGAACGGTGGTCGCCCGGTCGGCCGCCGATATGCCGGTGGACACCCCCTCCGCCGCTTCGATGGAGACGGTGAAATTGGTGCGGTGTATGGATTCGTTCTGGTCCACCATCAAAGGCAGACGCAACTGCTGACAACGCTCTTTGGTGAGGGTGAGGCAGATCAGGCCGCGACCGTAGCTGGCCATGAAGTTGATCGCCTCCGGAGTAACATCCTCCGCCGCCATGAGCAGGTCGCCCTCGTTTTCACGCTCTTCGTCATCCATGATGATGACCATCTTGCCTTGGCGCAGGTCTTCAACAATCTCTTCAATAGTATTCAGGGACATGGCCTCGTCCGGGGATTCGCAATCCGATGGAAAATTAGGAATCGGTAATGTTAGCAGAGCGGAACACAACTGGAAAACCGGAGTTTCCCGCTACGGCCGCCCCGGAAGGCCCGTTCCGGGACCTATTTGAGAAATCCGCTCTTAGCCAGCAGCTCCAGGGTCACCCCACCCTCCTGCTCCGGCTCCGCCGCCTTGTCGCCCAACAGCAGCCGTTCCAGATACCGGGCCACCAGGTCCACCTCGAGATTGACGCGGCTGCCCGGTTGATAGCGGTGGATAATGGTCTCGCGCACCGTATGAGGGACGATATTGAGCTCGAACTGCCGCCCCCGGACCCCGTTCACGGTCAGGCTGGCGCCGTCCACGCAGATGGAGCCCTTGTGGGCGATATAGCGGGCCAGCTCCTCCGGGGCCTCGATGGAGAAACGGATGGAACGGGCATCCCCCCGCCGCTCCAGGACCCGCCCCACACCATCCACATGACCGCTCACCAGGTGGCCGCCGAGGGGGGTGCTGAGGGTGAGGGCCTTCTCCAGGTTTACCGGACTCCCCGGACGCAGCTCCCCCAGGGTGGTCAGCCCCAGGGTCTCCCGGGAAACATCCGCCACATAGCCGTCCCCCTGCAGCTCGATCACGGTGAGACAGACGCCGTTGGTAGCGATACTGTCCCCCAGACCCACATCCGCCATATCCAGTTTCCCGGAACGGATATGCAGGGCCATATCCCCGCCCCGGGGTTCCATCCCCGCCAGAGTGCCTACCGCCTGGATGATTCCTGTAAACATCGCACCATTATCTCAGAATTCTCAACCACGGAGAGCACGGAGTTCACAGAGAATTTTCGATGAATTGTTTTGGAAACTCCGATCACTAACCTACGGCCCGGGGCAGGGTGGGGTCCTACCCCACCGGCTCTCCCTCCCGCGGTGATTTACCCGGATTAAATTACTCCGTGACCTCTGTGTCCTCTGTGGTGACAATCAGCTATTGTTGACTCTTGCCGTAATGCGCAGGTCGGATCCGAGACTCCGCATGTCGGTAATCTCCAACCCGATCCGGTCCTGCATCTTCTCCAGACCCGGCAGGTGAAACAGCCCCCGGCCGCCGTCCCCCATCAGGTGGGGCGCGACATAGATCACCAGTTCATCCACCAGCCCCTCGGACAGCGCGGCACCGGCCAGGGTCGGCCCCGCCTCCAGCAGGATCTCGTTAATCTCTTGGGTAGCCAGATATTCGAAGACCGAGCGCAGATCGATACAGTCGCTGCCGGCGGGACGCCGAACGACCTGGGCACCCGCCGCCTCCAGTAGGGATCTCTTGACCGGGTCCCGGTCGGCGCAACAGATAATGACCGTTATCCCCGGCAGGGTCAGCATCCTGGCCTCCGGTGAGATCTGCAGTTGCGAGTCGAGCACCACCCGCAGCGGCTGCTGCGGCTCCAGTTCCGGCGGCAGTCCCGGCAAATCTTCTCGTCCAAGGCGGACATTCATGGAAGGGTCGTCCGCAAGCACGGTGCCGATGCCGGTGACGATGGCGGAACTCCTGGCCCGCAGCCGCTGCACATCCCTGCGGGCATCCTCACCGGTTATCCACTTGCTTTCGCCGCTGGCCATGGCGGTGCGGCCGTCGAGGCTCATGGCCAGCTTGCAGCGCACATAGGGCAGGCCGTCGCGCATGCGCTTGATGAAACCCGGATTAAGGGCCTCCGCCTCCTGCTGTAACAACCCGCAGGCGACCTCCACACCCGCTTCCCGCAGACGTTCCAACCCCTGACCCGCCACCAGCGGATTGGGATCCTCCATGGCCGCCACCACCCGGCATACCCCGGCCTCGATCAGGCCTTCGGTGCAAGGGGGTGTCCGCCCGTGGTGACAACAGGGCTCCAGGGTGACATAGGCGGTGGCCCCGCGCGCCCTGTCCCCGGCGGCGGCCAGGGCGTTGGGTTCCGCGTGCGGCTCCCCCGCCCGGCGATGATAACCCTCACCGACGATGTCGCCGCCGTTAACCAGCACACAGCCCACCCGGGGATTGGGATGGGTAGTGTAAAGCCCGTTGCGGGCCAGGCGGATGGCGCGGGCCATGTAACGGTAGTCGTCGGGGTTCATTTCTTCTTTTCACCCTCCAGCAGGTCCATCTGCTTCCGTTTCACCTCCGGTGAAGGTTGACTCTGCAACCGTTCGATCTCCTCGCGAAAGGCGTTTACGTCTTCGAAGCTCCGGTAGACCGAGGCAAACCGCACATAGGCCACCTGATCCAGATTGCGCAGCTCCTCCATCACCCACTCGCCGATCTGGCGTGACGGGACCTCCCGTTCGCCACTGGCCAGCATTTTACGGCGGATATGATTGAGGGCGGCCTCCACTTCCTCGGTGCCCACCGGGCGCTTTTCCAGAGCCCGCATCATTCCCGAGGCAAGTTTGCGTCCGTCGAAAGGAACCCGGCTGCCGTCCTGCTTAATCACCCGCGGCAGGTTCAGCTCGGCACTCTCGTAGGTGGTAAACCGCTCTTTGCAGACCGTACACTCGCGACGGCGGCGTACCTGATCCCCCTCCCCGAACAGGCGGGAGTCGATCACCTTGGTGTCCTGGGCTCCGCAGAAGGGGCAACGCATCTGATCAAAGGTCCTGGGTTCCGGGATCCGGGGCCCGGGTCAAAACAGACTCACCCGGCTCCGAAACCCCGGCCCCCGCTATTTGTAAACCGGATACTCGGCACAGAGTGCCAGCACCTTCTCCCGGACCTGTTCGATCACGGACGAGTCACCCCGGGAATCAATGACGTCGCACATCCAGCCCGCCAGCGTTTTTGCCTCCTGTTCGCCGAAACCGCGAGTGGTGATAGCGGGGGTGCCCACACGGATACCGGAGGTGACAAACGGCGACTGGGGATCGTTGGGTACGGCGTTCTTGTTGACGGTGATGTTGGAGGCGCCCAGCCAGGCGTCCACATCCTTGCCGGTCAATCCCGCCTCGATAAAGCTGACCAGGAACAGGTGGTCGTCGGTACCCTTGGAGACCACATCGTAGCCGCGATCCATGAACACCGCCGCCATGGTCCTGGCATTGTCCATCACCTGCTGCTGGTAGGCCTTGAACTCCGGTTCCATGGCCTCCTTGAAGGCCACCGCCTTGGCGGCGATGACATGCATCAGCGGACCGCCCTGGGTACCGGGGAACACCAGGGAGTTGAGTTTCTTCTCGACCTCCTCGTTGGCCTTGGCCAGGATCAGACCGCCCCGGGGACCGCGCAGGGTCTTGTGGGTGGTGGTGGTGGTCACGTCGGCGATCTGCACCGGGCTGGGATAGAGGCCGGCGGCGATCAGCCCCGCCACATGGGCCATGTCCACGAACAGGTAGGCGCCCACCTCGTCGGCGATGGCGCGGAAACGCTGCCAGTCCACCACCCGCGAGTAGGCGGAGAAACCGGCGATGATCATCTTCGGCTTATGCTCCCGGGCCAGGCGCTCCACCTCTTCGTAGTCGATTTCGCCGGTCTCGGGATCCAATCCGTACTGCACCGCGTTATACAACTTGCCGGAGAAGTTGGGCTTGGCGCCGTGGGTCAGGTGACCACCGTGGGCCAGGCTCATTCCGAGCACCGTGTCCCCCGGCTGACAGAGCGCCATATAGACGGCGGCGTTGGCCTGGGAGCCGGAATGGGGCTGGACGTTGGCGTAATCCGCGCCGAACAGGGCCTTGGCCCGATCGATTGCCAGCTGCTCCGCCACATCCACATGTTCGCAACCGCCGTAGTAGCGCTTGCCCGGATAACCCTCCGCGTATTTATTGGTCAACACCGATCCCTGGGCCTGCATCACCCGCGGGCTGGTGTAGTTCTCGGAGGCGATCAGCTCGATGTGCTCTTCCTGACGCCGCTCCTCGGCCTGAATTGCTTCCCAGATCTCGTCGTCATAGCCACTGATCTTCATATCTTTGCTGAACATGTAACCCTTCTCCGGCCAAAAAAAGAGTTATTTTATCAGTCACGCAGCGGCGCGTCTGCTACTCGTCCCCCGAAAACGGCACACCTGGAGCAAATGCAGGTGGGCAAGGGTCCGCCCGCTGACTAAACTCGAAGTAGGCCCCCTGCCGAGTCAGATCGCCATGCTGGAATTCGCCCTTGCCGTGCTGTTTATGGGACTGATCGTCCTGATCACCTGGAAAATGAAGGATCGGGACTGACCCTAGGTCCCAAAGGGGACGCCTCCGCATCCAGATACCAGGCGTCGGGCCGGAGGGACGTAACCGGGTAGCTGTCTCCCTGTTGTATGCGCCGCAGGACGACGCGCTTTCCCGCACCCGCCGCGAGCACGATCCGTTCCCTGGCCGAAAGCAGGCGACCCACCCCCATGGAGACCCGTTCCGCGGGCGGCTTGGGGGAATCAAAAACCGCCACCACCGGGCTGTCGTCAAGGAGCTCCGCCCTGCCGGGAAACAGGCTGGCGGTATGGCCGTCCTGCCCCAATCCCAGGATCACGAGATCGAACCGCGGGACCTCTTGGAGCAGATGAGCAAAACCTTGCGCGCCGGCTTCCGCACCCAGCTCCGCCGGAATGCGATGCAGGTTGGCCGACGGCAGATCCACATAAGGCAACAGCAATTCATCCAGCATGCGGTCATTGCGATCCGCATGACCCGGGGGCAGGCAACGCTCATCGGTAAGATAGAGATGCATTCTCCGCCACGGCAGATGCAGCTCCCGCAGTTTCATCAGCAACGGCCGCGGACTGCTACCCCCCGGCAGCACCAGGTGGGCTTCACCCCGCTCCCGGACCGCGTTCGTGACCGCCTGCTCGATATGCTCCGCCAACGCCAGGGCCAGGGTATCCGTATCCGGGAACACCCGCCAAGGGGATTCCTCAGACCGGTATGTGCCAGCCACTCATACACCCTTCGATCAGCTGATCCATCCCCGGCACCTCCCAGGAACCCGCGCGATAGGGCTCAATGGAACGGCGCTTGGCCCATCCACTCAGAATCGGCTCCAGGATCTTCCACGACTCCTCGATCTCGTCCGCCCGGGAAAACAGGGTGGCATCCCCTATAAGGACGTCCTGCAGCAGGATCTCATAGGCGTCGTAGCTACGGTGCTCATCACTCTGATAGCGCGCATGAAGAACCATGCGTTGCATATCCATGGTGAGACCGGGCTGTTTCACATTCATACCCAGAAACATACCCTCGTCAGGTTGCAGGCGCAGAACCAGGGCGTTGGGTGTGGAGGATACGCCCTGCTTGGCGAAGAAATCATGCGGCGGTTCGCGGAAACGTATCACCACTTCCGATACCCGTTTTTTCATGCGCTTGCCGCTCCACAAAATAAACGGCACACCGCGCCAGCGCCAATTATCGATATAAAACTTCACCGCGGCGAAGGTCTCGGTCACCGAATCGGCGGCCACGCCGGGTTCCTCGCGATAGCCGGCATACCCCTGACCGTCGTCACCGACACCGGCGGCGTACTGGGCCGCCAGGGAGAGGCAGTCCACCTCCTCCGGCCCGATGGGCCGCACCGCACGCAGTACCTTGACCTTTTCGTTGCGGATATCATCGGCGTTGAACTCCACCGGGGGTTCCATCGCCACCAGGGTCATCACCTGCATCAGGTGACTCTGGATCATGTCCCGTAACGCGCCCGTCTGCTCATAGTAAGGTGCGCGGTACTCAATCCCCAGGGTCTCCGCCACGGAGATCTGCACATGATCGATGTAGTTGCGGTTCCACAGGGGCTCCAGGATGGCGTTGGCAAAGCGGAACACAAACAGGTTCTGTACGCTCTCCTTGCCCAGATAGTGATCGATGCGGAAAATCTGCGACTCGTCGAAGTATTTCCACAGCTCCCGGTTCAGATCTATCGCCGTCATGGCGTCCCGGCCGAACGGCTTCTCAATCACGATACGGCGATAACCCTCCTGCTCATCATTCAGGCCAGCCTGACCCAGACCCTCCGCCACCCGCGTATACCAGTCCGGCGGGATAGCACAATAAAACAGGGCGTTCTTTTCCCCCTGCAAAACACCCAGGGCGTCCCCGACCCGGCGATAGGTTCCCGGATCCTCCAGCACCCCCTCCACCGGAATCAGCATGGAAAGGAAACAGCCCACCGTCTCATCGCTGAACTCGGAGTCGGCGGAATATTGCCGCAGCGGCTCACGCATCTCCTCCACCCAACCCTCGGCGCCCTTGCGCACCACGCCGACGATGCGACTCTCCGGATGCAGCAGATTGCAACGCAGCATGCGGGCCAGGGAGGGAATCAGTTTGCGCTTGGTGAGATCGCCCGACGCACCGAAGATAACGATATTGGCCGGCGGCGGACGCTGGTTTTCAAGACAGTAGTCGAACTTCCCGTCCAGGGAAAACATGTTCTCCATGGTCTACTCCTTGTCCGCTTTCCTTACCGCGTGACCACCGAAACCGGCACGCATGGCCGCCAACAGGCGACCGGCGAAAGAGGAGTCCTGACGGCTGCGAAAGCGCATCATCAGAGCCAGCGACAACACCGGTGCGGGTACCGCCGAATCGATCGCCTCATGCACGGTCCAGCGTCCTTCCCCGGAATCCGCCACCCAGTCCTGCAACTGTTCCAGCCCGGGATCTTCCGCCAGGGCATCGGCGGTCAGATCCAGCAACCAGGATCGCACCACACTGCCATGCTGCCAGATCCGGGATATCTGATGCAGATCGAGCTGGAACTCCTGCTTTGCCTGCAGCAACTCAAATCCCTCTGCCAACGCCTGCATCATGCCGTACTCGATACCGTTATGGATCATCTTCACATAATGGCCCGAACCCACCGGACCCACGTGTCCCCAGCCTTTGTCCGCGGCCGGGGCCAGGGTTTCCAGCACCGGCCGGATCTTGCCGACGGACTCTTCGGTTCCGCCCACCATCAGGGAATAACCGTTCTCCAGACCCCACACGCCCCCGGAGGTACCGGCGTCGACAAAGCCGATTCCCAGCGACGCGAGTTCCCGGCCGCGGCGCAGGGACTCCCGGTAATTGGAGTTGCCGCCGTCGACGATCACATCACCCGCAGAGACCCCGGTCTGCAGCAGGGTGTCGATGCCGTCCTCCACCACGTCGTGGGGGATCATGAGCCACAGCACTCGGGGCGGATCGAGTAGCGCAACCAGCGCCTCCAGGGAATCCGCCGCCATGACACCGGGCTGTTCCTGCGCCAGAGCGACCCCCACCTCCGCCGCGCGGTCAAAGACCGCCACCTGGTGTCCACCCCGCGCCAAGCGGCGCGCCATATTGGCACCCATGCGTCCCAACCCGATGATCGCCAGTTTCATGCCCTTCTCCTTGACGGTTGTCCTGTCGCAATCCCGACCGCGTTTTTCGCCGATCACCCGATTGCGTTTTCATATAAGCATATACGATTGATGTTTCCCCACGGTTTCCACCCCGCATAAGGCGGAATTTCTCCCGGCATCGTCCTCGAAACTTTTGTCTCAACATATTGATAATTGGGACGAACGGCACGCACCTCAAGGTGTTCTTACTCGAACCCTGTTTGCCGCGGTTTCCTGACTATAATCTGGGGTAACGAACTCCAGCGGAGGATTCCTGTCGAATAACGGAATAGTGGAGCAATGTATCCAGATAATAAAGGAGTTGAATCATGACGACACACACCGATGCCATAGAACACAGCCTGCACCTGGAGGATCTCGAACCGTGGGATGAAGAGCGGGCGGCCGAACTGGCGAAGGAGGAAGGAATCGAACTGACCCCCGAGCATCTGGAGGTGGCTTACTTCCTGCGCGCTCATGTGGATGAGCACGGCACCACCGCCAAATCCAAGGATGTCATCCGCGACCTTATTCATCACTTCGAAGAACGCGGAGGCAATAAGTATCTCTATACCCTCTTTCCCCGCGGCCCCCTGACACAGGGCAGCAAGATCGCCGGACTCCCCCTGCCACAGGAGACCCTGGATCTCTCTTTCGGCAGTGTGCAGTAACAGGGCAAACAAAAAAGGGGGCGGAGGAATTACGTTTTTCCTCCGTCCCCTTTCTTTCGCAACCGTTATTTCGGTGATGTAAGCAAGGCCCTCACCTCAGACAGAATGAGCTGCAACTGATCGTCGGTGACACCGACCCGTTCCGCGAAGCCAAAGACCATGGGTTTTTCCGCCAGATCCAGCACACCGTCCACCAGGGAAACCATCACCGCGTCTTCAAGATTGGCTACTCGCACCGAAAACGAACCCACCGGTTGAGGCTGGTATCCGCCAGACGCCGCCATCATTTTTGCCTTTTTCAGCTCCGCCTCTCCGGCCCCGAGACGTTTTTGCGCGGCTTCCACGACGCGCGTTTCGCAGGGCGAGACACTGCCGTCCACCCGTGAAACCGCAATCAGGTTTGCCAGATAAATAACTTTTTCGTTTTCGCTCATGTTCATTCAACAAATCCCTCGACCGGAGCCGAGAGCCATAGTGTTACTGTTCCAACCCTTTTGCAAGCTCCCGCCAGCGTTGCGAATACTCGCTGTTCTCCCCGTCCCAGGCAGCATGCAACTTAATGAGTCTGACTCGTTCCGCATCGTCTTCCACGAAGCCCAATACATCTTCCGGGCTACCGTCCCCGAAGGCCGACAGGACGCTACGGGAGCCGGACCCGGACTTTGTTTGTATGCTGTCCGGCGGCTCCCGAAAAATGAAATCCGCCGATGCCTGCAGCCAGCGTTTCGCGCCGAGCATGGTGGGCGGACGTTCCGCCGCCGAGCCGTAGCTTGCGGTCCATCGCACCAGCGGTGCCGCTCCGGCCACGCTGTAAACATAGTGACCGGCGAATCCGTTCAACGGCGGTTCGAACCGTTCTATTGTCCGGCCATCGGTCGCCCGGCTTTCCACCGCCCCTTTCCAGGACGCATCGATCTCGATCTGCCGAGAAGAGAACGGGGTGAGGGTCAGATGTTGTCCTGCTACGTCCACTTTTATCGTAGTACCCAGGCCGTTGTAGATGGAGAGCGTCGCCTGCGCGCCGACGAAACTGCCGAAACCCAGAACCGCACCCACAATGACCCCCGCCACCAGCAGTCGCGACACAGTACCCATTACGCCTTCCGCGGTCTGGAACCGGTCCCAGGGACCCAACCGTTTCTGACGCTTTCGCTCCTGTCCGGATAGAAACGCGGGATATCCGGAAGGGGTGTGACTTCGAGCGGGCGCACTGCCGGGATCGCTCTCCTCCCGCAGGTGTCGTGCGACCTTATCCTCGGTCAGCAACAGCTGCTCCAGGGCGGCGCTGAAGAGGCTGGAAAGCGCCGCTCCGGTGGCGTTTACCCAGCTGTCGATAGCACCCATCCAGTCGTTGATGTTCTCCTTGTCCGCCGGGGGAAGCCTGAACTCCTCCAGCATTTCCGACCATCCCTTCACTTCCAGCTGTTTACACACCTCGGGGTCGAGCTGTATCGCGTTCTGTTCATCGTAGATACGGGCCAGCACCCCATGCAGTTCATTAGCGGTGGCGATCACGCGTTTCAGTTCGCTGCTGGTGACGCGGCGGTCGGCCATGACCACCGCAACCACATTGCCGAGCAGGCCGTGGGCGTCATACAGATTGGCAAGGGTATGTTCCGCATAGTGCAGAAGTTCAATCAGACCCACCAGATAAGCGCGCCAGGTGGCGCCAAGCCGTTCGGCCCCCGCAAGGTGCGTCGCCCGGCAGCGCTGATCATGGGTAAGAATACGTTTACGTACCTGTTCTTCCTCTTCGCTGACCTTGCGGACTGCCACCGGCAGATCAGAGCGTGAGATCTCCCGCCCGCGATAGACGATGCGGCCGTCCGTGGGCTTGAACACCCGATCATGCAACGCCTCCAGATTTTGCCGTTCCTCCTCCAGATCGCGCAGCCGGGCCAACTCCGTGCTCAGTGCATGGGGGTAGAGATCCGTCAGCGCCTGTCGGATATCGTCATGCTTGAATGCCTTCAGATACAGCTCCGCCGGAGTTGCCACGTGGCGCGTCAGAGGCCGCCCGAGATAGGCCCCGCGATAGCGCGTGTCGTACTGCAGCAGACCGTAGCGTTTCTCCAGTCCCGCAAGGGTCTGCTCGTGGGAGGAAGGCTCCCCTTCAATCTCACCCAGCAGGAGATTGGTTACCCTGGATTTGATCCCATCCACATCATCCAGCAACAACCATGCACTGCGGTCATCATGCGGTGCGGGCAGATAACGGCTTTTGGCGTTCTCCTCGCGGTCCGCATTGGCGGGATGGGTCGACCACATCTGCGGCGGGTGGGCGAAACTGGTCTTGAATACGCGGAAGTTCTCACGCTGATCCGTATTCGCCCGCGGCACTCTGCCGTAACTCTCGTCATCCAGAATCTCCGCCATTTTCTCGATGATGTGCGTCTGGATGGCGAAAAGATCCTTGGGGATGCGCTTCTGTTGCAGCTCAGATCCCACAAAACTGAGCGTGCGGTCCCAGGCATCATCCGCCGCCTGCAGCTTGTGCAGGGAGTTAACCAGTTCATCGCTGCCGGTCAGGGACACCGATACCAGATCGGCCTGAAACTCCATCTGCCGTGACAGCGCCCGCTGCGCCAGAACCACCAAGCGCAACACGGTGTCCATCAACGAACGGATCGACCAGACGATCAGTGTCAGCAACCATCCTACCCAGGCTACCCGCAGGTCGAAGTTGGATAGCCATCTCAGCAGCTTGTCCAGTGCGTCGCGCTTGTCCACTATCTGGGTGGCTATGCGCTGGGCGATATATACCCAGCTCCCGATGGCCATGGAACGTTGGGCGAAGTGCCCGAACTCATGGGCGAGCACCGCCTTGAGCTCACTCAGGGTCAGCACGTTTACCAGCGCCAGACCGATCTCCAGATTCTTGCGGGACGGAAACAGAAGATTGAGTACGGAAAGGTCGTAAAACACCGCCGCATTCACTCGCGCCGAAAGGAAAACCCTATTGGGACGCGGCGCCCCGGCCTCATCCGCCAGACGGTGAAGATACGCAAACAGCCGCGGCTGATCCTCAGCGGTGACTTCCAGCGTATCGGACGTGTCCCCGCGTTGAAAAAAGAACAGCCCCTTGAACATGAATATGGCGAGGAACGCGGCGCATCCTCCGACGACGAAGTGACTCAGGTTGCTCGGGCCGCCCGCCGCGATATTCTGGAACATGCGATACGCGGTCCAGGAGAACCAGCCGGCCAGCGCCAGATACAACATCACAAAGAGTAAAAGACTGGCGACCGCGAGCCAGGCGTTTCTGCGGTATGCCGCGGAGGGGCGGGTGAGATCGTCGGGGACCCCTTCGGGGTTGCTGGGGTAGAGTCCTTCCATACCAAAAGCCTCAATATAATTATGGAGAGGAGGAACGAAGCCGTAATCTTAATTGTTGTGCAATCGGCCTGTTCCGACCGTGCCGGAACATATTATCACCCGGGCGTATGAGGCGGAACGTCTGCCGGGAGTAACTCAAATTAAATATAAGGAATCGCTGATTAATGTTATTACACTTCTCCCTCGCAAAACGACCATTACATATAAATAGGGTCGGAGCGTAGGAAATTACCCGGCGATTTTTCCTTCTATTGTATAAGTTTGGATAATTTTCATAATAATCCATGCCGCTCCAAATGAAACAACTACACCGACCAGGCCGGCCATCCCCGTGGAAAGGCTTTCATTAGTAAAAAAGGGAACCGCGTAATCTGAAAACGGCCCCACAAAAGCAGGTGCGGATTCGTGCAGAAATTTGTACTTCTCCGCAACCCATTCCAACCCATCCGGAAAACCTGACGCGAACGGACTAAGCAGTAATGCAACAATAGTTGCGGTTAAAAGCGGCACGGCGACCAATCCTCGGTTTGCCCCCGCGGAAGACCAATTTCTACTCAGCAATACGCAACCAGCGACCGTAATGACGACTTCCCCTATGCCAATCAAGGCGTGTGTTCCAAGCATTGCCTGGACAACACTGGAGAAATCAATTTTTCCGTCAACGACAAGCTCCAGGCTCACGGCAAACGCAGCCAGCATGACAGACAGCCACGCAGCAATTGCCGTTGCGGCATATTTACCCCGCGTACTCTCCCATTGTTCCACCAGTTTAGAACGCAGCACCCCACCCGCCCCGGCACCGAGGATTGCCATGTTAAAAACGTTAGCGCCAAGAACCGTTATACCGCCATCAGAAAAGAGCAGACTTTGAATGCTCACAACCAACGCAATTGCTAAAACGCCAAACGGAGTACCCAACATACTTGCCGCCAGCACACCGCCCAGCAAATGACCGGACGTTCCATTCATAATCGGAAAGTTCATCATTTGCCCGGCAAAGATCAGGGCTGCAACCGCACCAAACTGAGATGCGGTAGGTTTGTTTTTGGCTTTAAGCCCAAAGTAGCAGGCGGCAATAATGCCGACAACACTCACTGTTGCGGTTACCGAACAAATGCCGCCTTGTAACATTGAATCTGGAATGTGCATAACGTTCTCCTTTCGCCTGACTCGTGGCTTGTTATCAAGCTACCTCGTGAGTCTTCCTTGATGGTCTAACATTTTAGTCACGCCGGGACCAATGCGGCTAAACTCGATTGATTGCTGTTTAGCATAGTAACTTTACCGGAAACAATCGAGCCTGACCCCATTGGATATATGGCTAGCAAATGAGCATTTGAGGAAGGCGATAACGCAGCCTGGAAGGAATAGATCAATTTTGAGAAACAAAAAACCCGGACTCTTAGGTCCGGGTTTCGATAAGGTTGGTGGGCCATGAAGGATTCGAACCTTCGACCAATGGATTAAGAGTTTCCTTATAAAACAATAAGTTGCTGATAACTAAAGAAAACTGATAGTAATTAGGAAAAACTAAAAGGACTTTAGAAACAGTAAGTTAGAGTAATTTGGCGTACAGGGTCAAAACTGATGGATGTACTGTTTGTGTACCCACTTCAATTCAGTTTACAAATCTATGGGACTAGTTTCTTTTTCCCCTACGCCATTATCTGTGATGCCCCAAAAATGATGCTCAACTGAATCAACCTTGCCGTTTTCTCTCATTAACTCTATGACGCTAAAACCCCTTGTATCACCTTCACCTGGACGAATTTTTAATGTTGCTGCTTGTACTACATTAAGATGATGGGGCTTATTGAAAGGTGCTTCAGAGATAGGATAAGTACTATTTTTGTGATAGTGACCAAACATCCAAATATGAATATTGAGCTCCTTAAAATACTGCTTTCCTACCTCAGCCCAATTATCTATTTGCACTACTGCTTCACCAGCCCTAATTCCATGATGTGAGATAGCAAAATTAAAATAGTCTTCAGGGTCATCTTGAACACCAAGCTCCGATGTAATTCGCTGTAAAGCTCTATCATCTAGTTGTGCATGAGTTGGTGAGTTAACAGTTAGATGGGATATACTATTAAACAAGAAGAACCTTAATCCACAATGCTCAAAACGACGATCGACCCGACACTTAGGCTTTGTTTCACCCCATACTCTAGACCCAGTTAAAGAATGCGCGAACTGTCTAAACGGTTCTAATGCCAACCCCCTATAGTCTACAATAGGCTCATTCATTTGATCGCCTGAATCACTATTCTCTTCACCATTCCTTTCATTCCATTTTTTTTCATCTCTCTCCCAATTATATCCTTCACAGGCGGCAATTCTTAGATTAACATCATGATTACCTGGCACTAATAGTATTCTCTCTCGAAGCGAATCTAACCTATCATCACCAAACATAAACCTTATCATACCCTCTATCTTTTCCCTAGCCTGACGGTATTCACTTGGCTCACCCTTCCATGAAACAT
The DNA here is from genome assembly GCA_050287965.1 of Sedimenticolaceae bacterium. Classification (GTDB taxonomy): domain Bacteria; phylum Pseudomonadota; class Gammaproteobacteria; order Chromatiales; family Chromatiaceae; genus CBFDBF01. Next base: position 38,912 of record JBNKCX010000030.1, read on the forward strand.
CACCTGCAATAACAATAATGTCCGGCATCAAATTGCATCTATTCAATGCCTTCCCAACCCATTGCTCGTCAAACACAGCGTATTTTGATGTGTGCTCATCACCGTATTGAAGATCAGCAAGCAAAAGTATCCTTATCGGATCATTAAGCCCAGGATTAAAATCGCTATATTCATGCCATATTGAGAGATCACTTTGTATTTTTGAACGAAGCGCATTCTCAATGGCCTCTCTACGTGTTACTTCTTCTGCTGACTCCTCTGGATCTTTTTTCGCAGCTTGCTCGAACTCCTGAAAAGCCAAGAATCTCACAACATCTACATTATTTTGGTTCTGATTTATTTCAGTTAGTATTTCCGTTAAAGACGGCTCGTGCCATTGCCCACTTACAAGAAATACTGGAGCTCGCCTTGGAGTTTTATTTAGTATATTTCGGAACAATTTCGATGCGTTTCCTACGCCACCCCAATCTCCCTTATCTAGTATTGCGTCAACAACATATCCATCGACTGGAGTGTTTTTTATATCTTCTGTCAACTCAGACAACTTGCCGATATATTGAATATCAAAATCAGTTGACTTGAATATGTTATCGTAGTGACCCTTACGATCGCGGAGTTCATCATCAATAATCATTAACTTATAATTTTTCATGCGCTCTCTTCCTGATGTTCTTTCCCAATATATGAAGCATAGGGTATTGAAACCTCAAGCACGAGTCTTTCTCCCTGTTTACTCATGACCTCATCAAGGGAAACCTTTCCTCCAAGTTCGCATAATGGTTCCCACCTGGTTTTTTCTACAGTCCCCTTTTCAATATCTCTATAAATCACAGAAATATCCTTTGAACAGCCAGTTGCAAATCTGATGAGCACTCTTTTTGGTTCATAGTTAACATTGACCCACATATCAGCAAGCACAACCCCGTCATCCCATGGATCATGGATCTGCCCGGTTCTATGGATTACATTCATCAACAGGTCTTTGATCAAACTAACTATATGTTTGTGCCATGGTATCCAAACCCATCGCGCGCCATCAAAGTTACTACTCAAGCCGGATAATTTACTTTGCATAATTATCGGATCAAATGATTCGATGCTTCCTGGTTTTCCCTGGAACGCTTCAGTCCATCTAATCTCACCATTACTCCATAGCGCTTCAAGCGATTCTCTAAAACCACGTCCCCTCTGCCCCTCCCTTGGATCTAAGCGATAAAAGTAACAATCTGCCAGTTGATTAATATCGTTTATTACATTCTCAACCAATGACACATCGGGATACTTATCACTATTAATATAGAACTTAAGTGATTCTCTAAGTTGGACAATTGACCGAGCTAACTTTATTCTCCGGTCAGAATAGCCATCCTCTTTTTTCCCAAAAGCAGCAGCACATCTTGCTAACTCTGAGCCGAGTTCTTTTACTATATCTTCAATACTTGCCAAACTATCGAGTGCACGCCTCACTTCACTTTCCTCTATACCAGTCACATCCTTAAGTCTTCTATGAAGTCTTGGCAGTGGCTCTGAATGCGCATTTCCGTCGATAGTAATAGTTTCTCTAAACAAATATCGTAACTTTTCTGGAACTGAGGCGTGCCGACTAGACAACAGTCTTAGTGCTGGGTAATAAATATCGTTATTACTATCAAAGAGATTATGCATCAGAAAATATGCTACCAATATTAGTCCATGGCTACGCGATTGCAGATCTATTGCATTCTGGGACGCTGTATCAGCAACATTAATTTGTCCGGCTCTCGAAAGCAGGGTAAGTGTCCGAATAACCACAAACACTGCAAGCGCGGCACTAGGCGAATTTTCTGGCAATTCTGACATGGGCTTAAGAAGCCCATACACGATAAAATCATGAATTAGGTCATGATCTAGCTCGTCTCCAAATAGAAGCAGTTGACTTGCAGCAAGTTCTATTCGAACTGCCGGTTCTCTTTGTTCTTTAATTTTTTTAAGACCATAGTCATCGCGCGCCGTCATCGCATGAATTTCTGCTGCATGTATACTAAGACCCGTAGATCTAAAGATAGGTATTTCAGCACGATATTCAGGAGGATCGGAATTTGGTTTATAACAGTACTTTTTCACTACCAAAGGTATTGGCATAGGATTCAACCCGGCATGCCAATTAGTTAACGGCGAAACTGCCCCCCAGTCTTTCAACCATTTCTCAAGTATCTCCGCGCTGCTACCATTTACAAGCTGCTTCGAAAATGAGTCTACTTGATGCCATGCGCTGCAAAGCGCACAACTTCCTTCACGTCCCATTGTAGGAACATCCAGTCGCCAATAATAGTCAATATTTTTTGCTTCTGCTGGCATGCGTAACCGATTTGCGATTAACACAAAACTAATATTGTTAGCACCTATATCAGTTAAAGAGGTTCGTAAATCTTGTAGTGTACGACCTGAAATAGCAGCATCATCAAATATCATTACTCGCGTATTATTATTTGATTCACGTATTTCTTCTCTCATGCGCGGTGGAATCAGTAATGTTGAGGCACCAAACTTTGTGCGAAGCGGCAATATTGGAAATATCTGATTACTAACAGCAGACCTAGCGTCTTCAGGCAAAACGGAAAGAATCCGATCCATAATATGTTCACTGCTGGGATGCGAACGATATATCAATATGCCAGGCCTAGTCACTTCTTTGGGATAGCTTTCACGCCAGCTTTGGTCCAGTACTTCTGCCCTTACTCCAAGGAATGAAATAATTTTATTGACCAGGAAATATGCTAAAGGCGTTTTTCTAATAAATGCATTATCAACAGCATCTGGGATATTAATCGTAATCAAGTCATGATGACCTTCGTAATGCCAATGGCCCAACTTAGCAATCATTGGCCCGGGGTTTTGCCAATCAGCATATGTTGCCCATGGATCACGACACCCCACCAATTCACCGTCGCTTCCATGTCGTGGTATTTCAATGCTCAGCCAACCACTAGGTGCAATTGCGGCAGTTTTGCCAATTCGTTTTTGAATAGGACTTTCAGTTTTAACAATAGGTCTAGGTAGCCAGTGGAATAGACTTGGATATATATTTTTTTGGGGCGCACTTCCGTGAACAAAAAAGTGTATATTGTTATTTAACCCAGTTGCCTGAAGTGTTGATCCAGAAACCAGCACTGAGCCGACAGCTACTTTATCCATAATATCTGAAACACTTTCCGGAGGATCCATAACTTCATAGGCATAAACATCATGCACAACAGGACTTGCTAAGTTGTCAACAGGTATAATCTCAGCGCGATTTTCGTCAAGAAGACCAAATATTCTACCAAGAGCATTCCGGTACAAAACCGCGCAAGATTTATGATGTACAGTAGCTGTAAAATCTAGATAACCACTAATTACTTCTTTTGGTTGATGCTTATCCGTCTCAGACCAAATAATTGGTTCTGCGAGGAAAAGCCTATCAACAACATTTACATATTCCCATAGATGAACAGAATCCAACCACTTCAACCAGTGGACCACTAACTGACGAAATGTAACTTCACCTATGTGTTTTTTTTGAATCCCCGGCTTGAATTTACCGGGAATATCTTTTGTGGCAAAGGTAGAGTAACCATGCTTTCCCGTTTCATAATTCCGATGCTCAGCGTACGCAAAACCCCATCTATTCGTAACTAATATTATACGCTTGAATTTTTTTGGCCATTTCTCACGCCGGTCAAAGCAAGCATTCGACATTGCTGCCGCGTATGTCGCTGCCTCCCTACTAGGGATATCTACAATCACCAGTGTACTTCCAGTTCTTATGCGCTTTGAAAGATCTTCCATTGAAGACAAGATATCCCATTTCATTCGATTCGGGATTGGGCGCCAAAGAATATATTTTTCATCTTTTATTAGGGGATCACCATTTGCATAGAACTCATCCCATATTGAATACCTATCAAATAAATCAAACAGTTCAGCGCATGAGTCTGGCGGCTTACATAATTCAGTAAATACTTGCTCTATCTCATCTCCAGAGAATGACAACCAAGCATCATCTGTCTGGGTTGATGCATTCCACCCCAACCTGACGTGGTATCCCAAGCCGATCAATCCTTCACTTTTGGACATATCAGATTGTCGTCTCACCACCTGACTACCCACTCTCCCAAATGGAACATGGCAACCAAACCAAGTCATATTATCAACAGCGCGCAAGTAATCAGTACTTCTACTCAATAAAGTATGGAGCAGTTTTAAACCGCCATGCTCCGTCTTGCGCGTTTTCTTTGTACTTTCTCCAGAAAAGAAAGTAGAACGCATCACATATTCAAAATCTACGCTCGCCTTACCTTGAGTAAAATGCGAAACAATACCAATACCCCGATCAAGAAAGAACAATTCCAAACAGCCAATTTTTGAATCAAGCCAATCACGGCTCACCATATTGCAGTTTTTATACTCCTGATTAACACATTCCTCATAGAATCCCTTATCATTAACACCAGTCAAAATCACGCCACCTTGACGATAACGAACATATAGCCCAGCAAGGCGAATTGGTTCATCATCATATGCATGCTCTTGTACATTATGGAGAAATTCCTGAATAACTGCGCGAAGATTATATAGCAGGTGTCTTCGCTGCGGAGCAGAACATCTGGTGTGTAATGCAACTTCTGCATCTTTAAGTATATTTTCAACAGCATCTGCAGAAAAATGCGAAAAGTCATCTCTCACCCCTCCTCCGTTAACAAGAAGAGGAACATCATAAAGCGTCACTGGAATAAAATGTGCGTCTGTATACGATGGTGATGCGTTTACATTCTTAAGACTATCTATCAAATCGGCACTTAATTCTTTCTCTCCTACATAGCCAGGAATACCAAATGCAAGAAGCGTAGAGAAAAACCCCTCTCTCGAAAGAAATAGCAATAAGCGGTTAGGAGAATTTTGGTTTAATTTATTAAACTCTTCTTCGCAAGGACCATCGTCTGACGAGGGAAACAATACCGAGATGGAGCAACCTAATTTTTTTGCTCTCACGATTTCAATCAATAACGAAAGCAATGGCAGAGGATCAATCCATCGACATGCTAAAAAATCGAATTGGATATCGCCCCCAACAATAGATATTTCATTAAAAAGGCGCTGGCATCTACCTATTGAAGACAACCATGCATTATCACGTAGTGATTTAGGAATTATAACGTGATAATTGGACGACCCGATTGTTTCTTGTTCAACCAATAATCCTTGAATATCGGCCATGTTTTTTCCTTTTTTATAATTGTATCCATAAAATATTCCTTCACTTATCTTTTATTTTTTCCGCCACTCATCTCGGCTATGCCAATAGCTAGACCAAAGTACGGACGAGGATATTTTTATGTTTCGCGGCTTGCGCCAAGTTATAATTTGTCTGCATAGCGAGCCATGCTTGAGCTGTGCTAACACCTGCCAGTTCTAATCGAATAGCCAAGTCAGTGCTGATTGCTGCGTGCCCGTGAATTACACGCGATAGAGAAACCCGCGAAACGCCGAGACGGCCTGCGGCTTCCGTGACCGATAGCTGTTGCGGTTTGAGTACATCCTCGCGAAGCAGCTCGCCAGGGTGTGGAGGGTTTTTTATCATTCCATTTTCCTCACAATGCCCTTATTGTTCCGCGTATCGTTACACTTTACAACTTAATTTTGCCTAAAAAAGACCGAATCTAGTGGGTTACAGATCCTCGCGCCGGCGACGGCCCGAGTGTAACCCCTCCTCTCCTTGGGTGACAGGCCTCCGGACCTCGAGCGGCCGCGGCGTCACCCACTACTGCACTTATCCACGGAATCCACATCCCGCAACCCGAGACTGCCCTGGGTGCCCCTTCGGAGTAGCACCCAGGCAAAGCGAGGGGGCCGCCGTAGTGGCCGGTTGTGGAATCAGTGAGGACGTGTGCAGCCATGGTTGAGGAGTGCATAGAGTGGACGTTAGAGATTAGCATAAACGGCACGAGCCACAACGCGGTGAAACGTTCGCGTGAATGTAGTGAACGTTTTTAATGTGCTTATCAGCTATGTTTGTTAATGGACCAGCTCCTTATTTCATCATTCTGTGGGTTCTCCGTTAATAAATCCACGTCAATCTCAACTGGTAAATCTGAGTTAATAACGTACATCAAGATTCGAAGGTTTAATTTACGATCATTAAACCATATGGGATCATTTTCCAGAACTGTTTCAATATCAATACTACATCTACCAGGACCATGCGCGATAAGCTCACTTGAGGTGCGTTCAATTGTTACTGTATCCGGAATGTAATCATGATTTACATAAGCATGTGGTAGGCGCATTGCAAAATTAAAATCATCAATATTGTTACCAATATTATCAGTCAGTACACATTGGCATTTATGGAATGGTATTTTTACAGAAGCATCATCACGCGGATAAATATATATATTAATACTGAAACTTAGACGTATTCCAATTATTCGATCACCCGGATAGTCCTCTTTTTTCTGAGTTAACCTTCCATAACCATGAAGTACTTCTACCTCGGGTTGTGCCAATGTAGGAATTAGCATTCGCACTAAATCATTTCGTGTGGCAGATCTTGTAGAAGTACCTTCTCTCCAAGGCACCTCCCAATTGACCGGGCCACCATCAGGACGTCCATATTTAGGATTTTTTACCAGATAAGGAGGTCTACTAGTTTCAAACAATAGACAAACCACCGATGCTTTATTGATAGGAATAATAATATCCGTTAATGCAGGAGTAACACCATCAAAGTATGAGCGCACTTCAGGCCACCAATTGGCAAGTTCCTCTGGATTTGCACCAACCACCCCTTCTTTTTCATCGAGACCAATAATCCAAATGATGTCAGTTCCAAAACACGAATTTGCATGGCCTGCAATCCGCCGAGCGGCTTTTTCCTTATCAGGCCACTGACGCTTTAATTCGACATGATAATCTTCAACAACGGATCCACTTTGGACTCGATTTATAATTTCCAATGCCCAAGCTTCAGCTTTGTTTATTCGTAGTGACATAATTCTTCACTGGCTAACAGTAGGTTATGGGAAAAAGGGGGCGCATTTATTTTTCGTATGTAAACTGCATCCTGCCATAAATCGCAGTAGTCCCGCATCAACATCCAGCTTTCAGGGGACCTGACCATGCACCTTAGAGAGCTTTAGCGCCATTTCCGAGGAAACCCTTGTTTTCTCATTGAGCAGACGGCTTACCAGACTGGGACTGACTTTTAGCTGCCGCGCCAGCTCGTTGGAACCGATGTAATTAGGTTCCAGGTACACCCGCTTGGTAAATGCGCCTAGGTGCATGGGATTATGCTGCTTAATATTCATTTTATGCAGCTTGGTCTGTCGTTATGGTGACATTCACATGCAGCCCTACTGAAGCGAGCATTCTAACCAGCCGGTCGATGGTGAACTTCTGAAACCGACCATTGAGAGCGTCATTCAAAACCGGCAGCTTAATACCCATTGAGATTGCCGCCTCTTGTTGAGTCATGCCGGATCCCTTGAACCATTCTCTGAGCGAGGCGAGCAAAACAAGCCGCAGCTTTTCATTTTCCGCATCGGGTACACCCAAATCTGCAAAGATGTTCCTACCTGCCAGGGTTCCGTGAGTCGTACTCATGTGTTCCTTTCTGCCTTATGCGTGGTTGTGGTGACCCACTTCGTCAGAACCGATGAGGCTTTCCAGAGGGATATGCAATCCCTTCCAGAGCTTGCGAATCATTTCTATCGAAAGAGGGCGTTTACGATTCAACACCTCAGATACCCGCCCGCTCCGTCCAATGTAGGGTTCGAGCGCCTTGCGATCCAGGCCCGCCTGTTCCATGCGGAACAGAATTGCCTCAACTGGATCGGGAGGGTCGATAGGATGATGCTTTGCCTCATACACCTCGACGAGCGTAACAAGTACGTCCAATTCATCGCCTTCCGGTGAGTCTGCCTTTGCATCCATGAGCATGTCGATCCGCTCCAGGACCGCATCATAATCCGCCTCGTTTTTAATGGGCTTAATATCCATCACACCGTCTCCACATCAATTTCGTCATACTCAGCATGTGTACCAATAAAGCGCACGTACACGATCCGGTACGAATAGTTAATCTTGACCACCAAGCGGTATTTGTTACCGGCAATGTTGAACACGACTCGATTCCCTTTCAGGATGCTGGCGGTACCGAACTGTGCCTTTACCGCGTGCGGATCGGGCCAATCTGCCTGCAATGCTTCCCTGTGCCATGCCTCAAGTGGGTCCTTGGCGTCCTCATGTCCAGGAAGTATCCAGTACTCCCGTAAAGTCCGTTTGGCGATCACTCTCATTGGCTAATTATAGCTTCCTCCCAATTTGGGAGCAAGGATAATTTATTGTTTTAATTGGGTTACAAAACCTCGCGCCGGCGACGGCCATGGTGTAACCCCTCCTCTCCCTGGGTGACAGGATCCACCGGCCAGGCCTCCGGATCTGTCACCCGCTACAGCACTTATCCATGGAATCCACATCCCGCAGCCCGAGACTGCCCTGGGTGCCCCTTCGGAGTAGCACCCAGGCAAAGCGAGGGGGCCGCTGTAGCGGCCGGTTGTGGAATCGGTGGGTAAGTGTGACCACGGCCGAAAAGCGCCTAAATAGACATTAACGCCACAGCTCAAGCATACGAGGTTTCATGTTAGCTAGTGCTAGCCACATAGATTTACCGTACAACTTGTTCTGCCACAGGCAGGTCATGTTGTTGACATAGCGCGCGCACACTCTTAAGCAACTGATCTTGTGAATTTGGATGCGCGAAGACAGCATTTATGATCGCAGATACCTCAATGGGAGGTGCAAACACTCGAAACTCTGGATTTTTTTCGTCCTCAAAATGATGAGCTTGGAAGTGCTGTCGATCGAACCCCTCAGCAAGAGGTTGCATTGCGACTGCACGAACCTCCTGCTCAGTTTCAAACACCTTGTTTTTGTGTGTAATGTATTCCAGCATGTTCAACGTAGGCAACCGATCGGTTGCGTAATCGATATACCTGACCATCCCGATATCCACATACGCAGGGAGAGCCGCACGTAAATTCGACAGTGTTGTGCACACTGCCACCGATTCTGGATCGTCAGCATATCGTGCCCACATGTCATGATTTATAGCATCGTTTAGATGCCAGCAGCTCACATAGTAATGCTCTCGGAACGCGGCCGCGAACCGGGATATAAGCTGCTGGTTATGCTCAATTGTGTGTCTTTGCTCTTCGGATGTAGCGCCATTTATGAGAGATTGCCAATAATTCGCGTCGCCCTCGGGTTGCGTACCCTCAAGCGGATCACCTAAATTCGCAGCATTCGGCATAAAGAGACGACCTTCCTTCACCAACCATTCGAACTTCTGATAAGTCAGAAAGCGCCAAATTGTTGCATGAGGATCCGAAGGTTGCGGAAAAGCTGGATGATGAACTTGCTCGATCATTTATGGATCTTGGTTCTTCGCGTTCTAGCGGCTGAACTTCGAGACGCTATATCATACTGCTTAGATCCGAGAATGTATTGCCTGCATATCCACTCTTTGGCCGCAAATAGACTCAAACCTATCTAATCAAGCATGGGTTATGGAAACCAGCTTCTAAACTTCCGAAGCCATCACATAAAGCAAATGCTACAAATTGCCGGTCACTCGTTCGGCACAGTACCCGCCACAGCTACCATCCCGCGAAATGCTACAAATTGCCGGTTGGCGAGTATACCGCCCTGGCACCGGCGGCAGCCTATCTCCAAATGCTACAAATTGCCGGTCGCTCTCCAAGCGTAGGCCCCGCCACGACCGCCATCCCGCGAAATGCTACAAATTGCCGGTTGTGCTTTCGGCCACCCCTGTCTTACCCCTACAGCTCTTGTTCCGGATCATCCTTCCCCACGGTTTGCTGCTTTTGCTGCGGTTTAGAAAGCCGTGCTTGAATCCCGTGCCTCTCGGTAGCCACCTGCGGCATGGATTTCACGTAGCGTACGATTTCAGCAGCCAATTCCCGATCCGAGGCATTAGAACTGGCCGAAAGCTCCTTCGCCGACTGTAACCATTCCTTCCGGGTTTCGGTCTGGCGTGCGCTGACCTTCTCTTCCCAGGGGCGGGGCTTCTTCTTTTTGGAACTGATCTCTCGAACCACCTCTTCGACTTTGGCCCGGTCAGTCCTGGGGATCTTGCCCCGCTTCCGCAGATGGTAGACCGGCTGCCGGACAGACTTCTTCACAACACCCCTGGGCGCTCTTGCCGTCGCCTCGGCCTCGATTCCGTGCTGACGAAGTTTCTCAGCGAACAGCTCTCGCCACTTTTGCGGATCGCCTTTGGCGACATGGAGACGGGTGCCGTCGTAGCCCAGGTTCTTTACCGTCAGGTGCGCGTGCGGGTGTTTCACGTCCGTGTGCATCACCCAAACGTACTGGTGGTTGTCACCGAACCGCTCCCGGGCGAACCCCCGGACAGCCTTCCTCATTTTCTCTTCGTCCGTCTTGGGTGGCATAGACAAAATGATGTTGGTAGTGTCCCTGGTGTTGTACCGGCGCTTACCCCGGTCCTGCATCCATTCCCGGTGAAGCTCCCGGATCGCCTCTTTTCCGGAAACGATTTCGCCACGCTCGTTCTCCAGCTCCAGCTTCGCGTTCCGGCTCACATAGTCCAGGTGCGCCTTTACGTGCTTGAAGCCCCGCCCGTAGCCTGAGATCTTGACCAACACTTCCGGGGTACGGCGCACAACCCTCCGGGCATGGGCAGGCAACAAATCCGGCGTCTTGTTGATCTTGAACCGGACCTTCCCTTCCAGGATTCCATGAATCCGGGCAAAACCGGTATTACTCATTCGACACCCCCCAGCGGTTCAGCGCCAGATCCAGGAGGGTGGAAACCTTCTCCCGGTGCTTCGCCAGATGGTCCCGTAGCTCCTCAAAAAGCTCCGGTGTTATCTGATCCTCATTTCGGGGATCGATGTTGATCGCGTGGGCTACCTGGTTCAGGTTTCGGCCGATGGCGGCCAGCTCCCGGTTTGATTCCCGGATGGCTTTTACCTCGTCGCCGGTCAGGACCGGAACAGAGGATAGCGCCTGCCGCAGCACAGAAACCGCCCAGGATGTGCGGAATGAAAAACCCTCCTCCTCGGCCCGCCGTTCAATCTTCCGGATCTCGGCGCCGTTCAGTCTCAGCGTAAGATTGTTGCTCCCTTCCTTGACGGCCGAGGCGGCTCTCTTGCCCTCGCTGGTGTCTATGCTGTCCCAAAGAATCCGCCGGATCATCCTCCGCAGCAGGTCAGCCTCAGTAACGCCCTTCTCCCGGCAGAACTGCCGAAGAGCGGTTTTCTCTGCGTCCGATAGACCTGTCTTTGCGATAGCCATAACTCTTCAATTTCAGGGGGTTGGGACAAGCGGGGCAAATTAGGTACTAATTGCAAGCGCTTTGCGAATCCTGCCCTAGTCCTCCAACCCCCTAGAAATTTATTACGTAATAAATTTTGCCCGGCCGCAATTGCCGCCAACACAAGGCAAAAAGCCCAATTCTTCCAACCACTACAAATTTGTTACGTAACAAATTTTGCCAGCCATCCAACCGAAAATTTTTTACGTAAAAAATTTTGGCTTACCCACTGATCCCACAACCTGCCGCTACGCGACCCCCTCGCTTTGCCTCCGCGCTCAATCTGACGGCGCTCCGGCAGTCTCGGGCTATGGGATGTGGAATCCAGGGATAAGCCTCTGCGCCAACTGGGCCAGCACAAAAAGAACGCCCATGCTTACTGCCAGAATCCAAGCTATCTTCGGAATGACACTCATTCCTTTGTCACCACAGGCCATAGCCTGATCCAGGTCTTCACCCAACTTCCGGCCAAGCAGCACGATGGCGAAGGCAACCAGCTCCATCCCTTCCAGTTGTCGGCGTTCTTCTCCACTACATTCCTCGTCATACTTCTTCTGAACCCAGGAGGACAGCTTGGCAACAAAGTGGTGGTTCCTGATTTTCATGCTCGCCCCTATCTGCCGGTCACTGTGTTACCGAAGCGCCTCAGATAGAGTGCTTTCCCGGTTTGATACGTTCTCTGGATTCCCCGGCGGGTCCCCCGCATTCCCACTCGCGCAGCTTGCCCCGTTCCTCGTAGCCCCCTGGAGAAGACACCCTGGGTAACCAGGGCAATCCCGCCGCCCAGGGCGGCAGCAATGGAGGGAACTTGCCGGAGAACAAGACCGCTCATGAAAACCAACACCACGACCGTGATCATGCTGGAGATCTCCGTGACATTGGAACCCTGGACTGCGGTGATCCCGCCACCCAGGATATTGAAGATCAGCTGTACCGATGACACCGCAAAAACCAAAAGGAGCGCGAAGTTCATCGTCATCCCGATCCACGACTCGAAGAAACGCTGCGTTGTCGGGAACAGGGCGGTCACGATGAATATCGGTCCAACTGCCAGCAGCAGCGCCAGTGCCACCTTCGACATGAACATCAAAAAGGCCGCATAGGCCACGAACAGGGCCACCACGAGATAAATGGCTATGGCGATCAGATATTGACCGAAGTCGCCCTGCAGGATGCCGCCTTGCGCCCAAGCTCTGTCGCCTATATCCATTCCCTGGGTCAGAAGATTGTCCAGCACCGTTGCCGTCGGAGCTGCCCCAGTCATTACGCCTGCGATCTGATCAGGCCCGTGGTAAAGGAAATCCACGATCATCCCGTTGTAGGTTCCGACGTTCAAGGCAAGGGTCAAAATCACTCCTATGCGGACCACCCGCTTGAAGGCGTCCGTCAACAGCTCCTCGATGGTCCCCTGGAAGTGCGCGTAGCCCAGCATCGCAATGTAGATAATCAGCAGGTTGGTAAAGACCGGAGTCAGCCAACCGATTACCTGCGATGACACATCGAACACATAGGTTCCCAATGCGCCATCGATGTTTGTCTGTATTTTGCTGAATAGGTCCACCTTGCGCTCCTTTTCGTTCTACCAGTTCAACGGCGTGCGCTTTATGGTCGCCAACCGTTGAGCGGTTCTCGCATTCTCACAGTTTGCGGACTCTTCCTGGGCGTTCTTGCAAATGGCAAGTTTTGCCTGCCGCTCGTCCGGATGTTCCTGATACCACTCGACCGACCTGGGTTCCTCTCCACATCCACCCAGCGATATCACAAACAGAAAAATCAAAATTGCTTTCCCTTTCACGTCGCTTACCCCTTACCAGTCCAATGGTGTCCGTTTGATGGTATTCAGGCGGATCTGCACCGCTTCCCGCTCTTGCATCTCCCGCCGCGCTTCCGCCTCTGCTTTGATCGCAGCCAGTTTGATCCGCTCGTTTTCCAGGAGAGCCTGTTCGCCGGCGATCCGCGCCTGGAGGTCCAGGATCGCCTTCTGGTCCGGCGCACTATCGATGGCACCGATGAGCCCCTGGAGATCCGAAAAGCGGCTCTTGGCTTGATTCAGAGAGTCCTGGGAGCGTTGGAGATAGGACGCGGCATTCTCGTTGTCCTGGTCATAGATCGACGCTGGCGCATCCTCAAGACTCCATGCCCCTGAATTCTGGATTTCATACTGATTCAGGATGTCGCCTGGGTTTACCTTGAGCTGTGTGTCATACGTCCCGGCAGGGAAGCCCGATCCGAATCCGCGACTACCGGTCATGGAGTTCAGAGTCTCCTGCATCTTGTCCAACTGGCTTTGCAGCATCTCGATTTGCTCCACCATATGCTTCACCTGTTCGATGGCCTGGGCGAGATTGGAAACATCGATTACCGGGATTCCCCCGGCGTTCGCTGTGGATGCCACGACAAAAACAAGTACTGCCATGAATGCTGTCTTTACCCGTTTCATTGTTCCCTCCTATTCTGAATTTCCATCCAAGATCAAATATTGGTTGTACGACGCAGATCAGATAAATGGCCCCTAGCGGCCCTTTTTGCCCGTGGACTCGAACATTTCTGAAGTCGCTTTTTTTCTTCAAGGCGCAGCTGGTCAGTCCTGGCTTTTGACTCCAGTTTCTGCCGGTACTCTAAAGCCGCGGCAGGGACAAACCGCCCATCGTTGGCCAGCTCAACAAGCTTATGCAGCAGTCCTATCGGACTCCGCACAGTTCCCCTAGCTACGCGCCCTGAAATCTCATCCAACACCAGCTGCTGCTTCTCAATAGGGCATTTTTGGATGACCTGGATTGCTGGCGAACGGAATTCACCGCTAAAGACATCTGGCCAAGTAATACTTTCAAGATGATCTCCTACTACACTACCCTTTGGTTTTTTGGCGGCCGCTTGGATTCCTATCGTAGTAGTTTTATTCGTATTTAGTTCTTGTTCGGTATTAGTACTTATTAGCGTCGGGTTTTCCGTATCTGGATTACCCTCCTTCGGATTAACCTCCTTCAGGTTTCCTGAACGTGGTGGATTCTGATCAGCTATTATGTCTACCGGCGAATCCGTAACCTCCCAAATAACCTGGGTATATTTCCCCAGTTCACCACGCTCACGTCGGATTGTTAGATATCCGGCAAGCTCAAGTTCCTTTAAGCCCGCTCTTGTTGAGTGACGGCCATCTTTTTTCTGTTTAGCGAGATAATCCAGATAAAGACGGAAATCATCTGGAAGTGACAAGATATAACCTAGAAGACCTATTGCCTTCCATGAGAGACGCCGATCCCGGATCAGATCGTTAGGGAGAATCGTGAAATCCCTGCGTACGCGACGCTTAATGATAACTGCCTTGTTAGCTGACATAGGCTAGCTCGCCCCAATCAGCTTTCGAGAAAATGGGCTACTTCGGATGTCTTGAAATACACACGCCGCCCTATTTTCTTTCTTGCAGCATTGATTTGCTTTGACCAGTCATTACTTGACGAGCGCAAACTAATACGCAGACCTTCTGGCGATCTATCCAAAACTTCAGCGAGTTGACTGATACTCAGTAGCGGCCCATAGGAACCCAAAAGTGTTTCTTCGATCGTCATACGTAATCCTTCGTTTAACTTGCTATAGATACATAATTCTGTAGCAATTTATTCCTTGCTTTCACTAACTTGTCAATGTTTTTTACGTTTAAAATCAATTCACTAGGATTTAATAATCAAACTGCTATGTTTTAATGAACGGATAATATAAATTTGATTATCAATTTATATAGGTTTAATTTTTCCTGGTTTTTTAGCGAAATATAACCAGTCAAAAGATTCTCACTATTAACCAGTGGCATACATATAAATAATTTGTAATTTCGAGATATTTAATGACAGAAAAGAAGAGGCTTCGAATATCGGCGGCTGAACGTAGGCAACGACAAGAAGCAGTTAGATTTGCAACTGCCTCCATAGCACTTGAAGGCCTTGCCGTACCTAAAGAATACGATGAAATGGCCCAGCGCTTTATCGATGGCGAAATTGAGCTTGATGAGCTAGCAGAATTTACACACAAGACTGCACGAAAATTTTTCCAAAAATACTAGCCCAAGGAAAATGGAATGAGAAAAGAAAACGGAACAACTTATCTCACTGCTTCTGATTTAGTCGGGCATTTAAACTGCGATCACCTGAGCACGCTTGATCTTCAGGTTGCAAATGGCACCTTAGAGAAACCTGATTACTATGATCCTTTACTGGAAATCCTTCGTGAACGTGGATTCCGGCATGAACAAGACTATATCAATCATTTAAGATTACAAGGGCATGATGTTTGTTTTATTGAAGGAAAGGGAGTAAATGATGAGACCGTAGATGCCACACTAAATGCCATGAGAGAAGGAAAGAACATTATCGTTCAAGCTGCCCTTTGTCAGGGACGCTGGACAGGACGCGCTGACATATTAAGACGTGTTTCGACTCACTCATCTTTTGGCGACTGGTCATACGAAGTCATTGACACAAAACTCGCAAGAGAAACAAAAGGCGGTAGCGTGTTACAGCTTTGCCTTTATGCTGATCTGCTTTCTTATATTCAGGGCATTGAGCCTGAAAATATATATATAGTTTCCCCTTGGACAGATTTCGAGCCGCAGCGATTCCGCTATCAGGAGTTCGCAGCCTACTTCAGACGAGTTAAGAGATCAGCAGAAATCGCTTCTGATGAACCACATGAATATGCAACATATCCTGATCCAAAAGCACATTGCGATATATGCCGATGGAATCAGGATTGCGCTCAGAAAAGACGAGCTGATGACCACCTATGTCTTGTAGCCAATATCTCAAAGAGCCAAATTACAGAGTTACAGGACAATGGTATCAACACACGGAACTCCTTAGGTGAACTATCTTCAATTCCTTTTGAACCACGTAAAGGTTCATATCACTCACTTGAAAAAGTTAGGGCGCAAGCTGCCATTCAGGTTAAAGCGCTGAAAACCGGGAAAAACGAGATCGAATTTCTGGATGTGGTCTCAGAATCTGGCTTTGCCGCGCTGCCAAAACCATCTGATGGTGATATCTTCTTTGATATTGAAAGTGATCCATTCGTAGGGGTTGAAGGCATTGAGTATTTATTTGGCTATGCCTTCACTGATGAGCACGGTCAAGTTCAATATATTGCCGAATGGGCTTTCAATAGGATAGAAGAGAAGTCAGCATTTGAACGCTTCGTTGATTTTGTGACAACGAGACAAGATCAATACCCCGACCTTCATATCTATCATTTTGCTTCTTACGAACCTAGCGCTCTGAAACGTTTAATGGGGCGTTATGCAACAAGGGAAGAGGAAATTGATAATTTCTTGCGCGGCAAGGTCTTTGTAGATCTGCTAAGCGTTGTCAGAAATGCTCTTAGGGCTAGCGTTGAGAGCTATTCCCTTAAAAAACTAGAGTCATTCTTCAACTATAAAAGAAATATCCCATTGCATGACGCCAACATCGCCTTGACGACACTATCTGCAGGACTAGAACTTAATGATATCCCATCGATTGATGAGAACACCAAACAACTAGTTCAAGGCTATAACGCCGATGACTGTTTTTCAACGCTACATTTGAGAAATTGGCTTGAATCTCTGAGGGATGTACGACTTCAAGAGGGTGTCAAAATTACACGTCCTGCACCAGGGCAAGAAGGCCCAAGTGATGAGCTAGACGAAAAAACACAAAAAGTCCGGGCGTTGATCGAACGACTTACCCATGATATTCCGATTGATATTGCTCAGCGCACCGAAGAGCAAAAGGCGCGTTGGATACTTGCCTATCTTCTTGAGTGGCACCGGAGGGAAGAAAAAGCCATATGGTGGGAATTTTTCAGGTTAAGTGATCTGGCCTCCGATGAACTTATATCTGAAAAGGCAGCCTTGGGCCATCTAACCCTAGTCGGACAGGTTGACGAAACAAGAACAGGAATTCCGATTCATCGTTACAAGTTTGAGCAGCAGGATACGGATATCAGAAGTGATGAAGATGTCCGGCAAACAGGGGGCGAAAAACTCGGGAGTGTCATTTCAATCAACACCGAGGAAAATACTATTGATATTAAAAAATCTAAGGCAACTGCGGATATCCATCCCGATGCTATTTTTGCCCACAAAATCATACCTGGCACTGAACAGGCAGCATCACTATTTAGGCTTGGAGAATATGTTTCTGACCACGGTATGGAGGGTGAAGGTCCTTATCAAAGTGCCCGTGATCTGCTATTGCGAACCCCTCTCGATCTTGGCAATAAAGCCCTTCAGGAAGAGGGGGAGGATACACTATCAGCCGCCTTACGTATTATCAAATCTCTAGAGAAGGGGGTATTACCTATGCAAGGTCCCCCTGGCACGGGAAAATCCCATACGGGAGCACGCATGATTTGTTCACTTGTCAGTCAGGGCAAGAAAGTCGGAATAACAGCAAATAGTCATAAAGTGATACGTCATCTTATTAACATAGTCATCGAGGCTGCAGATGAAATGGGTGTGGATATCAAGTGTATCCAAAAACCCGGTGAAATGGAGGATGATCAGGAGCGATTATCATTTGTTAAAAACAATAATGATGTGTTCGCTATACTTTCAGCAGGAAATGCACAAGTTGCAGGCGCAACACCATTTCTCTGGTCGCGAATTGAAGCCGCGGAAGTTATAGATGTGTTAGTGGTGGATGAGGCCGCACAGATGTCACTTGCCAATGTGGTGGCTATAGGACAAGCTGCACCCGCCATGATTCTGCTGGGTGACCCACAACAACTTGAACAGCCCACACAAGGCTCACATCCCGATGGCACAGGGGTTTCTGCGTTAGACCATATACTCGGAGAGCATCAAACCATTTTGCCGGAACAGGGTTTATTTTTGCCCGAGACATGGAGATTACATCCTGAAATATGCGCCTTTAATTCAGAGCAATTCTACGAAGGAAAGTTATTTTCCAAAAAAGGGTGTGAACTTCAAATGATCACGTCGAGTGGACGTTTTAATGGATCAGGATTGCGTTATGTTCCAGTTCACCACACCGGCAATACCAGTTCTTCTTCAGAAGAAGCCAAGGTTATTCAAATAATTGTCGGAGAAATATTAGAGTCAGACAGCAAATGGATAGACCGCGAGGGCAAGACAGCCGATATCACTATCAGCGACATATTAATCATCGCTCCCTATAATGCACAAGTCTTCGAAATACAGCGTCTCCTGCATGGAGCCCGTATTGGTACCGTTGACAAATTCCAGGGGCAGGAAGCGCCAATTACGATCTATTCAATGGCAACTTCTAGCTACGCAGATGCCCCAAGAGGCATGGAGTTCCTATATAGTTCCAACCGCCTCAATGTGGCCATCTCTCGCGCCCAGTGCCTTACGATCCTCCTCGCGTCACCACAGGTCTTCGAGGCGGAATGCAAGACACCAAGGCAAATGCGACTTGCCAATGCCCATTGCAGATATTTAGAGATGGCTGAACATGTAAACATTGAAGAATGAGACATGTTAGATCTTGGCTTTGACACCAACCATAACGTCTATTTTTGGCTAATTAGCGGCCTAAGCAGAAACTTAAAATCAACTTAGAAAGGTTAATTACTAATCAGAATAGACCAAACGAGTATTGGTTTTACCTCTGCATTTGATCCGAATGCGGGCGACCATAACAAAATATGTTTGTCATATCCACCAGGATGAATATGAATTCCACCCTAAAGCTTGAGATATATACACTACCGCTTAAATGGGACAACGTTATTTCCCGGATCTCTCTTTAGACTAGGCGCATAGCTTTCATTGGCACTTCTAATAAACCCAGGCCTTTCAATTATCTTCTCTATATCAGTTGCTGAAATTTGTAATTCATCAACCAATTGTTCCCCAGTCTTAACTTTCTCTTCCACTAACATTTTTATGCTGTCAGACAGGAGCTTCGGCATTTCTACCGGCGTAGAATCATCTAACGGTTCAGATTTTCTCCATTTACGTCGCGACAAATTAATCCAAAGCCGCTTCTCTTGGTCATCATTTATTAACTTCAGTTGCTTAGATCGCATGATTTGCATTGCAATTGATATATTCCATCTTGGTTTTAATGAACGGAATGCATCTATACTAACGTCCCAAAGATCACTGGAATACGCGGTAGCGGGCAACAAAAATGCTCCAGCAAAAAGATGGGCTTGCTCCTCAATAATCTTGAAATCGCGAGACTTATTAAGGACAGATCGGTCTACATTTCTATGCAATATAAGATGACCCAACTCATGTGCAGCATCAAATCTAGAACGAAAATAATTATTCTTATCAGACGACAGCACTACAATTGGGTGCGGTATCCTAAACTCTGAAAAGGCATCTTGAGTTTCAGCTTCAAATAACGTTCTCCAAACAATAACCCCATTAGACTCAAGTGTTCTCACCATATTGCTAATTGGACCGCTACCCAGCGTCCATATATCTCGCACTTGATTGGCTATTGATTCAATCGCAAAGCTATCTAGCTTTCTAAAATCTTCAGGAACATCCACATCTGGCAAATTAAACTCAGGAAAAATAAAGTAGTTGAGCGCATAATCGATAATCTCAAGAGTCCATTCATATTTTGCTTCCGAAATTGTCCTCGATAGTTTAGTAGCCGAACTCATAGATCTATAAAATAGATTTGCTGGCTTTCTTATTGAGATTTCTTTGAAGAAATAACCTACTGGAACATTTAAAACTTTAGACAAATGCTCAACAATTTCTTGTTTGGGATTTTGCGTGCCTTTCTCATAAAGTGATATAGATGTAGGAGATACGCCGATCAAATCAGCAAGATTCACAGAAGATAGCCCGCGTGCTTTTTTAGCTTGGCTTAGCCTATCCCCTACAAAGTTTTTAACTCCAACCACTGGCATAAAAACTATTCCTTGCTTACTGCATCTTTGTCGAAATCTGGCTTTTGCGTTCTCCACTTTGGCATAGCTTCTTGAACCTGCGCCTGCAGATCAGTGGTCTTCTGATATTTGCGGTCTTGAAGATCAGATATCTCAACCAAACATATCGGCTCTTCGATCCATGCATCAAAATCAGGGTTTGGGAAA
The DNA here is from genome assembly GCA_050287965.1 of Sedimenticolaceae bacterium. GTDB lineage: Bacteria > Pseudomonadota > Gammaproteobacteria > Chromatiales > Chromatiaceae > CBFDBF01. Next base: position 59,355 of record JBNKCX010000030.1, read on the forward strand.
CCAATTTTTATGGAACCTAAAGCATCTTTAGCAGATCCGTTCTCTGAATGAATTATTACCCCAAAAATCCGTTTCCTTTTATTCTCGCTACTTGCTTCTTTTAATTCATTAGGAAACATATCGCCTTGTGATAGATGCTCATTAATTTTGGCAGACTGCTCGCGATTATCTGAGTGTTGTGGAAAAGTGTTGATCCCCTGGACATGACATAACACAAGCGAAAAGTCTCCGACTGAAACACAAACATGCGTACAACCACCATTTTCAGGCTGAACTGAAGCTTGCCGCATTCCATATTGTGCGGCCATTCGAGAAAAAAGAGTCTCAGCGCAACCTCGTCGGTAATAGCCCAGCGTATAGCTGGCTTGCTCCTCACCAAGATTCGTATCGCTGGCCATTGTTTGGCACGACATAGGATAGATATTACCTATCCCATCAATCAGTCCTTTTACAAATCCAGGGGGCAACTGTTGCGCAATTAACTCTTTCAAAGAAACATCTCGATCGCTCATAACTATGCTTCCAATTTTTGCTATAATGCGCATATTATCGAGAATTTTTTGGCAAAAAGCAAATAATTTGCGAAATAATAAATATCCATTTTATCAACATGATAGAAAGCCAGTCCTTTTCTTACTTCAACCAAGAGAGAAATATTTCTTGTTGTAAGCTAAAAAACACCATCGAGTTTTGCCACCAAATCCTCCGCCCGCAGGTGCGTATATCTCCGCAGCATCTGCATAGACTTATGCCCGCTGATTGCGGCCACCTCCTGATCGCTTAGCCCCTTTTCAACCAGCCTGGAAACTGCCTCGTGGCGCAGGTCGTGGAACCGCAGGTTGGTGATGCCGGCGCGCTTGATAGCGTCTGACCAGACCTTATTGGTCCTGTAAGGACGCCTGTGGCCGTCGCGGCCCGGTTCACCATAGAAGATCAGGCCTACCTCTTTCGGCCTGACCGGATGGCTTATGGCCTCACGGAAAACCCGGACAGCTCGTTTTGACAGCGGGACGGTCCTGGCGCTGCCGTTCTTGGTCTCTGTGAGCCGCACAATGCGTCTTTGCAGGTCGACCTGATCCAGGGTCAGGGAAAGGATCTCGCCCTGGCGCATGGCCGTGTAGAGGGCGATCCGGACGGACCAGCCCAGCATGGGATTGGAGTGAGCATCGCAGGCCTTCAGCATCCTCTTGGCTTCGCTCCAGGAGAGCCGCCGGTTCCTCCCCTCCCCGGGCTTGGGCCTGCGGATATTGGATACCGGGTTGTAGACCAACCCCAGCCCCCACTCCTTGATGGCGGTGGTGTAGAGGTGGCCCAGGAGCGCCAGCTCCAACCTAACCGTGGAAGCGCTCCTACCCTCCTCCAACCGTTCATCACGGTAGGCCGCAATCACATCCGGGGTAAGGGAGACCAGAGAGTATTTCCCGAGTTGGGCGATCAGCGGCTTTGCACGCATCTTTTCCGCCCGCTGGGTGGATGGCCGCTTGGTGGGGGTTATTTCCTTCAGGTAGCGCTCCAGGGCCTCCTGGAGGAGCATCTTCTCGGAGGGGGACCGTCTGACGTAGACGCCCCGGATCATTTCGTCCTCAGTGCGCCTGGACCAGTCCTCGGCATCCCGTTTGGTGCGGAATGTCATCGAGGAGGTAGGCCAGCCCTTGCGCCGAATAACAGCCTTCCAGGTGCCGGATGGGGTCTTTACGATTGTGGCCATCGGTACAGCTCTCCATGCTAAATGTACCGAAATTGTACCTCACCCATAAAAAAGGAGCTACGTGAAACACGTAACTCCTTGATTTTATTGGTGGGCCATGAAGGATTCGAACCTTCGACCAATGGATTAAGAGTTTCCATATAAAACAATAAGTTACTGTAATTTAAAGGAAACCTACCGCAACCTAGAGAAACTAAAAGAACTTAAGAAACAGCAGTTTAGCGCAATTTAGCGAACATGGTGAAAACTGATTGATGTACCTATTGTGTACCTCCAAGAGCATAGCCAAAACCCCATTACTTAGCCCACAGTGCACCAGCTACTTTTCCTCCGATTCTTGCAAAACAATAGTTCGCTTTATATGGTCGAACAACTCCATATGAGCGGTTCCAGGTTTAGCAAAAGGTTTAATGATCTCCAACGCCCGGCGAATCACATTAAGCCCACCGACCTGATCACCGCCCTCGACCAGACAAACAGACATGTTGTTCAGGCAATTCGCCAGGTCTGGGCCGAAAGCAGCGAAGTCCTTCTCTGCCAACACTTCATATATTTCCACTGCTCGGCGGATAGCATTAAGCCCACCAGCCTGATCGCCCATCTCATCTAGAAGAA
>JBNKCX010000031.1:0-11871 GCA_050287965.1 Sedimenticolaceae bacterium
CCGCCAGGTCCCGGTACCCGGCTGCGTCGAAGGCGTTTAGGGGTGCCACCCCCGACCCCTTCGGACCCGTCGAGCATCGCAGGCCCGCGAGGAAAAGGCCTGAAAGGGGCCGGCAGGGATGCCGGCCCTCTTCCGTCGGGACATGGACGTCCCGTCGGAAGAGCCCCGAGCGGGATGAGAAGCGCAGAGCACCCGCGCAGCGGGCGGGGACGTGGGGCGGTTTTTCTTTGGTACCTTTCTTTTGGGCGCTCAAAAGAAAGGTACTCGTGACCCTTCAGCAATAGCAGAGAGAAGGACCCACACCAGACGGGTCACGAAACTTGTTACCTGAATGGAAAAAAGGGCTATAGGCTGCGAAATTAACTACCGAACTGGAAAGTCCGAAGCAAATTAAGTCTCGAAACCGATTGCCGAGATTCCTACCAGAGGCAAAACAGGATTCAACCCTGGGAAGCAAACCGCCTCCTCAATTGCGAAATAACATCCAACCGGGCGCGATACAGCCGCTCCTCAATCTTCTCTGTCGGTCTCAGCTCCTCCAGGAGCGCCCCGCCGTCGATGCCGGCCACGTCGTCCCGCGCCGCGCGGAGAAAATCGGCCTGGGGATAGGGGCGTTCTTCATAACCCGTGCGGCCCTTGAGGTCCGCCTCGCAGGCGATGAGGAATCCCTGGAGTCGTTGCGGCCGGCGCAGGGCGTCCAGTTCCAGCAGCAGCTTCAGTACGGTGGCGGGCCGCAGTTCCAGGGCGCGGTGGGCTTTGAGGTGGTTTTTGCCGGCCAGCACCGCCAGTTCCCGCCAGCTGTTGGGGATGCGCAGGCGTTCACAGAGTGTCTCGATCCTCGCAACCCCGCTCGCCTCGTGACCGATATGGCGCGGCCAGGCCTTTTCCGGTGTGAGGCACTTGCCCAGATCGTGCAGCAGCGCGGCGAAACGGACCGCCGGCTCCCGGCTGAGACGACAGGCCTGATCCAGCACCAACAGGGAGTGTACCCCGCTGTCGATCTCGGGGTGATGAAGTTCCGGTTGCGGAACACCGAACAGACAGTCCAGTTCCGGCATCACCCGCGCCAGGGCGCCGCACTCCCGGAGCACCTGGAAGAAACGACCGGCGTGGTCCTCTTCCAGGGCGCGGCTCAGTTCCGCGAACACCCTCTCCGGCACCAGATGGTCGAGCGCACCCTCCGTCACCATGCGTTCGACCAGGGCCTGGGTCTCCGGGGCGATGCCAAAACCCAGGGGTAGAAAGCGGGCGGCAAAGCGGGCCAGCCGCAGTACCCGGAGGGGATCTTCCGCGAAGGCGGGGGTGTGGCGCAGGAGCCGGTCCTGGAGGTCCTGTCGGCCGCCGCAGGGGTCGATCAGTTCCCCCTGGGGTCCCAGGGCCATGGCGTTTATGGTGAGATCACGCCGCACCAGGTCCTGTTCCACGGGGGATATTCCGCTTCCGCCGGAGGCCTGCTCACCCCGCGGGAGGGCGTACTCTTCATGGGTTTCAGGGTGCAGGAACACCGGAAAATCCTTTCCCACCCGGCGGTAGCCAAGCCGCTTGAGTTCCTCCGGGGAGGTGTCGGTGGCCAGCCAGTCCCGTTCCGTTTCCTGGAGACCCAGGAGTCGGTCGCGAACGGCTCCGCCTACTAGATAGATCTTCATGGGTATGCCGTATGTGTTGTTTTCGTCTGTCCGCTATAGGTTACACCACCGGGGCCGTGCTAACTTCTCCGCCATGCCCAGGATCATCGGCCTTCTCCTTGTCATTCTCTCCTGTGCCGGCTGTGCGACTATGGATTATTACGCCCAGACGGTCAGCGGACATCTGCAGCTCATGGGACGCAGCCGCCCGATCCCGGAGCTGGTGGCCGATCCCGGCACCGATGAGGGGTTGAAGCAGCGCTTGCTGCTGGTGCTGGCCATACGGGACTTCGCCTCCTCCGGGCTGTCTCTGCCGGATAACGAGAGCTACCGCCGCTACGCCGATCTGCAGCGTCCGGCGGCGGTCTGGGCCCTGGTGGCCACGGAGGAGTTCTCGGTGTCGCCCCGGCAGTGGTGTTATCCCTTTATCGGCTGCGCCGGTTACCGCGGCTATTTTTCCCGTGAGGCGGCGGAAAAACAGGCCGTCGCCTTGCGCGGCGAGGACAAGGATGTGGCGGTGGAGCCGGTTCCCGCCTACTCAACCCTGGGCTGGTTCGAAGATCCCCTTCCGAGCACGGTCATTCACTGGTCCGAGGCGCGGCTTGCGGGTCTGATCTTCCATGAGCTGGCTCATCAGCAGCTCTATGTGCAGGATGACACGCCCTTCAACGAGGCCTTCGCCACCACCGTGGAACGGGCGGGCGTGGAGCGGTGGTTGGCAACTCGGCAGGATGCGGGAGCGGAGCGGGCCTGGCGAAGGACGGAGGCGGTGGAGGGGGAGTTCGCGGCGCTGGTGCTCGATGGCCGCAATCGGTTGCAGGCGCTTTATGCCCGGTCTCTGCCTCCTTCCGAGAAACGGGCTGCGAAACAGGCCGAGTTTCAACGGCTGCAGACTGAGTATGCGCGCCGCCGGGCCGCCTGGGGTAACAATCCGGGATTGGATCGTTGGTTCGGCCGGGAGCTTAACAACGCCCATCTGGCATTGATCGCAACCTACGAACAATGGGTACCGGCACTGCAGGAACTGCTGCGGCGGGAAGAGGGGGATATGCAACGGTTTTTCCTCGCCTGCGAAGAACTGGCACGGCTAGGCAGGGAGGATCGGGAGGGCAGGCTCCAGGCGTTGCTGGAGGCTTCACGCCCCCCGGATCAGATCTGACGGCGCAGCTCCGACAGGCGCCCGCTTCTGGAACAGCCCCGTAAAAACCTGGGCACGACCTCGTCGATGTCGGTGGGGGTGATCCCCAGGGCCCCCAGACCGTCCTCCTTGCAGATGCCGTCGATCTGCAGGGAGAGGTAATTGTCGTAACTGAAAGGTTTGCCGGGCAGGTGGCCGAGGATGTGGGCCTGGAGACGTGCGATCATGTCCGGCAGGGGAATGATGCGTTTCCTTATGCCCAGTTGCTCGGCCGTATACTGCACCAGTTCCCGCAGGGTGAAACTCCGTGGACCGCACAGCTCGTAATGCCGCTTCCAGGTGGCGCGATCGTTCAGGGCCCGGCTGAATGCCTCCACCACGTCACCCACGTATACCGGGGTCATGCGGGCGTCGGCGCAGGCCAGGGGAAACGGACCGGGGAGGGTTCGCAGCAGGGTGGCGAAGCGGTTGAAAAAACTGTCGTCAGGGCCGAAGATCACTGAAGGCCGGAAGGTGGTGACCTGTACCGAGTGCTGCCCTTGAGAAAGGGTAAGGATGTGATTCTCGGCCTCTCCCTTGGTACGCAGGTAACGGCTGACCCTGCCGGCTTCGCTCGCGTTCAGGGCGCTCATGTGGAGCAGGCGTCCGACCTCCGATTCCTTGCACGCCCGCACCAGACGGTCGGCCAGCTCCACGTGGACATGCTTGAAGCTGTTGCGGCGGCCCCCTTCATTCAGTATGCCCACCAGGTTGATGACCGCATCACAACCCTGAAGCAGATCGTTCAGTTGCTTGGGGTCGGAGACGTCGGCGGCGACCAGCTCCACGTTCACCCCGGTTTTGATGAATCTGTTGCGGTGGGGATGACGGCTGGGGATTCTGCATCGGATGCCTTGAGAGGCGAGGCGCGCGGTCAGGTGGCGACCCACAAAACCGGTTCCGCCCAGGATACATACTCTGTTACTCTTCAACGGCCTTGTCCTTTTTCTTCGTTTCCTGCCCGCAGAGACTATACCGTTTTTTGCCCCTATGTCCCAAGAGTTGATTGAAACCGCCGGATTCTATATTTCTCTGAGTGATATCGGAATCTTTCTGGTGCTGGGTGCGGTGGCGGGTACCCTGGCCGGTCTTCTCGGTGTCGGCGGCGGGCTGATTATCGTGCCGGTGTTGCTCTGGTTGTTTCAACTCAAGGGTATGGATCCGTCGATCGTCGTGCATCTGGCGGTCGGAACCTCTCTGGCAACTATTATCGTCACCTCCATTGCTTCGGTTATCGCTCATAATCGACGCGGCGCCGTGCTGTGGCGGGTGGTCGCTATCCTGTCTCCCGGAATCGTGCTCGGTGCCTGGGCGGGGGCGCTGGTGGCCGATCTGCTTCCCTCCCTCTGGTTGCAGCGGGTATTCGGTTGCTTTGCCGTCGCCGTGGGCGCGCAGATGGCGTCCGGTTTCCAGTTGCACGCGCAGCGGGGGCTGCCGGGCGGCGGCTGGATGACGTTGGCCGGGGGTGTGATCGGAATGGTCTCGGCGGTGGTGGGTATAGGCGGTGGATCCATGACCGTTCCCTACCTGCATTGGAACAGTGTGAGTATCCGTAACGCGGTGGCCACGTCGGCGGCCTGCGGGCTGCCCATCGCACTGGCCGGGACGGTGGGGTTCCTGGCGGCCGGCTGGAACGAACTGGCGCTGCCGGACGCGAGTATCGGGTATGTTTATTGGCCCGCCTTGCCGGGCATCGTGGTCGCTTCAATGCTGTTTGCGCCGGTCGGGGCGCGTTTGGCGCACACCCTGCCGGTGACCAGTCTGAAGCGGATTTTTGCGCTGCTTCTGCTGGTTATCGGAGTAAAGCTTCTGTTCTGGTAGCACGTGAGGTATCTTGAGACTGGCTTTAAGATCTTGCCAGTAGGGGTGGATAGTGATTATCTTTGTCCCCGTCGAACAGGTGATAAAAGGGATCAGGTGTAGATATGTCTGTGAATAGAGAGGAGATGGACGATCGGCGTTCCCGTACCAGGGAGATGATCGATAAGCTCCTGGAAGAACGGCAGGAGATGTTGACGCTCTTCTGCAAGGTGGCAGGCCTTGAGCCCTATACCTCCGACAAGCCGGTACAGGCACAGCTGGGGGCGTTCTGTCAGGTGCTGATGGACTACATGGCCTTTGGTCATTTTGAGATCTATGACCGTATCTCCCGCGGCGATGAACGGCGGTCCAGCGTGGTATCCGTGGCGGAAGAGGTCTATCCAAAGGTGGTGGAGGCCACGGACATCGCGGTGGCGTTCAACGATAAGTACGATATCTCCGACCACGAGCTGATCCTCAGCGAACTTCCCAAGGACCTCTCCATGTTGGGCGAGCAGCTGGCGACGCGAATCGAGATGGAGGATCGGCTGGTCGGAGCCATGATTGACTGAGACCGGGGTTGCCCTAATGGCCCGGGGTGACTAATCTTTCTTATAGGAAACCTCTGAACTAAGTCGTGAACTTGGTTTCCGGCGTCGGAATTCGTCTTTTCTCGATCGTGGATTTTGCCAGGGTCGGTTATTGCACGTAATCTACACCTCGGATCGATGATTTCTGAGCGCCGGTTTGGTCGGCTCAGATTCCTTCAGAGTTTCAACCATATAACCGGATTTTTCGGCTATTATTGCCGGTCCGTAAATATAACAGGGCATTTACCAGCGAGCGCCGACCCGATAAGAGCCATGCCATGAAGTTACCCGGGATAACAAAAAGATTTCGTTGGCAGCCGGATAGCATCGAATTTACCCAGCCGTTTCAGACGCCCGCGCCGTACAAATTTTCCTTCGATCGCTTTCAAAAGGGAATCGATAACACCCATATCGATACCTTCCTCAGCCCGCTGTTTACCAAGGCCACCCAGAAGCTGGTGCGCCGCATGCTTCTGCATGAGGTGGGTCTGAATCTTTGGGGTGAAGCGCCGCCTCCCCCGGGGGTGGGTGATCTGGAGGCTTTTGAGGCGGCTTACTCCGGTATTATGGAGATGGGTATCAGCAGGGCGCGGAAGAATTCCCGCCCGGACCTGCTCCAACTGCTGCAGTTCACCCTGCTCAAATTCCTGTTGCAGGTGGTGGGGGATGAGCTGGAACTGCACCGCGAGCGGCTGTACCGTGCCCGTATCGCCGACGAGGGCCACTTCAGCGGGAAAGCGGTACAACTGCATGAGCGGATTGTGGCGTTTGCGCGGGAGGAGTCGGCCCTGCGCTATCGTATTACGCAGAAGCTCTTCCGCCAGGTCTACAAGCTGGAAAGCACCTCTTTACGCAAACTCAGGAAATCGGTATTGGGGAGATCATGGCCGGTCCCCAAGGAGATCCTGTTTAATCCGCTGTTACAGCTCTCCAGTCTGTGGTCGGGCGAACAGTTGATGAACCACTATGTTTACGCCCTCGCTGTAATCGATGAAGAGAGACCTGATGGTTTCGAGCAGGTAAACCGAGCGTTCACCCGGCTGTTCGAGAACTATCTTCCTTCGTGGGCTCTCCCCTCCGGGACCGGAGCTAAAGAGAAGCAGGAGGAAGTGGGTACGGATACGGCCACGGGACTGCGGCAGCGCCTGGATCAGGGCGCACTCAGGGGCTTTCTGGAAACGGAGCTTATTCTGCACGGCGTGGTGTCGGAAGAGGAATACATGGAGGGACGATGTTCCTGGTTGGATGCCCCGGAGAATTTCGATTTCTTTATTGAGGATGCAGGTGTCCGCAAGGTTCGCGGGGTAGAACAGCAGGTAAGGATACATCCCTTGTCGGAACGCAGCCGCTGGCGGCGTTTTCTTTCGGACATCGCCCGTTACCTGCAGAACGGGGGTATCGGCAAGAAGGCGTTGGCCGCCAGAGAGGCGCCTCATCTCTATAACCAGCTGCATGGCCAGGTGCCGGTGCGTCTGATATGTCAGTATCTGGAGGGAACCCTGTCCCATCGCAAGCTGGTGAGACGGCTTTCCGGCAGCAAGAATCTGATGGATCCGGTGGATATCCTTAAGCAGCTGGATAAGGCGGTAGCCGCTATACGACGCATTTCCAATGAGCAACAGCAGAGCTACCTGCTGCAGTTCCTGAAGGATTTCGCCCGCTTGCGGCGGGATCTGAAGTTGGCCTATCGGTCGCATTGGATTATGAATAATCTGCGGATTTTGACCGCGGATGATGAGATCGAGCTGTCACGCAATAACGGCAGTCTGCAGGAGTTTCTGCTGCATGAGGAACAGAATCAGGAGCAGCACCGTATCCGTAACCATGTGATCATCAAGGCGGACGTGCGGGGTTCCACGACAATCACCGCTCTGCTGCGGGACCGCAACCTCAATCCGGCATCACACTTCAGCCTGAATTTCTTTCAGCCTATAACCCGTCTGCTGGATGATTACGGGGCGAGCAAGGTATTTGTCGAGGGCGATGCGGTAATTCTCAGCATCGTCGAATATGAGGATGTGCCCTATCAGTGGCTCTCCGTTGCGCATGCCTGCGGTCTGGCGCGCAAGATCCTGCAAGTGGTTGACGCGCAGAACGCCAAAAACAGAAAACATGGATTGCCGGAACTGGAGATCGGGCTGGGGATAGCGTTCAGCGACGAGCCGCCGGCGTTTCTTTACGATGGTGATCATGAAATCATGATTTCTCCCGCCATCAACCGTGCCGATCAGCTCTCTTCCTGTTCCGCCCTGTTGCGGCGTACCGGTCTCAGAGAAGACCAGGGTCGGGGTGTGGAGGTTGTTGTCCCGGTGGATCAGGGTGCCACGCGGAAAGAGAGTTCCGACCGGATGCTGCGTTATAACGTCAACGGTATTGAACTGGATGTTCCGGCATTTTTTAAACTGAAGAATGAATTGGCGTTGCGTAAGGTGGGGGGCGCCATGCCGGGTTACAGCGAGCAGAGTGTTTTCTATGCCGCCCGTTTCCCCGACCGCAAAGGGGTGATGCACTGGCTGGTGCTGCGGGAGGCTCCGGTTCGTCTCTGGATCGGAAACAGCATCAGTGCCGAAGAACAGTGGGGCCGCCGTTTCTACGAGGTGATCACGGATCCGGAAACCCTGGCTATCGCCAAGGAACGGCTAAGGGCAAAGCGTGGTGACAGGTTAACCAAAACCAGTGATAAAACGGTCCTGCCCGAGGACGATGCCGATAAGCCGCCTATCCTGCATTAAGGGATTGTTTCGATTTTACGTCCGTTGTAAGGGTTTCCGCCGGTTCGATATACGGCATGCTCTCCCCAATGCGTTGAGGTTCCAACCCCAGACGCTTCTGGTAAATGACTTTATAGGACAGGACCCGTTTCAGATATAGGCGGGTTTCGCTGAAAGGAACCGTTTCCACCCATACGTCGGCCGCCACTTTCTTTTCCGGAAGCCAACTGCGGACCCGGTACAGGCCGGCATTGTAGGCGGCGGTGGCAAGTACCTGGTTCTGATTGACCTGGTCCATGATTCGGCGCAGGTGGGCTGTTCCCAGTTCGATGTTGGTGGTGGGTTGCAACAGGTCCCAGGTCCCCGGGCGCCGTTTTTTCAGGCGCCGCGCCTCGGAACGGGCGGTGCGGGGCGTGAGCTGCATCAGGCCCAGAGCCCCGGCATGGGAGCGGGCGTCCTGCATGAATGCGCTCTCCTGGCGTATTACCGCGAAGACCCAGGCGCTATCCAGGTTGTATTCCTGGACTTCGCTGTCGATCTGGTCGCGATATTCCAGCGGAAAGCGCATTTCCAGATCACTCCAGAACTCTGCTCTGGCCAGCGCGAAGATCGTGGGGGCGTGCCAGTTCCAGTCATGGGCCAGTTTCGCCGCCGTCTTAAGTGATTCACTGTCCAGTTCCCTGATCGCGTTCTCCCACTCCCGTCGGGCCGGCGTCAGGCGGCCAAGCAGGAACAACTCTCGCGCCCGTTCCAGTCCCGGGTCCGTAGCCAGTTCCCGGAGCCGGGTCTCATCCACCGTCAACGGCGTGTGCGCCAAGTGGTAGGAGGCGTTCAAACGGTCGGCCGCGAGAAACCCGTAATAGCTTCGTTCCCGCGCCAGTCCCTTCAGAAGTTTTTTCGCCGACGCGTTATCCCCGTTTTCCCCCAGGGCCCGTGCCCGCCAGTAACGCCAGGACTCCTTGGATCGGAGTTCTTCCGGGAGTTCATCGATCCAGCGTATTACCCGTCCCCAATCGCCGCGGGAGAGGGCCGCGCGCAGTCGTATCTCCGCAAGCTGCCAGTTATCCGGGGACGGTTGAACCGTATCCAGGAACTCCAGCAGGTTGGGGTGACCCTCCTGCATCATGGCCAGTGCCAGTGCCTTGGCCGCCCGCTGTTTCTGGGCCGGGGTGAACGTCCAGAGCTTCGATAGCCTGAACCAGTTTGATCGGGCTTGCTCGCTGTCCTGATGCGCCAGCCGCACTATTCCATGCACCAGGATTTTCTCCTGCAGGGGAGAGGGGACGGTGAGACGGGTTATCTTGAGCAGTTCCCGCGGATTACGGTGAATCCGTTGCCAGGTATCCAGCCACTTCTTTTCCGATTCCGGCAGAAAGCCCTGGAGGTAGGTCGCCAGGCCGGTTTCGTGCGCATCCATCGCCAGGCCGATCCGCTGCCAGACCAGATCGGTGGAGAGGTGCCCCGCTCTGCGCCAGGCCTGAAATACCGGATCGCAGGCCGTGGGTTGCGAGTGTCCGTAAAGCCAGAGGGGTTCCACCTGGTCCAGGGCGGCCTGTTCCCCTCCGGTCTGGAGAAGGGCATGCAGATAATGGCACTGACGTTCCGTGTTTGTGGGGGCTAGATGGAATTCCAGGTATTCTTTCCATCTGCCGCGGCGAGCGAGATGGTCGAGCCAGGCATTGCGCAGCAGTCCGGCGAGGGGGGTGCCGGGGTAGCGATCCAAAAAATCCGCGATTTCGGAGGAGCGTTTACCGGAGAGGTTCTGTTTCAGTTCCTGGTATTCCAGGTAGGGATACAGGGGATAATCCTGAAGGCCGGATTTCAATTCGCGGTAGCGCGTCGTTTCGCTCCGCTGAAACGCTTTTTCCGCTTCCAGGAAACGATCGCGCTGTTCCTCGGTTACGGAAGCAACGGTCGTTGCCGGAACGTATAGTAAGCCCCAGCAGATGCATATCATGAATAACCTGGCTTTCAATTCCCTCTGACTCCGCTTGGCTAACTAGGGGGTTAAAAAATGGCCGACCAATATTGTCAAGACTAGGGGTAGCCGGAATTTTCCGCAAGGGTGTATCCGCAGCCGGGTCCTCGGCGGGGGAAAGAGCTTGAATCCTGAATCGCCCGGTGTCATATATAGTCCAGGTCTGTCCGCCAATTCCTCGTCGTTCCGATGGAATAGGAGATAGATTCGTGCCGACCGAAACCAGCGGGGGGTCTAATGAGCGGCGATGCAGAATCGATGAGAATGGAGCTGGGCAGCGGTATAGCGGCCTTCGAAGCCAAATATTTCGGTGATGCGGCCAAGCTGCTGTCACCCCTGGCGGAGAGGGGAATCCCGGATGCCCAGTACCGCATGGCCATCATGGCCCAGAACGGTCTGGGGATCGTTCGCAATGAGCTGATGGCCTACAAATACATGAAAGCCGCGGCCGAGGCCGGTCTCGCCTATGCTCAGCATGGTCTGGGATTCATGTATCTGGAGGGCGAATGCGTGACCCAGAATACAGCCAAAGCGGTGGAGTGGTTCAAGAAGGCGGCTGAGCAGGGAATGACCGGTTCCCAAACCACCCTGGCCATGATGTATGAAGAAGGTCGGGGGGTGGAGCAGGATCTGGAAGAGGCCAAGCGTTGGTATCGGGCGGCGGGATTTGACGAAAAAGGCTGAAGCCGTCGTCCCGGGCCGGTTCCATGGAAAATCGCGAGAGCCGTTTCCCGCAAAGGGAAAGCCTGATCCGGGAGGAATCCGTTACCCTATCGCGTACGTCAGGCAGAAGGCGTAGTCGTCGCTGGTTTTTTCCGCTACTGATTTTGGGGATTGCGGCGGTGCTTTTCGTCCGGGAGCTTCCGGACGGTGCCCTGACCGAGTTCCTTGACTCCGTTCGCCCATTGCTCGGTCTGCAGCCCGAACAGGAATCCGCTTCCGCGGAGGTCCCCCCGCAACCGGTTTCACCCCCCGTGGATGCGGCACGAACGGCAGTAACACCATCCCCGCCCGAGGAGACCGATAGCGGGAAGGTTCAGCCGGCGGAGGAGTTTCTTATCCCCATCGGCATAGGGTTTCGGCCGGTGGGTTTCCAGATGGCCGCGATCCCCAACCAGGTAGGGCTCAGCGCGCAGCCCGATGTTCCTCTGCGACACTCGATCTCCTTTACCGGGGCGGAGCAGAAATACGGGGTGTTTCTGCTGGGGGCGCGGCAGTACGGCTTTCTGCTGGATAGTTCACCTGACCAAACCGTGCTCTACGTGGACCGCAACCGCAACCGTAATCTGAACGATGACGGCCCTCCGTTGATCAATCGCGGCAGGGGACGCTTCGCAAACGCCCTCGATCTGCCGTTGGCCATGGTCTCCGGGGTATCTCGGCTTGAAGGCGATTATCGGCTCTGGATCTATACCACCCCCGTGAGTTGGCATGAGAACAGGTTGAACTACTACTGCATGACCCAGCTGCAGGGAGAACTGCTGTTCCGCGGGCGGCGCTATACCGCCTACCTGGCGGATAACCTGCAGGTCGACGGCGATTACACCAATGACGGGATCAGTATCGATCTGGACGGCAGCGGCACCATTGACCTGGAGACCGAGTATTTTCTGCCGGAGGAGGTGGCGGTGGTGGACGGGGTTCGTTATAGGTTTCGGGTGGTGCGGTAAGTTGGTTGTGAGTGGGTAGGTTGGCCCCCACGCCGGGAATCTACTGTTGGTTTAATTTACCTGTAGGAGTGGTTTTGTAGCTGCGACAAGTCTGGTAATCAGTGTTGCAGCCTATCGATCTCGAAGTTCTTCTGGTGGGGTAAGACCTCAAAAAGCCTGTAGCTCGTTTTTCATTCAGGTAACAAGTTTCGTGGCCCGTCTGCTTCGGGCTTTCTAGTGCGGGAACCAGTGTTGCAGCCTGTAAACTCCGAGTTTCTTTTTTTACTTCTCTATAAAGGCTGCAAGTACCTTTCTTTTGAGCGCTCAAAAGAAAGGTACCA
>JBNKCX010000032.1:0-32584 GCA_050287965.1 Sedimenticolaceae bacterium
AGGCGTGTGCTCAATTGATTGACCTTTTCCGTCAGGTCGTGGATCGCCTGCGAATTGCCAATGACCATTTCGGTGTTTTTGTGGGTCAACTGCTCAATTTCCTGAACAGAGTTGTTGACCTCGGAAAGCTGGCCGGATTGTTCGTTCGTGTTGTCTGCGATCAGCTCGACCAGACTGTTGGTTTCATTGATATGCTGGATAATGGCGTTGAGCGCCTCGCCAGATTGTTCAACGAGGGACACGCCGGACTTGACCTGTTCAGAGCTTGCGGAAATCAGCGTCTTGATTTCCTGGGCGGCTCCGGCGCATCGTTGCGCAAGTTCACGGACTTCCTGGGCGACAACGGCAAAGCCTTTTCCTGCGTCGCCCGCGCGAGCGGCCTCAACCCCGGCATTCAGCGCCAGCAGGTTGGTCTGGAACGCTATCTCGTCGATCACGCTGATGATTTCCGCTATCTCGCTACTGGCACTATTGATCGCGTCCATGGCACGCACAGCGTTGCTCACAACCTCGCCGCCCCGCTCCGCGCTTTCCCAGGTACTGACCGCGACCTGATTCGCCTGCTGAGCATGTTCGGCGTTGTTTTTTACGGTATTTGTCAGCTCCTCCATACTGGACGCCGTTTCCTGCAAGGCGCCGGCCTGCTGTTCAGTGCGGGATGAGAGGTTGTTGTTTCCCGATGAGATTTCCTCCGACGCCATGGAGATAACTTCCGCCGACTCTCTCATTTGCGAAACGATATCTTCCAGGTTGGCCATTGTGGCATTGATATCATCCTTTACCTTGCCGAAGGTCCCCACATAGTCGGCTTTTATGGATCGCGTAAGATCCCCTTTGGCGAGATAGCTCATTACTTCAGCGATATCGGAAAACACCTTGTCCACGACATCGATCAGGGAGTTGATACCCTCGGCCAGTTGCCGGAAAAATCCAACCTTATTCTCCAGGGAGATGCGTTGTCCGAGATCGCCGTTTCTGGCTGCCGCCACGATACTGTCGATCTCTTCCTCCACTGCAACTTCAGCCGTACGATCGGACCACTCTATTGCAACCCCCAGGCGCCTTCCCTTGTCATCAATAACCGGATTTGTCACCAGTCGCATGGTGCGACCGCCGATAACCAACTCCAACTGCGAGCTCTCTGTCAGGGTCTCCAGAAACAGTTGTCGATGGTGCGGATCGATTTGTAATGTGTCGATGTTCTGCCCCAGTAATTCCGCCGCTTTGAAATCAGGAACATCCTCGCAGAAGTACGGCTCATTGTTCCTGAACAGATTCTCAGCCATTTTATTCATATAAATAATGTTGAATTCAGGATCGATCATCATCACGCTACTGGAGACATTATCCAATGCAGTCTTGACCCGTATGGCATCGGCCGCCTGCTCTCTGGCATCCACAACGTCAAAACCAAGTTTTATCTGTGTTGACTTTATCCCTTGCAGCAGCGCACCGATTTCATCGGTACGGCCTCCGACCTCCAGCCAATCGAAATAGTTGCCTTCAGATAACTGCTGCAGTTTGCTGCGGACATAAGTCAGCGGGTCAGTTGTATAGGAAGTCAGCAGGAGGCCGAACAGCAGAGTAGCGGCGCCGGCGATAAAGAGCAGCATCAGAATATACGGCGTCGATACCTTTAACACGATAAGACAGGCCAGAAACGCCAGCAAAGCGGACGTAATAAAGACAGTACCAGCCAGCAGGGTTCTTATCTTCAGTCTCCGGAACGCGGCAATAACGCCGGTCCATCCTTTAGGTTCCAGCGAAACGTTTCCGGCTATCAGTCCAGTATAAAAGGCTTCCGCTTTCTCCACATCGTCCCGCGTGGGTGATGTGCTGACCGAAAGATACTCAATGGTCCGGCCGTTTTTATACAGGGGTGTTACATTGAGGTTTACCCAGAAATAGTCGCCGTTTTTCGCACGGTTTTTAACGGCACCGGACCACGGGTGGCCGGACTGTATCGTATCCCAGAGGTTCTCATATACTTCTGCCGGCACATCCGGATGCCGCAGTACATTATGATCTCTACCCAGAAGTTCATGCCTTTGATATCCGCTGATTTCGACATAGTCACGATTACAATAGGTGATTCTTCCTTTGAGATCAGTCTTGGAGATAAAAACGGCCCCTTCTCTCGGGTAACGTTCATTCTGGGTAACCGACTGGTTATTGCTCACGGATCCCTCCTGATTCAGATCAAAGCCGCCGATCAGGCCGCATTTTCCCCTGCTATTTCACTATGGCCAGGCCGACCTAACAGCCTATCCACATCCAGCAATGCAATCATGCCGCCGCCGGCATCAACCAGGCCATTGACATACTCCACGGAAACCTTCGTTCCGAACCGCGGGGTAGTATGGAGATTCTCATCGGTGGTCATAACCACGTCCGATACTGAATCCACCACCATACCCATAATCCTTTCCCGGAGGACATCAACGACTTTCACAACAATTACAACGGTTTTCTTGCTGTATTGGATAAGCGGCAGATCCAGACGTCCGCGCAGATCAATAATCGGCACAACCGCGCCCCGCATATTGAGAACACCCTTTACATAAGCGGGTGCATTTGGAATACGTGTTACCGGCTCCCAACCCCGAATCTCCTGCACCCGCAGTATATCCACACCGTAATCCTCACCATCCAGCCGAAAGGTCAGGTACTCTTCGCCTGCCGCGTTTACTGGGTCGATGGGAAGATTGATGCCTTTCCTGTCCGTCGTCATGGTTTCAGCTGTCCGTAATTGCTCAGGCAATCCGCCTTTCCGATCCGGCCTCGTCGCCCCCCTGCAAGGCAAGCCGTACCACTCCCGGTACATCCAGGATCAGCGCCACAGAGCCGTCACCCAGAATAGTGGCGCCGGAGATACCTTCAACCCTGCCATAGTTGGCCTCCAAGGACTTTATTACCACCTGCTGTTGCCCCACCAGATCATCCACAAACAAACCACAGCAGCCGTCCTCACACTCCACCACCACCAGCAAGCCGTCAGTCAGCTGCCGGGCCTTTGGGTTCTCAATCCCAAACACCTCGTGTAAACGAATAATCGGCAGATACTCATCCCGCAGCTTGAAGGTCTCTCCACGACCTGCAACCAGGTTGATCATATCCGGGCGGACCTGGATGGATTCGATAATGGATACCAACGGGACGATGTAGGTTTCCTCACCGCAGGTCACACTCTGACCATCCAGAATGGCCAGGGTCAACGGCAATCGAATGGTGATAACGCTGCCTTTTCCTTTTTCTGATTCGATCTCGATACCACCGCCCAGCTCACTGATGTTTCTGAGCACCACATCCATCCCGACGCCGCGACCGGAGACGTCGCTGACCCGTTCAGCAGTGGAAAACCCGGGCTGGAAGATAAGTTCGTATACCTGCTTGTCGGATAGATTGTGGTCCTCGGTGACTAAACCCAGTTCTATTGCCTTTTGCAGAATCTGTTCCCGATCCAACCCTTTTCCATCATCACGAATCTTCAGAATTATATTGCCTCCGCGATGACCGGCGCTCAGCTGGATGATGCCGCTCTCGGGCTTGCCAGCCTTTACCCGCTCCTCCGGCGTCTCAATACCGTGATCGAGGCTGTTGCGCATCAGGTGGACCAATGGATCACCGATCTTCTCAATCACGGTCTTGTCGACCTCGGTAGCTTCCCCGGAAATGACCAGCTGGGCCTTCTTACCCAGCTTATTGCTTAAATCGTGAACCAGGCGCGGGAAGCGACTGAAGGCAAATCTGATAGGCAACATACGGATCTGCATAACCCCTTCCTGCAGCTCCCGGGTATGTCGCTCAAGCTGTTCCAGGCCTTCGCGCAGTCGATCGACCCGGCCCATATGAAAATTCTCGCCCAGCAGACTCAACATCGACTGGGTGATCACCAGTTCACCCACCATGTTCATCAAGGAATCGATCTTATCGGTATCGACCCGGATGGACCCGGCTCCGGCAGCCGCAACGCCACCTTCGCGGCGACCACCTTGTTGCTGATCCACGGAAGCACGCCGCCCTTCCTCCCCGCGATCGACTCCCGAACCTTTGTCTGTTCCCGCCGTGGCGGATGCTTTTGCATCGTCAGCCCTTGGTTTCTTCGCCTTCTTCGCACCCTTGGGCAAAACCGGCATAATCATCAGTTCACAATCGTCTTCCACCCAGGAGAAAATCTCATCCACCGCTTCGCGGGGAACATCTCCGGTAAGACGGAGATCCCAGGAAAGGTAGGAATCTTCGGGTTCCAGTTCCGCCAACGGTGGTACCGCGGCGGTATTCGCATCGATTTTCAAGTCACCCAGATCGGCAAGTTCGCGAAGTATCCGTAGAGGATCGTTGCCGGTACGCATCATGTGGGGCAACGGCCGGAACACGATGTGCCAGCCGATGGGGGCCGACCCTTCCTCTTCGGCAACCGCCCCGGCGGCCGCCTCCTGTTCCGTCGCCAGGATCGCTTCCAGTTCCGCCCGCCTCTCTCTCACCTGGCTGTCATCGAGCTGACCCCCTTCCTGCGCCGCCTTGAGCATATCCCGCAGGGTATCGATCGAGCGCAACAGGGCTTCTACGGCCTCCTGCGTTACCAGCCGTGAACCGTCACGCATCTCGTCAAGCAGGGTCTCCATCACGTGCGTGAAATCCGAGATCTCATTGAACCCGAAGGTACCGCCTCCGCCCTTGATGGAATGGGCGGCACGAAAGATGGCGTTGATCTCTTCCAGGTCGACGGCGCCCGGATCCATATTCAGCAGGCCGGATTCCATAATCTCCAGCCCTTCGAAGCTCTCTTCGAAGTACACCTTATGGAATTGCGCCATATTGATCGCCATCGAAAATGTCCTCACAACCCCTTATTCAACGGATTCACCTGACCCGCGCTACCCCAGGACCTTGCTGACCGTGGCCAACAACTGGTCCGGATTAAAGGGTTTGACTATCCAGCCGGTGGCGCCTGCCTCCTTACCGGCCTGCTTCTTGTCGTTTTTCGACTCGGTGGTCAACATGAGTAACGGCGTAAACTTGAAATTGGGTAACGACCGCAGAGCCTTTATAAGGGTAATGCCGTCCATGTTAGGCATATTCACATCGGTGATAACGAGATCAAACGTCTGTTCCTTGGCGAGATTCAGGGCTTCTTCTCCGTCGGCGGCCTCCACCACCACGTGCCCCGCCCCCTTAAGGGTAAACGCGACCATCTGACGCATAGAGGCGGAATCATCAACTGCAAGAATGCTGGCCATGTCTATTTCTCCCGATTCTGCATTCCATAACCTACTGTTATAAATAGTATTTATAGTCAATAACTGGCAAAACAGGCAACTACCGAGACCTCTGCAGATCACGCCTTCCGAAAGCACGCCACACCACCTACCGCCAGGCTGACCCTCCGATACATAAGGTGTAGCGTCTCTACAAAATCAATCTTTAGGCGGAATCCGAAGTTTTTCCTGCAGTTGCGGCTCCTGGAAGCGCCCGCAGTCGGTTATGATTGTCTGAATCGCCAACCGGAGACCCGGAACCTATGGAAAACTACAAACTGGTCCTGCCCGGACACCTCAATCACTATGGCTACCTGTTCGGGGGCTATCTTCTGCAGTGGGTGGACGAAATATCCTGGATCGCGGCCAGTACCGAATATCCGGGATGCAACTTCGTCACGGTCGGCATGGACAAGGTAGTGTTCCGCAAGTCCATCCACAACGGCGCTCTGCTGCGTTTTGTGGTGGACAAACTGGAGGAGGGGAACACTTCGGTGACATACGAAGTGAACGTCTATTGCAACGACGTCGATTCAGGAGAAGAAAAGAACTTCTTTTCCACTTGCGTCACTTTTGTCTGCCTTGACAACAAGGGGGAGAAGCGGTCTCTCTGTCAGGAATAACCGGCCTGCGGGGCAGATCCCGGCCCGCAGCGGGATAACAGGTGTCCTTTTCAGGCCTTAACGCCCTCCGTTCAAAGAGGACAACAGAACGGCCTACACGGGGTCTATGCCCAGACTGAGAGCTATTAGAGCCAGGATGCCCTTTTCTTCCTTACTGATCTTATTTCCGAATCCGAGAAAACCACCGGACGCCTCGGCAATCTCTTTCCCGATCATCAACAACGATGTCTTAAACGCCAATCCCTCCTCCGTAGACAAATTATCGTCAATGACTCTTCTAAGAATCCCCAGCTCTTCGATGTAGTTAAGGTCACTATTCGCCATATTTGTAACAATGGCAGTCGAATCGCTGATTACCTCCGCGGCGATACGCTTCAAGAAGCCGCTGGATAGTTTATCGGGATCGGAAAGAATTTCAGCAAACGATATAAGCTCCTTCTTATCCATTTTGCCGTCTGCTCCGGCGACCAGGAAAAACACCAGAAACGGCGACTGCTTTAACGCGGCATAATCTTCCGATGGAATATCCACACTGTCTTCTTCGGAAAAATCCGCCGTATCTCCCGCCTGATCGACATACTTCTCATCCCATATCTTCCCTCCCTGCGGATGAGACTCGATGCCGTCAAAAAACGCATCGACAAGTGAATCAGATCCGTCACTCGGGATACCATCCAGTCGGGTTAACTGCAAACGATGCACCGCGAATCCTTTCGGATGCCTGGCGTTCCTATAGGGGATAATAAACTGCATCTGCTTCTCAGCATCACCGGCGAACCTGACGTCAACTATCAGGGCATCGGTTTTCCCGTTGTCCAATGTAACAAAGCCGTCCTTAATGAAGGCTGCTCCTAATACATCCTCATCAAGGTTCGACATTTTTTGTTCGCCCAATTCCATAGCTTGTTCCGGATCCATAACCAGGCGTTGCATTGTATGAGAATTATCAGACTTCAAATATCCGAAAATCGGCATAAGCGTCTCTCCGGATGAGACGCTCCAGATCGCATGCGAAGCCATCTCTCCCGCCATCTTTAGTGTATTTTCCATCTAGTACTCCAGTGCGTTGGACAGGGTCGCTGTGACAAGGATTTCCCGCTTCGCTCGAAATGACATTCGATCACAGACTCCTTGATCTTTAGCTATGGAGCGCCCGCCGGCTACGGGTTATTCTCCTTAAAGCTTTCCAGAATCTGCAACATCTCATTGTAGTTCCGATCAAAACGTGAATTATGGGTCCACGCCATCAATTTATAGAAATCGTTCTTCCCTTCTATAGCCGCGACCAAACCCTTAATCGCTATATTCTCCGAATACCCGCTAAAGGAGAATAGATATGCCGGAGTACTTCCAACAGGGTGCGGACCATATTTCTCAAACTTAACGTCGCCAAAATCCGTAAATGCATACTCCATCAGCAGATCGGTATAGGCATCCACGCCCGTATTCGGGTCAAAATCCTGCTTTGTTTCCTTCACCAGAACGAGACCTATATCATCCTGCTCATTGATATAGGCGATTTCGGCGCCTTCCAGGTGCATCGGCTGCCAGCTCCCCGCGGACAGCGTCAAGGAAACAAACCCGCTCTCCGACGTGACCTCAGTTGAACCCGCCGCCGTCGCCTCCTGATTCGATTCCATGGCCGTTGACACCGTCCCACGGCACCTGGGAGGACGATATTTCCCGTCCAGGCTGCCCCCTTCGCAGTTCCAGTACACCGCCTTGTCAACGATCTCCGGCGTCCAAACCATAGTCTTGCCATCCAGGGACGGGTCCCCCTTCAGCTCTATCGTCATGACCCCGCCGGGCGCAACAGTCAATGCGGCGATATTTGGGGATTGGACGGTTTCGGGCAGCCCCATTTCAGCGTTGCTCGACGGGGCCTGGCCGGTGTCCGCTACGATGCCTTCCAGGTTATCCCGATATACCTGCGACTCCTCTACCACCATACTCACTTTGGCCCGCAGGACGTAATCATGATAGGCGGGGATGGCTATCGCCGCCAGAATACCGACTACGAATACAAACAGGAATATCAGTACGACGGCCACCACCGCACCCTGTGATTTCACATTCCCGTATTTCGCGTCCCAACGCTCCTTCGGGGTAACCAGAAAGACGATGGCCTCGATAATCGCCACCGGCCACATCAACGCGATAAACAAAAAATACAACGCCCCCCACCATTGTCCCAGGTATATGCGGTGGGCGCCGATCCAGCCCAGGAATATCGCCAGAACGGCAGCTACGTACTTATTGCGGGGTTTGCCCTGTTCCAGACTCATACCGCAACGGGGGCATCTGTACATGCTCGGCGCCACGGGAACGCCGCAGTTCCGGCAAAACAAGGTGTTCTGAGGGGATGGTATGCTCGTTCTGGCGGGAGCGGAGGACTCCTGCTGCCGGGGAGACAGAAGTTGCGTTATCTCCTCATCGCCCTTACCTGACCGCTCATCCCTCGGCTCCAGAATCAGTGTCTCCTCCAGGTTGAGCAAGGGCGGATCCGCCTTCGCCACAACCCCGATCGACTCCATGCCTTCGATATATCTTTGCGCCGCCTCCTCATCCAGCCCCTTCTTGATGGTGACGGGCTTGCCGCTGAATAATCTTTCCGCCTGAGCATCCGTCAGCTTCATCAGCTGGGTAAGATGCCGCTTTACCGCGGACACTTCAAATCCGGGTAACACCTCACCTGCGAAGATAATCCGGTACTCCATAGCCCCCCCTATTCCCTCAGATATATATTGCGGCACCTGTCTACTTGCACTCTTTTTCGGCAATTTTTTTCAATTCATTAATCTTATCCTGGCCTTCGAAGGCGGTGCAGTTCCCCAAGGCGTTTTCAGAGCTATACCTTTTCTTACAGGAATCCAGAACGGCTTTCTCCTGCGCATCGGTAAGATGAAAAAAACCGACCGCGAGGTAATCCTCACACTGCTCCGCCGTGAGCTCCCCGGCACAGGCCCCAACCCCGTAAACGGATAAGGCAATCATCAGGGAAACGGCTAGTTTATTCATTTCTCTTCTCCCGGCTCTTATTGTTATTAATTCCACTTCTTCCGCGAAACGCGCATCCTTTTCCCGAACACTATCCGTCGTTCATATTCGTGCGCCATCTCTTGACTCCAAAGCAATATACTCCATCCATTTCGCACGCTTTTCAAGTATAGCCGGAGCTCCAGAAAAAAGGGCCTGGCTGTACACCAGCCAGGCCTCTTCCGGACTCGTTGGGCAACCCGTTAACCCGGGCCGCTTCTTCAAATACCAAATTGCTTGGTATCTACCCAGTCCATGCTGAGCAGGGACCAGAAGTCCAGGGCCAACTTATTCAGGACATACTCGTAAGGCAGCCACCCGTAGCCCTCATCCCCCCAGGTGGCGCCCCAGGAGTTACGAATGAGCAGTGCGCCCGTGGTGGTTTTGTTGCACCGGGTGTTCTTTATCTTTTTACCGTCGTCATAACCCACCGCGACGATTGCGTGTCCCCACTCCGCCTGTTCACCTTCGCAGGGATACGGTATGCCCCCCTTCACGTTACAGGAATCGAATGACGGGAACCCCCAGAATCCGAACATGGAGGGAATTCCGGCAATCAGATATTTCTTGACGCTCTCCAGAACCTTATCCCCCGGAACATTAGCCCCCATAGGGTCATGGCAGAAGTACTTCAGCGCCTCATAGTTATCGGCTATGGAATATACGAAGCCCGGCGGCTCGCTATCGAAGTCCGGATCGGTATCCGTGTAGGGCCAGTACTTTTCATCCGGCACACCGCAGAGCCTTAGCGCCCCCATGGTGTCCCTTAACCAGGCGCCCGTATCTCCCGTCACCTGCATCAGATTACGGGTCGCCTTATATATGAAGAGACGGGAACCTTCCATGTTCTTTCCGAATGCCCGGCGCTGGAAGTACTCCACTATCCCGACTGCCGCATGGGCGGTGCACGCCCCAAGCGCCTGCTGATTCTCGATCGGCGAACACCACTCCCGAAGATCGATGGTTTTTGGAAGCGCCTTCAACCCCTTGCTTTTCGGCAACCCCAACTTCTTCACCATCCCGGAGATTTCCGGCTCCGCTTCCGTATAATCCCGGAGATCCGGCATGGGGGGCAACCATCCCGTACCCCTGGTCTGTCCCTTATCCGGCATTGCCACTGATCTGTATCGCACGTACATCCCTATTCCTCCATTCCCGATGATTCACTTCCGAGGATAACACTCCCCGCGATTAAGACACTCCGCTACTGATTCTCGCTAGTTCCCTGTGATTCGCCTCCCTGCTCTATAGGTCATGGTTATGCATCAGATCTCCGCACGCCTTGCTGATCGTTCCTGTCAAACAGGTCGCCAAGTATGTCGATACGCTTCTCAATATATTCCTGCCCTCGGTTCTTATTGTGCATAAGAATCTGTCCCGATGACATTATCAAGTATTCTTTTCTGCTCATCCCAAGTTTTTTGATGTTGATCTCATTCTCCAATATCTTACAGAACGCTATTGCTGCCTCAATATCATATGCTTCGTGACCGAACACCGGAATATGATAATCCCGGAACGGATCTTTAAGCCTCTGCGTCAATCCAAGCGTAGGGAGTTTACTACCTATTGAGAAACTAATGTTCTTCGGGAATCTGAAGTTCTGTACCCAAATCTGACAAAAAGGACAAAACGGATACAGCTCTATTCTCATATCTCTGTAGTTGAACTTTACACAATAACGGCAGGTGGTAAATGCACTAAATGACGCAAATATTCTTTCTACTCTTCCGTTGAATTTTTCCGCGATGGAAAGTGCCAGATCTTTGGATTTCCTTTTAGAGAACACTTTTTTGCTCCATCACGGTCTAATTGCGATGTAGAATACTGGAACCAATCCTAAAAACACCGCACGGCCTCGCGGTATTTTGAGATAGGTTCTAGAAGTGTAGCAAATAGCAGTTTTCAGCAATGCCGACCAACGGTTGTTTTTTGAGGATTAAGGGCGTGCAACAGAGACTCAATACCATCACCTGGTCCGATTCAGCGAGAGTCCCCCATACTTCCCCTTACTTATCAAAGATATTCCTTTTCCTGCTGCTTGTCGCCTTTTGTACTCAAAGTATGGGAATACCTCCCGCAGCTGACGATGCTGAGGAATTGGTGACCTTTTATAACACCTATGGATATAAGCAGGACGGAGAGTGGGTGATCCCGGTCCGCATCTGGGTGCATGAGAAACCTGACTTTGTTCGACTGGGACTGGCCGCGGCGGCACGCAAATACCTGGCGGGAAAAGCCGGGATAAGTGATCTCAGCGATCCCGAGAAACTGCTTTTTCGCCGGCGGACCGAAGGTTTCATTGCGGACAGCGAGTCCAGGGAGCGGGTTGTAATCGAGTTCGACCAGGATGAGGAACATCGCAAGTATGAGATCACGAACGGGGATGACGACGTCGGAACCGATCGAAACGGGGGCCTGGAAGGCACTATACGACTAAGCAGGGAAACCGCCGATAGATTGCTTGAAGCTCAACAATCCGATCGTGGGTGGCTCCGGTTGCACACCGTATCCGAAGGCCACTCCGGTATCGGATTTGTGAGACTCATCGAACCCACGGGGCTTTCGGTGATCTCGGACATCGATGACACCATCAAGATCACCGGCATTCCGGAAGGCGAAGAAGTGGTACTTCGAAATACCTTTTTTCGTAATTTCACCGCTGCACCTTGCATGGCTGAGATGTACAGGGGTTTTGGAGATAACACGGCCTTTCACTATGTATCGGGAGGGCCCTGGCAGATGTACGGACCGCTTGCGGAGTTCCTCTTCTCGGAGCCCGCGGGATTCCCCCGCGGCAGCATCCACATGAAGAATGTTCGCACCAATCCGTTTGAAAAAGAGAGCTACCAGGATATCTGGATTCTGGTTGCAAACGGATCGCAGCAGGCGACTTTCGATCAGAAAGTATCGCAGATAACAACGCTTCTGAACCGCTTCCCTGGCCGGGACTTCGTTTTGGTCGGCGATTCCGGCGAGAAAGATCCGGAGGTATTCAGAGAGATCCGTCAGGAGTTCCCCTCTCAGATCCGGGAAATCATAATCCGCGTGGTCACGGACGACAGCGCCGGCGACCCCTACCGCCTGGATGGAATGACGAAGATACCCGGGGATTCCACCGAATCCCTGTCTTGCGGAGAAATTTACAAGGCCGCCTTGCCGTAAGGCGTCCCCGCACCAGCTACATGAATACCCCGAAAACCGTGTCCAATAGCCAATAGGGGTTACGGGTGAATATGGCCATGCCGGCCGATATGATCAGCAAGGCACCGACAAACAGAAACGTTACGGCAACTACAACGATCTCCCTTTTCGTCAGCGCCACATTCTCATTCAAGACCTCATGAGCGATATGCTTCGACCGGCCAAAGAGCAACCTCATCCCCAACAGGAACATGATCACACCCGTGGCCAACAGCATAATAATCATCTATCCCTCTCCCTGATCCCGGTCCGAAAATCAATATCGCATCAGGTAATAATCCCCGTTGCCACCCCTATCCCGACCAGGGCGAAAACCACCGCCATGAGAATAAATAGAAACTTAACTCGTTTTTCGTACGCCTTGTAATTTTCTTTTGATTGCAGATGCTCGGGCGTAACTCCTGTCGAACTCAGCTTTTTTCTTTCCTCGACGGCCCGCTCATACTTCAGGTTATCCAACTCCTCTTCGCCGATCTCCGCCTTCAGCTCCTTCGCCTTAACGTAAGAGATCACAAGCAATATCACCCCGATTATCGGTGATATCACCGTAACTGCCAGAAGCGAGTTAATACCCAGGGTGTTGTATAAAAATATTATTCCTTTCCACGTCGTGACGTACTCAATCTTTCCGGCCTCAAGATCAAGAAACTCCAGATAGGCCAATCCGAAGTATGCCGGAACAAACAGTATCAGCAGCAACGCGCCAAAAGTTCTACCGGCATTTGCGGCGAATCGCTGTTTTGCTTTTGTGTTTTTCATTTTCCCTGGCTCTCAGTATACGCCGACGGCCTGATCAAGCGGTCTCCTGTGGGGAGTTATATTTCATCATGTATAAACGCCCGCCGAGATATGCGCATGGAACCGTAAGGATCCAGCTCAGTATCAGCATCCATCTATAGCCGGTCGCATATTTAAAATCTATGAACCATAGAAGCAGCAGCGAAATGGCCAGCGTGAAAATACCGACCAATACCGCGTTCAGCACAGACTTATTGGGCGCCAGCAGGGACGCATATCCGCCTATCCCGGTGGAAATCAGCCCCGAAAAAAGAGTGATGGCGATAACCACGGGATTTTCCATAAATTCCACGAGCACCATGTTCCCGAATATTCCCAGGCAAAACATCCCGATCACAAAGCCGAAAACGTAGGCCGATGCCTGCGTCGCAAGCACACCCAGCAAAATACCCGACGGACTGATTTTCCCCATAATCTACCCCATATAAATACTGTTTATACTCAATAAGTTAATGCATATATCTTTTACGTAAAGAGAAAATATGCCGCTCCCTGGGCATTCACCTCAAGAGGTACCGGCAGATTCCAGAAACCCCCCGCCATATCGCCTCGCGTAAACCCTCTAATGATAATTGTTTTGTCCGAATAAGGAATACCTCCCTGTCCTCCTGCCGGCAGTCATCCACACCGGGAATCCTCGCAAATCTCCCCTCCAGACCCCGAAATCGAGCGGTTCCCAGGTATTACTCCGCCCCTGCGTCGCCCTCCGGTTCCGGACCCGGTTCAGCGATTCTTTCAATCCCCTCCGAAATCTCCCGCAAAATGATTGACTACCCATCTCTACCGTCCGTTTCATAGACAAGCCGAAAATTGGGATTGGTATAGAAAGAATCCGCAAGGTAGGCCACCGGCGAATTCACCAGCCCGAGTATTTTCCTGCTCACCGGACGAATATCCAGATCCGGATAGCAGGACGCGGTGAGCTCATGGCAGTAGTACTTTCCCGGCCCCGGGGAAAAATCAAAATCGTAGGGAACAGCTTCGTCGGCGCACTTTCTGGCGTGCTGAACCGCCCATTCCTGCCCTCCATAGGGCCTCAGGATAACGATACGGTCGGTACGGCAGAAATCTATCAGGTCTGTCTCCAGCGCCCCTTCCGCTATGGAGTGAACCACCATACCGTCACCGATATACAGCCCGCTGTGACTGCAACCGCTCTCCCCCTTGGGAATAAAGTATCCGTCAAGGTAGTTCCTGTACGCCCGCATCAGCACATCCCCGGGCTCCACGAGAGAGGCGATGCGGCGGGTTTCTGCGCCCTTTATGCGAAAGGTCTTCGGCTGGTAAATGATCCACAGCGGCCAGGGAAAGACCTTTATATCGCCGAAGACCGTAAGAACCACCCGTTTTATCCGATACCAGGACGATCCCATCGTCGCCGCCCCCGTTAACACAAAGCAACCATGGCGCTCGATGATTCGCAATCGTGTAGAGCGCTAGGAATCCTCAATCTCTTCTTCCTCGCCGGACGACCGCATACGGTGCTTATGCTTCAGAATCCATACGGCATGCACCACCAACACCATCAGAGCGCCGAATCCTCCTCCCGCCGTAAAAGGCGCCGGCTCAAACAGGGCTAGTATAAAAATAGGAATAACAGCCACCAGGTATTGATGGGCGGAGATGGTCAACAACAATGAGTGTGACATGGTGACGGTACCGGATATATCGTTCGGCCTTCTCTCGACGCTACGGAATATCAGAATATTTGATATATGTCTTCCGATAATCATCCCATAAAATACAAACACAAATCCGGAGATCAACTGGATAGTAACGGGAGAACCCCCTCCGAACTCAGCCAGACATATCACCACAAACGAAAACAGCAGCACCAGAATAGCGTGCTTCCGGTTAAACCACCTCTTTTCCGATATCGTCTTTTGCCATATCGGATTCAGCTCATAATGCTGAGATCTAAAGTGTTCCGTATATTTTTTTTCCCGCTCGACGGCACCAAGCACCGTCAGAAAATAATCCGCAAACATCATGAACGGGATCAACAGAATTACCGGATGCTTCATAATACCAATCCTATGCAAATACCGTTTCTACAGCCAATATTCGATCCCTGCATGCTTCCTGCAATTTCTCAACATATTTTCCGACCTATCCAATGCGCGAGGCCGCTTTTTCACCCCGTCACCTCTGCAGGAGAAAAGTATTGATTCGCTTCACGCCTGAACAGAAAAAACGTTATCAGCAGAAACACCAGAAACCCGGGTAACATTAACCCCTTTTCCGAAGATGTTACAAATAGGATTAAATAGGAGACTACACCCCAGATCACATAGAGGAAGCGCGACCAGTTCTTGCCGTTAAGCATCGCCGCTCCGGAAATGATCATGACGATAACTCCGGCCAATCCGATCGTATATTGCACCTGCAAGGAAAGTGAGGTTCCACTCACCTGCTCCTGTGTCGGCGTACTGGTCATTACAAGTAAATTTACAAACAGTGACAGGATCCCCGCAACAATAACAATCCACCCGATGGCTGTTATGGAAGTTGGACGCTTGCTCATATTCTTTCTCCCTTTGTTATTCCGACGACACCACCAAGAACCTCAAGCAGTTCATCCAAGGGCGGAACCTCAGCGTAGCGCATCCCCACCCCCGGAAGATGATCCCATTCAGCCTTGGAGCTGACATATATATGCGCCTTCAATTCCGGAAGTGAGGTATTTTCCAGGGCACCGGCCGGTACCCAGTAATAGGGCTGACCTTTGAACTCGTTGGGTACGGAAGACCCGCAATTCGGACAGAAATCAGAGCGATGTCCCGAGCCGTGCACATAAGACCGGATATCCTCACTACCGCTCAGCCACTTGAAGCGATCGCGGGGCACCAGACAGGAAGAGTCCGCCGCACTACCCGTCACCTTCCGGCATTCGGAGCAGTGGCATTGGTATATACCCAAGGCGTCCGCCTCGATCTCGAACCGAACACCCCCACACATACAACTGCCCTCGATCTTCATTCCGTGACCACCCCGTCAGTACGCAGCCGGCCTGTATGTCGCCGGGTTAGCGCAGGCTATTTCCACGGAATTCTAAGGGAAATATGGGGAAATTCCCAGAACTGGGAACCCATTCAGGCGCCGGGACGACAATCGGAGTGTGAGAAGGCGGGCCGCCCCCTTTTTTCGCTTATTTCGATCCAACCCAAATGCCCGGGCCGGGAATTGAACCATTTTCACCCTGGCGACGACTATCAATAAGGCGCGGGTACATATGGCACTACGGTGATCAACCGTCACCCTGCCAAGAGTGCCTGCGGTGGCGAATCCGATAATAAATTACTCCCAAGGAGAAATAAGGTGAACAAATCGAAAACTGTTGCGGGGGCCGTGATGGGAGCTTCCTTGCTTATTACCCTTTCCAGTCAGGCAGCGAAGCTGCAGCCGGATATCAAAAAGCCGGCCATCGGCAAAACGCCGCCTGCCAGCGTCGGCCTTAAGCCGCTGCAAAAACCGATTCAACTCACTCCGGCCATGAAAATGCGCGCCAAGGCGCCCAGGATGCACCTGTCGATTCATTTCGAACAATTGGCACAGCAGTTCCATGATCTTGCTGAAAAGGCCCAGGAGTATGAAGTCGGGATCGTCCAGATGCCCGAGATTCAAAAGGCCTGCGCGGAGAAATCCTATAGCGTGCAGGATCAGATGGCGGCGGGCTGCTCCGGAGACGAGACGCTCAACCAATGCATGGAAAAACTCGTTCACCAATGCGTACAGACCTACAGCACCTCGGGGATCAGTTGGGGGGGCGTCAGCGTCGGCGGTGTGCAAGTCGCCCCCGGCGGAAGCACCCCGACGTTTTCCACCGAAGGCTTTCGTGAGGCGGCCGAGCAGACCGCGGAACGGGCCAGGACACTGAGCCAGAAGATGCAGCAATATGCCGATCAGGCTTCACGTAACGCGGCCGAATGGAAATGAACTAAGGAAACCACCACCGGGGCCGGAAACTCGGCCCCGGCCTTCGGTCGGCAGGCGGCATAATTACGAATGCACGGAACGAAACAGGACCCGAGGGCGGTCGTGTCCAAACTCGGAGAAGACTCCGATCAGTACACGCTCACCAATAGCAACCACATCAACCCTAACAGGAATCCACTCGCCATAAGGGCGAGATGATGGGAACGCCGCGCCTTTACAACGTATTTCACCAATACCGCCTCACTTTCGTCACCGGGATTTATGTAAACCGGGATCTCGTCTCCCGGCTTATACGACAACCACCATCTTTTCTCCTCGGGGGTGGGATCGCCCCATTTATTGACCTCCGGGACCCACACATTCTCCTTTTCGAAGGAAACATTTCTCCCCGAATGCAAGGCGCCGTTTGTTTTATACTCATACTCTATCTCCGGATAGTAGTACTTTATCCTTGAATACTCCGACACCGCCACCTCCTCCTCGCGCTCGTTTACGCTCGTTAACCTGGCCGTCGCTTCAATCCATTTCGCTTGCTCCCTGTAGCCAAGCAATGATCCGAACCCGCTGAGAATAAGGGCTGCCGATATCACCAGAAGAAGATGATGGGCATACCCGGGAAGAAAGAGAATAATAAGGAATGCGATACACAGCAGCCCGATGAGCTTGAGAGAGACCAGCAACGTTTTCTTATCCACAGGCTTCATATCCCTTCACCTGAAACTTAAAGGGCCCCGACCGCCCGTATATCCGGGCCCTTTTGTCCGCCTTGGCCCTATTCCCTCTCCTCCAGAATTTCTTCCAGTTGCAACAGACCGGGAGCCTGATAGGTTTGCGATTCATAGGGCGGCAGGGACCCACCCTCTCCTTCTCCATCGCCGTCACAATCCAGATATTTTCCGTTGGTACTTTTTATGGTGCCCCTCAGGTGCATTTTATAAACATGCCCGGCTTCCACCGGCGCACCGCTTACCCAGGTTATAAAGTTGGGCCTTACATTGACGATGTTGTTTTGCGTCGAAGCATCGACCCAGTAATTGTTGGCATCCTGCGTCAAAAGCCGGATATTGGAATTCTGCTGCACCGTGGAAGCGTCTATGTCTCTGTTAAAAATAACCGCTACCGCAAGATGCTCCTGATTGTTCAGCGTGATCTTCTCGAACTTCACCTCCTTTACATGGAAGGCGTTTGATACGGCCATGAGTTCCTTTTTTGCGATAGGCACCCTGGGCAGCACTTCAGGCTTAAGGGGCTGTATCTGCATCGGGTCACCCCCGAATGCCGGCGCGCACAGGGCCAGCATAAGGAACACGCATAGACTTGCTGATCTGGTCAATTTCATAAGTCCTCGCTTGTAGCAGTTGGACTATGTTAGCCCCATCCAATTCCAAGAGAAAGGGGCCGAAGACCTTTCCTTCTCCTGAATGAAAGGGTAACGCCACCGCCGACCGGGTCCCCTCTAGTGATTAAACTGCCCTACCAGCTCCTTTAGTCTACCCGCCTGGGCGTTCAGGTCGCGAGTAGAGGAGACTATCTGTCCGGAACCTTCCGCCATCTGGTCGCTATCCGCACTAATGGCCTGCACATGCTCGCTCACGTCGTTTATCATCGATTTCTGGAATGAAGCGGCCTCGGCAAAGGAACGATTCCGCTCGGCGATGCCGCGAATATCGCCTGATATTTCAGCCAGCAACTCCGCCGCATGCTCGAACTTCGTTTCCGTATCCTCGGCCTGACTGCGCGCCCCATCCATCACCCGCACCGCATCCGATGAGCCCTGCTGCAATTCGCTGATAATCGTCGTGATCTCGCCTGTGGATTGCTGGGTACGGATGGCCAGAGAGCGCACCTCATCAGCAACCACCGCAAATCCTCGCCCCTGCTCCCCCGCCCGTGCCGCTTCAATAGCCGCATTCAAGGCCAACAGATTGGTCTGCTCCGCAATACCCCGGATAACATCCAGCACACCGCCGATACTATCGCTTTTTCCCTCCAGGTTACGGATTACCTGCGCCGCATCGTCGATACGCGCAGTAAGACTGGCTATGGACCCGATCGCTTCGGTGGCGATCAACGCGCCTTCCCGTGCCTTATTGTCTGCATCCTCGGTCAGGACCGCGTTTTCAGAGGCGGACTCGGAGATCTGCTGCACGGTATTGCTGAATTCACTAATGGTTTGCGCAACACGGTCCGTTTCCGACTGCTGCCTCGCGGCACAATCCATTCCAAAGTCACATATGGTCGTCAATTGCCGTGACTTGTCATCCACCTGCGCCGCCGACATCCCGATCTGGCTGATCACGTGTCGCAGATTGGCGGTCATTTGATTGAAGCTGGTTATGATCTCACCGACCAGGTCCTCGCTCTTGAGGGAGCAGTCAAGCGATATGTCTTTATTGCCGATGGCATGGGCGACAACGGAGATCTGCTTCAGCCGACGCAGCAGGATATGCTTGCACAGGAGATAGTTGATCAGACCGATGGTGAGGCCCGCCACAATACAGCCGACTGCAAACCAGGTCTTTGCCCCCGGATGCCATTCAACGAAGATATTCGCGTAAAAGGGGAAGATCAGCCCCATCAATAAACCGAAGGAAAGATAGGAAAGAAAAAGGTTCCTCAATATACTTGGCTTCATTATTCTTATAATCTCCTGGGGGAACGACAAACCAAGCACGTTCTCCCTGAATATCAGAGGTAAAGTTATTTATTTAAAATGCGCGAGGCAGAGATCTGCCGCCCGGCTCATTGATCGTGCGTTATCGGCATCTTTTAAAATGCTTCTAATTCTTAAATGAGCCCCCACCCGCGCTGATTGGGTTCCTATATTTTCGGTTGTAGGGGGAAAAACTTTAGCGATTTTTGGCTGCTTCAGAAGCAACCGCGGGTGTCGCATCGACGCATCTGGAACACAGGTGCCTGCTTGCCCAAAGCGTGAAAAGGCGCGCCGCTATTGCCTTTCCGGGCTGTCGGTCCATGAAAAGGGGGTCGATGCCTTTTTCTTCTTATCAGTTACTTCCATTGATCCCGTTCTGCTCAGGCATGGGCTCCTGTGTCGCCCAGTCAGGGTTCGAGCAATCGACAATGGCGCATCTAAAACAGAGCTCGTACGGCTCCGCCAACTCTATCCTTTCCCAGTCGTCCGAATTATGCACACCCATGCGCATTGCCGAACGGGAAATCAACTCCCCGGAGGGGGAGTAGCACTCGACAAACAACGGGCTTGCCGGCTCCTCATAGTGCAGCTTGATACGGAACCTGTCACCTCTCTCAGCTCCGAGTTCATATGTCTCCTCCTCAGGATGCAGCAGCAATATCGCCCGCGTGAGCAAGTCGTCTTTATCAAAAAACGCCATCTCCACCCGCATACCCTTGATTTGGACACTCATGAATATCCCATTCGCTATCGTTCGAACCAAGGAATCGTGCTGATTTTTCCAACTTAAAGGGCTCTGACCCCTTTAACCTATGCGCTTGTTATGTGTTATTTTCATTGTCTTGATTTTCAACTACTGCGCGAACATAACTTATAAAGTCATCATCTGCCAGGTTAAATAGGTCGAAGCCTATTCGTTCAAATCCGTCAGATGTGACCTCTTTAACTTGACCAATTCCACCATTTGATTGCGAATACCCATATTGCAGATTGTAAAGAAGTTGATTGAACCTTAAATCAGGATCTTTGACCCATGCTTGTTCAAGCAATTTAAATATTTCATGTATTCTGCCTGGGTCTCTCATCAGTTTTCCTTCATTTACACATAACGTTTTAGCACAGCCGCGCCGATTTTTGGCGTCGGCTGGTGCGGCTTGTTATGTTTTAACAAATTCTCCACACGACCTACACTTATAGCCATGTTTATAAAAGAATAAGGGAAAACCAAGCAATAAAAAAACGATTAATGCAGGCTTCTTACCTTTTGTGTATGGTGCTAAATCTGCGCCTCCGCATCTTGGGCATTGTAACTCATCTTTACCAAATTCCTCTTCAAGCAAATGCGATAGATCTTGCGATAATATTTCTTTCGCTTCTTCCGCAAGCCCCGCTGGAACCTGCACTTTTACTCCGCCCAATGCATTTGAATAAAGCCACTGCATATTAATTGTATGCTCATCGGCTACAAATGCATGAATGCCAGCAGCCTCAAGATTCGCGACTGCTAAGTAAGCCTCATGAGGAAAGGAAAATGATGCAACAGTTACTAATGCGTTTCTATTCATTGTTTAAAACATAACAGGTGCTTATATAGACGACACAAATATTGTGTTACGACGTCAGCATAAATACGAAAAGAATTTACAAATGAAACAGGGTGATTCCGATGAGAGGAATCTGGAGACAGCATACTCATCGCCCTCACCTTTCCTTTTGCGCATCAGGAACATTTGAGTTGCATGAAGCAGGCTGGCAGGCGCAACCACAACCTCGAGGTCGGTGACAATGACATTGACCTGTTTTTCGATTGAAATGACACCCGCAAGCATTAAGTCCACCGCCGTGAGCCAACACGGTTTTGTCAATATCTACTTGTTCTGTCGGCGAGGCGACGACACACATGCCCTCATAAACTTCTTCTTCAGAGGCATTGATAAAGAGCGGAAGAATTACCAGCAAGATCGCGCCAGCCAATATGAGTCGGATTCTTGTATTCATCGCAACCTCCTTATTTCCTGGAAACACTTCTCGGACGCCACAAAAAAAAGCCCGCCAAAGCGGGCTTTGCCATCCACTCCTCCCTGAAGATTTCCTCAGCCATCCCTAGCTGCACTAATCGAACAAAACCCTGTCAATCCTCTAGATAACAAAGGTTTATCACCAATTAGAGCTATATTCTAGTTTTTTGTGTCTACATGGCGCCTATACAAAAAATCCAGCCGAAGCTGGATTGACGCAAGTAATTGATTTTATGGAGCCGGCGAGAGGATTCGAACCCCCGACCAGCTGATTACAAATCAGCTGCTCTACCAACTGAGCTACGCCGGCGCAGGTGTGAAAGGAAGGCTATTGTAGGGAATTCACCGGATAGTGGCAATCTAGTTGCAGGCGGTCTTTTTCAGTTCATAGTTGGGGTATTGCAGCTCTATCTGCCGCCACATCTCCATAATGACAGGCTCGCTCTTGTCGATGCGGAAGCGGACCGTATACTCTTTTTTGTTCATATACCGCGGGCGCAGTTCGGTGTCGAAGCCCTTCGACTTGGCCATCTTGCTGTAATTCTGGGCATTCTCTTCCTGTGAGAACATACCCAGGGAGATGGCGTTTTTCAGGTCTCCGCTGCGGAAATGCCAGATATCGGTAATACCTGCGTCCGCCAGTTCCTGGATCTTTTGCGCCACCTGTTCGGCGCTCTCCAGGGGAGGGATCACCACCCAGTATCCGATCCGGGTCTGTTCGCTGTCCTCCTCCAGGGAGGCCTCCATGCCGGCCTGGGTCAGCATGGTTTTCGCTCCCTCGGCGGATTTGCGGTCGCCGATGGGGCCCAGGGTTCCGCAGCGACTGGCGTTCTGAGCCGCGGACCGCGGCGGATCGGTGGGCAGCGGCCCCAGAACAAACTCCGGTTCGTGATCATCCGCTTCCGCCGCTGTTGCAGGCTTCTCTTCCGCCGCTTCCTCCGGAGGCCGGGGTTCCGGTTCAGGCTGCTGCGCAATCTCTGCTTCCTTCGCGGCCTCGGCTTCCCGTTCCGCCTGGGCGGCCTCCGCCTTCCGCCTCGCGGCCTCAGCCTCCGCCTCCTGTTCCCGCCGTACCTCCGACAGCAGCCGCAGGCCCTTCGCCTCCCCGGAGGTCGCGACCAGGTCCTGCTTCTGCAGTCCCGACTCCTTGTGGTACATCCAACCGAACAGGGCCAGATTAACTATGAGTAAAAATATGAACAGCCATTTCATGTTCTATACCTAACGGGTATCGGCGATAAGCGCCATGCCCTTCATGACCAGGTCCGGTTCGCTGATGCCCGGCTCTTTAAGCACACCCTGAAGCAGATCGGCGTCACCCCCCGTCAAAAGCAGGACGGGGGACTCTCCCAGTTGTCCGGTTGCGTGTTCCAGCACCTTCTCCACCAGTGCGGCCACGGCGTTAAGCCCGCCGGCGGCGATGGCGCTGCCGGTCTCCGTGGTCAAGAGTTCCGAGCTGCTGCCGCCTTCCACCCAGGGGATGGCGGTGTCCCGCCGCAACGCCTGGCGCATCATACCGATCCCCGGCAGGATCAGTCCGCCGAGGTGGCGTCCGTCCCGCCCCAGCACGTCGACGGTGACCGCGGTACCGCAGTCCACGATACATACCGGGCCCGGTACGGAGTGGTGGGCGGCAAGCAGCGCCATCCAGCGATCCACTCCCAACTGACCCGGATTATCGTACCCGCTGGTTACGCCCAATGCACGGGCTTCCGCCTTCAGGAGCTCCGGCTCCAGCCCCCATTGCCGGACCGTCCAGTCCCGTATCTGTTCCACCCGTTCCGGAGCGGCGACCGCGGAGATAAGGACCCGGTCCGGCCTCCCCCCGGCCTGCCATCGTTCGAGCGCCAGGTCCGGTTCCCCACCCGTACTACTGTGCGAAACCTTCTCCACGGGACCCAGGCGACCGTCCTCCAGCCAGGCCCATTTGAGGTTGGAGTTACCCAGATCGATCAGCAGTGTTCGCTTCTGTTCCGTCATGGCATGGCTTCAGGAGCGCAGCAGGCTCACCTCACCTCCATGGAAAGGCACCAGCTTCTCCCCCTGCTCCAGCAGCAGGGCGCCGTCTCCGTTGATGCCGCGATGGACGCCTTGAATGAGTTTGTCGCCGACCCGGAGGGAGACCGGTTGATCATGATACAGGTCATACCGCTGCCACGCCGCGATGAGGGGCTGCAGCCCCTCCCGGTCAAAACGCTCCAGGGTCTCCGAGAGGCTCTCCAGCAGCCGGGCGGCGAGGCGGTTTCTCGAGATCTCCGCGCCCCCCGGGATCCGGGAGAGATCGATCCACGGCTGGTCGATCATCTCCCCCCACTCCGGGTCCAGACGGGTGTTCACCCCCAGACCCAGAACCACCCGGCTGGGACCGTCCGCCTCCCCCGCCACCTCCAGCAGCAGTCCCGCCAGTTTGCGGCCGTCCCAAAGTACGTCATTGGGCCACTTCAGCCGCACCCCTTCCACCCCCAGTTCTTCCAGGCCACGCACCACCGCCAGTCCGGCGGCCAGGCTCAGACCGCTCAACTCCGCCGGGCCCTTGTTGAAGCGCCAGAGCATGGAGAGATAGATGTTGCGACCGAAGGGGGATACCCACTGACGCCCGCGGCGCCCGCGCCCCGCAGTCTGCTGTTCCGCAAGACAGGCGTAACCCGAGCAGGCCCCTTCGAGGGCCCGTTCCATCAGGTAACTGTTGGTGGAACCCAATTGATGATGAATCTCCACGCGGCCCAGACGGGTGTCCGCCGCCGGGGAGAGGGCCGCGCGGATCTCCGTTTCCTGCAGCAGCTCCAGGGAGGTGTCCAGACGGTATCCCTTGCCCCGCACCGGATAGACCGCCAGGCCGTACCCCTCCCGCAGCAGTTTTACATGCTTCCAGACCGCGGCCCGACTGATGCCGCAGACACGCGCCAGATCCTCGCCGGAGTGAAAACGGCCGTCGGCCAGCCTGGACAGGATGTGATAGCGATGATCCATGGGGGGATTGTATCAGACGGGTCCCCGCCCTTAGCCGTCGTTCCGGGTATCCGTATGCAGCCAGGCCTGCCGCCGGTCGCTCTGCCCTTCATCGGCATCCTCCCGCAGCCACAGTTCGCAGGTGTCTTCCGGGGCCGGCCGGGGTTTGAGGTCAAAACGCATCAGTTCATCACGCCGGAAGACGTGGACCGGGACCGAATAACCGGTGGGGATGACGGCGATGCGCTGCTCCATATCGGCGGCGGTGACCCGTATGCCGTCCACCGCCACGATCACATCGCCGGCGGAGAGCCCCGCCTCCTGGGCGGCGCCCCCGTCGAAGACCACGGCGATTCGGGCTTCTCCGGCCTCCGCCCGCACACCGGCACCCAGTACCGGCCCCTGGGGGGCGGTCGGTTCCTCCGGTTTTCCCACACCCCCCTTATCGGCGCCGGTTCTGGCCGGCCGCAAGCGGAAACCGATACCCACCTCCCCCAGCAGTTCCGCCAGAGGCAGGTCACCGGTGCCGCGCAGGGCCTGGTCAAAGAACGCCGTCAGGTCCAGACCGGTCACCTCCCGCACCAGGGACTCGATGTCCCCCTCGGCCACGCCGATATCGGGCCGGCCGTGGCGTTCCCACAACGCCCGCATAACATGGTCCAGGGACTTCTCGCCGGCGCTGTCCCGCCGTATCCGCAGATCCAGGGCCAACGCCACCAGCGCCCCCTTGGAGTAGTAACTGACAATGGCATTAGGGGCGTTCTCGTCCGCCTTATAGAACTTGGTCCAGGCATCGAAACTCGACTCCTCCAGGGTCTGTTTGCGCCTGCCGCTACACCGCTGCACCCGGGTTATCATCCGCGCCAGCAGATCCAGGTAACCGGATGCCTCGATTCGTCCGCTGCGAATCAGTGACAGGTCGTCGTAATAGGAGGTGATCCCCTCGAACGCCCACAGCAACCGGGTATAGACTTCACGGGAGAGATCCGCCTCCTTGAACACCGCGGGCCGGATGCGTTTTACGTTCCAGAGATGAAAATACTCGTGGCTGCAGAGTCCGAGGAATTCGCGGTAGCCCTCACTCACCTGTGTCTCCCCGAACCTCGGAAGATCGGTCCTCTTGCAGAGCAGGGATGTGGAGCTGCGGTGCTCGAGACCACCGTAGCCGTCTCCCACCGCCATCACTTGAAACAGGTAACGCTCCATAGGCGGCAGTTCCCCGAAGAGGCTCACCTGGTATTCGCAAACGGCCTGCAGATCCCGGCAGATACGTTCCAGGTCCGCATCATGGCGACCGGTTATGGCAATCTCATGGGGCACACCGGCAACCTGGAACGAGGCATAGGTAAAGATCCCCATCTCCACCGGATGATCCACCAGTTCCTCGTAATCGGCGGCCTGGTAGAGCCCGAAACCCTGGTGCTCCGCCCCTCCGCTGGTAAGGGTGGTCGCCACCTTCCATTGGGAATAGCGTTTACCCTCGGGCGCGAGCAGCTCCACCCCGCAGGTCTCCCGTTCACGACCCTCGGCCTTCAGGAACAGGCTGGTCCCGTTAAAGTAGGCATGGGTGGTATCGAGATGCGCGGTACGTACGGAAAGGTCCCAGGCATACACCTGATAACGGACCTCCAGCTCGCCGTCGCACGGGGTGCAGCGCCAGGTCTGTTTATCCAGTTTCTCCACCCCGATTTCCTGTCCCGTGCAATACGCCTTCAGGGTAACGATGTTCCTGGCGAAATCGCGAATCATGTAACTTCCCGGAATCCAGGCCGGCAGTGACAACATTTGCCCCCGGGTATCCGGTTCAGGAATACTCATCCTGACCTCAAAGAGATGCGCTTCCGGACGGGTTGGCTGTAGGATGTAAGAGATCATCGCTCTGCTTCTGTTTGAATAGTTGTAGAGATTCTAACCAAGCGGGCCGGACTGCGAAAGCGACCTCTTTTTGGGAACTTAAAATGGATTAGAATGGCCTAACGAGTTCCGCTGACTGCGACAAATACCACAGGTATCATAAATGAATTCCCAATCCCCGCACCGTATTAATGTCGAGGTGAAAACCAGCTATATGGCGGAACAGTCGTCCCCTGATAACAATCGCTACGTGTTCGCTTACACCATAACCATTCATAATGCGGGAGAGGTTCCCGCTCGCCTGCTGAACAGACATTGGCTCATTACCGATTCCAACGGCAAGGTGCAGGAAGTGCGCGGCGCGGGCGTGGTAGGCGAGCATCCCTATCTGCGGCCCGGCGAGGATTACCGTTATACCAGCGGCGCGATCATCGAGACGCCGGTGGGCAGCATGCAGGGAAGTTACGAAATGGTGACGGATGACGGGGTCCATTTTGAAGCCCCCATATCCCCCTTCTCCCTTTCCGTACCCCGCACGTTACATTAGATTAAGGAAACCTCTGATAAAGTTCCCGTCAGACGGGACGCTAACTTAAAGAACACGCTCATTCGCGCCTTGCATTCAAGCCGCGGACAGGAAGAAATTACAACCGAATCAATGGAGTCTGCCGTGTCGAAAATCTCTCATCTTGTCTTGTTCACCCTGTTGCTGATCATCAATGCCGCCGCGGTTGCGGAGTGGGTTCCGATAGAGGATCAGGAGTACCGGATGCTCTATTATCGCGTCACCTATACCGCCCACGAGGACTTTACGCATGAGGAGATTCACACCGCCGCCGCCAAGGTACTGAACAAGAGGGCGATCAGGAACCTCAAGGAAAGGACCGTCAGCTACAGCACCAGCGTGGAGGAAATCGAAATTGTCGAGGCCTATAACATCAAGGCTGACGGCAAGAGGATCGACGCCCCCAAGGACAACTATCAGGTGCGGACCAACAAGGGCCGCGGCGAGGACGGTCCGGTATTTTCCGATCGCGCTTCCATCACCACGGTGTTTCCCGAGGTCGAGGTGGGAGACACCCTGGTATTTACCTATAAACGCCGCACCAAGGAGCCGATGTTTCCGAAATATTTTACCGCCGCACAGACCTTCTCCAAATCCGTTGCTTACGACGAGGTAACCATTGATCTAACGGTTCCCGCCACCTTTAACGGACTGCATCAGACGCGGGAACTGACGGAGCAAATCACCAAAGGCAAGGACACCACCCACTACCGCTGGACATGGGAAAACAAGAATCCCCTGCGCGATACCCGAAAGGACTATTCGGTATGGGACATGGAATCGACCCCCGGCTTCACCTACTCCACATTCGACAGTTATAAGGCCATCGCCGAGGCCTATGCGGCACGGGCCCTGCCCAAGGTCGTGGTATCCCCGCAAATTCGCGAGCTTGCGGATAGCATAGTGGGAGAGGAGAAGGACAAAAAAGAGCAGGCCCGGCTGCTGTATGAGTGGGTGGCGACCAAGATAACCTATTCCGGCAACTGCGTGGGCGTGGGCGCGGTCGTACCCCATGACCTCTCCTTCATACTGGACAATCACATGGGCGACTGCAAGGACCACGCGACCCTGCTGCAGACGCTGTTTGCGGCCAAAGATATTAAAAGTGAACAGGCCCTGATCAATTCCGGGAGCGTCTTCGAGCTTCCGAAAATACCCGTAATCAATTCGGTCAATCATGTCATCAACTACCTGCCGGAGTGGGATCTGTTCGTGGATTCAACCGACCCCGACACGCCGTTCGGCATGCTGCCGAGCCCCATCGAAGGAAAACCGGTGTTGTTGGTGGAAAACTTCGTTGCCGACAAGAAAACGCCTGTTTCTGGCCCGGATAAACATATGCAACAGTTGACCGCGGACATCGAGATACTGCCGGACGGCTCCGCCACGGGCAGGGTTCAAGTGAAACTGCATGGCGCACCGGCCGTCACCGCACGTTCCGGCTGGCGAAATATATCCAAGGACGATGAAGATCAATGGCTCAAAGATCTGTTCACCCAGAACGGCAAGATCGGCAGCGCCACCATGGAGAAAGACGACCCGGAGCCCCTGCGTGACAAGTTCGACTACTCCATGACGTTCGAGCAGAAGGAGTTCGTTTTAACCGACAGCGCCGGAGGGTTCCCGGTGTTCTCGCCGACGCCTTCCTACTTTTCGGCTTACGAACTGGTGTGGGTGCCGGAACAGATCGAAGAACAGCCCATTGCCTGCTCCAACGGCAAATCCGAGGAGACCTATGTCTATCGATTTCCGCAGAACTTCAAAATCCTGGATGTACCGAAAGACAAGATCATCGACGGGGAATATATCCACTATGAGGCGCATTACACGCTGTCGGATAATGTGCTGACGGTGGTGCGCATAATGGAGGACACCACACCCGGCCCCATATGCTCGCCCGAACTCATAGCCTCACAGAAAACGACTCTGCAGAAGATCAGCCGCAACCTGCGTGCGCAGATCGTGTACAAACCGCTACTTGAGGACGAGTAACGGTTCATCTCCGCAGAATGGAAAGCTTGCAAATCCCCTTCGGCATCCCCCGAAAAAGGGGAGGGGCAACCAAAGCCGTAAAGCTCTGCACCAGAGCCCGCATATTTAACGCGGAGAACGCAAAGGCGCGAAGACACAAAGATAGCTAAACAGAACTCACCCAAAAACTCTACGTTCTTTGCGTCTCAGCGAACTTTGCGTTTATTACTCGACATCTGCAATAGCGGCACAGGTCATATTGTGCGTCAGCACTGTCTGACAATGATGTTTCTACCACACTCCCTGAAAGTATGAGGGTTATTCCCTACAACTCATCCTCCGCCACCACCACCAGGCAATCATCGGCGTTGAGCTGAAGCATCTCATCCTTGGGTGGAATCAGTTTCACTCCGTGATTGGCGTTCGCGTTCGATTCCAGCGCCTTTATCTTTATCCCGAAACAGACCTCCTCCCGGGTCTGGGCCACTGCGATAAGATCGGCGAAACGAACCTGGACCGGAAAATCCTTGAAATAGAGCGTCAGCGGCTTCAAATAGATTTCCGAACCATCCTCCTGGAAGATATTGTCATAAACATCCTTGATGCCGCGGCTTTCCGAGATCTGCGCGGTGATCATACTTATCAGACGATTGGATATGATCATGTCCTTCACGCCAGCCTTGGCTATCAGGGCGTTGTTCTGGGATTCCAGCACCTCGGTGATCAGCTTGGTATCTCCGTCGCTCAGGCCCGTTTCCTGGAATATGCTCCGTAACAACAGCAGAGTAACGATATTTTCGGAATCAATCTGCTGCGGATCCCTGCCGTTCCGCGCACTCGCCAGAAGAATGATATTGCCATAGCCGCCGGGATCCATCCCCAGCAGATCGGAGCGATCCAGGGGATTGATGTCGATCACGCCGATCTCGATATTTTCCACCTCCTGATCGAGCTGGTCGATCATACGGCGTTCCTCATCCGTCGGTTTATGGATTGCGATATCGATTTTGCTGCCGTTAGTAACATAGTCGGAAAACTCGCGAATAATGGTTTCCGTCTTGTCGCTCAGGCCGATAATCAGATCCCTCTCCGCCCCCTGCTGCAACCTGATCCCCAACGACGAGAAATCGTCGGGGTCGATGATGGGATCCGGCAGATAATTAATGGTCGAGTCATCTTCGGCGACGATCAAAATCTCATCGTCATCCAGCATCTTGTAATCGCTGGGCGGATTAATCACCAATTCGTCGTTTGCATGCCGCACACCGATCGGCACCCCGTCCGGAAAATGGTAGGCAAGCGAACCGAACCGCTCCCCTTTCCAATCCGCTTCGTAGAAATACATCTCACAACCGTCGAAGGAGAGTATTTCACTGTATACGATGGACAGCCCCACGGAACGTGAGGTCTGAACCAGCAGCTTCGCCAGCATGTTCCTGCTGTCGAGGGTGACCACATAATCCGGGAAGGTCTGTTCGATGATGTCCCGGTAGGCGCCGTTATAAACCTCAGCGACGACGACATAATCGTCTTTCAGCGTGCTTTTGGTGGTTACGGCCAACACCGTCTGGATCACCAGCGCGTCACTTGCGGTTTTTGAGTTCTCGCCGTCGGTATCGGTGCAGC
This sequence comes from Sedimenticolaceae bacterium, assembly GCA_050287965.1. GTDB lineage: Bacteria > Pseudomonadota > Gammaproteobacteria > Chromatiales > Chromatiaceae > CBFDBF01. The sequence goes on from JBNKCX010000032.1 coordinate 30,489, forward strand.
TTGACAGAATAATGACCGACTTGGCCGCTTCGATGGACACCATATCGAGATTAACCAGAATGGTACCCTTGCCGGAGCGTGTTACGACCCGCGTGGTTTTCGTATCCGGCATCCGCAGCCGGAGCACGTCGTCGATCTCCTGCTTATCCTTGTCCGCGAGGATTACGACACAGGCGTCATCCTCACTCTCGTTGGCCCAGACCAATTCTCGCAGGATTTCTATTATGCGCTGCTCGTCCCAACCGATAATGAGCGTGTGGCCTTCCTCTATCACCTTGGAGCGACCGCGTTTCAACTCCTCCAGTTTCTGGTCCATACCGGTGGTGATCACGGCGATAAGCGCGGAGAGGATGATTATGCCGGCCACCCCGGCGATGACGGCGAACAGCTTATACCAGGCGGAAGACATGATGTCCTGGGCCATATTCCCCGGGTCGGTCAGCTGCAGGAAGGTGATGTAGACGTTTCCGATAAAATCGAGGTTTTCATATTGCTGGCCCAGTTCAGGGCTGATCCAGTAGAGAACCCCTCGCAGTCCCGCTACGAACAGAAAGATGGCGATAAACAGAACCAGGAGCGCGATAAATGAGGAAGTACTTCCTCTGGCCATGAAGGTATCGAATCGATACTGCAATTTGTTCTTCAGGGAGATGGGCGCGACATCCACGTCATCCCCGTCCCCACCAAAATCGATCTGGGTCGATTTCTTGGTAACAGTGGTATCGGCAAGTTGAGCGGAGTCCTGGGGCAGATGCGGGATCAGCTCGTCCTCATGCGTCACGGTAATGATTTCAGTGACGACCCCGATTTTATCCAGTTGCCGGACCACCTGATTGGCAGTATTGATATTTCGCGTGCGCTTGACCGTTATCGGCTTGCCGCTGAGCAACTCCTCAACGTACGAATCATCCTGCTTCAGCGCCTTGCAAATCTTTTTGGCGACAGAATCGCGATCAACGCCCGGTTTGGTCTCGCCCGAAAATACGACATGGAACTCCGTGAACTCGTTACTCATGACGTTCCCCTGCTATTTATTATTTATTGGAATATTTATGGGAGCAGGCTAATTCTAGCTCATTATGGGCCCGCTTCGGTTGACCTCCCCTGCAAAAACCAACCGAAAAGCACAAAAGAGGTTGCTCGCCGGGAAGAAACGGGGGAAATTGCGGCCGCTGGGAACGCCTTTCCTGCGGTGTACCGGTGGTGCGGTGTTCCATACTACGCTGTGGGAACCCCACAAAAGAAAAACCCCCGCCGGAAGTTCCGACAGGGGTTTTGAGTTAAAGCCTGGCAACCAGCCCTGCGCGAGACGCGCAGGGCGTTCGCTCGGGCCAAAGCAAAACTGTTTGCTTTGGCTTTTCCTCGCTCACCCTTCGGTCACTGCCAGAACCCTATAAAAGAAAAAGCCCACCCCGGATGGGGTGGGCTGTTTCTTTAATTAAAGCCTGGCAGTGACCTACTTTCACATGGGGAGGCCCCACACTATCATCGGCGATGCACCGTTTCACTTCTGAGTTCGAGATGGGATCAGGTGGTACCAGTGCTCTAAGGCCGCCAGGCAAACCGGTTGAAAAACAGGGGTCGGCAACCCGACCCCGGCCTTTCCAATTCAGATATATCGCATTTCGGCATGTTGTTGCGTTTCGCGTAACCACAACACTCCAAAACTTTTGGGTGTTATATGGTCAAGCCTCACGGGCAATTAGTACTGGTTAGCTTCATACATTACTGCACTTCCACACCCAGCCTATCAACGTTGTAGTCTTCAACGGCCCTTTAGGGACCTTAAAGGTCCAGTGAGATCTAATCTTGGGAGGGGCTTCCCGCTTAGATGCTTTCAGCGGTTATCCTGTCCGATCATAGCTACCCGGCAATGCCACTGGCGTGACAACCGGAACACCAGAGGATCGTCCACTCCGGTCCTCTCGTACTAGGAGCAGCTTCCCTCAAATCTCAAACGCCCACGGCAGATAGGGACCGAACTGTCTCACGACGTTCTAAACCCAGCTCGCGTACCACTTTAAATGGCGAACAGCCATACCCTTGGGACCGACTTCAGCCCCAGGATGTGATGAGCCGACATCGAGGTGCCAAAC
>JBNKCX010000033.1:0-15851 GCA_050287965.1 Sedimenticolaceae bacterium
CCGCCAGGTCCCGGTACCCGGCTGCGTCGAAGGCGTTTAGGGGTGCCACCCCCGACCCCTTCGGACCCGTCGAGCATCGCAGGCCCGCGAGGAAAAGGCCTGAAAGGGGCCGGCAGGGATGCCGGCCCTCTTCCGTCGGGAAATGGACGTCCCGTCGGAAGAGCCCCGAGCGGGATGAGAAGCGCAGAGCACCCGCGCAGCGGGCGGGGACGTGGGGCGGTTTTTCTTTGGTACCTTTCTTTTGAGCGCTCAAAAGAAAGGTACTTGCAGCCCTTGCAGAGAGGAGAAAAAAGAAACCCGAAGTCTACGGGCTGCAACACTGGTTACCGGATATAAAAAATCCGAAGCAGACAGGCTACGAAACTTGTTACCGGATATTAATAACCCACAATAAACAGGGTACCTGAATGAAAAATCGAGCTACAGGCTGAGTAATTCCTCCCCAGCAAGCAGGGAAGGAGGCAACGGGTATTAATCTCGCATGTGCCCAACTTCGGTCGGGACCCTGATTCTGCGGTAGAATAGTAAGAGTCATCTCCCGAACCCAGTCCCATGAACCGTCCCGAACTACTCTCTCCCGCCGGAACCCTCAAGAACATGCGTTACGCACTCGCTTACGGTGCGGACGCGGTCTATGCCGGTATGCCCCGCTACAGTCTGCGGGTGCGCAATAACGATTTCCTGCAGGAGAATCTGGCCCTCGGGATCAGGGAGGCACATGATCAGGGAAAGGCCTTCTATCTCACCTGTAACCTGCTGCCCCACGCCAGGAAGGTGAAGAGTTTTATCGCCGACATGGAGCCGGTGGTGGCCATGGGGCCGGATGCGCTGATTCTCTCCGATCCGGGTCTCATAATGCTGTCGCGGGATCGCTGGCCGGACCTGCCGCTGCATCTCTCGGTGCAGGCCAATACGGTAAACGGTGCCGCCGTGCGGTTCTGGCGGGAGATCGGCCTGCGGCGCGTGATCCTTTCGCGGGAGCTCTCTCTGGATGAGATCGCGGAGATCCGCCAGGAGTGTCCCGATATGGAGTTGGAGGTGTTTGTTCACGGTGCGCTCTGCATCGCTTATTCCGGTCGTTGCCTCCTCTCCGGGTATTTCAGCCATCGGGACGCCAACCAGGGCGCCTGCACCAACTCCTGTCGCTGGGAATACCGGATCACTGAAGATGATGAGGCGGGATCTCCGATACCTTCCCAGGCAGGTCAGCAGCGCCATCCCGCGGCCGACGGTATGTTCCTGCTGGAGGAGCGTGGACGTCCCGGGCAGCTGTTGCCGGTGTTCGAGGATGAGCAGGGCACCTACATCATGAATTCCCGCGATCTGCGTGCGGTGGAACATGTCCAACGGCTTGTCGCCATCGGTGTGGACAGTCTCAAGATCGAGGGCCGGACCAAATCCCATTACTACACCGCACGTACCACCCAGGTCTATCGGCAGGCCATAGAGGATGCGGTCGCCGGTCGGCCGTTCCGACCGGAGCTGATGACGGAGCTGGAGGGTTTGGCCAACCGCGGATATACCGACGGCTTTTATCAGCGCCATGCTGCCGAGGAACTGCAGAACTACCGCCATAACAGCTCCCAGAGCCGGCAGCAGTTGTTTGTAGGCGAAGTGTTGCAACAGGACCTCGAATCCGGGACCGCCCTGATCGAGGTCAAGAACAAGTTCTCTGTCGGAGATGAACTGCATCTCCTTACTCCGGCGCAGAATCACAGTTTCGTCCTGGAACGGATCACCGGGATCGACGGAAGCTCGATGCAGGAAGCCCCGGGAGGCGGTTATCAGGTCTGGATCACCCTGCCGTCTGAAAAGAGTGAGATGGGTTTGCTCACCAGGAGTCTCTGAAACCTGAAAACCAGAGGGGTGGAGGGGGAAATGGGAAGTACATCAAGTTTTGCAACACCTCGCGGGACACTTCGTGGTTCAAGGCGTCTAAAACTAAAGATTGTGGAAAGGGCGGAACGAGCGATGGTAACCAGACATCTGTGCGGCGTACTGAACCTGCTGTTGTTCTTCGGGCTGTTGGTCGGATGCGGGGGCGTCTCGGAACCGGTCTATTCAGGGCCGACCTATTATCGGGCGGACCGGGTGAATCTGGCGGATTCCCGCAGGGTGCAGGAACTGCTCTATGCCCAGTTAAGGGAATGGAGGGGGGTGCGTTACCGGGAAGGCGGACTTTCCAAACAGGGGGTGGACTGCTCCGGATTCGTCTACATCACCTACCGTTCAAGGTTTGGAATCGGGCTGCCCCGCAGTACCGCCGGGCAGTCACGGATAGGGAACGTGGTGAGGCGGTGGGCGCTGCGCCCCGGCGACCTGGTCTTTTTCAATACCGGCGCGTACAAGACCCATGTAGGGATCTATCTCGGCAACGGCAGGTTTGCGCACGCCTCCACCAGCCACGGGGTAATGGCTTCCAGTCTGGAAAATCCCTATTGGTCCAACAGCTTCTGGAAAGCGGTAAGGGTGGGTGGTTGAATTCTAACACCCCGTGCCGTTGCCGACGGTCTATTTCACCCATTCGATAAGATGCTGTTCCAGATCGTCGGCCTCGGTTTCGCACACTACCCGGCCGCAGATGCAGTTTCCGGACCGGACTACCGTATCCGGGGTGCCGGAGACCAGCGGGTGCCACCAGGGGAGGTCCTTGCCCTCGGCCAGCAGGCGGTAGGCGCAGGTCGACGGCAGCCAATAAGGGTCCTTTAACTCCTCAAGGGTGATGGTGACGCAGTCGGGCACCACGGTGGAGCGGTTCGGGTAGTCGCGGCAACGGCAGCTTTCCTGGTCGAGGAAGCGGCAGACGACGTTGGTGAAATAGATCTCCCGGGTCTCCTCGTCTTCCAGACGATGAAGACAACATTTGGCGCAACCGTCACACAACGCCTCCCACTGTTTGTGTGTCAAGGTCTTGAGAGATTTTTTCAACCAGAACCGTGGATCATTTTTCGGCATAGATGATAGTCATTCTTTAACGGCGGTAACAATTCTATCGGGTTTTCCGGGAGGCATTGACCGGGGTGGTTTTTACAAAACTGGTGTCTTGTTAAGCAGTTATATGCACAAGGGTCGATTCATCAGCGACGAAACCGATGAGATTATCGCAGAGAGCTATGGGTCATTGGAAGAAAATGACCTAACTGATTGATTTTTGGTTAAAGAGACGGCCTGTATAAAATTTATACAATCTGATTTCGCGCTCGCAATTACGGGGCCTTTAGCTGAGTTTCTGTGGATTCTCCACAACGTTATCCACAGCTTCTGTGGAAAATTAATGACTCTTTTTTGAAAGAAATAATACGTCGTTAATAGAGACAACTCTGAAGTTGATTCAGAGCGGTTGCAGCTTCGCCGAAATCATCAAATCGTGCATGACCGTTGCTAAGCTATGCTTAACAGGCCGGAGTGTTTTTTTGTCGCAAGTCAGTCATTATTCCTATCATGAAAAGAGTACGCCAAACTGATGTCTATACGGCGGTGTTAAACACTCCGGTAGGCGGGATCGGTATCCTGACCAGGGACGGAAAGCTCCGTGGCATCGATTTTCTGAGCGCTTCGTCCCCGGAAATGGAGGCGAAGGACCCGCTGGCCCGGCAAGTACTGGATCAGCTCTCGGCCTATTTCAATGATCCCCGCAGGCCGTTCACATTGCCGCTGGAACTGGAGGGTACCGCCTTTCAGAAGGCCGTCTGGAAGCAGCTTTGTAAGATCAAGCCGGGCAGGGTGCGCACCTATGGCGATATCGCGCGCATTCTGAACAGCAGTCCGCGCGCCGTCGGTAATGCCTGCCGCGCCAATCCCCTACCCATCATTGTCCCCTGCCACCGGGTTGTTTCCAGCCGCGGGATCGGAGGCTATGGCGGCAAGAGATCGGGACCCCGGTTGGAAAAGAAGCGCCGGCTGCTTTCCCATGAGGGCGTACTTTTGTGACCGAGACTGCTTCCGGTCCGGTTATCGAACGTTTCGCCGATGCCCTCTGGATGGAAAGGGGGCTCAGCCGTAATACCCTGGCGGCTTACCAGTCCGACCTGTGCAAACTGGCGGGCTGGATCGAAAAGATCCGGGGTCGGGAGCTGCTCCAGGCGCGCCGCGAAGACCTTCTGGAGTATCTGGCGTTACAGTCCCGGCAGGGCAGAAAGCCACGGTCGAGCGCGCGCCTGCTCTCCTGTATGCGCCAGTTTTACCAGCATGCCCTGCGGGAAGGCTGGATCCGGTCAGACCCCAGCGCCCGCATCGACGCCCCTAAACTCGGCCGTCCGTTACCGAAGTCCCTGACGGAATCGGAGGTGGAGGCGTTGTTGGAGGCCCCGGATATCGATACCCCGGAGGGATTCCGCGACCGCACCATGTTGGAGCTGCTCTATGCCACGGGGTTGCGGGTCTCGGAGCTGGTCAGCTTGCGTCTGGAGCAGATGAGTCTTACTCAGGGAGTGGTGCGGGTGATCGGCAAAGGGGATAAGGAACGTCTGGTTCCCCTGGGGGAAGAGGCGGTGGGCTGGCTGGTTCGTTTCCTCAAGGAAGCGCGGCATGATTTATTGAAGGATCAGCTCTGTACCGAGATCTTTCCTACCCGCCGGGGAGGCGGTATGACCCGGCAGGCCTTCTGGTACCGGATAAAAAAACATGCTCAGACAGCGGGCATCACCAAAGCCATTTCACCGCACACCCTGCGTCATGCATTCGCCACCCACCTTCTCAACCATGGGGCGGACCTGCGGGTGGTGCAGATGCTGTTGGGTCATAGCGATCTCTCCACCACCCAGATCTACACCCATGTGGCCCGGGAACGCCTGAAGAACCTCCACGCCCAACACCATCCCAGGGGGTGAGGCCGGGACTGGTTTAGAGTGAAGAAGTTGCGCCAGGGATGGCATGCACGATAGGTGATATCAGCACGCGAACGCCGAAGCAGCTGTGCTGCGAGGCAGGACCGACTGCCCGGATGGCGTGGGAGGGACGTGTTACCGTACGTTACCGACAAATGAAACGCCGCCGATCTCCTGCGTGCTCACCGCTGAGTCAGAGAGATCTCCGGGGAATAGAAACAGTAGCGGTTTTTTCCGTTCTCTTTGGCCTGGTACATGGCCATATCCGCGTGCTTTACCAGGGTGGAGGCGTCTCTTCCGTCATGAGGGTAGAGGCTGATGCCGATAGAGGTTGTCATATGGAGCGAATGGGTTCCAATCTCCAGCGGCTTTTCAAAGGCGGACAGAATCTTGTCCGCCACCAATGACACCTTCTTGGTATCGCTGGTGTCCTCGAGGATGATGGAAAATTCATCGCCGCCGAGTCGTGCCACCGTGTCGTCTTCTCTCATCAGTCCGGAGAGTCGCCGCGCCGTCTCCTGTAGCACTCCGTCCCCGATCAGGTGACCGAGGTCGTCGTTGATATGTTTGAAGTTATCGAGATCGAGAAACAGGACCGCGACCAGCCGGTCATGCCGGTGCGCATGTTGCAGGGCGTGTTCGAGCCTTGCGGTGAATAGAAGCCGGTTAGGCAGTTTCGTCAGGGGATCGTGGTGGGCCAGGTGTTTTAGTTCATCCTGAGATTCCTTGATGGAACTGATATCCGAGAATATGGCTACGTATCTGGTGGTTTCGCCCCGTTCATTGCGGATGGCGTTAACCGTCATCCAGGCCGGATATACATCACCGTTCTTCCGGCGGTTCCAGATCTCTCCCTGCCAGCGGCCGTTTTTTGCAAGGGATTTCCACATGGAAATGTAGAATCCCTCGCTGTGGCGATCCGATTTCCAGGCGCGTGGATTCAGTCCGATCAGTTCCTCTTCTGTGTAACCGCTGATATCCGCAAAAGCACGGTTAACCGCCACCACGTCACCCTTCGCGTCGGTGATGAATACACCCTCGGTGGTGTTCTCGAACACCGCGGCCGCCTGCTTCAGTTCTTCTTCCGCCTGACGTCTTTCCTCCATCTGGTAGATCAACTCAAGATTCAGGTTGGTCATGCGGTTGGCGTGGCGGGTTTCCGAGCGCAGATAAAACGACAACATGGCGGAAAAGGAGATCCCTATGAGGAGGGCGGTCCAGGCCTGCCAGTACTCGTATTCCTTGAGAAATTCCGGTGCGGGTGCGAACAGGAAAGACCAGGTGCGCCCCTGCACGTCGATCGAGGTTTCCAGGTGCAGACCCTTTTTCGCCGCTATGCGGTCCTGTTGGGTTGGTGGATAGGTTTCGCTACGTGGTCGGGACGGTAGAAAATACAGGAATTGCCGCCCCTTCGGGGCGGAAAGGTCCGATATCCAGACATTCACACCAAACGGTTGTATTTCCCGCATGGTTAAGGGGATCGATACGTTAAATCTGAACCCTCCCGCCACCACTCCGATGAAGTGTTCCCGGCGCGCGGCCGTCGTATCAGGCCGGCTCCCTTTGCGATAGACCGGTTTAAGCAGCAGATAGCCGTAGCTTTCTTCATCTCCCGGGGTCAGTTCTATCCTTTCCGTAACCACCATCTCGCCGGACTCCCGGGCGCGTCGCACGGCATCCCGCAGCTCCGGCCACGAGGTCAGGTCGAGGCCGAGTATCGATTCATTTTCGCTATAGGGTTCTATGTAGAACACCACCACCTGTTCATCCGCTTGTGCGGCATTCATCCCCCGGTCCCGATTATCCGACGCAGTGATACGGAACTTCTCAACCCCGTCCTTTTTTGCCCGGGCGATAAACTGCTCCTGTTCGGAGTCCTTGATCAGGGGATTCCAGGAAAGCTCCTGAATATCCGGATGGTGAATCAGGGTGCCCTGAACAAAGGTGCGGAACTCCTCGCGGGAGATATCGGGGGAAGCGGAAAGCAGACCGGCCAGCGAATTGACCACTTCCCTGTGAAAGACGAAATCGGCTTGAAACGCGGACAGGCGATTATGGGCGCTGAACTGGAAGACCCTCTGAACCTCTGATTCTTCCCAGGCCTGGATCAGGAAAAACACGATCAGCGACAGAATGGTTCCGATAACAAAGGTAATAACCGCCCCTCCCGGCCTCGCGAGGTCGGGAAGACCCTCTCTATGCTCTTTCCTGCTTTCCATAATCGAGAAAGCGAATTTTCCGTTCCCTACTAGCTACTATAGTCCAAAGGGATACGGCTTCGGGGCGACACTCTGCCTAATTTGCGGTTTGGCAGGCGCGGGATTGTTGCCGTTATGCGCGTCGTTGATAGGCCTCGGTGGCATAGCGGCGCATCATGCGGTGACTGTGGAAATAGCAGGCATTCTTGGTGATCGCGCCCTTCATGACCCGGATCCAGCCGGTGCGGTCGTTGTGGTACAGAGGCAATACCACCTGCTCCAACTTGTCATACAGGGATTGACCGTCCATACCCGCGGTCTCGGGGTTGCCGTGGTCGCCGATGGACCAGCCGGTCACACCTTCGATACAGCCCTCTATCCACCAGCCGTCGAGCACGCTCAGGTTGGGCACGCCGTTTAAGGCGGCCTTCATGCCGCTGGTGCCGGAGGCCTCCATGGGCGGGATGGGGGTGTTGAGCCAGATATCCGACCCGGAGACCAGCAGGCCGCCCAGTTCCATGTTGTAGTTGGGGACGAAGGCGATATTGATTTTTCCGTCCAGCTGTTTGATGAACCCATGTATCTCTTCAATGATATGTTTGCCGGCAGAGTCGCTATGGTGACTTTTCCCCGCAAACAGGATCTGGAACGGGGTTTTTTCATGGATCGCCAGCAGGCGGTCCATATCACTGAACAGAAGATCGGGGCGTTTGTAGCCGGTCATTCTTCGTCCGAAACCGATCAGGGGCAGCTCCGGATCAAGAGTGATCTCACACTCCTTTTCCACGATGTTCAGCAGAGCCCGCTTTGAATCCTGGTGAGCGGACCAGATTGCGTCATCATCAATCTGGTCGGCACGGACCAGCAGTTCCGGTTCGTGACACCATCCGGGCAGATTGTCGTCGTAGAGCTGCAGGAAGGGATTGCTGGTCCAGGTGCGCGGGTGTACGCCGTTGGTTATGGCGTGCACGTGGTACCCGGGAAACATGGCCTGCGAGGTCTGGGCATGGCGTTTGGCCACACCATTAACATACCCGCTCAGGTTGAGGGCCAGACGCGTCATGTTCAGGGTGTCATAACCGGCAAGGGCTTTAATGTCATTCAGATCGAAGGTGTCATCCAGCACCTGCTGGAAAAGGTCGTAACCGAACCGGTCATGTCCGGCCTGGACCGGGGTATGGGTGGTAAAGATGCAGGCGGTGCGGACCTGGTCGAGATCAAAACTGTATTTACGCCCACCGTTCTCATCCGGATCGTGGAGGTACTGTTGCGCGAGCTCCATCCCCAGCAGCGCGGAGTGACCTTCGTTCATATGGAATGCGTGGGGACGCAATCCCAGGGCATACAGCATGCGGATACCGCCGATGCCGAGGATCGCTTCCTGTTTCAGGCGATAACGCTCATCGCCCCCGTACAGATAATGGGTAAGTTCCCGGTCCTCGGCGGTATTTTCATCCACATCGGTATCCAGCAGGATAACCGCCACGCAATCGCCCATGGCGCCCCTGATCCGGTAGAACCATGGCCGTACCCATACCTCGCGTCCTTCCAGCTCCACCGTGATCTTTGCGCCCAGCGGTGTGGCATGTTTCTCCGGTTCCCAGGGATCCGAGTGTTCCACCTGGCGGCCCTGAAAATCGATCTCCTGGAACAGGTAACCGGAACGACTGACCAGGGTGACACCCACCATGGGCAGGCCGAGGTCGGCGGCGGAACGAAGGGTGTCGCCTGCGAGCACCCCGAGGCCGCCGCTGTAGGTGGGGATGCTCGCCTGAAGGGCGATTTCCATGGAGAAGTAGGCGATCTGTGGGCGATAGCCGCAGCTGCGAGTCAGGTTCATGGGGTTTGTCCGGGTCTTGTTCCTGATAAGGACGGGGTTCCTTGTTACATGAGCCGATTATATCCGAAGGCCGGTCGCGGTCCATGACGGTTACATGAACGAGTTTATCAGGGCTATGGCGGCGGTAACGTCAGTTTTCCCTCTTCGTCTGCGGGAGCGGGACCGGCGGATCAGGGAAAAGGGCTGGCGCCTGCGGAGGATCAACCGCTAGAATCGTACGGTACTCGGGCGAATCGGGAGGCGGGCAATGGTTAAAAAGATGTTGTTTCTTATCCTGCTGTTGGCGCTGATTGTCGGTGTTTTGCTCCTCTTCTATCCGGCGAAACTTCAGGAGTGGACCCGGGATACGCCTCTCCAGCCCCCGCCCAGCACCACGACGCTTTACAAGTGGCAGGACAGCAACGGTGAATGGGTGGTATCGGATACCCCGCCGGCGGAAGGCATCCCCTATCAGGAGATGAAATACCGCAGTGACGTGAACGTTCTGCCGTTGCCGGAGGAGCTGAAAGAGTAGGGGATAATTTTGCATAACCCTTAACGGGGTTTAATCGGTGATTTCTGGAGTACCTGATATGCCTTCATTTGATGTGGTTTCGGAAGTAGATCTGCAGGAGGTCCGCAACGCCGTGGACCAGGCCAACCGAGAGGTGGGAACGCGGTTTGATTTCAAAGGGGTGGATGCGAAGTTCGAGCAGAACAACGCCGAGATAATGCTTCGCGCCGAGCAGGAATTTCAGTTGAATCAGATGATGGACATTCTTCGGCAGAAACTGGTAAAGCGGAGTGTCGACATTGGATCCATGGATATAAAGGATCCCGAGAGCAGTCTCAACGCCGCCCGTCAGCAGGTCGTGATAAAGCAGGGAGTCGACACCGACACCGCCCGCAAGATGGTTAAGGCCATTAAGGGGAGCAAGATCAAGGTGCAGGCGCAGATTCAGGGGGAACAGGTGCGGGTGTCGGGAAAAAAACGCGACGACCTGCAGCAGGTTATCGCCCTCCTGAAGGAGACGGATTACGGTCTGCCGCTGCAGTTCACCAATTTCCGGGATTAAGTAATCATGCGCCACCTGAGCCTGGTGCTCCTGGTTGTCGCTGTCGTTTCGCAGACTGCCGCGGCCGAGACATCCGGGAACTCCGAACAGGTCTTGAAGCGGATGCTGGCTCTGGCGCCGGAGATTGTGGTGGACGAAATTGTTCCCACCCGGATCCCGGGGCTCTACGAAGTCAGGGTCGGACCGCGCATCATCTACGTTACCGGCGACGGCCGATACGTGATCCAGGGCAGTATCCTTGATATGCGGACGCGGAAAAATCTCACCGAACCCAGCTTGCAATCCGCCACGGTCAAGGCCCTTGAGAGCGTCGGCGAAGAGAATATGCTGGTCTTCGGATCCAAGGAGCTGAAACACACCGTTACCGTGTTCACCGATGTCGACTGCGGTTCCTGCCGGCAGTTGCACCGGGAATTGGCGGAGTACCACAAGCGCGGCATACGGATTCGATATCTGTTTTTTCCCCGGGCCGGTATGTTCAGTCCGTCCTACACCAAGGCGGTCTCGGTCTGGTGCACCGCGGATCGCGGACGTGCCATGGATTCCGCCGCCCGCGGCGAAAAGGTGGATAAGCGTGATTGCCAGAATCCCGTTGCCGGCCATATGCTGTTGGGGCAGCAGATCGGGGTGACCTCCACGCCCACCCTGATACTCCCTGACGGGCAGGTGTTGCCGGGGTATATCTCACCCGATCGGCTGTCCCGTTTTCTCGTGAACCATGAGTAAACCTTTCCGCAGGCCCCGTTTTTCATCAATACAACCACCCGAATATCACCGCTAAACCGTGTGGTTTCTAATGTGGAATTATTCTCCAAACTGTTGCTAAATTACTGAAAATTGAGCAGTCCGTTGCAGATTCAATCCTTTTTTTATCCCAATATTCAAGATATCGCGGGATGCGCCGATCTGCTGTTATAAGGTGTTGGGCGTTATCAGTTAAACACTCCAATTGGAAAAAGGCGCGAATGTTGAGCTCTCAGCCAAGATCTACCGATCCCACGAAAAAAGGGGTGACGGAGATGGTGTCCCGTACCGATAAAGGTTTGGTGCGGGCGACTAATGAGGACAGTCTGGCGCTGTTTCCCGAGCGGGGGCTGGCGTTGCTGGCTGATGGCATGGGTGGTTATAACGCCGGTGAAGTGGCCAGCCAGATAGCCCTCGAGACCATCGCGGAACAGTTGACGGCAGAGGCGCCGGTGGAGAAGGGTCAGGTTGCGCATTCGGTGCGGGCGGCAAACGACGCTTTGTTTGAGACCGTATCACAGCGCCCGGAGCTGGAAGGCATGGCCACCACCGTGGTGTTGGCGCTGTTATCAGGGAAGCGTCTTATCCACGCCCACGTGGGGGACTCGCGTCTGTATCGTTTCAGAGGATCGCAGTTGCAGCAGCTGACCTCAGATCACTCGATGGCCCAGGAGATGGTAGACCAGGGATTGTTCGCCTCGATGGATGAAGCCATTGAGGCCGGGGTTCCCATCTCGGTTCTTACCCGGGGACTCGGTATTGAGAATGAGGTGTTGGTGGATGTCGACGAGACGGCCGTGGAAGAAGGGGACGTGTTCCTTCTCTGTAGCGACGGTTTGAGCGGAATGGTGTCTCATGATGCCATCTCGGCGGCGATAGACTCCGCCGATGGGAATCTGGTCCAAGCGGCTGATCGCTTGGTGGAGTTGGCGCTGGAAAGCGGGGGCAGCGACAATGTCTCACTGATATTGATGCGCCAGAGTGACAATAATCTTGATTAGAGTTAGCGCGATGTCAAAGCTAGTTATTTATAAAGATGACGCAGTGCTCAGCGAAATCCAGCTGGATGATCGCAAACTTGTGATTGGCAGGGATTCGGATTCGGATATCACCCTGAGCGATCAATCTGTTAGTCGGCGCCATGCCGCCATAAGCCGGGTTTTCAACGAGTATTTTATTGAAGACTTCGGCAGTACCAACGGTACCCTCCTGAACAGCAGAGCGGTTACCAAACATATACTCAAAAATGGCGATCACTTGCAGATAGGAAACTTTGATATTCGCTATGAAGGCGATAAGGACAGCAGCGCGGAAGCCGAGGAGGACCTGGAACGGACGGTAGTGCTGCGGCCGAAGAAAAAGAAGCAGCCGAAGGTGGAGGTTTCAGCCACGATTTCCCCCAAGGTCGCCACGCTGCATTTCTTTCGCGGTCCCGATAAGGGGAATTCAAAGGTCATCAACCGTTCTCTCTACACCATCGGTCAGCCCGGAGGTGAGGTGGCGGCAATTGCCCGCCGGCCCCAGGGGTTTTATCTGCTGCGTATCACCAACAGTTCCCATCCGAAGATCAACAACGAGGAAGTCGAAGGGGGCAGCGGTGTTCAGCTGAACGAAGGCGATCTGGTGGAGGTGGGGGATAATCTGGCCCGGATATCCTTCAAGCCCTAGTACATCCCCCGGTAGCGGCGACTGCCGATACCCTCGCTGCATCCCCCTGATTGGGGGATATTTTTTTGATAGTCCCTAATCTCCGGAATTCTTCCCGGACATTCCCTTCAGACGGTATAGCGCCTGCAGTGCATCCCGCGGCGTCAGGCTATCCGGATCCAGGTCATTCAGCGCATCCGACAGCGGATTGCTTTCCGGGCTCGCGACGGGTTCGGTTTCCAAATCGCTCAGGGCAAGGGAGAGCTGGCTTACCTGCAGTTCGGCGTGTCGTTGCGCCGATTCCTCCAGTTCCCGCAGACGCTTGCGCGCCCGATCGATGACGTTTCGGGGCACGCCGGCCAGGGCCGCCACCTGCAGGCCGTAGCTCTGGTTGGCCGGACCCTCCCTGACCGCGTGCAGAAACACGATGGAGTCGCCGTGTTCCACGGCGTCCAGATGGACGTTGGCGATACCGGGGTACTCCTCGGGCAGGGTGGTCAACTCGAAGTAGTGGGTGGCGAAGAGGGTATAGGCACGGATGCGGATGGCCAGTTCCACGCCGCAGGCCCAGGCCAGGGAAAGGCCGTCGAAGGTGCTGGTGCCGCGGCCGATCTCATCCATCAGCACCAGGCTCTGTTCCGTGGCGTTGTGCAGAATATTGGCGGTCTCCTCCATCTCCACCATGAACGTGGAGCGGCCTCCGGCCAGGTCATCGGAGGCGCCGATGCGGGAGAATACCCTGTCGATAGGACCGATGCGGGCCGCGGCCGCCGGGACGTAACTGCCGGCGTATGCCATCAGGACAATCAGGGCGATCTGGCGCATGAAGGTCGATTTACCCCCCATGTTCGGGCCGGTAATGATCAGGATGCGGCGCTGATCATTGAATTCCACGCTGTTGGCGACGAACGGGTTGTCACTCACCTGTTCCACCACCAGGTGACGGCCCTCATCGATGCGGATGCCCGGGTCCTCCACCAGTTCCGGGGCGTTGAGCCCCAGTTTTTCCGCCCGTTCGGCGAAGTTGGCGATGACATCCAGTGCTGCCAACGCCTCCGCGCACCGCTGCAGCGGCGCAATGGCGTGCTGCAGTTCGTCCAGCAGCGCCTCGTACAGGGCCTTTTCCCGCGCCAGTGCACGCTCCTTCGCCGACAGCACCTGATCCTCGAACTTTTTCAGTTCCGGGGTGATGAACCGCTCCGCGCCTTTCAGGGTCTGGCGCCGGACATACTCCTCGGGCACGTTATCCGACTGGCTGCGGCTGATCTCGATGTAGTAGCCGTGTACCCGGTTGTAACTTACCTTGAGATTGGCGATACCGGTCCGTTCCCGCTCCCGGCTTTCCAGGTCCAGCAGGAAGCGGTCGGCGCCGCTGGAGAGTTCGCGCAGTTCATCCAGTTCCGCATCATAGCCGGCCGCCACCACGCCGCCGTCGCGGATAAGCATGGGTGGATTCTCGATAATAGCCCGCTGCAGCAGATCCACGATCTGGGGATGGACACCGATCTCTTCCGCCAGTCGTGATATCAGGGGCGTCTCCTTATCCGCCAGCCGTTGCTGCAGGAAGGGCAGACGGGCCAGGGAGTCGCGCAGGGTTGCCAGATCGCGGGGCCGCGCCGATTTCAGTGCCACCCGGGCAAGGATCCGTTCTATATCACCGATCCCCTGGAGTTCCTCCCGGAGGCCGGCATACGCCTGCTGCCGCAGCAGCTGGTCGATGGCGTCGTGCCGTTCCCGAACCTCAGGGATGGAACGCAGGGGGCGGTTGATCCAGCGCCGCAGCATGCGGCTTCCCATCGCCGTCGCGGTGCGGTCGAGGACCCCGGCCAGGGTGTGCTGCGGTTGGCCTCCGAGGCTGTGTTCCAACTCCAGATTACGCCGGGTGGCGGCGTCGATGATGACCGCTTCATCGCGGCGTTCCACGGTGAGGCCCTGCAGGTGTGGCAGGGCGCTGCGTTGGGTCTCCTGCACGTACTGCAGCAGGGCGCCGGCGGCGGCCACGGCGAGGGGTTGATCGGCACAGCCGAAACCGGCCAGGTCATGGGTACCGAACTGCCGGTTCAACAGACGCTCGGCGGTTTCCCGGTCGAAGTGCCAGGCCGGCCGGTGGGTGATCCCGCCCGTGTCGGGGACGCCCCCCGGAAGGTGGTACTCCTCCGTCAGCAGCAGCTCCGCCGGGCGCAGCCGCTCCAGTTCTCCCGCCAGGGCCTCCGGCGTATCCAGTTGCTGCACCACGAAACGTCCACCGCTCAGGTTCAGGGCGGCGAGGCCGAAGCCGCCCTCGAACTCGAGAATCGCCGCCAGCAGATTGTCCCGTCGTTCCTCCAGTAATGCCTCGTCGGTCACGGTTCCCGGGGTAACGATCCGCACCACCTTGCGCTCCACCGGCCCCTTGCTGGTCGCCGGATCTCCGACCTGTTCACAAATAGCTACCGATTGCCCCTGACGGACGAGCCGGGCCAGGTAGTTCTCCGCCGCGTGGTAGGGGACGCCGGCCATCGGAATCGGCTGACCGGCTGATTTGCCCCGCTTGGTCAGGGTGATGTCCAGCAGCCGCGCCGCCCGTTCCGCATCGCCGTAGAAAAGCTCGTAAAAATCACCCATGCGGTAGAACAGCAGCATCTCCGGATACTCCGCCTTGATGCGGAGGTACTGCTGCATCATCGGGGTGTGTTGGGAGGTCGCGGTAGACATATTTTTGTTAGCTCAGAGAAGGAACGCAAAGAACGCGGAGGCGCGGAGTTCGCAGAGGACTTTATGTTCGTTCTTCATATCGTAAAGCTAGGGAAAAATGCTTGGTTTGTTTCATTTCTTGCGCAGAGGATTGATGTCCTGAGAAGTTGCTTTGCGTTCTCTGCGCCTTTGCGGCCTCCGCGCGTTTATTACTCTTAATCTGTTAATTAAAGGCGTAGTGCTTCTCCACCGGTTCCAGGATCTTCCAGGTGCAGGAGAGGCCGGCCGGAAAGGTGACCAGATCGCCGCGTCCGAACTCCATGGGTTCACCCCCGTCCGGGGTGACGATAACCTTGCCGCGCAGGAAGTAACAGGTCTCTTCCCGATCGTAGGTCCAGGGAAACTCCGAGACCTCCTTCTCCCAAATGGGCCAGTCGAAGACCCCAAGGATCTCCAGCTTCGCCGGCGAGGGGTGGTGTTCGTGGTGTATGGCGGTCATTGCTGCTCCCGGGCTGGTGGGTAAAACACACAGTCTATCCGATTTGGATCAGGGCTGAGAAATATCCGGGTGCGTTTTTTATATGGGTGACCGGTTTCCAAGGAATCTCGGGCTAATACCTTATATACCTCCTCTAAAGGTAATTAGTTTCGCAGCCTATAGCCCCTTTTTTATTCAGGTAACAAGTTTCGTGACCCGTCTTTAGCGGATTTTATGCATTAGGTAGACAGTTTCGCAGCCTGTCGGCCCCGGTGCTCTTTGATGCTTTATCTGATTGGCTGCGAGCCTATTTCTTTTGCTTGCCCAAAAGAAATAGGCGAAAGAAAAGGGCACTCCACGACTTGCCCCTTCGGGGTACCCTGCGTTCCT
>JBNKCX010000034.1:0-32685 GCA_050287965.1 Sedimenticolaceae bacterium
TTTGAAGTTTGAAGTTTGAAGTTTGAAGTTTGAAGTTTGAAGTTTGAAGTTTGAAGTTTGAAGTTTGAAGTTTGAAGTTTGAAGTTTGAAGTTTGAAGTTTGAAGTTTGAAGTTTGAAGTTTGAAGTTTGAAGTTTTCAGAGAGGATAACACTCGTAACCAAGTTGACCACCCCATATACCTACTACCCACTTCTAACTACCTACTTCTAACTACTAACTTCTAACTTAAGCTATAATTTGCATTTTTCCCGAACCTCTCCCCCATGCGCATACACCTCAACACCATCGGCTGCCGCCTGAACGAAGCGGAACTGGAACTCTGGTCCCGTGATTTTCTGGCCCGGGGCCACCAGATCACGGACGATCCGGGTGAAGCGGACCTGGTGGTGGTCAACACCTGCGCGGTGACCGGCGAGGCGGTACGCAAATCCCGCAAGCTCATGCACCGGGCGCACCGCCGCAACCCCCGTGCCAAACTGGTGGTCAGCGGCTGTTACGCCTCCCTGGAGCCCGCGCAGACAACCGCCTTTCCCGGGGTGGACCTGGTGGTGGGCAACGGGGAAAAAGAACAGCTCGTCGCCATCGCCCATGAACGGCTTGATCTTCACGCCATGCCGCAACTGGCCACCGAGCCCGGGGCCAATCCCCTCCTTGCCCGGGGCCGGCAGCGCGCATTTATCAAGGTTCAGGACGGCTGCCGCTACCGCTGCACCTTCTGCATCGTCACCGTCGCCCGGGGTGAGGAGCGCAGCCGCCCGATCCATGAAATAGTAAATGAAATCAACCACCTGCATGCCAAAGGCGTGCAGGAGGTAGTGTTGACCGGGGTACATATCGGGGGCTACGGCAGCGATCGGAACAGCGATCTTTTCCAACTGGTCAGCCGTGTCCTCGCCGAAACCGACATCCCGCGGTTACGCCTGGGGGCGGTGGAGCCCTGGGACCTGCCGGAAGGTTTCTGGTCCCTGTTTGCCGATACCCGTTTTATGCCCCACCTGCACCTGCCGCTGCAGAGCGGGTCCGACACGGTCCTGCGGCGCATGGCGCGCCGTTGCAAGAGTGGGGAGTTTGCGCAGCTGGTTGAGAGCGCACGCCGGGAAATCGCGGATTTCAACGTCACCACCGATATCATCGTCGGTTTCCCCGGCGAAAGCGCCCGGGAGTGGCGGGAGACCCTGGAGGTGGTAGAACGGATCGGCTTCGGACATCTCCATATCTTCCCCTTCTCCCCCAGAAAGGGCACCCTCGCCGCCACCATGTCCGGTGCCGTGGATCCCGCGGTGATAAAGGAGCGGAGCCGGATATTGCATCAACTCGGCGAACGCATGAAAAAGGCCACCCTGGAACGCCATCTCCACCGGACCTTCCCGATACTCCTGGAGGGCGACATGGAAACAGGGACCGATACACACAAAAGCCGCTTTGGCTATACCCCGAATTACCTGCGGGTGGCCGTGGACAACCTGCAAAGCGACACGGGGACGAATCGCATCGTGTCGGTACGCACCCTGGGACTCTCACCGGAAGGCGACGCCCTGCAAGGGGCCGTCATGGAGCCTTGATGGAAATGACGCCGCCCCTAAACCCGAAAGCCCGTTGGCACCCCCTGCCCCTGCTGTTCGGTAATCTGATCGCCGCCGTGCTGTTCCTGAGCTGGTTGCTGGACCCCACCCGCTCCCTCTGGCTGGCCCTGGACGATATGGTGTTCTGGTCCTTCAACCGCTCCCTGGGGGAAGATGGTCTCTGGCGGCAGTTCTGGGCGGTCACCAACAACCGCGCCTTCGATCTTGTGGCCGCATTTTCCATGCTCGCCCTCTTCGGTCACCGCGCCCTGTTCAAGGATCGGCAGCATCTGTATCGCTATATCGCCGTCGGCATACTGATGACCATCACCATCGTCGTGGTTGTAAAAAGCGGTAAATGGCTGGACATCGAACGCCCCAGCGGAACCTATATATACAGTGACGCACTGCGCCTCTCGGAACTGGTTCCGCATATCGATACCAAGGACATCTCGGAGGACAGTTTTCCCGGAGACCACGGCCTGGTGCTGCTGCTTTGCGCCGGTTTCATCCTCTTCAACATGCCACGCATCTATGGGGTCCTGGCGCTGTTATTCATGATTGTATTCACCCTCCCGCGTCTGGTGAGCGGGGCCCACTGGCTGTCGGACGAACTGGTGGGTGCCGTGGGCTGGGGCTGTCTCTGGCTCAGCTGGATACTCGCGACACCGTTGCACGATCTGGCGGTAGAGCGACTGGAAGGGTGGCTGAAACGGATACGCGAATATCGCCAGACATAATCTTTCCCGCCTGCACGACACTCCTACGGTTGTAATCCCGACGGAAGCCCGGCCCTGAAACCGGGACAGAGCTCTTCGATCAGAACACCCATATGCCGGAAGTGACTCCCCTTCCAGTAGACCTTGTCACAATCGGCGCAACAATAGAACTCGCTACGGGTCAAGCCGACCCTCGCAGGCAGTCGCGTAAAGACTTCCGCTTTATTGCGCTGCCGCAGCAATCCATTGCACTCCATGCAGCGGCTGAAGGGCTGCAACATACGGCAAAGATCCAGCCGCGCAATCAGGTACTGCAACTGATGCCGTGGCCGCCGGCTGCGAATATAACAACCATGTGTTACCGCTCGGTGCATAAGCAACGCCCGATCGCCGGTCAACAGGATGCGCCCTTCCTCCCGTGAACGGCGCGCCAGTTCCCGGTCACCGGGGTCGTTCTCGAACAGGGTATCGAAACCCAACATGCGCAGATAACGCGCCAGGCGTCCCAGATGGGCATCGACGATAAAACGCGGTTGTCGCAAAGGTGTGGGACGCAACCGCAGCAGGGGTGTGACGTCAAGAGACTCGAACATGGGATAGACGCTCACCCGGTCTCCATCCCCGATCCGCTGATCGAGATCCACGGAAACGCCGTTCAAGAGAACAATCTCCACCTCGGTATGGGGTACACCGAAGGTCTCGATCAGGTGGCGTACCGGTGCCGGGGGTTCGAACTCCAACAGCAGATCCCGCTTGCGTTGATCCGCGGGTAGAAAATCGTTCAGCTCTTCGTAAAAACGGAAGGTGGCTTTGGCCAAGGACGAAAACTCTATAGTCGGTTCAGAAGCGATATCAGTCCGCAAATGAACGCGAATAAATAGACTAATTCGAGCTCATTTGCGGCTAAACGGTTAAGCCGCTTGTTCCTGTTCCTGCGAGCCGCTCCCGGCCGGCCCCAGGGGATCGGCACCGATGGTCCCGATCAACTGCTTCAGGTAATCCGGCGCCCGCACCTGCTCCAGTTTCCCCAGGGCCTTATGCAGCCGCCCCTCGATATCGAGTCTCTGCGCCACATCCACATGGCTTTCGAGTTTAAGAAACCGCTCCAGGTTTCGCACATGACGTTCCCACAGTGCGATCTCCCGCTGCTGTTTCACCTCCAGCCGTTCCTGGTACCAATCCGAGGCAAGGAGGTAGTCGCGGGTGAACATGGCCCGAATCTCCGGATGATGAACATCCTTACCCTGATATTCGCCGTTCGCCATGATGTGGAGCAACGCCCGGAGCGGCGGACAGGCATCTTCGACACTACCGTCCTCCAGATACTGCCGGGCAACCCGTTGCTGGGCCTCGACGATATTGTCGATACCGTCCACGAACACCGCCAGGTCCTGGGTCTCCGGCCGCAGGATCTCGTCGGTAAAGACCGCGTTCGGATTATCGAAGATCTTACCCAGCAGCCCCCGTACAAAACGGTCGGTGATGCGGTATCCGAGACGGCTCGCCAGAACCGTTCTGCCCTGATACTGGAAATCCTCCAACTTCTTCAGGAAGCCTTTATTGATCATGTAGTCCGCATTCCGCTCCCGGGGAGACAGGCGCGTCCAGATCTCCGGGATCAGGAGACTGATGTCGTGATCCACGCGCACGTCGGGACCGACAAATCCCGCGGTACTGGAAAACCCGGGATAACCGGTGAGGATAAAAGCGACCAGGGCGTTGTTCAGGTCAGCGGTGGCGCGCAAGGCGTTGAACGGCCCCTTGGTCAGGGCCCCTTCGCTGCCGGCCCCCGTGGTGGAGGGCGACTTGCCGGTGAGGCTGCAGACGAAATCCATGAACAGTTCCGGCAACTCCTGGTAGTGGATGGGGTTGTAGACTGCCAACGGCCGGATACCCGGCTCCGGTGGATTGTTGCGCCGACCGGTCAGGACCGCGTTCACCGGGTGACAAACCGCTTCATGCAGGGGCTGCTGGCGGTGGAAACGGGTGCTTATCTCTGCCACATATCGCCTTACCGGATTCGCCAGGTCCGGCCGTGTCTGCAGGTAACGGGGATTCCTCGAGGGCTTGCCGTCCACCAGCCGCGGATGGGCGGACGAAACCACATAACCGTTTTGCTCACGGTAGACCTTCCGGATCAGCTTGCGCATCGGGGGAGTGAACTTATAGAGATTCAGTACATCCTCGGCAATCGCTTCCAGTTTCTCTCCCTTAAGAGGTTCGTAGTTGGCCATAAAATTGTTCGGCCGTGATAGATCATACTCGGCCTGCTTATCGAAACCGGGATGGATAGCGTCGTCCGGTCGTTGAAACAGACGATATTCACAGTTCTTCACCAGTTTCACACTGAGATCTTTCGCTTTCACCGGCTGCTTACCGGAAACACACTCGGGCGGCACAACCACAGTGGCGCTGATATCGTCCTCCATCTGTATCTTTTCCGTGGCGATGAAATCCTGCCGCAGCTTGAAGGTCCGCCATTTGGCGTCCTGATCGAAGCCGACACGCAGATAGGAGGCAACCACCAGGCGGTCAAAAAGTTTGACCTCATGGCCCGGAGCACCGTCCACCTCGTCCACTGACAACAGCCGGCGCCAGTCCCCGCCCCACTCCGGACGATAGAAGCGTTTTATCAGGTAGACCAGGGCCATGATGCGTGGCGGAATCGACTGCAACCACTCATTGAACTCCTCGGTATAACTGGAGGACGGTGTTAACAGCTTGATCACGGAACCGAGACTGCGTTCCGGGCTCAGGGGCTTGCGACTGGAGTCGCGATCTTCCTTCTCGAACCCCGCTTTGAAACGGGTGGAATAATCTTTATCAAAGATCTCCTGCACCCGCTCCAGATCGGTTGCCAGATCGTCCACGAACAGGGGCCCATAAATGACCGCATCATCCAGGGCCTTGGATATCTCCGATTTCCCGCCGCCGGAAACGGTGCTCGGCTTATGGCAGAAGATCCCCTCCGGGTCGGTACCCACCAGGCGCCAGGAAGGGGCGCCGGGGTGTTTGACCATCTCCACCTTGTAGCCGTTCGGCTGCACATAGATCTTCCCCGGCTGCAGACGTATGCGCTGCAGTTTGCCGTCCCGATGCCAACTGATGGTCTGGGCGTTCAGATCCATACGCAGATCCTGGGGCACATAGATCACTTCCGGATAATTGATATCCACCGCGTGGCCTTCCGGCTGCAGTTCCATCACCTCCCCGTATTGCGCCAACATCTTCTGGAAGTTGTATCCAGCCTCACGGGTACGGCTGTCGACACCGTACTCCTCACCATGACTGCGGCGCTCGAATGCGAGGGCGCCACCGGCGTGCTCCTCTTCCGCCAGACCGTACAGATTGGCCGCATAACCGATCTGGGTCTTGACCTCCTTCTTGCAGTATCCGTAATAGTTATCGGCAATAAGGGTCACGATGACCCCCCGCCGATCCCGGGCCGTGATCTTGAAAGAGCTGCCGTCGTTATACAGCTCGTCTTCCGACTGCCAGCACATTCCGTCCCTGCGCTGCCGCTCGGTGGCGTCATCACAATGCGGCAGTCCCAACTCTTTCTTGGTGAAACCGATCAGCTGCGGTGCCAGAATTACGCAGCCGGTATGGCCGCTCCAGTGTTCCACGTCCAGGCCCGAATCAAACTCGGCCAGGTTGGGATTGCCGCCGTTACCGAAGATACTCTCCACAAAGTCCAGATTGCTGACCAGATTGCCGGGGGCGAAAAAACGTATCTCCATACTCTTTTCCGCCTCCCTACCCGGGATGGGCGGACAAATCACCGGGCGCAACAGTAGCGACACGAACATGTGTGCCGGATCCGGCTGGCCGACCGTGAAGGGGATGGTCAGGAGTTTCTCCGGGGGGTCGAGGGCACGTTCCAGAAGGCGGGCAAAGGTGGCTTTCGGGACCGCCTTCTTATCCCCGGGGATGGGCAATCCACCCTCCGCGATATGAAAGGATCCGGCGGTAGTGCGACGATCGCTGGCGGGATTGTTCAGTATCCCCTGACGAACCCGATAACTGGATACGATATCGGAATGGAACTCATCCTCACCCATCGGCAGGGAAAGTTCGCGCGCCACACCATGACGGTCAAGTATAAAGGTGCTGTTCGGTAACTTTGGAATACGTTCCAGATCCAGGTCCTGAAGATAACAGTCGATAAAATCCTGAATCCGTTGATCGGCGGGACAAAAATAGGACGAAAGCAGCCTGCCCTTTTCCCGAAAGGCCTTCAGCAGGTCCTGGGCGGTGGCCAGAAACTCCACCGAATTGGCGGCGCCACAGGTCGGCTGGCCCGACGCCGCCAGTTTCAGATTGATATAGAGATGGAGCCTTTTCCGCTCCTCCTCCGAATTCTCCGCTGTGACAGTGAGCCCCAGGGCACGTTCGAAATCCATAAATACCTCTGTGATGAGCGGGCGAAGGCATCCGGGCCGCTCCAAAGAACTTCCAATAGGAACCAGAGATCGTGCCATTGTTCCGTGGCCGTTGGCAAATCCTGTTCGTTTAGTACGACCCTGAAAAATATCCGGTTGTTCCGCGGCGACACCGTGCGATGGAATCATCCGATCACTTCCATCGCAGGCATCATCCGGCTGGTGCGCTATGCGGGTTAAGCCCTGTACACTATATAGATACCATGTTGATCGACAGTCACAGCCACTTTGACGACTCCAGCTTCGACCTCGACCGGGGAGCCGCCTGGCAGCGCGCCCGTGCCGCCGGGATCGGCGCCCAGATCGTACCGGCGGTAACAGCCGCCGACTGGCCCCGGGTAAAAGAGGTCTGTGACCGTTATCCGGGACTCTACCCGGCCTACGGCCTGCATCCCATGTATTGTGAACAACACCGGGAGGAGGACATCGAGGCACTGGGGGAATGGTTGCGGACGGAAAGAGCGGTGGCGGTCGGTGAGTGCGGCCTGGACTTTTTCATCGAAGACCCGGACCGGGAGAAACAACAACGGCTGTTCGAAGCGCAACTGGAACTGGCCCGGGAGCACCGGCTACCGGTGATCATTCATGCCCGCCGCGCCGTGGAAGAGGTGATACAGACCCTGCGCCGCTACCCGGGTTCCACCGGTGTCCTGCACAGCTACTCCGGAAGCGAGGAACAGGCCAGACGTCTGATGGACCTGGGTTTTAAGATGAGCTTCGGCGGGCCTGTTACCTTTCCCCGTGCCAGTCGTCTGCGTAAGCTGGTGGGGCGTCTCCCCCTGGAGGCGATGCTGATAGAGACCGACTCACCGGACCAACCGGACGTCAGTCACCGGGGTCAGCGTAACGAACCGGCCTTTCTGCCCCTGGTCCTGCAGGAGATCAGTAACCTGCGGGGCGAGGACCCCGCCAAGGTGGCTGCGGCCACAACCAGCAACGCCGAAACCCTGTTCGGCATCAGCCTATGAGCTTCGATCAGGAACGCACCCGTATTCTGATCGGCCCGGACGGCGTGGCGACCCTCGGGAAAAAACACGTCATGGTGGTCGGCCTGGGGGGTGTCGGGAGTTACGCCGCGGAGGCGTTGGTGCGCTCCGGGATCGGTACCGTGACCATTGTGGATCACGATCAGGTGGCCCCTTCCAACTGCAATCGGCAACTGCCGGCACTGCAATCCACCATCGGCAGGCCCAAGGTCGAGGTGGTGGGGGAACGGCTTCTGGATATCAATCCCGGGCTGATACTGCACATCCGGTCGGTTTTCGTGACTCCGGATAACTGCGAAGAGCTGGTGACTGGGGAAGCCTTCGACTTCATCCTCGACTGCATCGACAGTATCGCCTGCAAGGCGGCCCTGGTCAGGACCTGTCAGAACGCCGGAGTACCGGTGATATCCGCCCTCGGTGCGGGTGGACGCATGGACGTCACCCGGGTCCGAATCACCACCCTGGAGCAAACGGAAGTCTGCCCGCTGGCGCGGGAGATGCGCAAACGACTGCGGCAGTTGGGGGGAGCCCTGCGGTACCCGGTCATCTTCTCCGATGAACTGCCGGTAAAGGCCCTTCCCCATGAACCGCTGGACGGGGGCCACCCGGGCCGCCCCCGCGCCGTCAACGGCTCCAGCTCCTTCATGCCGGGCCTGTTCGGCCTGATGCAGGCCGGTTACGTCATCAGGACGCTGTTGAACGGGTAGGCTCGGGGAAACTACTCTTCTGTTTTTCTCAGCTGGGTGAGAAAAGACATGGAGGTATTGAAAAAATCCCGGTCCGGGTGCCGCTCGCAGATATCCCTTATGCGGCGCATGGCGCCCTCCACCTCGGCGCCGTAAAGGGCGTCCATACCGGTCGCCAGGGTCAGGCCGGTGGCCAATCCCGCAAACCACTCCTGGAACCGCAGATATTCCATAATCTGATCCTGCTGCCCGATGTCCGCGCCTTTGCAGGCGTTCACGTAGGCAGTGCAGGACTTGGTACCGTAGCTCCAGACCTTGGGGCCCTCGGAGACATCCGCACGGGTTAACAGGGAATAACAGCAAAGCAACGCCATCAGCAAAAGGGTTGCTCCAGGTCGGGTCAAAAACGCGTTTCTTCTCCGAATACAGCTCATATTTTTTAACCTCGTTCGGACTGATCGGCTGGCGGCTCAGATAATACAGGCAATCCCCCTGGCGGCGGCGACTGTGCCGTGACCTGAATAAGGACGGATTTGTCAGATAATTTTACACAACCTAATTTATCAATGATCGCAACACTAGTAATTTGCTGATTACCATAGAAAAATATTATTGGCGCAGAATATGCTTACAGGCAAGAAACAACAAAAACCTACGACGTTTGAAAAAACGTTTTCGTTGCAACTACCCCCTTCTTCCCTTTCAGTTGCAACAAACCCGCCCTTAGGGGCGGGTTTTTTTGTGCAGAGGTAAAAGGGGAGCGAACACCCCCTTTACTCGGTTGATATGGTGGGTCGTATAGGAATCGAACCTATGACCAATGGATTAAAAATCCACTGCTCTACCGTCTGAGCTAACGACCCTCAGGATCTGCGGCGGCCCGGCAGCTCCCGGGCCAATGAAGCGCGCAATTATACCGGACAGCCACGGGCTGTCAAAGCGGCCCTCCTCATTCGGATCCCTGGCGATCCCGCAATATCTCCACAATCTTCTGGTGACCCTGGTTCACGGCAAAGGTCAGGGGCGTGGAGCCGCTCCCGTTTCTGGCGTTGACGTCCGCGCCCCGGGAAATCAGCAGTTCCACCGTAGCCACCGAGCCTTCCCGCACCGCATAGTGCAGTGGAGTCTCCCCGTAGGCGTCCAGGGCATCGACCTCCGCTCCATGTTCAACCAGCAGATCCGCCACCGCCGTATGGTCCCCTTCCGTCGCGTAATGCAGCGGGGTCCGCTGAGTCGCCAGCGACCGGCCGTTGACATTCGCCTTGGCGCTCACAATCAACGCCTCCGCGGCACCTTTATCCCCCTGACTCGCCGCCAGATGAAGAGGCATGACCTCGTTTCCGGTGATACCGAAGGCCTTGCCCCGAACCTCCGGATTTACGTTTTTGGCCGCCAGGAGCTCGATCATGGCCACATAACCGTTCTGAGTGGCCAGATGCAACGGTGTAAGTCCCATACCGTCCTGGGCGTTGATCGCCGCACCCCGGTCTATAAGCAGCCTCGCGGTTTCCACACGATTCCTTGCCGCAGCCAGATGCAAGGGAGTCAGATGAGAGCTGTTCTGTTCGTTTACGTCCGCACCGCTGTTGAGCAGGCTTTCGGCTATTACCTGGTCCCCGTCATGCGCCGCCTGGTGAAGGAGCGTACCCGTCTCCAGCTCGTCCAGACCGAAGTCCTTTCGAACTTTCTTTTTCTCCACTTCGCCGCAACCCTGCAGCAGGGAAACCAGTACCAGCAGAATCAATCCCTTGCTCAGGTTAAACCAGACAGTTCGGCGTTCCATATTTTTCTCCACATATTCAAGTCAACAAAAAAGCAAAAAAATACCGGTGAAGGCACCCGGTACCGTAATGTTTAAATTGGGATAGTGTTATCGATCATACCGCATCCAGCTTCCTCATGCTCTGCGGAAGCAGACGCAGGTCGACCATCCCGGAAACAAGCGCCTTAAGGAAGCTGGCCTCATCTTCGTAGACCAACTTGTAGTACTGAACCTTCATGGTCAAGGCGCTGCCGAGGATAATCGAACCCAGCGCCAGAAAAGAACCCACAGCCAGGGTGGAAACGCCGGTCATGCCCTGACCGACGGTGCACCCCATGGCGAGAACACCGCCTATCCCCATCAGTACCGCACCAAACATGTGATTGGCAAAATCCTTGAGATCGGCAAACCACTCGACACGGAAACTGCGGCTGAAAACCGCATACAGGAACGAACCGATGACCACACCGAACAGGGAGGCCAGACCGAAGGTTATCAGGCTGAGTTTGCCGGGCCGCGTGAGATAGTAGAGCATCTCACCCGCGGGATTCACAAAGGTGAAGGACTGGGCACCCACCCCCGGTGGCGGCTCATCCATAAACTCCGCGAACTCCACCCACTCCCGGCCCATGGATCCTGCGGTCACGTACCAGCCGGCCACGATTATCAGACCCAGGATCACGCCCGCGCTGAGCAACTCCAGGTTTGCACGAAATTCCGCGGAACGGAAGACCACGACAAACACCGCGGCGACCACGGCGATGCCCAGGTACAGGTTCAGGCTTTGCGGTGATTCCATCCCGGCCAGCGCTCCGATGATTCCGCCGACTGACTGATCACCGATACCGAAATTGGAGAGATCCGGCGTCAGGGGCAACATCCAGCTATGGAATACATAGCCGTAGAAATTGGTGCGGGTCATGAGATAGGCCATGGCCCCGACCACCAGCAGAACCAAAATGGATTTGATGTTGCCTCCCCCGGCACGCACCAGATTCTTGTTGGCGCATCCTGACGCCAGTGTCATGCCCACGCCGAACATCAGGCCCCCGAGAATATACCGGGACCAGAAAAACAGGCTGCTTCGGTAAGGCGGTCGAGAACCGCTGATATCTATCAGTGAAGCGGTCTCGAGGACGATAACACCCAGGACCGCCACCCCGATGGCGAGGAACCAGGATCTGAGGCGCGCCGTGTCGCCCATGTTCACCCAGTCGGAAACGGCACCCATGGTGCAGAAATTGGTCTTATTGGCGACCGCACCCAGAACGACACCCATTATGCCGCCCAGGAGGACCACCTGTGTCGTGATCTCCAGATTCATCTCCTCACTCCGATAACTGCGGAACCTTCATGTAACCTTCCCGGCGGATCCGGGTCGAGTCCCAGGGGCCCGACGCCCGGACTGTCCGGGATCGAAACAGAGGTTCCGTTGTAATTATGTCACTGATAGTACCGATGGTACCGCAGGAGAGGGGGCGCGAACCAGAGGGATGGAAAGGCCGCGGTCAGCTCCGGTAACGGGTGGGATCCGCCACCCCGGCATCCCGGAACCCCTGGGCCCGAAAGCGGCAGGAGTCGCAATTACCACAGGCCCGCCCTTCGGCATCCGCCTGATAACAGGAGAGTGTCTGGCTGTAATCCACCCCGAGACGCATCCCCTGCTGAATGATCTCTCCCTTGCTCAGGCTGCTCAGGGGGGCATGAATCCGGAACCGCGCCCCCTCCACCCCCGCCTTGGTGGCCAGGTTGGCGAGGTTCTCGAAAGCGGAGATGAACTCGGGCCGGCAGTCCGGATAACCGGAGTAATCCACCGCGTTAACACCGATAAAGATATCCCGGGCCCCGAGCACCTCGCCCCACCCGAGGGCGAGGGAGAGAAAGATGGTATTGCGGGCCGGGACGTAGGTCACCGGAATACCCTCACCCCCTTCCCGCGGGACCTCGATCTCCCGGTCGGTAAGCGCCGACCCTCCGAAGCGGTCCAGGGCGATGGAGACCACCTTGTGTTCCACCACCCCCTGGGAAGCCGCCACCCTGTGCGCCGCTTCCAGCTCCACCTGATGGCGTTGGCCGTAGTCCATACTCAGGGCGTAACAGGCGAAGCCCTGATCACGGGCGATGGCCAGGGCGGTCGCTGAATCCAGTCCGCCGGAAAGCAGGATAACGGCTTTTTTCATTGTTAGTTTTCAGTTTTCAGTTTTCAGTTTTCAGTAGTTGGCAAAAAAGTATGGCTCAATCGCTGACTACTGTGAACTGAAAACTGTTAACTGATAACTCCTCATCACTTCCCCCTAACATCCCCCCACAGCAGCTTATGCAACTGCAGCTGAAATCGCACCGGTAACCGATCCTCCAGAATCCATTCCGCCAGCTCTTTCGGCTCCTGCGTACCGTGGGCGGGTATAAAGATCAGTTCACAACGCTCCGTCAGATTCCATTCCTTAAGCTTCTCTCTGGCCCAGATATAATCTTCCCGATCACAGATCACGAACTTCACCTGATCCGCCGGACCCAGCAGTTCGATGTTCTCCGGAAGATTCCGTTCCATTTCACCGGAAGCCGGTGTCTTGATATCCATCACCTTGGTCACCCGGGGATCAACGGCGGAAAGACTCAAGGCCCCGCTGGTTTCCAGGGAAACCCGATACCCGGCATCACATAGGGCGATCAAGAGGCCTTCGCAATCCTCCTGAAAAAGCGGTTCCCCCCCGGTTACGGTGACATGTCGTACCCCATATGCGGCCACGCGCTCCAGTATCTCGGACAGCGCCATGGCATGACCGCCGGAGAACGCGTAATCGGTATCGCAATAGCTGCAGCGCAGAGGGCAGCCGGTGAGACGGATAAAGACCGTGGGAAACCCCACGGTTACCGATTCCCCCTGCAGGGAGTAGAAGATCTCGGAAACCGTAAACTGCGTCATGGATGGGCCGGAGCCAAACCCGTAATACAGATCAGTGTCCTTCTCCACTCAGCCGGTCCAGGCGCTTTTTCGCCAACTGGCTGGCGGTTGAACTGGGGTACTTCTGTACCACGCTTTCCAGGATCTGCCGCGCCAACTGCCAATCCTTCAACGCGCAATAGACGTCCCCTTTCTTGTACAGCGCATCCGGCACCTTCGAGCTGTTGGGGTAATCGCTAATGACCTTATTGAACCCCTCCAGGGCCGGCGTGTAGTCACCCGTGGCGAGATAGGATTCAGCCAACCAATAATGCGCATTATCCACCAGATCACTGCTCGGATACCGGGCCAGGAACGCGGTAAAACCGGCACGTGCCTCGGTGTGACGTCGTTGCATCAAGAGATTGAACGCATCCTGATACTCGGCTCTCTGCTGGGCTTCACTCACCTGACCTGCGGCGACCGGCGCGGCGGGGACAGATGCGACGGCTGCGGGTGGCGCCGCGGTTCCCGCGGGGGCGGCCGCAGGTTGCGCCGGGGGCGGGGTTACCGGCTGTGCGGACGGCGGAGCAGCGGACGGTTGCGGAGCCGCGGTACCGCCCGATATCTTGCCCAGGCGCTGATCGATATCGAGATAGAGATCGCGCTGGCGTTTCTTCAACTGCTCAATGGCGTGATTCTGCTCCTCTATCTCCCCGCGCATCTGCTGTACGTCCCGTTGCAGTTCGTCGAGCCGGAGAACCATGTTGGAAAGGGTATCCAGGCGCCTCTCCAACAGCTCGACACGCTGCTCCAGGGAACCCTTGCCGGCGGATTTCTGCTCGTTGTCGAAAAGACCGGCCTGGGCCAGCAGGGGCGTTGCCAGGATAAGGGACGGCAACAGGCTGCGCAGGGGGTTCATCTGTCGTTACCTCTGAACGCCGTATGCCAGTTCAACCCGGCGATTCTTGGCCCACGCGGCCTCCGTAGAACCCAGTTCCGCCGGGCGTTCTTCGCCGTAACTGATACTGACGATCTGGCTCTCGGACGCTCCCTGGGCGAGCAACAGATCCCGTACGGCGTTGGCGCGACGTTCACCCAGACCGATGTTGTACTCCCTGGACCCGCGCTCGTCGCAGTGTCCTTCCACCGAAACAATGACCTCCGGATTGGCGGCCAGGTACTGACCATGGGTTATCACGATATCGCGATATTCCGGTTCAACGGTGCTTATGTCGTATCCGAAATAGATGACCTTGTTATAGAGCGGGCTGGCCGGATCATCCATTTCGCTGCCGTTCCATTGCGCCCCTTCCGTGGCGCCTGAGGTTTCGGCGCCGGCATCCACCACCTCGGCCGGCGGGCGGCCGACCTCATCATCTCCGCCGGACATTCCGGGCAGAGATTCACAACCCGCAAACAATAGTGCTGCCGCTGCCACTGGTATGAGTTTTAGTATTGAAAGTTTCACTTCTCAGTTCCTCCGTTGTGACCGGTTAAACGGGGACCAGACCGGTTCCCGCACATCCCCTGCCTGCAGGGCCAGGCGCTGGCGGACGCTGCCGTCGATCGATACCGCCGCCAACTCGCCTTTGCCTCTGATTTTAGTTGCGTAAATTATCATGCTGCCGTTGGGAGCGAAACTCGGCGACTCATCCAACCGTCCTCCGCTCAGTACCCGTAAGGCGCTGTTTTCAAGATCCAGCACACCGATCTGGAACTGGCCGTTCTGTCGCGTCACCATGGTCAGGTATTTGCCGTCCGGAGAATAGGAGGCCCGAGCATTGTAATCGCCCTCAAAGGTAACCCGCTCCACCTTGCCGCCGATCGCGGGCACCCGGTAGATCTGCGGCTTGCCGCCCCGGTCCGAGGTAAAGACGATATAGCGTCCGTCCGGGGACCAGGCCGGTTCCGTGTCAATGGCGTAATGCCGAGTCAACATGGTGAGGCTTCTGCGGCCCAGATCCAGCACATAGATATTCGGATTACCGTCCTTGGAAAGGGTCAGCGCCAGTTTGCGTCCATCGGGAGACCAGGCGGGAGCGCCATTGATTCCTTTATATGAAGCAACCTTCTGGCGCTTACCGGTAAACACCTCCTGGACATAAACCGAGGGCCTGCCCCGTTCAAAGGAGACATAGGCGAGCCGCTGACCGTCCGGCGACCAGGCGGGTGACATAAGCGGTTCCTTGGAGGTCACGATGGTCTGGGGATTGTATCCGTCGGCGTCCGCAACCTGCAGCCGCACCTGCTGTTTGCCACCGGTGGCGGTGGCGGAGGTTATGTAGGCGACCCGGGTGGAAAACGCCCCCCGCTGTCCCATCAACTTTTCATAGATAATATCGGCGATATGGTGGGCGGCTGCCCGCAGATCCCGCTCCGTGGTCGGCACTGAATAACTGGCGAGCTGCTCCCTCTTAAGTACATCGAATAACCAGAAGCGAATGGTATAGCTTCCCTGTCCGCTCGGCGTTATCTGCCCCACCACCAGGTAGTCCATATCCAGCGCCTTCCAATCCCTGAATTCAACCTCGGATGCACTGGCAGGCCGGGCCAGCATATCCGTCACCGGCATGGGTTTGAAGCGTCCGCTGCGTTCGAGATCGCCGCGCACGATGGCCGCCACGTCCTGGCTCGGACCCGCACCCTGCAAGCCGAACGGAACCACGGCGATGGGGAGCGCACCCTCCACACCCTCGGGGATCTCAATGATCAGGGAATCGGCCTGGACCGGGAGATGGATGATCAGTAACAGAATGGACAACAGTAACTTTTTCATAACTTGCTATTCGCCCTTGCTGGGATCAAACACAAAATTGATGTCACGGAACTGTTCGAACAGATTGCCCGTTGGAACAGGAAGCGGCTCCGCCTTGTAGATTGCCGCCTCGGCGGAACGGTCGAAAGCGGCGTTGCCGCTGCTCTGCAAAATACTCACCCCGATCACGGTACCGCCCGGCGCCAGGCGTACTCGGACACGGCATTGCAGATTTCCGCCGGCCCCGGCCGGACGCAACCAGCTGCGCATCACTTTCTGCTGTACCAAACCCATATAGCGGTTAATCTCTCCGGCATTGCGCTCCGCCTCCATGGCCGTCTGCAGTTCCGCCTCACGCGCCTTTCGCGCCTCATCTTCCTTCCGCTTGCGTTCCTCTTCGGCTTTGAGTTTGGCTTCCTCTTCGGCCTTGCGCTTAGCCTCCGCCTCCTTGCGTTTTTGCTCTTCCTGCTTGCGCTTGGCCTCCGCTTCCTTGCGCTTTTGCTCTTCCGCCAGCCGCTGTTGCTTCTCCCTGGCCAGTTGTTTCTGTTCTTCCAGCCGCTTCTTCTCCAGATCCGCCAAGCGCTTCTTTTCCGCTTCCTGTTTCTTTTTCAGATCGGCCAGCCGCTGCTCCTCTTTGTGCCGGGCCGCCTTTTTCTGTTCCTCGGCCTGTTTGAGTTTCTCCACCTCCGCGGCAACCTTGGACTCGTCCACCACCCGCGCCTGGACTACATCCACATTGACCTTCGGCTGCTCCGGCTTTTTCAACCAATCCACCCCCACCACCAGAAAGATGATGATAATGACGTGCATCAGCACGGCGATGGCGGCGGCCAGCGGATTACGTTTCAGAATCTGCAGCATTACTGCTCTGGAGTCTCCGTAATCAGCCCGACGTTGGGCGCTCCTGCCTGCTGAATCAGCACCATGGCACGCACCACCCGCCCGTAATCCACACTGCGGTCCCCCCGTACCAGGATCGGGGTCTTCGGCCGATATTTGAGCACCGCCGCCACCCGGGTCATCAGGGTCTCTTCGTCCACCGGTTTGTTCTTGCCTTCCCCCACATCGATGAAAAACTCACCTGCAGAGTTGACCGATACCACTACCGGATCATCCGCTTCCGGCGGTATCGGTTCCGCATCCGCCACCGGCAGATCCACCTTCACTCCCTGGGTCAGGAGTGGCGCGGTGATCATAAAGATCACCAGCAATACCAACATCACGTCGATGTAAGGCACCACGTTGATCTCCGCCATGGGGCGGCGACTCTTTTTCTGTCTGCTCATAGGGCCTCCTTCGGAGGCCAGCTGTCGGCAATCAGGGACCCAGTATCAGGAAACCCTTTGACTAATAATCCTCGGCCCTCGGCCCTCGGTCCTGAAACCTCTCTACGCATGGGCCTGCCGCTGGATAATCGAAGTAAACTCGTCCAGAAAATCCTCATAGCGGCCGTTCAGCCGCTCCACATCATTGGAGTAGCGGTTGTAGGCCACCACCGCCGGAATAGCCGCGAACAAACCCATGGCGGTGGCGATCAGGGCTTCGGCGATACCGGGCGCCACCAGCGACAGGGTTGCCTGCTTCACGTTACCCAGGGCGTGGAAAGAGTTCATGATGCCCCATACCGTACCGAACAGCCCCACGTAGGGGCTGGTGGAACCGACAGTGGCGAGAAAGGAGAGGTTGGTCTCCAATCCGTCCATTTCGCGGCTCATGGCCACGTGCATGGAACGCCTCACCCCCTCGACGATGGCCATGGGCTCGATGTCCGCATGGGTCTTCAGGCGAGTGAACTCCTGGAATCCCGCATGAAATATGTTGGCCATACCGGTGGTTCCGTCATCCTTATCGATCTGCCGGTAGAACTCCCCCAGGTCGCCGCCGGACCAGAAGCGTTCCTCAAACTGATCGGCCGCCTGGCGCGCCTTTTTCAACACCCGGGAACGATCGAATATCATGGTCCAGGAGATAACCGACGCCGCCATGAGCGAGGCCATAACCAGTTGCACCAAGGGACTGGCATTGAGTACCAGTTGCAGGAAAGAAAGGTCACTCTGCATCTGCTATCTCCCGCGCCAGGTGCTCCGGAATAGCACAGGGACGAAATCGATCAGCCGCGATACTTGCAATCTGCACGCTGCCGCTGCACAGGAGTTGTCCGCTTTTTTCTTCTTTGATCTCTTGCAGGAAAGTCATACTTGCCTTTTTCTGTTGCATCAACCTTACGCTCACTCGCAACGCATCGTTGAAACGGGCGGGCGCATGAAAATCCACTTCAACCCGGCGCACCGCGAAGATGACGTTATCCTCCTCGATCAACCGGTCCTGTTCAAATCCGAGACTGCGCAGCCATTCGCTGCGCGCCCGCTCCATAAATTTCAGGTAATTGGCGTAATAAACCACCCCCCCCGAATCGGTATCCTCGTAGTAGACCCTTACCGGCCAGATAAATTCCCTGGTTGAATTCATAACCTTTATTGTTCTCTACTCTTCAAACAAATCCTTGCTGGAGAGAGGCGCGTCCTCGGTCCGCGGTTTGGGTGAAAGACCGAAGTGCAGATACGCGGCCCGGGTGGCCGTCCTGCCGCGGGGGGTTCGCATCAGAAAACCCTGCTGGATCAGGTAAGGCTCCAGCACATCTTCGATGGTTCCCCGCTCTTCGCCGATAGCTGCCGCCAGGCTGTCTATACCCACGGGTCCGCCGTCAAACTTCTCGATCACCGCCGAGAGCAGCTTGCGGTCCATGATATCGAAACCATTGCCGTCCACCTTCAGCATCCCCAGGGCCCTATCCGCCACTTCGGCCGTTATCCTCCCCTCCGCTTTGACCTGGGCATAATCCCGCACCCGCCGCAACAGCCGATTGGCGATACGCGGTGTTCCACGGGAGCGGCGGGCGATCTCCCGGGCGCCCTCCAGATCGGCCCCGATATCCAGGATGCCGGCGGAACGCTGCACGATATGGGTGAGATCTTCCGTGGAATAGAACTCCAGCCGCTGAACGATACCGAAACGGTCACGCAACGGAGAAGTCAGCAGACCGGCTCGGGTGGTGGCGCCCACCAGGGTGAAGGGAGGAAGGTCCAGCTTGATGGAGCGGGCCGCCGGTCCCTCGCCGATGAGGATATCCAGCTGATAGTCCTCCATAGCGGGATAAAGAACCTCTTCCACCACCGGGCTGAGGCGGTGGATCTCATCCACGAAAAGCACATCATGGGGTTCGAGATTGGTCAGCAGGGCGGCCAGGTCACCCGGCTTTTCCAGCACCGGACCGGAGGTGTGGCGTATGTTGACTTCCATCTCGTTGGCGATAATGTGCGCCAGGGTGGTCTTCCCCAGACCCGGGGGCCCGAATATGAGCACATGGTCCAGGGCCTCGCTCCGTTCCCGCGCAGCATGGATAAAGATATCCATCTGCTCCCGCACCACCGGCTGGCCGACATACTCCTGCAGCCGCCGGGGCCTGATGGCGCGATCCATGACGGCATCTTCGGAGCCGGCCTCGGGGGAAATGATTCGATCGGGAGGGGACATGGGGGAGTTATCAGTTGTCAGTTATCAGTTGTCAGTTGTCAGGGGTGTTTCCATACCTATCCGGCCACGCTCTTCAGCGCCGCGCGGATCAGTTCCTCGCTGGAGAGTCCCTGCTGTTCCACGCCGCGCACCATGCGACTGGCGTCATTGGGTTTGTATCCGAGGGCAATCAAGGCCCCCACCGCCTCGGCAACCGGTGTCTCACCCGGTCGCTCCGCCGCCAAGACCGATGTTGCGGACACACCTTCCGTCATGCCCAGCTTTTCCAGACGGTCCCGCATCTCCACAATCAAACGCTCCGCGGTTTTCTTGCCGATCCCGGGCAGCCGCACCAGGGTTGAGACATCATTGCCCTGAACACAGGCGGAAAAGGCCTCCGCACTCATGCCGGAAAGAATAGCCAGGGCCATTTTCGCCCCCACCCCACTGACCTTGAGCAGGACCCGGAACAGGGATCGCTCCGACTCGCTGCCGAAACCGTAGAGGACGTGGGCGTCCTCCCGCACCACCAGATGGGTCAGAAGCGTTACCTGCTCTCCCGGGGACGGCAGGTTATAAAAGGTGGACATGGGCGCTTCCACTTCATAGCCCACGCCGTTCACCTCCAGCAGCAGAAAAGGCGGGTGTTTGCTGATGATCTCCCCGCGCAGCCGGCCGATCATCCCCGTTCTCCCATAGCCTGCGCCAGTTTTTGCAACGTGCTCCCGGCATGGGCGTGGCTGATGGCCACCGCCAACGCGTCACTCTGATCCGCGGTCAGGTCACCCTTCACCTGGAGTATCAGCCTTACCATGTGTTCAACCTGTCCCTTGGCGGCGGCACCGGTGCCGACCACCGCCTGTTTGATCATCCGTGGCGTATATTCCGTGACCGTCAGACCGGCGGCCACGCCGGCACATATGGCCGCTCCCCGGGCCTGGCCCAGTTTCAGCGCCGATGCCGCATTCTTTGCGACAAAGACCTGTTCCACCGCCATCTCCTGGGGCCGGTGATCGGCGATAACTTCAGCGATTCCCTTGTATATCTCGCCCAGCCGCTGGGCCAGATCCCCCCCTTTGGTGGCAATGCAGCCGCTGACCACGTGGACGCTTCGAGTACCGTCACTGTCGATCACCCCGTACCCCGTAATCCGGGAACCGGGATCGATTCCGAGGATGCGGCGCATGGACTCGGATCTGTTGGCTTGGCGGCCGCGGGATGACAGTGCTCTATTCCTCCAGGATCTGTTTCGGTCTGTCACACAAACCGTTGTAACAGTGTATCCACATCGGCGTTCGGGGACACCTTCACTCTATTAACCCAGTGCTTCCAGGATCTCGTCGGCGATATCGGCGTTGGTATAGACCTCCTGCACATCGTCCAGATCCTCCAGGGCATCTACCATTTTCAATAATTTCTCAGCCGTTTCCTGGTCCAGCTCCGCC
The DNA here is from genome assembly GCA_050287965.1 of Sedimenticolaceae bacterium. Lineage (GTDB taxonomy): Bacteria > Pseudomonadota > Gammaproteobacteria > Chromatiales > Chromatiaceae > CBFDBF01. Next base: position 20,759 of record JBNKCX010000034.1, read on the forward strand.
CGGGTGGACGCTTCAAAGGTCACCTCGGCATTATCCGGTACATGTCCGGCGGACACCATGGCGTCCTTTATTTCCGAGAAGCCCTCCGGCGTGGTCAACACGTCAATGGAACCGTCCTCATTCGTCACCACGTCGTCGGCTCCCGCTTCCAGGGCCGCTTCCATGAGGACATCTTCGTTCGCACCCGGCGCGTAACTGATAATGCCCTGCTTACTGAAGAGATAGGCTACCGAACCGTCGGTACCCAGATTACCTCCATGTTTGGTAAAGGCATGCCGCACCTCGGATGCGGTACGGTTACGGTTATCCGTCATGCAATCCACCAGCACCGCCGTTCCCCCGGGGCCGTATCCTTCGTAACGGATCTCGTCGTAGTTCTCACCTTCACCCGCTCCGGCGCCACGTTTTACGGCGCGATCGATGGTGTCCTTCGGGACATTGGCGCCGTTGGCCTTATCCACCGCCAGACGCAATCTCGGGTTGGTTTCCACATCGCCGCCGCCTTCCTTGGCCGCCACCGTCACTTCCCGCAGCAGTTTGGTCCAGATCTTTCCCCGTTTTTTGTCGTTGGCGGCCTTTCTATGCTTGATGTTGGCCCATTTACTGTGTCCAGCCATGTATAACCCTCTCAATTCACACAAGGAACCTTTACGGCTCCGTAATTGGGAGGGAAGTTTACCACTCCGGAAGTCGCTCAGAAACTCGGGCCCCTGGTATCTATACCGCCGCTTCGGGCCCGGGAAAGTATCCGTGGTGTAGAAAGTGACACACTTCACGGGCCACCGCCGGGGAGAAAAGCATGCTGGTGTGGCTGGTATCCATTATGCGCACGGCGGCCCCGGGAAGCCTGGCCTCCGCCACCGCAACGGTGCCGTCGCCGGGGGCCGCAAATCCACCCAGGATTCGCCCCACCCCCACCCCCAGGGTTCCGGCGATCACCCCCAGATCCCGCCGGGCGTTCCAGGCCGGGGCATCCCCCAGAAGCCCCCGCTCCGTGCTGCGTCCCAGAATCGGCCGTAACCAACGGGACCCGGCCATATGCTCCGCCACACTGCTGCCCAGCACCGGCGACCCCATCAGGACCACCCGGCCGGGCGGCAGATTGGGATACTGTTCAAACAGGTGCAGCAGTATGATGCCGCCCAGGCTGTGGCCTACGAGATGAATTTTATCGGCGTTCAGCCGCTTCAGATAATAGCCCAGCTGCCGGGCGTTCTCCGCCGGAGAGCGCTGGATGGAACGGTAATGAAAATGGCTCGGCGCAAAACCGCATGCCTGCAGCCGTGACCCCAGCCATCTCATCTCCAGACCGGTCATCCAGATGCCGTGCACCAGCACCACCGCCCCTCCTTCCCTGTACCGAGCGGGGTTTAGGTTTCCATTGTCCTTATCTTGTGCTTTCATAATCCGCTTTCATGGGAGGATGGTCGCATATGCCTAAAACCCTCGGTGAATGGATTCAGTTCCTTGGGAAACGCCCCCTGCCGGCGATGGCCGCGTCCAAGGACCAGGTGACCCGGCTATTAAACAACAGTAACGCCACCAATACCGATCTGCAGCGGATTATCGGCCGCGATCCGGGATTTTCCCTGGACCTGTTCCGTCACTACGCCGGTACCGCAGGATCCCTCAAAGAGGCGCCCGGCAGCCTGGTCCACGCCATCTCTCTGATAGGACAGACCTCCCTCTCGAACCTCCTGCAGCGACTGCCGGTACTGGATCAGCCACCTGGGGAACGGGACGGAACAGGGCTGGCGCGCTGTTACTCCCGGGCCGTTCATGCCTCCCACTACGCCCACCGCTGGGGCATTGATAGAGAGGATAGCAATCCTGAGGAGCTGGGGCTCGCGGCACTCCTCTATAGCTGCGGGGAGATGGCCCTGCGGACCCACGCCGGTGAAGAGATGGAGCGGATCGAAGCCCGCGTGACCGCCGGTGCCGATTATGCCAGCGGATCCCGCGCCGTGCTCGGCTTCACCCTGCAACAACTCGGTATAGCCCTGGCCGAACTGTGGCACCTGCCGCCGCTGGTCACTTCCGCCCTGGCCGAGGGCTGGCCGTCACAGATCCGGCCGCAGAAGGTGGTACTGGCGACGGCGCTGGCCCGGGAGACGGAACGGAACTGGGATAGCGCGGAAACCAGAGACCTGACGGACCTCCTCGCCGAGATCCAGCACATCTCCCCCGACCGGGCCACTGCCAGGCTCCATTCCCTGGCCGCGGAGACCGCCCGGGACATGCAGGAACTGCCGTTGCCCCTTACCGCCGCACGCCTGGTGAGCCTCGTCCCGGTCCCGAAACAGACAACGCAACAGGCGGCCGCTCCCGCGGCGGCGGATATTTCAGCGGAGACCGCCGCCATCCCTATCCCCGCCAATGCGCTGCAGCAACAGCTTGCCAGGATTACCACCCGGATGCAGAAGGAGATCGGTCTGAACCGGGTCATGTTTGCCGTACTCAACCGCGACCGCCAGGGGATTAAGGCGCGATTCGTGGCGGGGGGCGGTAAAGATGACCCGATCCGCCGTTTCAGCTGCCGGCGGGATAGGCACAATCTTTTTTCCGTACTCCTTTCCAAACCGCAGGCTTTCTGGTTTAAAGCAGACAACAGGGAAAAGTACCTGCCCATGATCCCGGAGGTCCTGCGGGAAGCGGTCGATATCAGAGGTTTTTTTATTATGTCCATCTACGTGCGCAACAAACCGGTCGGACTCCTGTACGCCGACTCGGAGAATCCGGAAACCCTTGACGAGGAGGGCTACGGAAGATTCAAACAGCTCTGCCAGCAGCTCTGTAACCAGTTGGCGGGGGGGCGATAAGTGGGAGAAATAAGTTATCGGATCGGCGACCGGCTCTATCTGAACATCACCGACCGCTGCACCCTGGAATGCGCCTTCTGCCCGAAAAACCGCGGCAGTTTTCAGGTCCATGAGTATGACCTGGCCCTGGACCACCGTCCCTCCGCGGAGGAGATCATTGCAAATATCGACGACCCCACGACCTATTCGGAAGTGGTGTTCTGCGGCTATGGCGAACCGACCCTGCGGCTAAAGGTCCTGCTGGAGGTGGCCCGCTGGATCAAGGCCCGGGGCGGTAAGGTACGGGTCAATACCGACGGCCTGGCCAACCTGGTACATAAACGCAACGTTCTGCCGGAACTGGCGGGGTGCGTGGACAGCCTGTCCGTATCCTTGAACGCCCAGAATGAAGAGGTCTACAACCGCCACTGCCTGCCGGCCCTGCCCGGCTCCTACAGTGCCATGCTGGAGTTCTTGAAACAGGCCCCCGACTACATTTCCGAGGTCTCGGCCACCGCCATCGACGGGCTGGAAGGGGTGGACATTGCGGCCTGCGAACAGATTGCGCGGGGGCTGGGCGTGGAATTCCGCAGACGGACCCTGGGACTGGTAGGTTAGGTTAGGTTAGGTTAGGTTAGGTTAGGTTAGGTTAGGTTAGGTTAGGTTAGGTGACTTGAACCGTGCCCCCGGCTGTGTAACCATCCCGCCCCCGAAGAACCTCTTATTATTCCCAAGATGACCAAGAAATCAGCCACAAAACAGCCGCTGGCTATCAATCTTCATAGCAAATCCAGGGTATTGAGTATCGAATTCGCCGACGGCAAGCGCTTCGAACTCCCCTGCGAGTACCTACGTGTCTTCTCCCCCGCCAGGGAGGTCCGCACCATGGAAGGACCGGTAACGGGCAAGGAGGAGGTCAATATCGTACAGATAGAGCCGCAGGGGCAGTACGCCGTCCGGCTCCATTTCGATGACGGCCACGACACCGGGATCTACTCCTGGGACACCCTGTACCAACTGGGAGAGAGGCAGAAAGAAAACTGGGAAGGTTATCTCCGGCGTCTGGAACAGAGCGGCTACTCCCGGGAAGCATCCCCTGACACCGGCCCCCGCCGCATTCAGCTGTTGTACTTCACCTACCTGATAAAGAAATTCGGCAAGGAATCGGAGGAGATATCCCTCCCCGACTCGGTTACCGACGTGGAAAAACTGCTCGCCTGGCTGCGCCGGAAAAGCCCCATCTACGCCCAGATGCTGCGGGAGGGCTCGTTCCGGGTCACCGTGAACAAACAGTTCTCGGAGACCTTTACCCGCCTCGAAAACGGTGACGAAGTGGCGCTGATCCCCAACTCACCCTATCCGCCGCCGGCGGAATAACGGCACCACCATATCGCCCTATGACAACCGGAGCGGAAAACGATCTCAGCCTCGCGAAACCCCCGGGCCTGTTGCGCCGGCTGGCGGCGATATTCTATGACTCGCTGTTGCTTGCGGCTCTGCTGGTGGTAGCCTCCGCGCTGATAACGCTGCCGGTGGGTTTCATTCTCGGCAAACAGGCGGCGGAGGGTCTGGGCGAAAATCCCCTGTTCCTGTTCTGGCTCGATCTTATACCACTGCTGTTTTTCTCCTGGTTCTGGCGACGCGGGGGACAGACCATCGGCATGCGGGCCTGGGGGCTGAAGTTGGTCAGCCGTGACGGCGGGCCGGTAACGGTGGGCAGGACCGTTCTGCGGTTTTTCGCCGCACTCCTCTCCTGGGCTGCATGCGGTCTGGGCTTTCTCTGGATCCTGGTGGACCCGGAACGGCTCGCCTGGCATGACCGCCTGTCAGGTACGCGCCTAGTGCACGCGGCGCAGCACCCAGAAACCGAGGGCCAGCATGGCGAAGGCGGGGAAGGACGCGGAAAAAAGCGGATTTAGCTCGTACACCACGGCCATGTGACTGAACACCTTGTTCAGGAGGAAAAAACCGGTGCCGATCACGGTACCGGCAAAGATACGCGGGCCGATCCCAACCGTACGCAGAACGCCGAAGACGAAGGGAACCGAAAGAAAAACCATCACCAGGGTTACCACCGGCATTATGATCTTGCTCCAGAAGGCCACCTCGAAGGGGATGGCGCTCTGGCCGTTCTCGTGCATAAAGCGAATATAACGATAAAGTCCCCACGCCGGCAGCATGGTGGGCCTCACCACCACCACATTCAGCAGCGACGGGTTCAGCATCGAGTCCCAGGAGGCGTTTTCAAGATGTCTGCTGACTACGCCTTCGTCCGAGAATTCGCTCTGCCGGATATCGCTTAAAAGCCAACGATCATCCCGGTACTGGGCAAAACCGGCATGGGTCGCCAGCCGCAGTTTCCCTTCCTCGGAGAACTCGTAGATATATATATCCTTCAGCCGCGCCCCCGGCAGGATCTGACGAATGTTTACAAAGGAATCCCCGTCCCTGGCCCAGAAACCATACTCGGTCTGCAGGGTTATCTGTTCGGAGATCTTGGAGGCGCGCATGGTCTCGGCATACTGTTCGGTGTTCGGAGCGATAAGTTCTCCGACGACGATCACCACCACCATCATCACCACGCCGGCCTTGAGCGCCGACAACACGATCCTGCCCAGGGAAACACCGGCCGCCCGCATGGCGATCAACTCGGAATGACTTGCCAGGCCGCCCAGACCGACCATGCTGCCGAGCAGGACGGCAACCGGAAATATCTCATAGGTCCTCCGAGGAATGATCAACAGCACATAGAGAAAGGCATCTATAGTGGTGTAGTCCCCCTCCCCCACATCACCCAGTTCCTCCATCAGGTTGCCGAACGCGACCAGAATCAATAGCAACAGCAACACAATCAGGATGCTGGCGATCACCGTTTTCCCGATATAACGATCCAGGACCCTCACTTTGATCTCCTTACCAGAAGCCGGCGCTGCAGCCGGTCAAAGCGGGAGGATTTGATGAACAGCAACATACCTCCCAGGATCAACATAAGCGGATGCACCCACCAACGCCCCAGCCAAAGGGGTGTGGTACCGTCCTTCATCCAGCTTCCCGAGATCGCCTGCAGGTTCATAAAAATAAAATAGAAGATAATGGCCAGTGCGATCTGCCCCGAGATCCCCTCTTTCGGCATGGATCTACATAGAGGGACACTAAGCAGTGCGAACACGAAGACCGCCAACGGCAACATCAGACGCTGCTGGAACTCCGCCTGATCCTTGACCTTGTTCGAATTCATAAGAACCATGGTCGGCTGCGCCCTGCGTGAGATATTCTCTTCCTGGATAGGCTGCCTGGCGATCCGCACACCGTAATTGCCGAGTTCCCCTACTGAATATTCGTTGCTCCCCGGTTCGCCTTCGTAACGCCATCCGTTTTGCAGCACCACAAACCGGTCACCGGTCTTTTCATCCACGAACTGGTGGCCTTCGGCCGCGGTAACCAGGCCCAGCGTCCCGTGCTGTCGGTTTTGCACGAAGACGTTACGCAGCTTGCTTTTGTCCTCGGACATCTCTTCCACGTAAAAAACCAGGCCGCCCTTGCGGAACTCATTAAAGCGACCGGCGATAGCGCTGGCGAATTCCGCCGTCTCCTCCTGCTCTTTCAGGATCTCCTCTTTGGTCAGGTTCATCCAGGGAAGCACTGCCGTGGTCATCCCGGCCACCAGGATGGAAACCGGCAGCGCCGAATAGAGGACCGACCGGTATATCCGCAGTGTCCCGACCCCGCTGGCGGCCAGCGCGGTCATTTCGCTATCGCGATACATACGCCCGATGGCGTAAAGGATGGAGAAGAAAAAGGCCGGGGGCAGTACGGTCCCCAGAACACGCAACGCATCGAGTCCCACCAGGGTAAACAACACGTCATTACTGATAATTCCGGACGCCGCGCTCTTCAGAATCTTCATGAAACCCTGTCCCAGAAAGATAAGGAACAGCACGGAGAGGATCGCCAGAAAGGACTTGATCACTTCCCACAGGATATAGCGATCGATGATGGGGATCGCCGCATGGAATCTGGAACGGAGGTTATTGAGAATCATGCTGCCGCGGTGGATTTATTTTCCGCCCAGGGCGCCTGCAGACCGCCTTCGGGCTATGGTATAAAGTGGCATATTTCGTATATTCGACATCCTGTTCCATCCTATCGAAAAACAGCCTGGGTGAGAATAGAGATCGGTCCAGATCATCAGGAGCATACATGGAATACAGCATCAAAGTCGGAGATCCGTCCAAACAGCGCACCGCCTGCCTGGTTCTGGGTATTTTCGATAAGCGCAGACTTTCGCCATGTGCGGAAACCGTGGACCGTGCCAGCAAGGGATTCCTGAGCCGGGTACTCAAACGGGGCGACCTGGAGGGCAAAACCGGCCAGAGCCTGATGCTGTACGACGTTCCGGGCATCGCCGCCCAGCGCGTTCTGCTGGTGGGTTGCGGTCCGGAAAAGGAGTTTACCGCCGCCCGCTATCGCAAGACGGTAGCCAAGGCCGTGGCTGAACTGAACAGCGGCGGGGCGACGGAAGCGATCTGCTGCCTGCCCGAACTTCCGCTCAAGGACAGCTCGCTCTACGCCGCTGTCCGGGATGCGGTGACCACGGCGGAAGAAGGTGTTTACCGGTTTGATCAGTGTAAGAGCGACGCCGAGCGGCCGCGCCGCCCATTGAAGAAACTGGGACTGATCCTGAGCGACCGGCGGCAGTTAAACACCGCCGAAAAGGCCTGCCGGCATGGCCAGGCCATCGCCGCCGGCGTGGCACTCGCCAAGGATCTGGGCAATCTGCCGGGAAACATCTGCACCCCCTCCTATCTGTCCGACCAGGCACGGAAGCTGGGACGCAAATCCCGCCGCCTCCGGGTGCAGATCCTGGGAGAAAAGCAGATGGAGAAACTGGGCATGGGCGCCCTGCTCTCGGTCTCCAAAGGCAGCCGGCAGCCGGCGCAACTGATCGTGATGGAGTACCGCGGGGGGAAACCCACCAGCAAACCGGTGGTCCTTGTAGGCAAGGGACTTACCTTCGACGCCGGCGGCATCTCCATCAAACCCTCGGCCGCCATGGATGAGATGAAATTCGATATGTGCGGTGGTGCCAGTGTGCTCGGGACCATGGCGGCCTGCCTGGAACTGAAACTCCCCATCAACCTGGTGGGAATCGTCCCCGCCTCGGAAAACCTGCCGGATGGCGCCGCCAACAAACCGGGTGACATCGTAACCAGTATGTCCGGCCAGACCATCGAGATACTGAACACCGACGCCGAGGGTCGCCTGATCCTCTGCGACGCCCTGACTTACGCGGAACGCTTTGAGCCGGCGGCGGTAATCGACATCGCCACCCTTACCGGCGCCTGTGTGGTCGCCCTGGGCAGCCACGCCTCCGGCCTGCTGAGCAACAACGAGGAACTGGCCAAGGAGGTACTGGAGGCGGGAACTCACAGCGGCGATCGCGCATGGCAGCTACCCTTGTGGGACGATTACCAGGAACAACTGGACAGCAACTTCGCGGACATGGCCAATATCGGCGGCAAAAGAGCCGGCACCATAACCGCCGCCTGTTTCCTCTCCCGCTACACCAGGAAATACAAGTGGGCCCACCTGGATATCGCCGGAAGCGCCTGGCATGGCGGCAAAGCCAAGGGCGCAACCGGCCGGCCGGTACCGTTACTCTCCCAGTTCCTGCTGAAACGGTGCAAATTGAGTGACTAGGGTCGATTTCTATATCCTCGGAGACCAAACTCCGGGGGACCGCTTCCAGCTGGCGTGCCGACTGACCGAAAAGGCCTGGCTGCAGGGACATCGGATCTGCCTGTTCACGGGTTCCGAGGCGGAGAGTGAACACCTGGATCGGCTGCTCTGGACCTTCCGCCAGGCCAGTTTTCTGCCCCATGGGATCGCCGGGAAGTCCGATCCCGAAATCACTCCTATACTTATCAGTCACAGGGATAACATAGGCACGGAGCACGATCTGTTGATCAACCTCACTACCCAGGTACCGGAATTCTTCAGCCGCTTCAACCGGTTGGCTGAACTCATAGATCACGATGGGGAAAACCGCCGGCTCGGCCGGGAACGTTATCGGTATTACCGTGACCGCGGCTACCCCCTCGACAGCCACGAGATTCGGAAATGAACGACGACTACTTCGACGACGACCCCGATAAGGCGCCTTTCTTCCCGGGAAAGGACCCGCGGGACGAGGAGGAATCCCTGGCCGTCGATGAACAGGGGATTCCCATCCTGGAAGAGGTGTTTGATCCGGATCTAGATCTTTCCGAGGACAGCGCCCTTGTCTCGGGACTGGTGACCGAGTCCCACGGCCTCAAGCTGCCGGACAAGGGGATTCTCCTGGACGCGCTCAAGGAGCAACTACTCGTCCGGATGGAGCAGGAGCTTGAGGAGATCACTCACCATATCGCCATAGCCGTTACGGCGCAGCTTTCCCGTGGTATGGAACAGACCATCCGGGAAGAACTGGAACGCTCCCTCGGTCATCATCTGGAAGCACTGCTGGACCGCACCCTCAAACAATCCACTGTCGACTGATAACCGTTAACTGTCTTCCACCTCGACTACATCCACCTTGCGGAAACCCCGCGGCAGCTTGCCGCCCCGACGACCCCGTTCCCCCTGGTAGTGATCCAGATCGCTTTCCTTCAGGGTGATGTAGCGTTTGCCGGAGTAGGCGGTCAGTTTTCCCCCTTGCGGAACGCAGGCCACCGCCGCCACGAACTCCTCGCGGCTGACCACTCGTTTGCTTGGGATCCCGATGATCTTGTTTCCCTTGCCGCGACTCAGGGCCGGAAGCTCGGAAACCGGAAACACCAGCATACGTCCTTCGTTGCTTATGGCCACCACCCGATCACTCTCCGGATCGGTGACCGCCGCCGGCTGCAGCACCCGGGCCCCCTTGGGCAGCGAGAGCAGCGCCTTACCCGCCTTGTTCTTGGCGTAGAGTTCCTTGAGCTGAACCAGGAATCCGTAACCGGCATCCGAGGCCACCAGGTACCAGCGGTCACCGTCGCCGCCGAGGACCGCCCGGAAGGACGCCCCTTTGGGCGGGGTCAGGCGGCCGGTGAGGGGCTCTCCCTGTCCCCGGGCGGAGGGTAAGGTATGGGCCGGCAGGGAGTAGCTGCGGCCGGCGCTGTCCAGGAACATCACCGGCTGGTTGCTGCGCAGCCGGGCTGCCGCGAGAAAGCTGTCCCCCGATTTGAAACTGAGTCCGGAGGGATCGATATCGTAGCCCTTGGCGGCACGAACCCAGCCCTTTTCCGATAGCACCACGGTAATCGGCTCGCTGGGAGTCAGTTCCGTTTCGTCCAGGGCCTCCGCCGACTCCCGTTCCACCATGGGGGAACGGCGGTCATCGCCATACTCCTCCACATCGGCCTCGATCTCCTTGCGGATAAGGGTACGCATCCGCTGCTTCGAGCCCAGGGTCTGCTCCAGCCCCTTGCGTTCCTCCGCCAGTTCCTCCTGTTCAGCGCGGATCCTGATCTCCTCCAGTTTGGCCAGATGACGCAGACGCAGGTTGAGGATCGCCTCGGCCTGGGTCTCACTGAGAGAGAAACGTTTGATCAGCTCCGCCTTGGGATCCTCTTCATTGCGGATGATGGCGATCACCTCGTCGATATTGAGGTAGGCGATCATCAAGCCCTCAAGGATGTGCAACCGTTCATTGACCTGATCGAGACGGTATTGCAGACGCCGTCGCACCGTTTCAGTACGAAACTCCAGCCACTCCTTGAGCAGTACCCGCAGATCCTTTACCTGCGGTCTGCCGTCCAGGCCGATTACGTTCAGATTCACCCGGTAACTGCGCTCCAGATCCGTGGAGGCGAACAGGTGGGACATAAGACGCTCCACATCCACCCGGTTGGAACGGGGCACAATGATCAGGCGCGTGGGGTTTTCATGGTCCGACTCATCCCGCAGGTCCTCCACCATCGGCAGCTTCTTGGCCTGCATCTGTTGAGCGATCTGCTCCAGTACCCGGGCGCCCGACACCTGGTGGGGCAATGCGGTAATGACGATATCCCCCTGTTCCATTTCGTAGCGAGCGCGCATCCGGAAGCTCCCGTTCCCGCTCTGATAGATCTTCAGCAACTCCGCCTTGGGGGTGATGATTTCCGCCTCGGTGGGAAGATCAGGCCCCAGGATATCCTTGCACAGCTCCGCCACCGTCGACTTGGGTTTTTCCAGCAGCCGGATACAGGCTGCCGCCACCTCCCGCAGATTGTGCGACGGGATATCTGTGGCCATGCCCACGGCGATCCCCGAGGTACCGTTCAGCAACAGGTTGGGCAGACGGGCCGGCAGCACCACCGGTTCCTTCAGGGTCCCGTCGAAATTGGGCTGCCAGTCCACCGTTCCCTGCCCGAGTTCCGCCAGGAGCAGATGCGCGTAGGCGGTCAGGCGTGCCTCGGTGTATCGCATGGCGGCGAAGGATTTCGGATCATCCGCCGATCCCCAGTTCCCCTGGCCATTGATCAGCGGATAGCGGTAAGAAAAATCCTGAGCCATCAGCACCATTGCCTCATAACAGGCGCTGTCCCCGTGAGGGTGAAACTTACCCAGCACGTCACCCACGGTACGGGCCGACTTCTTAAACTTGGCCGCTGCCGACAGCCCGAGCTCCGACATGGCGTACACAATGCGCCGCTGCACCGGTTTCAGCCCGTCCCCGATATGCGGCAGGGCGCGGTCGAGAATGACGTACATGGAGTAGTCCAGATACGCCTTCTCGGAAAATTCCCCCAGAGGCATCCGTTCGATGCCTTCCAGGCTTTGGTCGTTATCTTTGGCCATATTTGCCCTATCTGCTATGCGGTAAAGGTGGATCTCACTTGGCTCAGGATAATACGGAAAGCGGTGGAGATTGTCACAAGGGGATTGGGAATCGGGTGGCCGGGAGTTGTATATTCACCCGGGCATTATTTGAAACTCAGCAACCAGTTTTATGACCCATCTGCAGTTGAATTTCCACGTTAGGTAATGAGTTTCGCAGCCTGTCGGCCCCGGTGCTCTTTGATGCTTTATCTGATTGGCTGCGAGCCTATTTCTTTTGCTTGCCCAAAAGAAATAGGCGAAAGAAAAGGGCACTCCACGACTTGCCCCTTCGGGGTACCCTGCGTTCCT
>JBNKCX010000035.1:0-11569 GCA_050287965.1 Sedimenticolaceae bacterium
AACAGATGAGGAGCAAGAGTGCGGTTTCCATCAGGGCCAGGCGAATACAACACGCCAATTACAGGCCGTATGTAAGTGTGCAGTCGTGACCTTTTCTCCATCTCTTAAATCCTTTGCAACACAAGGCTGGGTCCATGTAAGTTGCTTATATAGCCGGCACAAATATTGTGTTATACCGCCGGCGTGAATATCGTAATATGTGGAACGGGAAATGATTCTCATTTCGGAGTAGCTAAGGGGGATTCTGCAGAATAGCTTCCTGCCGAATAAGGACATTTCCTGAGTCGACACCGAGTGTACCAGACCCACAGGTTCTGGAAGAACACCCCTTACAGGCCTTTTCCCGTTAAACAGGTACTTCAAAACTCGTTTATCTCCCCTGGACTGGCATGAGCGCGATTCCGTAACCCCTATCCACGTCGCTGGTATCGGGCTGTGTCGCTATTAAGAAACCCGAATATCGACCGCTAAATAGCCTGAGACGCCACCTCGGTAGATGGTTGTTAACCTGGCCGTCGAGGCCCCGAATGGAGAAAAACAAATGAGGCGCGTACTTACAACGGTGTTACTGGTCTCGCTCCTGCTACTGGCGCTGGCCGTCGATCCGACTATTGCCGGGAATAAGTTCACCACCATCGGTAGCGGAGTTTCAGGGGACCAGTCGCAAAAACTCGAACATCTTCAAAAGCTTACACCGTGGGCCGGCGGCTTTTTGATCCTGGTGGGTCTAGCTGCCCTCGCGACTAAAAACCGCTATGAGGGGCTGATCGGGCTGGTCACGGGAAAGAAGTTCGACGCGGTTACCGTGGTTCCGTCGGTACTGATTATTATCGGACTGGTTTTAATCGGGATATCTTTCGTTTAATACCGTGCTAGTCGCCAGTCCCCCGCGCATTCGAACAATAATCCAACGTCCATCGACGGAATAAGCGACGCGAACTGTTGTAGCGACAACAGTTTCTTTAAAAAGGAACCGGACGGCGACGCTGCCGGAATTGCGGATCACACCTGAAAGACAACAAAAAAGCCGGCTTGGAAATCCAAGCCGGCTTATAACGCTACCGAGTATTATTATTTAGTACTGCCCCAGGCCCATATCGATGTAGCCGGTGGGACAAACCTCCTTGCAAATATGACAACCGACGCACTTGGCGTAGTCGGTGTCCACATAACGGCCCATGGCGCGCTCGTTCTTCTTTACGCGGAACACGGCGTCCTGCGGACAATAGATGACGCAGTTATCGCATTCGAAGCAGAGACCGCAGCTCATGCAGCGCTTCGCCTCGGCGACGGCCATCTCCTCTTCCAGGCCTTTAAAGCGTTCGATCATGCTACCCAGCACGTTGGAGGCGTTCACATCCACCTCTTCCCGGGCATGGGCCTTCTCGGGACGGAAATGGGCGGTAAACAGGGCGCGGGTCTTGACTACATCCGCGTCCGCACGATCCTCAAAGTTGTGGATGGACCACTTGGCGCCGTCGGTACCCCAGGTCTGGCCGTGGCTATATGCCTCCGGTGAGAGCTCCTTCAATGCCAGCTCTTTCAGGAGGTCGAAGTGGTGGGCGTCCACCTTCGGACGTTCCGCCACAACCTCGCCACGCAGGTATTTATCGATGCCTTCCACTGCAATGGAGGCATGGCCGATGGCGGAGGTCAGCAGATGCGGATTAATGGTGTCACCACCGGCAAAGTGGCCGGGCTTGCCCTTGATCTGCATGTTCTTGTCAGCGTCGATCTGGTTCCACTCGTTGGCGATGCCGTCGATGCCTTCGAAATCACCGGTCTGGCCGGTGGCCGCCACGATCATGGTGCACTCGATCTCAAACGGTTCGCCCGCCTCTTCCATCTTGCCGGAAGACCAGTCCACCGGCTGCACCTTCAGCGCCTTGGCGCGGCCGTCGCCGTCCAGAACCACCTCAACCGGTGCCAGGCTGTCGTGGATCTCCACGCCCTCGGCGATACAGGCCTCCAGTTCGTGCTTGGTACAGGGGGCCTTGGAAATGGGACGGCGGTAGACCAGCCAGCAGTCGGCGTCGCTACGCTTGGCGACTTGCGCGTCGCTCTGGCTGCCGGAACCGTCGAAAACGGCTTCCGGACGCTCGCCGGCGTCGATATCGGCGACGTCGCCGATACGCTTGGCCACTGCGGCCACGTCCATGGCGGTGTCACCGCCGCCGATCACCAGGATGCGACCGGAAAGATATTTCAGGGAGCCGTCGTTGAAGGCCTTCAGAAAGGTCATGCCGTCCACGCAGTTCGGCGCTTCTCCGCCGGGGATGCGCAGGGGTTTGCCCACCACGGTACCGACACCCCAGAAGATGGCGTCGTACTCTTTCTCCAGGTCCTCGACCTTAACGTCGGTTCCCACACGGGTATTCAGTTTCACGTCGATACCGCCGACGTCCAGGATGCGCTTGATCTCGTGCTCGAGAACGTCGCGCGGAATACGATAGCCGGGGATACCGAACACCATCTGACCACCCAGGGCGCCGTAGGCCTCAAAGATGGTGGCCTTATGGCCGAGGCGGCGCAGGAACAGGGCGGCGGAAAGACCGGCCGGGCCGCTGCCGATAATGGCCACCTTCTTGCCGGATTCGGTTTCCGGTTTGGCGAAGGCGAGGTTGTTCTCCCGCGCCCAGTCACCGATATATTGTTCAACGGAGTTAATGCCGACGTAACCTTCCAGGTCGTTGCGGTTACAGCCTTCCTGACAGGGGGCGGGGCATACACGGCCCATGATCGCCGGGAAGGGATTGGCCGTGGTCATACGTTCGAAGGCGTATTCCTGCCAGGGCTTATCGCCTACGGGCTTGTCCAGGCCGCGGACGATGGAAAGCCAACCACGGATATCGTGCCCGGAGGGACAGGCGTTCTGGCACGGCGGGGTGCGCTGGATATAGGTGGGGCAGGCGTAGGATTCGCCTCTGCTAATTACGTCCCTATCCCAGTCGTTATGTTCACTGTCGCCGTCTTCATAGCGTCGGTACGTCGGATTGGCTTCACTCATTTGTCTATAACTCCAATCTAAAAACCGTGTAAGGCTTCAGCTGTCCGCCTTACAGATCTGCAAAAAGCTTTATTACTACTTCATTATTAACTTATGCATTCGCCCGTGGGGCCCACATTAGAGACTGCCGGAGCGAAAAAATCAAGCCCGATCACGTAGTGAATTAATTTCCTCATTTTCCGTCAACCCATATTCTTTGGATCAGCCCATAAGGAAATACTATGCCCCCCTGTACGGACGGCGCAACCGCGTGATTTAAATGGAAAATATCCCTTTTTCACCACGCTCATTCCCCGTCGAAGGTGGGCAGCTCTTTCCCCCAGTCTTCCTTTCCGCTCTCTCCACTCCAGGGCGCCACTCCATAATAAAGGGCTCCCTCTGTCCGTACATTGGAAAACTTCGCCTGATTCATGGTGGTTTTCCGCAAATCCGCCCCGCTGAGGTCGCAATCCGTGAATCGGGCACCCTGCATATCACACTCCCGCAACAGGGTATCCCTCAGGCTGGCGCCGGTAAATTCCGCCCCGCTCAGGTCGTTTCCCCGCATCTGGGCCCCGTCCATACGAGCATCCGAGAACCTGGCATCCCGCAGGTGGCACAGGAGAACGCTGCCCCCGGTCAGGTCCGATCCGGAAAAATCGGCCCCGTTAAGGTTCACCCGCTGCAAAAACCCCTGACGGATATCCGCGCCCTTTAGGTTGACCTGTTCCAGATCCGCATCCTGAATAAAGACCGACTGGAGGTTACAACCCGCCAGGCTGGCGCCTTTCAGACAACTGCCCGAGAGCACGGCGTTTGCCAGATCCATCCCGGAAAGGTCGATACCCGTCAGATCGAGGAACGAGAGATCGGTATCCTCCAGGCTGCCCTCGTTTCCGAAGGCGGCCAGGAGCGACTCCCTGTCTGCATACCGATCCAGCTCGTCCGTCATCAGCGATCAGGGCCGGGCGAGATCGATCACCTTGGACAGATCGTAGTCCGGATTACCGCCGACACGTTCCACCAGTCCCGCCATCGCCTCGTCCAGGGTCGGGCGCTCCGTTTTATAGAGCAGCCCCACCGGCGCCTTGCCGTCAGGACGCAGGGCATAATGGTAGGCCTTCTCGAAATTGCCGGTATCGTGATCCTCCGGCAGCTCCTCCACCAGTTCACGGTAAAACTTCACCGTATCGATCTTGTTGAAGGTGGGGCACTGGGAAAGGATATTCACATAGGAGAAACCCTTGTGCTCCAGGGCGCCCTTGATCAAGGCGGCGCACATCTTGGGATTGCCGGCAAAGGACTGGCCCACATAGGTGGCACCGTAGGTCAACATGTAGGTCAGCGGATTCATGGGCTCTTCCACGCCACCGTAGGGGGTGGTGTAGGCCTTCATCTCACGGCGGGAGGTGGGCGATACCTGGCCCTTGGTGAGACCGTAGATACCGTTGTCCATCAGCACGTAGGTCATGTTGACGTTCTTGCGCGCCATGTGCGGCATGTGACCGCCGCCGATGGAGAAGCCGTCGCCGTCACCGCCGGTGACGATCACCGCCAGATCGGGACGGGCCAGCTGGGTACCGGTGGCCACCGCGCCTGCACGGCCGTGCAGGGTGTGCATCTTGTAGGACTTCACGAAATAGGGCAGACGTGAAGAGCAACCGATACCGGAAATGGAGACCAGATGCGCGGGGTCCACGCCCAGTTCGGAGAGGGCGCGATAGATGCCGTTGAGGACACCGTAATGTCCACAACCGGGGCACCAGACGGGGCTGACCTCGGACTTGTAATCTTTGGTGCCCATCTCGACTTTATGCAGAGCGCTGTATGACATCAGATGATCTCCTTAACCTTGTCGACAATCATGGCGGGGGTAAACGGCAGACCGCCACAAATGGTGTAGGGAACGGGTTGCAGCGAGGTCTCGGCCCGCAGGAAGTGGGACAGCTGGCCCTGGTAGTTGACCTCCGGAACCAGGATCTTCTTGCAGCCCGCGCCAAACGCCTCGTACTGATCCACCGGCATGGGCCACATCAGCTTGGGATAGAGACCCTTGACCTTGAGGCCCTCGGCCTGCAGCCGGGCTACCGCCTCGCGCACTACACCGATAGTGGAGCCCCAGGTGATGATGCCCACGTCGGCGTCACCGTCACCATCCACCTCCATGGGTGGATACTTGTCGATCACCGTATTGATCTTGTCGAAACGCTTTTTCATCATCGCTTCGCGATTGTCCGATGCCCACTTGGGCGCCCCGTTCTCGCCGTGCTCCAGGCCGGTGGCGATGTGCATGGCATCAGGGGTGCCGGGATCGGCCATGGGCGAGATGTTGTCATCGGTAAAGGCGTAGCGCTGAAACTCACCCTTACCGTCCCAGCGCTTGCGATTGACGATCTTATGGGTACCGGGCTTCGGTGCCGGGATGGTCTGGGTGGAGAAGGCCAGGGAGCCGTCGGAGAGCAGGATCACGGGGACCTGATACTCCTCCGCCAGATTCAGCGCGTCCACCGTCATGTTCACGCAGTCGTTCACGTCTTCCACGGAGAGTACGATACGCGGCGCATCGCCGTGGGCGCCGTGGATGGCGAGGAACAGATCCGACTGCTCGTGCTTGGTGGGCATGCCGGTGGAGGGTCCGCCGCGCTGCACGTCCACCACCAGCGCCGGGGTCTCGGACATGGAGCACATGCCGAGCATCTCGGCCATCAGGGCGAGGCCCGGACCGGAAGTGGCGGTCATGGACTTCTTCCCCGCGTAGGAAGCACCCAGCACCTGGGAAATGGAGGCGATCTCGTCCTCCGCCTGGATCAGGGTACCACCGGTCTTCGGGATATGGGTGGCCACATACTTTGCGATCTCGGTGGCGGGGGTGATGGGGTAGGCGGAGAAAAACTGCAGACCGCCCAGGATGGCGCCCAGACCCACCGCGTCGTTACCGGCGATGACGATTACGTCCTTGGGCTCCTTGGGCGCGGCCACCTTCCAGGGGTCTTTCTTCTCCAGGGCGCCGGCCAGTTCCTTGCCCTTCTCGAACGCGGCCAGGTTGAAGTTCAGCATCTCCTCACCCTTCTTGGCAAACTTGTTGGTGAGCACCTCTTTCAGGGTCTGTTCGCTGATATTGAACAGCACGGAAAGGGCACCCAGGGCCACCATGTTCTTGGAACGGTAAGAACCGAGGTCCTTGGCGGTCTGGGACATGGGGATCGGATAGGCATGCACCCCTTCCGGGATCTCCGGTTCGAAATCGCCGCCCGGGTAGTCGTAGACAAAGGCGGTGCCCGGCTTCAGGCTGTCCTTGTTGACCTCATAGGCCTCGCCGTTGAAGGCGCAGAACACGTCGAAGGTATCGCCCTGGTTGTATACGCGTTTGTCGTCGGCGCGCACCTGGTACATAGCGTAGCCGCCCTTGATTTCCGCCGGGAAGGTTTTAAAGGTATATACCTCGAGTCCGGCTCGGGCACAGGCGGCAGCGATGAAGTCGCCGGTGGAGATGATACCTTCGCCACCTTCGCCCGCTACGCGAATGATCAGATCAGTCTTTTCGCTCATGGGATTCCTCTATTTCTTCTTTAGCCCCCGGAACAAAACCCGCCTGCCGGCGGAGTCGATTCCAGAGATCCTCTAATGTAACTTGGGGGTTCTCAGGATTCAGTCCCGAATCCTACCAGATATCCTCGGGTGCTTTCAGGCGCTCCACCGGACTGTTTCCAAGCAGATGCTCCTCTATGATGACCGCCACGTCCTCCTTGGTCACTTTTCCATAGAGGATGCCTTCCGGATAGACCAGCACGCTGGGACCGTGATCGCAAGCCCCGAAGCAGCCGCTGCTGGTCAGGAGAAACCTGCCCCACAGACCTTTCTGCTCGAACTGCTGTCCGAACTCCGCCATTACCTCCTGGGCGCCTCTCTCCCCGCAGGAACCGCGCGGGTGCCCGGGCGGCCTGGACTGGAGACATACAAATACATGTTTTTCCGGTTTTGCCATAGCTTAACGTCTCTGCTTCTATAAAAAATTCCGCTTTCGGAGGCGCGGCACTGAATAAAATATTCGCCGCGCTCTCATCCCGCCCCCCACCGACCCTCGGTTCGGCGAGCAGGCTGCCTCGCCAACTCTTTGGCTGACCAAGAATCGGCTGAATGCTTACTTTGGGAAAACTTTCGCTCGGAAATTCGCGATCAGAAGATCACTATCCTGACGTCCGCGAATGCTAATTAAGAGCATTATCATACTCTAAAAACCCAAAACTTATCCTTGAAAATCCCAATAATCAAATCGCAGAGCAAAAGGAATTTTCAATACCCTTAAAAAATTTGTGAAATATTCCAGCCTTGAATAGGTACAATACGCAATCTTTGGGACAAGCCGACTGTCATTGCAACCATTTAAAACATGAGTATTACGATAGAAAAGCCGGTGACCGTTACCATTAACGGCAAGGAAATCCAGGCCCCGCCTTCCTTATCCACCATCCAGGCGCTCTGGTATGCGGGTTATCCGCGGGTCAAAAGCGTGGGATGCCTCGAAGGTGTATGCGGCTCCTGCCGCATCCTGGTGCGCCGGGCCGGCTCCCCCGAGGTGACCATGGCACTCGGTTGCCAGACCCTGATTGAAGAGGGAATGGAGGTCAACTTCCTGATATTCCCCACACCGACCCATCACACCTATCAGTTGGATACCATCGCCAACTCCTGGGAGGTGCACGCGCAGTTCCACCGCATCTTCCCCGAGGCGAGCCACTGCCGGGAGTGCGGCGGTTGCGATAAGAGCTGCCCGAAAGACATAGAAGTGAAGCGGGGTGTAAACCTGGCGGAGAGGGGCCGTTTCCAGGAAGCCGGCGAACTGTTCGTGGAGTGCGTCATGTGCAACTTCTGTATGACCGCATGTCCGGAGTACATCGCACCCAACCACGTGGGGCTTTTCGCCCGGCGTGTAACGGCCTATTTTCACTCCCGGCCCTCCAATCTTATCTATCGTCTGGAACAGCTGCGCAAAGGCGATCTGCAGGTCATTACCGACCCTATTTCCTAGGGTCCGTTAACACTAGGAGCAGATGCAAAACATGTCGAAGGGCATTCCTTATGAAGAGGCGCTCAATGCTTACAGGATTCTCGAGCATAGAGAGCAGGCCCGGGAAGCGCTGAGCATCGAAGAACTGCTGCAGCGATTTCATCCCGACCATTACCAGGATTCCGTAGTCACCCTGGAGGTGGGTCCCAACGCGGGTGAACCCTGCCACAAGCAACTGGCTGCCATGCTGCAGTCGGACGCCCGTATCGATGAAGCGGATCTTGCCGGCGCACCGGTCAAGGAGGCGGATATTCTGGTCATCGGCGGCGGCGGTGCCGGGTGTGCGGCGGCCCTGGAGGCCTCGCACATGGGGGCCAGCGTCATCCTGGCCACCAAGTTACGCCTTGGAGACAGCAACACGGTGATGGCGGAGGGCGGCATTCAGGCCTCCATCGAGAAAGACGACACACCCCAGATGCACTTCGATGACACCATGAAGGCGGGGCACTACCACTCGGACAAGGACCTGGTGGCGCAGATGGTAATGGATGGGCCCGGCGTGATCCGCTGGCTGATCCAGCAGGGGATGCAGTTCGATCTGGACAAGTACGGCGACATCATGTTGCGACGGGCCGGCGGCACCTCCGCGGACCGGGTCGCCTATTACCGCGACTACACCGGCCTGGAGATGATCCGGGTACTGCGGGAGTCCGTGAGCAACAGCAATATCGAGGTGATGGACTACAGCCCGGCGGTGGAACTGCTCGCCAATCAGGACGGACACTGTGCCGGCGCGGTCATCTCCTCCCTCAAGGACTGCTCTTATATGCTGATCAAGGCCAAGGCGGTTATTATCGCCACCGGCGGCATCGGTCGCATGCATCTCAACAGTTTTCCCACCTCCAACCATTTCGGCGCCACCGGTGACGGCCTGGTGCTGGCCTATCGCCTCGGCGCGAAACTGCGGGACCTCGACTCGTTCCAGTATCACCCCACCGGTCTCGCCCATCCCCACCACCTGGCGGGATCCCTGATCACCGAGGGCATCCGCTCCGCCGGCGCCCACCTGCTGAACGGGAAAGGCGAACGTTTCGTGGACGAACTGAAGACCCGGGACCATGTCTCCTCGGCCATCCTGCGGGAGTGTGCGGAAGGGCGCGGTATCAAGGTAGGGGATGATGCCGTGGGCGTCTGGCTGGACACCCCCGGCGTAGAGCTGCGGAACCCGGGCCTGCTGGCCACCCGTTTCCCCAAACTGGTCAACCTGGGCAGGAAGTGCGGTATCGACCCGACCCAGACCCCGCTGCTGGTATACCCGACTCTGCATTACCAGAACGGCGGAATCGAGATCGACGAAAACGGCCTCTCCAGCGTGCCCGGCCTCTACAGCGTCGGCGAAGTGAGCGGCGGCATCCACGGCAAAAACCGCATCATGGGCAACTCCCTGCTGGACATCATCTGTTTCGGCCGGCGCGCCGGTACCCATGCGGCCATGAGCCATTACGGCCGCGGCCACAAGAAGGTCTCCATCGAACACCTCAGCACCCTGCGCCGCAAGCTGACCATGGCGAATATGCCTATGGAGCTCAAGGGACCCATGCTGTTCCCCGAGTGCGCGAAGTTCGAGATGGACTCCGACTATGACGGTCTGCGCCGCAACCGCGCGAAACCACAATCTTAACCGGATGGAGCAGCCATGAAGCCGTTGAATCAGGTACTGTTGCGGGAAGAGATCCGGGTCGGCGCCGATCTGGACGCCTGGATAGCACAGGGTGGCGGCGAGGGTTTGAGAAAGGCCCTCCAGGACACCTCCGCCATCATCCCTTTGATAAAGGATGCCGGTTTGCGCGGACTCGGCGGCAGCGGTTTCCCCACCTTCAAGAAGTGGGAGTTCGTCGCCTCCTATGACGCGGATGAAAAATACCTCATCTGCAACGGCAACGAAGACGAGCCGGGCACCTTCAAGGACCGCATTCTCCTGGAAGAGACGCCGCATCAGGTGATCGAAGGCGCCGTGATCACCGCCCTGGCGGTGGGCGTCAACCGCATCGTGTTCTATATCAATCCGGACCAGCAGGCGTCCCTTGCCGCCATGCGCAAGGCGGTGGAGCAGTGGCAGGCCTCCGAATTGAACGCCCTCGTCTCCGAAAAGATCGGCCAGGAGATGGGCTACCGGGTGATGGCCAGTTCCGGCCACTATATCGGTGGCGAAGAGACCGCCGCCATCGAGTCGGTGGAGGGCAAGTTTCCGTTCCCCCGCGGCAAACCACCGTTTCCTGCAGAGTCCGGCGTGTTCGGCAAGCCGACCCTGATCAACAATATGGAGACCCTTTCCAACGTCTCCCATATCGTGAAAAACGGCGCCGAGTGGTTCAACAACCTCGGCCTGGGGGGCTGTTCCGGCACCAAGATCTACTGCCTGAGCGGCGACGTCCTGAAGCCGGGTGCCTATGAACTGCCCATGGGGACGCCCCTCAACGAGCTCATCGATACCTATGGTGGCGGTATGCTGCTCGGAAAGAAGCTGAAGGCGGTATTCACCGGCGGCCCGTCCAACACCATCCTCACCCCAAAGGATCTGGACGTATCCCTGGATTTCGATTCCGTCGCCGAGCGACGCTCGGCCCTGGGCACCGGGGCCATGATCGTGGTTTCCGAGGGGACCGGCATCGTGAAACGGGTCACCGAGTACGTGAATTTCTTCGCCGCCTCATCCTGCGGACAGTGTCCTCCGTGCAAGACCGGCACCCATTACCTCTCTTTTCTGCTCACAAAGATCGATACCGGCGAGGGCACAAAGGCGGATCTGGAGTCGTTGATCAATCTCACCAAGATCCTGCCGAACTCCGGCCGTTGCCACCTGATCAACGGCGCCATCAAGGTGCTGGACAGCTCCCTGTATCACTTTATGGATGAATATACCCAGGCATTGCAGAAGTCCTGAACCGTATCCGTATTCCCCGGAAAAAGAAAAGGCGCCGTAAGGCGCCTTTTCTATTCGGTCGATACCGTGCCTCAGCGGCTGTAGCGCTTGCGGAACTTGTCCACCCGGCCGGCGGTATCCATGATCTTCTGCTTACCGGTAAAGAACGGATGACAGGCGGAGCAGACTTCCACATGAAGCTCTTTGCCCAGGGTGGAACGGGTGGTGAATTCGTTGCCACAGCTGCAAACGACCTTGATGTCATTGTATTCGGGATGGATTCCTGGCTTCATCGTACTAACCTGTATTGAACTGTTTAACCCGGGCGCCGCCACGGCGGCCCGGAAAGAATCGCGCATGATATGCGATTCGCCGGGAGGACGCAAGGGGCGGTTTTTCCATAAATTATAGACCCCCTCAGGCCCTCTCCGGTTCCTATCTGGCAAGAGGGAAAACCACCCCCGGCATCTCTTTCGTCATTCCGGACGGGGCGCTGTAGGAGCCCAGTCCCCTGGGCGATGCGGGGTCCGGGCAGATCGCCCTCGGGAGAGGGCTTGTATGTTAGTTCCCGGCAAGTCAAAAAGGACTTGTCGGGGTGGAGGGACGAAGAGGGCATCTGGCCAAAGGCACAGACTGTAGGAGAGATCGTCCC
>JBNKCX010000036.1:0-44666 GCA_050287965.1 Sedimenticolaceae bacterium
ACTGACAACTGACAACTGACAACTGACAACTGACAACTGACAACTGACAACTGACAACTGACAACTGACAACTGACAACTGACAACTGACAACTGACAACTGACAACTGACAACTGACAACTGACAACTGACAACTCTCAAATGGTTTCCTCCACCACCAAACTGCCTCCGGGTGATCAGCCGAACCAGGCTGCGGTTACGGCGTGGCTCGTTGAGGTGGGTCGGAGTCGTGGCCCGGAAGAGATCAAGCTGTTGCGCGACGCCTTCGGTGTGGCGCGGCAGGTCGATGACGACAACCGGCAGGAGACCGTGCGCCAGGCACTGGAGATAGGGGAAATTCTGCATGAGCTGGAGTTGGATACCCATACCCTGGTGGCGGCGATTCTGCATCGGGTTCTACCGCGGGATGAAATCCAGGGGATAAAGCTGCGTCATCGCTTCGGCAAGGATATCGCCACCATGGTGGAAGACCTGGCCCGGATCGGCGAGCTGACACCGGCCACTACGGTGATGAAGGATTCCGACGAGGAGGAGACCCACCGGGAGAACCTGCGGCGCATGTTGCTGAGTATTGCCGATGATGTCAGGGAAATCCTCATCATCCTGGCGGGTCGTTTGTCCGAGATGCGCAATCTCAAACACCGGCCGGAAATGGAACGCAGAACGGCGGCACAGGAGACCCGGGATATCTACGCTCCCCTGGCCAACCGGTTGGGTATCTGGCAGATCAAGTGGGAACTGGAGGACCTCAGTTTCCGCTATATGGAGCCGTCGAACTACATGACCATCGCCGGGATGCTGGACGGCAAGCGGACCGATCGGGAGACCTATATCCGGGAGGTCATCCACCTGCTGCGGGAGAAGTTTGCCGAGGCCGGGATAAAGGCGGAGATCACAGGTCGTCCCAAACATATTTACAGCATCTGGAAAAAGATGCAGCGCAAAGGGGTGGATATCAATCAGATATTTGACCTGCGAGCGGTGCGGGTGCTGGTGGACACGGTGGCTGATTGTTACGGCGTGCTGGGGATTGTGCATGGATTGTGGAGACACATTCCCGGTGAGTTCGATGACTATATCGCCACGCCCAAGCCCAACATGTACCGTTCCATCCATACCGCGGTAATCGGGCCGGAAGAGAAACCGCTGGAAGTGCAGATCAGGACCCGCGAGATGCATGAACACGCGGAACTGGGTGTGGCGGCGCACTGGAGTTATAAGGAGAGCCGGAGACAGGACGTGGAGTTCGAGCGTCGCGTCGTACTGATGCGCAACTGGCTGGAAATGAAGGATGAGGAAGGGGCCGAGGGCACGGCGGATGAACTCAGGAGCGAGTTCGAGGCGGATCGGGTCTATGTACTCACCCCTGAAGGCAAGGTTATCGAACTGCCGAAAGGTGCAACGCCCCTCGATTTTGCCTACCGGATACATTCCGAGGTGGGGCACCGCTGCCGGGGCGCACGGGTGAACGGCCGCATCACTCAGTTGACCCAGCCGCTGGAAAGCGGCCAGATGGTGGAAATTATCACCATCCGGGAGGGTGGTCCCAGTAGGGACTGGTTGAGCCCCCATCTGGGATATCTGCAGACCTCGAGGGCTCGCAGCAAGGTCCGTCAGTGGTTCAAGCAGCAGGATTACGAGGAGCATATCGGGATCGGCCGCGCGGCTCTCGACAAGGAACTCGCACGGCTGGGTGCGGCCAAACCGAATCTGGAGACGGCGGCACGACGTTTCAATCTCAAAAGACCGGATGACCTGTTGGCTGCCATCGGCCGGGGGGATATTTCTCCCGTGCAGGTTGCAGAGACCGACGGGCAGTCGCGGATCGGGAGACTGCCGGCGGTAGGTCGGCAGGGTGTGGAACGGCGTGCACCACAGAAGAAGGGCGGCAGAAGACAGGCAAAGGTGGTGGTCGAGGGAGTGGAGGAGCTGATGACCAATATGGCGCGCTGTTGTAAGCCGGTTCCCTACGACCCCATTGTGGGATTCATCACCCGCGGCCGCGGGGTTACGGTGCATCGCGGCGATTGCGCCTGGGTTGAAAAGCTGGATGTGGCGCAGCGCGAGCGTTTAGTGAATGTCCACTGGAGCGAGCAGTCCGAAAGCGACACCTATCCCGTGGATATCCGGGTGATCGCCAGCGATCGCAAGGGTCTGTTACGGGATATCTCCACCGTCATGGCCAACGAAGAGGTGGCGGTGATCGGAGTGAACACCCGTTCCGATCCGCGTACCGACCAGGCCAGCATGCGCTTCACGGCGGAGGTTACCAGCATGGGCCAGCTCAGCCGGATTCTGGAGAAAATCGCCCAGTTACCCGATGTGCTCGAGGTCAGCCGACAGCTGTAACCGGCCGCGACAGGCTGAAATCGCCGGTCAGATCAATGTTCCTGCCCGGCAAAAACCGGGCTTCCGGGGTCGTTCCCTCAATTGCCTATATCCCTCCCCGCAAGGTAAACTTAACCTCTGGATTTGTAAGTAGAAAAAAGCGGTCGCCGCCGCTCTATCGCCAGGGTTCGGTGACTGCTGTCACCACCCTTATTTTTTTATATTTTTCAGGATATTGCGTTCACATTGGCTACTGGGCGAAAAATCAACCTGCTGGATTTCGACCGAACCGCCATGGAGGCTTTTTTTCAGGAGATCGGGCATAAGGCCTTCCATGCCCGCCAGGTTCTCAAGTGGATCCACAAGCACGGCGTGACTTTATTTGCTGAGATGACCGATCTCAGCAAGGGGTTACGTGCCCAGCTGGATGAGATCGCCGAGGTACGGGTTCCGGAGATTATCCTGGAACAACCCTCCAGCGACGGCACCCGGAAATGGTTACTGGAACTGGAATGCAATAACCGCATTGAAACGGTATTTATTCCGGATGGTGAACGCGGCACCCTGTGCGTCTCCTCCCAGGTCGGGTGTGCGCTGGAGTGCAGTTTTTGCTCCACCGCCCGACAGGGTTTCAACCGTAACCTTTCCGTAGCGGAGATCGTCGGCCAGGTCTGGGTGGCCTCGCGGGAGTTGGACCAGCCCCTGACCAATGTGGTGCTGATGGGGATGGGTGAGCCGTTGGCCAACCTGGAAGCGGTGGTGGCGGCCACCAATATCATGCAGGATGATCTCGCCTACGGGCTTTCCAAGTACCGGGTGACGGTCAGTACCGCGGGGATCGTGCCGGCGCTCCGGGAGTTGCGTGAGGTGAGTGATGTAAGCCTGGCCGTTTCTCTGCACGCTCCGAACAACGAACTGCGCGATGAGCTGGTTCCCCTGAACAGAAAGTATCCCCTGGAAGAGTTGATCCCGGCCTGTCGTGAGTACATCCGGGGAGACAAGCGGCGTAAGATAACCTGGGAATACGTGATGCTGGACGGTGTCAACGATACCCCGGCGCATGCGAGGCAGTTGATCCGGTTATTGGAGGGGACTCCTTCTAAGATGAATCTGATACCTTTTAATCCGTTTCCCGGTTCAGGTTACAGAGCGTCGCCTCCGGAGCGGATTGAGGCCTTTCGTCAGAAATTGATGAAGTCCGGGCTCATCTCGATCACCCGCAAGACACGTGGTGATGATATCGATGCTGCCTGCGGACAGCTTGTTGGACGCGTGCAGGACAAACGCCGGCGGGAGTTACAGTCAAAGGATACGGCAGCAGGAGGAGTCTTATTGTGAGATTAGGAGCGATTCGATATCTGGTTTTGTTGATCTTACTGGTCGCGGCCGGAGGGTGTCAGAGGGGCGCCGTTCGGGATAACTTCGGTGACCAGGAGGGCGACTTCGACGAGCAGAGTGAACAGGGGCGGAGCGGTATCTACGTCAAGTTGGCGGTGGCCTATATGCAGGAAGGTCAGCTTGGTATGGCGTTGAAAAAGATCAAGCGCGGAATCGAGATAGAACCCGATAACGGAGAAGCGCACAATGTGCTCGCTATCCTGTACCAGCGTCTGGGAGAGAACGATCTGGCGGAACGGCATTTCAAACGGGCAACCGGCCTGCAGCCGCGTAATCCCTATATCCGTAATGCTTATGGCTCGTTCCTCTGTCAGGAGCAGCGATACGGCGATGCCGATCAGCAGTTCCAGACGGCGCTGGAGAATCCCCTCTACAAGACGCCGGAAGTGGCGTTGACCAACGCCGGCATCTGCGCCAGAAAGGATGGGGACCAGGCGAAGGCGGAAAGCTATTTTCGCAAGGCACTGAAATACCGTAATAACTATCCCCCTGTTTTGATTCAGATGGCCCAGCTGAGTTACGACGTAGGTGATGCCCTTTCAGCCCGCGGTTATATGCAGCGGTATCAAGCGGTTGCAAAACATACGGCAGCATCACTATGGTCGGCGATCCAGATCGAGCGGGCCCTCGGGGACAGGGATGCGGTAGCGAGTTATGAGATGCAGCTGCGTGGGAATTTTCCAGATTCCAAAGAGTATCAACTGATGCGGGAGTCCAGGCGTTAATGGATATCACCGAGACTGTGGACGTGGAAGAAGAAGTGCCCCGGGTGGAGGGTCCCGGAAAAGAGCTGCGCAGGGCCCGCGAGGTACTGCAGCTTGATCTCAGCACGGTTGCGTCCCAGCTGCACTTGGCGGTATCGAAACTGAAGGCGTTGGAAGAAGACGATTTCGAACATTTACCGGGACCGGTTTATGTTCAGGGCTATCTGCGTAACTATGCATCGCTGCTCGGGCTTCCGGCGGAGCGGATACTGGAGGCCTACCGGGCGCAGGTCCCGACGGAGCAGAAGACCCCGGTATTTACCGGCAAAGGCGTTCGGCGGGAGGTGTCCAGTAATCACAGTGTTATACGTCTGGTCACCGTGGGTATCGTGCTGGTCCTGATACTGCTGCCCTTGCTCTGGTGGCGGGGCTATCTGCACAAATCTGAACAGAGGGTGGTGACTGGGGCGGAATCACTGCTAACTGAGATTACCGAGGGCGGCGGTGAAGAAGGAGGCCTTTCGTCACAGGCTGTGGCTATTCCTGATGCGCGGCCGGAGTCCCCTTCCTGGAGACCTCAGGGAGCGGATGAAACGCGGGAGGATCCATCCGGTGTCACCCCTCCGGAATCGAATGTCGCGGCGGCGGAGCCGGCGGGCGGAACTTTGACGGTTGCTGATCAGCCCCTGCAGCAGCAGACACCATTGTCGAGGATGGTGATTGAAATGCAAGGTACTTCGTGGGTCGAGGTGAGGGACGCTTCGGGGAGCGCGCGGATCAAGGGCCTTCTGCACGCGGGCGCGATACGTCAGCTCGAAGGAAATCCGCCGTTTGAGGTGGTGGTGGGGAACACTCCTGCTGTAACATTAACGGTCAACGGGGAGCGCCTTGACCTGGAACGTTACTCCCGACAGAACGTTGCCAAATTCACCCTCGATCCGGACGCCATTGACGCTCTCCGATAGCGGCCGTATCCCAGTCGTAGAAATCAGCTGAAGTAATACCTTATGGCAAAAAATATCCAGGCCATCCGCGGTATGCGTGACATTCTGCCCGACCAGACGCCCTTGTGGCAGTATCTGGAGGATCGGGTGCGCGAGGTGCTGCAGAGTTACGGTTATCGCGAAATCAGAATGCCGTCTCTGGAAATGACGGAGCTTTTTAGTCGTTCCATCGGCGAGGCGACCGATATCGTCGAGAAGGAGATGTATACCTTTGAGGATCGGAACGGAGACAGTCTGACCCTGCGCCCCGAGGGTACGGCGGGCTGTGTACGGGCGGGGATCGAGAACGGGTTGTTTCATAACCAGGTTCAGCGGTTCTGGTACCAGGGGCCCATGTTTCGCCATGAGCGCCCGCAGAAGGGACGATTCCGGCAGTTTCATCAGATCGGGGTCGAGACCTACGGGATGCCCGGACCGGATATCGATATCGAGGTTATCCTCATCTCAAACCGTATCTGGCAGGTACTTGGTCTGGAGGGGTTGGAGTTGCAGATCAATACCCTCGGTACGCCTGAAGAGCGTACGGTTTACCGGCAACAACTGGTAGAATACCTCTCGGCGCGCAAAGGCGAACTGGATGAAGACAGTCTGCGCCGTCTCGATTCCAATCCGTTACGGATACTTGATTCGAAAAATCCGGATATGCAGGAGTTGATTGCCGGAGCTCCCGCCCTGATCGAATATCTGGGGGAGGGGTCGAAAGACCATTTCCGGACACTCTGTTCCGGACTGGATGCGGCGGGGGTCGCCTATGTGGTCAATCCGCGGCTGGTCAGGGGGTTGGATTACTATGCGCTCACGGTATTTGAGTGGGTAACCGATCGTCTGGGGGCCCAGGGAACGATCTGTGCCGGTGGGCGTTACGACGGCCTGGTTGAACAGTTGGGTGGGCGAGACACTCCGGCGATGGGATTCGCCATGGGTGTGGAGCGTTTGGTATCGCTGCTGGAGGAGACCGCGGAAGCGGTCAAGACTCAGTTACTCCATGCGTACATGGTCCTGGTAGGTGAAGAGCCTCAGCGGCAGGGGCTGGCTATGGCGGAACAGCTGCGGGATGCGGTACCCGGGTTGCGCCTCCTTACCCATTGCGGGGGGGGGAGTTTTAAGAGCCAGTTCAAGAAGGCGGATCGCAGCGAAGCCCTGGTGGCCGTGATAATCGGTGAAGACGAATTGGCCCGGGGCGTGGCGGGTGTGAAATATCTGCGGCAGGAGAGGGAACAACAGGAGATCGCCCTGGATGCACTGGGCGAGTTTCTGCGGCAGGAAATAGTGTACCCGGCGGGGTAGCGGCATAATGCCGCGGAGATCGTGCCCGGCGCAATGTTCAAGCACCGGGTTCTGGTACGCTCCGTGCGGACTGATATGAAATTAATCGTTTCCAACAGGTTGGTATAAGAGGTAACAGGCGTGAGCGTACACCTTTCGGAAGAGGAACAGGTTGAGGCGTTAAAGAAGTGGTGGAAAGAGAACGGGCGCTCCATCATTCTCGGCGCAGTGCTTGGACTGGGCGGTGTGTTCGGTTGGCAGGCCTGGAACCAGCATCAGAACGAGATTGCGGAGCAGGCATCCAGCCGCTTTGAACAGATGCAGTTGGCCGCCAGGCTGGGAAACAGCGAATCCGTCATGAAGCAGGCGGAACTCCTGATGTCGGAACACCAGGATAGCGCCTACGCGGTATTTGCCGCCCTGCTGGCGGCGAAGGTGAGTCAGGAGGGCGGCGATCTGGAAGCCGCACGCACCCGGCTCGAATGGGTTATCGCAAACGGCGATGAGTCCTCTTTTCAGCAGATTGCCCGGCTGCGGTTAGCCCGTCTGTTACTGGGACAGAATGATCTCGACGGTGCCGGGGCTGTGATTGCCCGGGCTCCCGTTGACAACTTTGCGGGAGAGTTTGCCGAGTTGCGGGGGGATATCGCGCGGGCCCGAAAAGACTATACAGGGGCGCGCCAGGCCTACCAGGAAGCGCTGGATAAAGGTGTGGGCGATACGGCACTGGTTACAATGAAACTCGATGATCTGGCGATAGCGGGTGCAAATCCATGAGGTTGAATATGCGAAGACTGTTTATAGCCCTGCTGCCTTTGGCATTGATCGGCTGCGGCTCCATGAATCCGATGAATTTATGGTCGGACGATTCCAACGAAATACCGGCCGCGGAGTTGCCTGATATTCAGGAACAGGTGACGCCCCATAAGATGTGGAGCGCTTCCGCCGGTGGTGGAACCAATGAGGACCGGGTCAAGCTGGTCCCCTATGTTCATGAAGGAAATGTCTTTGTTGCGGAGCGTGAAGGTGAAGTAAAGGCGTTGAGTGCGGATAACGGCCGCACCATCTGGAGCAGTGATACCGAGCTGAACATATCCGGCGGGCCCGGCGCGGGAGCGGGACTGGTATTGATCGGTACCAGCGATGGCGAGGTTGTGGCCCTGGATGCCGCCAGCGGTGAAAAGCGGTGGCAGGCCCGGGTCAGCAGTGAAGTCCTTTCCGTGCCGAAGGCCGCGCAGGGTGTAGTGGTGGTACATACCATTGACGGCAAGCTGTTTGCCTTAAGCGCCGACAACGGGAAACAGCTCTGGGCATATGACCGCTCCATACCGGTACTGACGCTGCATGGCAGCAGTTCTCCGGTGATCAACGGCTCAGCGGTATTCTGCGGTTTCTCCAACGGCCGTCTGGTTGCGTTTGATCTGCAGGACGGCAGGCTCCTGTGGGAGGCGACGGTATCGGTTCCCAGTGGCCGGTCGGAACTGGAACGTATGGTGGATATCGATGGGGATCCCCTGGCGTTGGGCGGTCTGATTTTCGTGGCGACCTTCCAGGGTGATCTGGCGGCGATCGTTGAGAATACCGGAGAGGTGATCTGGCGCCGGTCACTTTCGTCCTATGCCGGTCTCGGCGGTGATTTCCAGCAGCTCTATGTAACGGATGACGAGGATCATATCTGGGCCATCGACCCACGCAACGGCGCGGCTTTATGGAAGCAGGAGAAGATGTACGGCCGTAAGCTGACGGCCCCGGTACCTATGGGACGCTATGTCCTGGTTGGGGATTACGAAGGGTATGTCCATGTTCTTTCTCCCGAGGACGGCTCCATAATCGGCCGCATCCGGATCGGCGATGATCCAATCTCTACGCCTCCGGTGGTAGTGGGCGATGTTGCCTATGTTCTCGGGGATGGGGGTGACCTGGCGGCCATAACCGTATCGGCCCTGCCCTAGCACACCTCTAGAGGAACCCCGTGCCATGCTCCCCGTCATCGTCCTGGTCGGGCGTCCTAATGTTGGGAAATCCACCCTTTTCAATCAGCTGACGCGCAGCCGTGACGCGCTGGTGGCCGACCAGCCGGGCCTGACCCGTGACCGGAAATACGGTATCGGCAAACTGGGCAGCCGGCCTTACGTGGTGGTGGATACCGGCGGCCTCAGCGGAGAAGGTGAGGGAGTGGATGTGCTGATGGCCCAGCAGGTGGCTGCGGCCATCGAGGAGGCGGACCATATCCTGTTCCTGCTTGACGCCAAGACCGGATGCGGCGGCGCGGATGAAGAGATTGCCGAGCGGCTGCGCCGTACCGGTAAACCGGTCACCCCGGTGGTGAACAAGAGCGAGAACCTGGATCGGGAAATTGCAGGTGTCGAGTTTTACCGTCTCGGTCTGGGTGATCCCGTCGCCATAGCGGCGGTCCATGGCAGGGGGGTCAAGACCCTGATCGACGCCGTCCTTGAGACCTTTCCGGAAGCGGCCGGGGATCAGGCCGAATCCGATGCCGCGCGCGGAGTGCAGATCGCGGTAGTGGGGCGTCCAAACGTAGGCAAGTCCACCCTGGTCAATCGCCTGTTGGGTGAAGAGCGGGTGGTGGCGTTTGATAAGCCGGGAACAACCCGCGACAGCATTTTTATCTCTTTTACCCGTGATGACCGCCCCTATACCCTGATTGATACCGCCGGCGTGCGGCGTCGGGCGCGTGTCCGGGAGGCGATAGAGAAATTCAGCGTCATCAAGACGTTGCAGGCGATAGAGCAGGCGAACGTGGTGTTGCTGGTGCTGGATGCCCAGCAGGAGATCAGCGAGCAGGACGCCGGCCTGGCCGGCCATATTCTGGAGAGCGGTCGGGCGCTGGTGGTGGTTATTAATAAATGGGATGGACTGGACCCGGATCAAAGAGAGTGGATCAAGTCGGAACTGGATCGTCGGCTCCCGTTCCTGGATTTTGCGGAGAAGCGATTCATTTCCGCGCTCCACGGCTCCGGGGTGGGAGACCTGTTCAGCGCTGTCGATGCCGCCTATGCGAACGCCACCCGCAAGATGGCCACCCCGGAACTGACACGTATTCTGGAGAGTGCGGTACAGGAGCATCAACCGCCCCTGGTCCGCGGGCGCCGGATCAAGCTGCGTTATGCCCATCAGGGGGGGCAGAATCCGCCGATTATCGTAATCCACGGCAACCAGACCGACGCGGTACCCGACTCTTATAAACGCTATCTCTCCAACCGCTTTCGGAAGATCCTGGACCTCTCGGGTACCCCCATTCGTCTCGAATTCCGTTCTGGTGAAAACCCCTATCAGGGGCGGAAGAACAAGTTGACCGAACGGCAGATCCGCAAGCGCCAGCGGCTGAAAAAGTTCGTGAAACGCAGAAAATAGGGGCGGATCAGGGGATGTCGGGACGGGATTCCGGCCGGGAATTGTGACCTGATCCCGAAAATGTGACCTATTTCCGCTTTTTTTCTGGTATATTTACCCTCCCGCAGTCCCCCTCAAGGATTGAACCACGTCACATTCTCAAAGGGAGTTGAGACGCCGTCCACAATAGCGGTGCGAACGGATTGGGAACTCCGGAAATCTCTCAAGTAACCCTGGCAGTATTGGTCCAGACTGAAGTTGAAAGCAGTAGGACTATATGGAAGGTGGTGAAATGAAACGAGACGACAAAACCAGAAACCGCCACTATCAGTTGCTGATAACAGCGCTGTTGGTGTGCTGGTTGCTTCCCGGTGCCGCTAATGTCAACACGGATCAGCACCTTGCTACCCTCCAGGCCGATACACACACTCTCCTCGTCAGTGATCTGGATAGCGGTGTGGATGTGGATCGTACAAAACTGAACAAACACAAAAGCTGCGTTGCCGGTGGTCCCTGCGATCGCAGCCGTCCGCTGAAGAAGGCCTCCAGGAGCAACAAGCGCGATATGTTAATGCTGGCCCTCGCTTTTGGAATCGGCGCGAAGCGGTAAATACCTTAAAATACGGACAACCAAATCAGACGGCCGGGGAAGTGCTCTTCCCCGGCCGTCTGTCATTTTGGGCCGGTACTAAGCATGTAGTTGGCGGTTCATAGGGTGGGCTGTGCCCGCCGCGGGGTTTATTGATCGACCGGTTGTACCAGCACCCAGGGTGCCACCACCACCGCCCAGAACATGGGTTGCGCCTCTTCCCAGCATCTTGCGTCATCCGTGGACGCCCTGGAGATATCCGCTGAATTGCTCAGCGACTCGATGGCGCTGATATCGTCCTGCACTATCTTTGCCGCAACCTCGATCAGGT
Source organism: Sedimenticolaceae bacterium (assembly GCA_050287965.1). Classification (GTDB taxonomy): domain Bacteria; phylum Pseudomonadota; class Gammaproteobacteria; order Chromatiales; family Chromatiaceae; genus CBFDBF01. The sequence goes on from JBNKCX010000036.1 coordinate 10,975, forward strand.
CCAGTCCCGGGTTCACCTTGATTACGACACCACGGGCGAAATGCCGTTGCAATTCCGGCCAGGAGACCTTGCCGGTCTGCACATTCAGCAACTGGCGGACATCGATATCCGAATCAATCATTGTGTCGCCGATAAGACATACATTGATCAGAAAACACCGATATCCAGGTAGGAACGCGCAAGTTTCGAAAGGGCGATGACGTAAGCGGCAGTGCGGTAATCCTCGATTTCTTCATTCCGGTTGCGGGTGTCGATGATCTCCTGCAGCGCCAGTCGCATGCTGTCGTCCAGGCCGGAGCGAACCAGATCGGATTCATCGGCACCGCGCGCAAGTTTGGACTGGATGGCGTCGGATACCCTGTTGCCCGTCAGAGACTCGATAGCGTCGATGATATCCAGTCCCCGCATTTCATCGAAACGGCGTTCAATGCGGCCGAAGCGGATATGGGTAAGGTTCCTGATCCATTCGAAATAGGAGACGATAACGCCGCCGGCGTTCATGTAGGCATCCGGCAGGATGGTGATTCCGCGGCTGCGCAGGATGCGATCCGCCTCGAAGGTAACCGGGCCGTTGGCCGCCTCGACGATCATCTTGGCCTTTATCTCACCGGCATTTCCTTCGTGGATAACCCCTTCCAGGGCGGCCGGGATCAGGATGTCGCACTCCATCTCCAGACCTTTCGCGCCGTCTTCAAAGAAGTCGGCACCGGCGAACCCCTGAACCCCGCCGTGGTCGCAGACATGGTAATGGAGTTCCTCTATCTTCAGGCCTTCTTCGTTCACAACCATGCCGTCCTTTTCGATGACGGCGATGACCCTGCTGCCGTCTTCCTCGGAAAGGAACTTGGCAGCGTGATATCCGACGTTGCCCAATCCCTGAACGATGATCCGCTTTCCTTCGAGGCTTCCCTCCATGCCGGCCGCCCGCAGCTCTTCCGTATGCCGGAAGAACTCCTGCAGGGCGTATTGGACACCCCTTCCCGTAGCCTCGACGCGGCCGCGAATACCGCCATGGGCCAGGGGTTTGCCGGTTACGCAGGCTACATGATTGATATCCTCCGGATAGAGATGTTTGTAGGTATCGGCGATCCAGGCCATCTCCCTCTGGCCGGTGCCGACATCGGGGGCGGGCACGTTGGTTGACGGGCTGAGGAAGCCTTTTTTGGCCAGTTCGCGGGCAAAGCGCCGGGTGATCACCTGTAGTTCATCGCGGGTGTATTGGGCAGGATCAATGCAGAGACCGCCCTTGGATCCTCCAAAGGGCACGTCCACAATGGCGCACTTGTAGGTCATCAGAGCGGCCAGCGCCTCCACTTCCATCTGGTCTACCACCGGGGCGTAACGGATTCCCCCCTTGGCCGGGAGGCGGTGGATGCTGTGTACCGCCCGCCAGCCGGTAAAGATCTCAACCTGACCCCGGATCTGCACCGGAAATGTCACCTGAAGCACCGAGGTGCAGGCCTTGATGGCTGTGGCTATCCCGTCTTCCAGCCCCATACAGGCGAGTGCCCGGTCCACCATATGGTCGACACTCTGGCGAAACCGGAGCCCTGCGGGTTGTACTGCTTTCACCACGAATATTCTCCTTTAGCCGGAAACGGAGGTAAAAAAAACCGTAAACAGTCGCAAGATTCTATAACACTATAGGTGAGCTTTAGCGGTGATTCGCGTTAATTTACGGTCCGGTATTCTTTCTATCCGAATCAAATTATTCCTGTTTCTGGATATCTTCCACACGGCTTATGATCCGCGCCCGTGCAAGACGGGTTTCCAGGCGGTCACCCGGTTGCACCTGGCCCGCATCCCGGATCACCGAACCCTCAGGGAGCTTCAGGGTCAGGGTATAACCCCGTTCCAGGGTGGAGAGCGGACTGAGGGCATGCAGGCTGCGGGCCGCGGAGGAGAGGTGCAGGCGGTGTCGCTGCAGGTGGTTGTCCAGATAGAACCGCAGGCGGCGGCTGAGTTCCCCGGTCTGGTGTCTGAGGAGGGGCAGCCGTCGGGACGGGTCAAAGGCCCCCAGGCGTGATCTGAGCATCTCCAGTCTGCCGCGTCGGTTCTGCAGCTGATTTCCGCCGGCGCGACGGAGCCGTTGCTCCAAATCGTCCAGGCGCTGCGCTCTTTGAGCCAGCTGCAGGCCGGGATGCAGGCGAATGTGGCGTTGCTGAACGCCTCTAAAACGGGTAGCCAGGAGCCGTTGCGCCTGGCGGGTGGAGCCCTGTAGACGGTGTCGAAGCCCGCGTACGCGGGTGAGCAGATCCTCCCGGTCCGGGGTGGCGAGTTCCGCGGCGGCGGAGGGTGTGGGCGCGCGGCGGTCGGCGACGAAATCGGTGATGGTGAAGTCGATCTCATGGCCTATAGCGGAGATGATCGGGATAGCAACGGCATGGACCGCGCGCGCCACACCTTCGTCGTTGAAGGCCATCAGGTCTTCGAGAGAACCTCCGCCGCGGGTGAGTATCAGGAGATCGCACTCCCGTCGCTGGTCAGCCAGCCGGAGCATCTCAATGATCTCGGCCGCCGCCCCGTCACCCTGGACCTGGGTGGGATAAAGGATCAGAGGTATGCCGGGGAAGCGCCGCTTCAATACCGTGAGCACGTCCCGTACCGCGGCACCGGTAGGGGAGGTGATGATGCCGATTCGCCGTGGGAAGGCAGGCAGCTCCCGTTTATGCGCCGGATCGAACAGCCCTTCCCGGTCCAGGCGCTGTTTCAGCTCCTCAAAGGCCTGCCTCAACGCCCCTTCGCCGCCCGGTTCCATGTGTTCGATAATGAGCTGAAACTCGCCCCGGGGCTCGTACAGGCTGATGCGGGCGCGTACCAGGACCTGCATCCCGTCCTCAGGCTGGAATCGCAGTCGCTGACGCTTCATGCGGAACATGGCGCAGCGGACCTGGGAGTGGGGGTCTTTCAGGGAGAAGTAGATATGGCCCGAGGCGGGGCGGGCCAGATTGGATATCTCGCCCTCCACCCAGAGCAGAGGGAAGCTTCCCTCCAGTACGGCCCGCACCTCTCGGCTGAGGCGGGAGACGCTGTAGACGTCTCGTTCCGGCGGATTGTTGCTCTGGATATTGGTCATAAGGCGCTACGAATGCGGCTTCGCGACATCCGGCGAAGTTTCGCTCCTCCTTCGCGCCAGTTTACCCCGTTAAGCGCAAATTCTATAATGCGCGATCTTATTCAATACCTGCTGACGGAAATCCGGATTATGCGCCTTACCCAGGAAGCCCTGACCTTCGATGATGTCCTGCTGGTCCCAGCACATTCCAGGGTTCTGCCCAAGGATGTGGTTCTGCGGACGCAACTGACGCGGGAGATCGCCCTCAGTATCCCCCTGGTCTCGGCGGCCATGGATACGGTAACCGAGTCGCGGCTGGCCATCGCCATGGCGTTGGAGGGGGGTATCGGCATCATCCATAAGAACATGGACGCCGAACAGCAGGCGCAGAATGTCCTTAATGTGAAGAAGTATGAGACCGGGGTGATCCGTCAACCCATTTCCGTCTCTCCGGGTACCAGTATCTATGAGGTCATGGAACTGACCCGGGCCAATAATATCTCCGGGGTGCCGGTCACCGACGGCAAGGATCTGGTGGGGATCGTTACCGGTCGGGATCTGCGCTTCGAAACCCGTATGAGCGATCCGGTCTCTTCCATCATGACCCCCAAGGACAAGCTGGTAACGGTCAAAGAGGGGGCGAGCCGGGAAGAGGTGATCGCCCTGTTGCATACGCACAGGATCGAGAAGGTGCTGGTGGTCAACGACAATTTCGAATTGACCGGCCTGATCACGGTCAAGGATATCCAGAAGGCGAAAGAGAACCCCAATGCGTCCCGCGACGACCAGGAGCGGTTACGGGTGGGTGCGGCGGTGGGCACCGGGGAGGGCACCGAGGAGCGGGTGGCCGCGCTGGTCAGTGCCGGCGTCGATGTGATCGTGGTGGATACGGCGCATGGCCATTCCCAGGGCGTGCTGGATCGTGTCTCCTGGGTCAAAAAGAACTACCCTGAGGTGCAGGTGATCGGGGGTAATATCGCCACCGCTGCAGCCGCCAGGGCGCTGGCGGAAGCGGGTGCCGACGGGGTAAAGGTCGGGATCGGTCCCGGCTCCATCTGCACCACCCGGATCGTCGCCGGGGTGGGTGTGCCGCAGGTGACGGCGGTGGCCAATGTGGCGAAGGAACTCGAGGGTACCGGCATCCCGCTCATTGCCGACGGCGGTCTGCGCTATTCCGGCGATATCGCCAAGGTTATCGCCGCCGGCGCCTATTCGGTCATGATCGGCGGTCTGTTCGCCGGAACCGACGAATCCCCGGGTGAAGTGGAGATCTACCAGGGCCGCTCTTATAAGTCCTATCGCGGAATGGGTTCCATCGGTGCCATGACCGGCAAGGAGGGATCCAAAGACCGCTATTTCCAGGAAGAGACCTCGGATGCGGAGAAACTGGTGCCGGAAGGGATCGAGGGCCGTGTTCCTTACAAGGGAACGGTGCTGAATATCATCTACCAGCTGCTGGGGGGTATCCGTTCCAGTATGGGTTACACAGGTTGCGCCGATATCAGCGAAATGCGCACCAAGCCGGAGTTTGTACGGGTTACCGGCGCCGGCATGAGGGAATCCCACGTGCACGATGTCACCATCACCAAGGAAGCGCCCAACTACCGCCGGGATTGAATTTTTATCGGCCCTATCGTTGCTTGGCCGCATATGGACGTAAACATCGGCAATTACTGCAAAGCGTGTTAAGGATATTTGCGGGATTTCGCGCTGATTCGCGTCACTTTGCGGCTTCGTATTTCTTATATACAGGCTGTTGGCCGGAACACGATTAAGGCAGTTCTCTATGACCACAAACCCAAAAGATATCCATGCCCATCGCATACTGATTATCGATTTCGGTTCCCAGTACACGCAACTCATTGCCCGCCGTGTACGGGAGGCCGGTGTCTACTGCGAGATCTGGCCCTACGATAACTGTGAGGATGCGATCGCCGCCCATAAGCCGGCCGGGATCATTCTTTCCGGCGGTCCGGAAACGGTGACCGCCGAGCACACGCCGCGTGCACCGCAGGTGGTGTTTGAGCTGGGCGTACCGGTGCTGGGTATCTGCTACGGCATGCAGACCATGGCGGCACAGCTGGGCGGTAAGGTGGAGTCTTCGGATAAACACGAGTACGGCTACGCCCAGGTACGCGCCCGCCATCACTCCAGGCTGCTTTCAAACATTGAGGATCACACCAGTCCTGAGGGCTATGGTCTGTTGGATGTCTGGATGAGCCACGGCGACCGGGTGACGGAACTCCCCGCCGGCTTCCAGGTCATCTGCGAAACCGACAACGCCCCCCTTGCCGGTATGGCCGACGAGGAGCGGAATTTCTTCGGTCTGCAGTTCCACCCTGAGGTTACCCATACGCGGCAGGGTGGTCGTATCATCGGCCATTTCCTGTTCGAGATCTGCGGCTGCGAGGCGCTGTGGAATCCCGCCGGCATCATCGAAGACAGTATTCGCCAGATGCAGGAACAGGTGGGCGAGGGCGAGGTGGTGCTGGGTCTCTCCGGGGGGGTGGACTCCTCGGTGGTGGCGGCACTGCTGCACCGGGCGATCGGAGACCGTCTCACCTGTATCTTCGTGGACAACGGTCTGCTGCGGTTGCATGAAGGGGACCAGGTGATGGCCACCTTCGCCGAGCATATGGGGGTCAAGGTGATCCGGGTGGACGCGGAAGATCGGTTTCTGAGCGCCCTCAAGGGAGAGGCGGACCCGGAGAAGAAACGCAAGATCATCGGTAATCTGTTTATCGATATCTTCGAGGAAGAGGCCGGCAAGCTGGAAGGTGCCGAGTTTCTGGCTCAGGGGACCATTTATCCGGACGTTATCGAATCCGCCGGCGCCAAGTCGGGCAAGGCCCATGTGATCAAATCCCACCACAACGTAGGCGGCCTGCCGGATTATATGAAACTGAAACTGGTGGAGCCTCTGCGGGAGCTGTTCAAGGATGAGGTGCGGAAGATCGGCATGGAACTGGGGCTGCCGTACGAGATGGTCTACCGTCATCCCTTCCCGGGTCCCGGGCTGGGTGTACGTATTCTGGGTGAAGTGAAGAAGGAGTACGCCGATCTGCTGCGGTTGGCGGACGACATATTCATCTCCGAACTGCGTAATCACGACCTCTATGACAAGGTGAGCCAGGCCTTTGCCGTGTTCCTGCCGGTTAAATCCGTAGGTGTGGTAGGTGATGCCCGTCGCTACGAGTACGTGGTCACCCTGCGTGCCGTTGAGACGGTGGATTTCATGACCGCCCGTTTCGCCCAATTGCCGTTCGAGTTCCTGGAACTGGTTTCGCGGCGTATTATTAATGAGGTGGCCGGGATTTCCCGGGTGGCCTACGATATCTCGGGGAAACCGCCGGCCACCATCGAGTGGGAGTGATCGGTACGCAGGCCGGTAATACGGAGATCCTGAGCAGATTTGGCGGCCACTCCATGGCGTCAGGTTGAGTCTGTAGGAGAACGATTACTCAGTCGTCCTGAAAGGATTTGGCGTGAACAACAACGCGGATACCACGGATCTCGCTGTTAACTGGCGGAACCGCATTTCACTGCGGATCGGTTTCGGCGTGCTCGTCGTCACCACGGTCGCGCTTGCGGTAATCGGTTGGTTGTTCAATGCCCACGAGGAAACGCTGTTCCGCCAGCAGCACACGGTCAACGCCCACGCCATCGCCACCATCATCGTCGAGAAACTTGCCGACCGCATGATGGCCGGCGGCGGTGCCGCGACCTGGGCCACGGTCACGCAGGAAGCGGAACGCCTGCGCGAAACTGCTGGCGTCACGCGCATGGTGCTGGTGAGCAACACGGGGTTGGTGAAGATGAGCACCGACCCGGCCTATACCGGCACGCATCTCGAATTGCGTGACGGCATGACGGACGTGGCCGTGAGCACCGTGTTGGACTCCGCGGGCGGGCCTGAGCTGCGTGTTATCAGTGCAATCCATGCTCGCCCCGGCTGTCTTGTCTGCCACACTGAACGCGACGCCGACGGCAATCCACCCCCGCGCGGTTTTCTCACTGTAGACTTTTCTCTCGCTCCGCTCGAAGTGACCGCGAGGCACCGGCGTAACGATATTCTCACCATCGGTGTCATCAGCGGCGTGATGCTGCTGGGCGTGATCTTCTGGTTATTCGGCCACTACGTCATGCGCGGCATCAACACCATCAGCTCCGCTGCCGGCCGGCTCGCGGGGGGCGACCTTAGTGCGCGCGCGGTTGTCGCCGGTAACGATGAGCTGAGTCAGCTCGGGGGGCGCTTCAACCGAATGGCACAGCGCATCGAGCAGCAGGTCGTGCGTCTTGAAGCTTCCAATCTCGAGTCGTCACTGCTTTACGAGCTCGTGATCGAAGTGGCGCGCAACATCGAGGTGAGCGACGTGGTTGCTACCATCACGAAGGTGCTGGTGCGCAAGCTTCAGCCTGAGTATATGGTCTTTCTCGTTAAGGCTCCGGATGGAAAGTGGGTCTGCGCCGTAAAGCCCGATGAGCCGTTGATCTTCATCGAGGGCGGCCTTGTCGGAGCGCCCGAGGCCTGGCCGGAACCGCTGCGCGAAGCGTTAACCGGCCTCGACGTTTCGCTGGTGGTGCGTGCCGAGCGCCAGGCGAAAACGCAGTACAGCGACACCGATACGGCATTCGAATTCGCCATGCCGCTCGTGTCCGATGAAATGCTCATCGGCTTGCTTGCCTGTCGACTAGGGGCGCGGCGCATGTTGATTCAGCGTGACTTGATCGAGAACCTCGCCGCGCACCTCACGCTCGCCGTGGAAAACGCGCTGAACTATACCGGCGCCGTGACGGATAACCTCACGCAGTTGCGCAACAAGGGCTACGGCCTGGCGCGGCTTGACGAGGCGGTGTACGCCGCGCAGCGTCAGGGTGGCGGCCTGGCGCTTGCGATGATCGATATCGATTTTTTCAAACGTGTCAACGACACCTACGGTCATCCGGTCGGCGATGAGGTGTTGAAGTCGATCGCCCGGCGTATCGCCTGCGGTGTTCGCAAGGCTGACGTGGCCGTGCGTTACGGCGGCGAGGAGTTCATGGTGATTCTGCCGCAGACAAAGTCGGAGAAGGTCGCGGAAATCGGCGAGCGACTGCGCGCCACTGTCGCGGCGCGCCCGGTGCGCGCGGCCGACGGCCAGATCTCGCTGGACGTCACCGCAAGCGTTGGTGTAGCTCTGTTCCAGCCAGGTAGTGACGACTCCGCGAGTATGATCGAGCGTGCCGACAAGGCTCTGTACCGGGCTAAGGAAGCGGGGCGTAATCGTGTGGAAATCGACGCCGGCGGATAGGCGCAAGGGAAGGGGTCGGGCCGCGTCAACGCGGGTAATCAGGTCTACTGTCCGCGGATTTTTATATTAGTTTCCGCCATCCATGCATTCAGCGTTAAATTGATCATAGAAGTCCTGTATCTGCTGGACGTATTTGTTGATTTTTTCCAGCTTTGAATCGGCCGCCGCCTTCAAGGCATCCAGATTCTGCTGATATTTTCCCCTCTGGTCCGCGTCAATCCCTGAGGTTTTGCATTTATCCTTGACTTCCTTTTCTATTTTGTCAGTCTGCGCCTTAAAATCAAAAATACGGTAAAGTCTATGCTCGGTTTCGTTTTTAAGGTTCCCGGATTCCGAAACAAAAGCGCTGCAGCGCGACTGTTGATCCTTGGGAAGAACGATCACGCCGTCAATATCGACTTCGAATGAGAATCCGCCGACCGACGGGAAGCCGTCATCCATCGGCTGCGGACAGCCGGGAGGGAGGATATTTGTCAGTAGAGACTGGTGATGAATCAGGGCCGCAACACTTTTTGCCCGTCCCTGCGCCTGTTTCGATTCATTTAAATAATTTTGGATCAGGCTTTTTCGAACGTCGTGCACATTGAAAGCGTTGGGCTTCTTTGGTTGTAATTTGGCCTTTGACGAGGGAGACGGTGTCAAATCCCTTGCCTTCAGTGTTTGTCCATAGCTATATGGGATGAAAATGAGTAATAAGCTCCATATAAACAGGAGATGAACCGCATACTTCTTTTTAAACGAATGGGATTTCACATCTTTCCCCTGGTTAGCAACAGAACACTGCGTTTTCTCCCGGTTGACCTGACGTAACTATCGCCTCATTTTAAATTGCTGCTGCTCCATATGTTCAAGTCATCATCTGCTTGAGCTAATAATTGGAGCTCTGATAAGAGTCTACCCATGCAATAAAATCCTCTAACGGCAAAGGCGTGGAGTAATAGAATCCCTGGATAGTACGGCAACCCATTTTTGTTAGAATTTGTTTGGTGTGTTTGGATTCAACGCCCTCGGCAACAATATTGAGATCAAGCGCTCTAGCCATTTCGATTATTGTCTTAACGACGTGTAGATCAAGCTCACTTTCCAAAATGTTTGTTATGAAAGAACGGTCTATTTTTAACTCATCTACGGGGAGTTGCCTAAAATATGCCAGGGATGAGTAGCCCGTGCCAAAATCGTCAATGGAAATCTTAACGCCTTTAGTGCGTATTTTGTCCAGTATCCGTGCACTAAGCTCCAAGTCCTTCATCACGGAGCTTTCGGTGATTTCCAGGGTCAGTAGGTGAGGTTCGATGTTCCATATACCTATGGCGTCGGCAACCGCCTTGGTAAACCCTTGATCGGCGAGATCGGCGGCGGATATGTTTATTGCCGCAGTCAACCTTCCATTCTTGCAATTTATCGATTGCAATTCTCTCAATGCCGTATTCAGACACCACCAGGTCAGCTTCGGCATTATGCCTATTCGTTCTGCAATAGGGATGAATTTGCCGGGTTGTACCATTCCGTGTACGGGATGGTTCCAGCGCATTAGCGCTTCAGCTCCTTTCAATTCACCTGTCTCGGCCGCGATTTGCGGCTGATAGTAGAGAGAAAGTTCGTCATTGGTTGCGGCCTTTTCAAGTTCTCCTTCTATATCCCAGTCGCTTACGACATCCGCTATCTCGCCCGGGGAATAGAGTTGATATTGGACGTTAGTGCGTTGTGCGGAAACCGCTGCAAGCTCGGCAAACTTAAATAGTTCTTCCGGGTCTTGAGTATTCTTCGGAGTTAATGCGGCGCCGATAGAGAAAGGGTGCTTTCTCGGCAGATTATTTATTACGACCGGCTGTTCAAGTAATCCTGCAATCTTGTTTGCCGCCAATATGGCGTGTCCCTGGTTCAGTATATCTTTGAGTAGTATTATGAATTCAAACCGCCCTGTTCTTAATATATCGTCATCCTGATGAATCGCGCCTCTGAATTTGACGTATATATCCGAGATTATATTTTCCGATTCTCGTACGCCAATAATTCTTCCAATTCTCTCGAGACCATGTAGTTTGATAAGTAGTAAGCCGCCGTTGGACCGCGTTTGCCCCGTTAGTCCATCTAGTCTTTCCAGGATATCTGAAGGTGTAAGGATATTATTGGACACAGAGTAATCGTTTTAGAAGTAGTATTTAGTGTGGTCCAGGCCGTATGCCCCGGGAGGGAGGCCTCTGCGGATTGTAATGTATTCGGTATCCTCTGCATCTATATCTTCTTCGCTGGGCCTGTTTTTAAGATCGACGATATAAAACTCATCCAAGAGCCTTTTCTCTTCATCCAGCAGAATCATAATCTGAGGTCTAAGGCGGAAGTATTCGTTTTGGGCAATAACAACCCCCACGGTATTGTTGCTCAGTTCTACTAAGCTACCAACAGGATAGATGCCAACTACCTGTATAAACTGTTCAATTAATTCTGTTTGGAATTTAACTCCACGCAAATCATACAGGGAAGCGATTGCCTCATAAGCCGGCACCGGTTTACAGAATGAGCGAGGTGAGGTTATGGCATCATAGATATCTACAAGGCCGGCAATACGCCCAAATAGGGGAATGCGATCATCTTTTAACTGCTGGGGGTAACCGCTGCCGTCATGACGTTCATGATGTGTCTTGATTATGTCGACTATATCTTTGTCCACCCTTTTATGTTTTTTGATTATTTCCAGTCCGTAGGGGACGTGTTGCTTTATGGTTTCAAATTCCTGCGGGGTAATTTGTTTGTCACTATTTAATAGTGACTTTGGTAGTTTTCCCTTGCCGATATCGAATAGAAAACAACCGATAGCGAGAGAATTCAGCATATGTGCCGGAAGCCCCAGGTGTCTGCCAAAGGCTACGGCCCATACGGAGCAGCTAATGGCGTGGTGGTAAGTGTAGCTGTTTATACTTTTTAGATAGGTAAGCCAGATATAGGCATCCGGATTCCTTACTATGCTTCTTACCATAGGTTCGATAGCTCTTTTTACTGCCGGCAAATCAAACTGAGTGTCTTTTTCCACATCTTTCAGAAGATCCTGATAAGTGGCTTCGACAAGCTGGAAGTTCTCTTTGGCGTTCTTTAGTTCCTCTTCTCTGCTCGTGGTTTTCTGATACAGGATTCGGTCAAGATGGGTTAGCTTATGGATTTGCAGCGAATCCCTGGTGGCGTAAGGATTGTTGCTTAGATCCAGAATATGTTTCGGAATGGATCTGATGTTGCTTTTTTCTACGTCTATGTAGACATATTCGCAATATTTGCTTAGGCGCTCTTTATCCTGATCAGACTTTACGGTGAACCCCTGAATCGGAAAAGGAGTTTCCAGCCATGGGCGGTCCAGGGATGATACAAACATGCCATATTTAAGATCATGGACAAGGATTTCGAATACGGATATTGGCATGTGCGGTTATTTTTTTTGAATCCTGGTGCGGGACTGTTCCCTGGTATCGGTTGTGTCGGCAGAAAGTGTAGGGCCTTTAACACATAAATAGGGTAGTTGAATTCAGGTGCGGAATAAAATCGGGATGTGGCGGGTTATTTCATTTGCCGTTGCATCGGTTGACAGTTGGCAGCCGCCGTTTGAACTCCTCGGCCTGGCCCGAATCTGGGTTGAGTATAGACTGGGGACAATCACCTGTTCAATCTCTTTACCGGGAGAGTAATCGCTTGCATTAATCATAGCTAACTAGTTGTATTAATTCCATATTTCAGGCTTGTTATCCATCGAGCTCGAATCTGGCAGCCACCAGATGCCGGGATCCGGGCACCATGGAAATACTCGGGACGCATTCAACCTCAATGCCCGTGCCATCAGCTGGGTGAGGTTCGAATCTTGCGCTGTTTTATCTTATCATTATGTGTTTACCCATCTGTGCATCAGGGGGGCAGTAAATTGCACGATACGCGGGATACTCAGGACAGAGTCTGGAAAGAACGCGAAATATTCATTGTTGCGACGCTGATAGGCCTGCTGGCGGGTATCGCGGCATGGGTTTTTCGTCTCCTGATCGGGCTTATTCACAACCTCGCATTCTACGGGGTTTTATCGGCCAATTATGATGCCAATCTCCATGCGGAACCTTCCACCTGGGGTTGGTTCGTCATCTTCGTGCCGGTGATCGGCGGGATCGGTGTTATCTGGCTGATAAGGAACTACGCGCCCGAGGCGAAAGGCCATGGCGTTCCCGAGGTTATGGACGCGGTCTATCATCGGCGGGGCCGTATGCGCGGAATTGTCAGCGTTATAAAAGCATTAGCCTCGGCGATAACCATCGGTACCGGCGGTTCTCTGGGTCGCGAAGGGCCGATCGTTATGATCTGTTCGGCTTTCAGTTCGATGGTTGGTCAGTGGCTGAAGATGCCGATGAGCCAGCGTAACCTCATGATCGCCTGCGGCGCTGCCGGCGGGATCGCCGCGACGTTCAATGCGCCGCTGGGCGGTATCCTGTTTTCCATCGAATTGCTTCTGCTGGCGGTTAATCGGTGCACCGTTGTGCCGGTGATTATTTCCTCCGTGGTTGCGGCTAATATCGGTCGCTGGCTGATCGGTCCGGCACCTGCGTTCCATATCCCGACAGAAAATCTGGTAGTGGGCGCCAACAGTCCCCTGATCTTGACCATCTATTTCCCGTTCGCGGTCCTGATAGGGCTGGTGGCGTTGGTGTTCATCCGGGGCATCTATTGGAGTGAGGAATGGTTTGAGCGTCTGCCGCTGGGACCGTATCAGCGACACATGTTGGGAATGTTGGTCCTGGGCCTATTGTTTCAGGGTATGTACCTGTACTCCGGGCACTACTATGTACAAGGTGTGGGTTATGCCACCATCCAGGATCTGGTAACGAGAACCTTAACGTCACCGGGATTAATTCTGCTCATACTTGGAGCCAAGATGGTGGCGACGATGCTGACCATAGGTTCGGGCGGATCCGGCGGGGTGTTCTCGCCTTCGTTGTTTCTCGGGGCGACGGTCGGCGGAGCCTTCGGCTACGGATTGGTGGCTTTGTTTCCGGATATCGGGGTAGACCCCGCAGCTTTCGCGCTGGTGGGGATGGCATCCATGGTGGCAGCAACCACCAGTGCCCCGATGACGGCCGCCATCATGACCTATGAGATGACGTTGGACTATGGCGTGGTCCTGCCGGTGATGGTCGGAGTCGCGGTGGCCTATGCGGTACGTCATCATTTCTCCGAAGGCGATATCTATACCATCAAACTGATGCGCCGTGGCCGCAACGTACCGCATGGGCGATACTCAGACTCGAGCTCCCATGTCATGATCGATGAGATCATGGACAAATCGGTTGAGTTCGCCCAAGCGGACGATGTTATTACCGGAAGCGAACAGACCTGCTGCGTGGTCGATGATGAGGGTAAAGTGATCGGTGTCGTTTATCCGATCGGCTATCGCAAAGGAATTGAATTTCGCGCACGGGATGCGATGGTGACTGATTTCATCGTCGTTCGATCCGATCTGACGCTTCGTCAGGTGTTCCAGAAGATCGGTAAGCACGAGCAGTCCGTCGCCGTGGTAACAACTGATGGATCGATGGATGCGGAAAAAGTCGTTGGCGTGGTAAGTCCGTTTAATCTGACGCTGGCGATGGCGAATTCGTCGCAGCTGCATGTATCATAGATCTCGGCTCAGACTAATACAGGGGCAACCCAGGGAACAGTGTTCCGGAGCATGAGTATCTCCACGCCCATTTTTCGCTCCATCCAGGCTATCGGGCTGGCTATGCTGGTCGCCTTCGTTGATGCCGAAGCCGCCGACCATAGCAACGGTATTCTCAGCATCCAGTTGGAAAACGACCTCTTCGGTGACGGTTACGATCGGCACTACACCCATGGCACCCGGATCACCTGGTATTCACCGGAGAACCGGGTACCCGGTCTGGTGGACGACATCAGCAACTACGTGCCGGGCTTCTGGGCGGACTGCGACTGCGATTACCGCGCCGGCATGGTTCTCGGACAGAACATCTTCACCCCGGAAGATATCACCGTCAGCGAGCTGCAGCCCACCGAGCGTCCCTACGCCGGCTGGTTCTACCTGGGGTTCAGCCTGGTGCGGGACGGTCGCCATGGCTCGCCGCACGAAGGATACCTGGACCGCCGGCGTATGGACGCCCTGGAACTGGACATCGGCATGGTGGGGCCGGCCTCCCTGGCCGAGGACGTGCAGACCACCTGGCACGAATTCATCGACACCACTCGTCCCCGTGGCTGGGATAACCAATTGGATAACGAACTGGGTCTGAACCTGTATTACACCCGCCAGTGGCAATTCCTGCTCACGCCCCCGGACAGATTTGCGCGGGTGGATCTCATACCCAGCGCCGGATACGCGCTGGGCAACGTGCACACCTACGGTGCCGCCGGAGTGACTCTGCGTCTCGGTAACGACCTGCTGCGGGACTATGGTCCGCCGCGCATCCAACCCAGCCTGCCCGGCTCCGGTTTCTACAAGCCCCAGGCGGAAGACCACCTGGGTTGGTACCTGTTCGCGGGAGTGGAAGGCCGTGCGGTACTGCGCAACATTTTCCTCGACGGCAATACCTTCAGCGACAGCCACAGCGTGGATAAGAAAACCTGGGTGGGGGACATCCAGGCGGGTCTGGTGCTGACCTACGGCCCCCTGCGGTTGGCATTCACCAACATCTGGCGCAGCCGCGAATTCGAAGGCCAGAGCAGCCCGGACGAGTTCGGCGCCATCAATCTGTCACTGCGTCTATAAATTCCCCTCTGGAGGACGGCAATATCCCGGCTTTAAAGAGACTTGGATGTTGGCATTTTTTTCTCGTTCCGCAATACCGTAAGGTCGATTTCCCTCGTTCCTATTTATTTTGTTGGAAAGAGGTATAACGGACTTTTCCTTTTCCTTTTCATTGTCAATTCCTCCGAAAGATTCAGCTTGTGCAAGCTGAGATGTTGCACAAGAACCCTTTTAATACCCGTCGGTTTCCATACCTGTCGCCTGAATTCCGCCGGGCGCTGTCCGGAAGCCCCTGCTATGAGAGTGGAAGTGCGCGGCGGATACAGCTATTCTCTAAAATTACTGCTGAAGTCCACCCTGGGAGAAGGTAGTGTCGGACGCGCGTACTATACACGTTGGCCGCATGTTTATCATCGAACGGCGCGGCCCTCCCGGCAACGATACCGTTGCTATGAAATACCCCGCCGCCGCGATACCGTCCGAAAATGTCTTGGCTCGCTTTGAGCGGGAATATGATATCGGTAGTTCTCTTAGTCTCCCTGGGGTGCGCAGGATCGTCGGACGTGGCGAATGGAGAGGGCGGCCGGCGTTGGAACTGGAATACATTGCCGGTAAGACCTTTAAATCCTATTTCGGGGATCCTGAACACCGCAATATTGAAACTGTTTTGCGTATAGGGATGAGTGTGGCGGCGGCCCTCGAGTCTTTGCATGGGCAAGGGGTGGTGCACCGCGATATCGCAGCCACCAATTTGCTTGTTAAGGATGGGACGGAGGAGGCGGTTATTATTGACCTCGAGTTTGCCGCTCGTCTCGGCAGTGATGGCGATTACGTCTTTGCGGTCGAGGGTCAGTTGCCCTATTTGTCGCCGGAGCAGACCGGCCGTATCGATCTGCCGGTGGATGAGCGCAGCGATCTTTATTCTTTCGGCATAGTTCTCTACGAAATGCTTACCGGAGCACTGCCGTTTCAGGCTGAAGATACCGCAGGCTGGATACATGCTCATCTGGCACGCCAACCGGACCCACCCCCGAAGCACCTGAAAATTCCGCCCGTAGTATCAGATATCGTGATGCGATTGCTGGCCAAGGCGCCGGAAAGCCGATACCAGACCGCGCGTGGTTTATACCGTGATCTGGCGCGTTGTCTGGATGCTCTGAAAGACTCCGGGTCTATCGCCGGGTTTGCCCTGGGCCACGGCGATAATCCCGGGAGACTGCGATTCTCCAGCGCTCTTTACGGCAGAGAAAGTGAGCAGAAACAACTGCAAAAGGGGTTGGAACATGCCGTTGCCGGGCGGCCGGGGCTGCATTTTATTTCAGGATTCGCCGGCGCCGGCAAAACCGCCCTGGTTAACGAACTCCGTTTTCCCGCTGCCGCCGCGGGGGGGCGTTTTATCAGCGGTAAATTCGATCAGACGGTGCGGGCGCTCCCTTATGCCGCTTTCGCCGAGGCTTTTGTCCAGCTCTGTCACCAGCTTCTCGCCGGGACGCCGGAGGAGCTGGACTCCTTTCGCGACCGCGTACTGGAGACCCTGGGAAGTAATGCGGGGTTGCTGCTTGAATTTGTCCCTGAACTGGAAGCGGTTCTTGGGCCGCAACCGACACCGCCCCGGCTGGAGACCGCGGAGTCGGCGAATCGTTTTACGATCACTTTGCTCAGCTTCTTCTATTGCATCGTCGCCCGGGAAGAACCGCTGATTTTGTTTCTCGATGACGTGCAGTGGGCAGATGCTGCCTCCCTGGAGCTCCTCTATATGATTGTTACGCGCGCTGGGCGTAACCATTTTCTTATTGTTGCAGCCTACCGCGATAATGAGTTACCACCGGATCATCCGCTGCCGGAGCTTATTGATAAGTTGGATCGAGAGTGGCCGCACCTCAAGCATATTTCCCTCAGGGGGCTTAGCGCGGAACAGGCGGCAGCGATGACGGCAGGCGCCTTGGATATTCCCCCTGAAGAGGCGCTGCCTTTGGCGGCTCTGATTCATGCCAAGACTGATGGTAATCCGTTTTTTATGCGCCAGGTACTGGAGACCCTGGTTAGCGAAGAGGCGTTGCGCTTCGATCTTCAGAGTGATGTTTGGTGCTGGGATACTGAGCGGATTAATGCGCTGGATATCAGTGATAATGTAATTGAACTGATGCTTCGAAAGATTGCGCGGCTTCCTGGTAAGACCCGGAACATTCTGCGGATAGCCGCCTGTATCGGCAGCAATTTTCCTCTGGATCTGCTTGCGGCTGGAGCGGAAACCGATAAGCGACAGCTGCAGAAAATGCTGTTGCCGGCGGTAGAAGCTGGACTGGCTGCTCAGATGGGGAGTTACGGTCGTTTTACCCATGACAGGATCCAGCAGGCACTCTATCAGTCACTACCCACGGAAAAGGCAAAGAGAATCCATCTGCGATTGGGTCGCCATCTGATTGGACAGCGTCAGCAGTACGACCTACCCCTCGCTGCGGCTCAGCAGCTCAACCTGGGAATGTCGCTGATAAATAATGCCGAGGAAAGGAAACTCCTGGCTGTTCTTAACCTGGAGGCGGGCAACGTAGCCAAGGCGACGATGGCGTATGTTTCAGCAAGGGATTTTTACATTACGGGAGAGAATCTGCTCGTCGAATCCAGAATCGACGCTTCAGAGCTGGTTTTTGAGCTGCGATTCCACCAGGCGGAAACCATCTTCTATCTAGGGGATGTGACAGCAGCGGTTCTGCGGTTGCATGAGTTGCTGGAGAGTGCGCCGGATACCTCTGCCCGTACCCGCATCTATCAGTTGCTAATCGATATACACACGGTGGAAATCGAACTGACAGAGGCGTTGGATACAGGAAATAGAGCATTAGCCGAACTCGGTGTCGTTATCCCAAAGAATGTATCTGGCGAATTGCTGCAGGAGAGCGTGGATGAGGTCCAGCGGATCGTTGCAGAGCTTGGTGAGAGCATTGAAGGTTGGCCGGAGATGAGAGATGAGCGGGAACTAGCAATCGCAGGTCTGCTTACGCACCTTCTCCCGGCGGCCTATATTGCGGCATCGCCGCAGTTTCCGCTGTTTTCTGTCGAGTTTGCCCGACGCGTGCTGCAGGGAGGTCTGTCGCGATATTCATCGTTTGCATTTAGTGTGTTCGGAATGTTGCTCGCCGTTGTGTTGGGTCGCTATGAGAACGCGAGAGCCATAGGACGGCTATCGATCGAGATAGCTCGCCGTCCTGATAATACCGCTTTGCGCGCCCGTGCCAATTTTTTCCATGCGGCATTCATTCAACACTGGTCAGAGCCACTGGAGACAACGCTGCCGTTTTTTGATGAGGGCTGGAAGATCGGGCTCGAGACTGGTGATCTCCAGTTTACCTCCTACTGTATAAACAACAGTCATGGCAACGGCTTACTTGCCGGTCAGTCGCTGGCGGAACTGGAGCGGAGCCTGGAGGAATTTGAAGGCGTCAACCGCGTTATTCGTCAGGAGGATGGGCAGCACTTCTTTTCTATGATGAAACGTTCAGTTTCCGCTCTACGTTACCCCGCTCAGGGAGCGCATGACTTCTTCATGAGAGATCCGGAAGGTATGGAGATGGTGGATAGTTGGCGTAAAAGCGGTAATGCAAGCAACCTCACGGTCTACCATGTATTGCGTTGTCTGTTAGCTACAATCATGAGCGACCCTTCCGCCGCCCTGATGAATGCGCGGGCGGCGGAGAAGTCGCTAGGCGGTCTTACCGGCATGACTTGGGTGCCGCATCACTATTTCCTATATGCTCTGGCGTTGGTGGATGCTGCCAGGGGAGGGTCTATCGAGTTCGCCGAAACCAAAGTGCAAGTCGACAATTACCGAGCTCAGCTCGAGAAGTGGGCTCGATGTTCATCAAGCAACTACCGATCCAAATATTTGCTTATCGAGGCGGAAATGTGTGATTTGGCGGGGAATGATCTGGGCGTTTTGATCAATGCCTATGATGCTGCCATCGATGCTGCAAGATATGCCGGGCGTACCTATGATCATGCGTTGTCATGTGAGCGTGCGGCGGCCTGCTTGCTTCGATGGAGTAAACCGCAACTTGCGGCGCTCTATATGCAAAATGCGTTGGAGAGCTATGAGAGTTGGGGGGCGGAAGCAAAAGTGGCGCAACTGGTGAGAGGGGGTAGCCCGTTGTTTTCCGTTTTGCGTGCCCGTGACAGTGAGAAGTCTATGCTTTCCAGCGATTCCGGAGATGGTTTGCAATCCGTCGATATCTATTCGGTGGTGAAAGCGGCTCAAACTGTCGCCGGTGAACTGGTGATGGATCGAATGCTGGCTCGCCTTATTGAGTTGGTGATTGAAACGGCCGGAGCGCAAAGTGGTTTTCTGTTACTTAAGCAGGATGAGGAATGGCGTGTTGTTGCCGCCCGCATGCCGGATAGTCCCAATATGGAGGTCCTGCAGTGGCGCGCACTTGGCGACTATCCGGAAATTGCCGCAACAGTGGTGCAGTATGTGGCGCGTACCAAAGACCCTGTCAATCTTGACGATGCCTCCAAATCGACGTTGTTTGCCTCGGACAGCAGTATCGCGGAACGGCAGTGCAAGTCGCTGCTCTGTCTGCCGATAATAAATAGGGGGGAGCTGGCAGGTATTCTCTATCTGGAAAATAACCTTGCGCCGCACGCCTTTACTCGTACCCATACACGGGTTCTGCAACTGCTCACGACGCAGGCGATCTCGTCTTTGGAGATTTCTCGATACTATGCTCGGGTGCAGAATCTCAACCGTTCGCTGGAGGAGGAGATTGAGGAGCGAAAGCATACGGAATCCAAGCTGGAGTTCCTTGCTAACCATGATGTTCTGACCGAGTTACCGAATCGCCGGCTGTTCTATGATCGAATCATTCATGCCATAAAGCGGGCGCAGCGAAATGGCGGAAGAGTTGCGGTGCTATATCTTGATCTCGACCAATTCAAGAATATCAACGACACGCTAAGCCATCAGGTGGGTGATCTGTTGTTGCAGCAAGTGGCGCGTCGGCTTGCAATGCAGGTGCGACAGGAAGACACATTGGGGCGCCTTGGCGGGGATGAGTATGTGTTGCTGATGGAAGGAGATTTAGATCTGCGTGACTTATCCATGGTCGCTGAAAAGCTGCTCAGCTCCTTTCATGAGCCTTTTCACGTAAAAGGATACGATCTTTATCCGACGGGTAGCCTTGGAATATCGCTCTATCCGGATGATGCTGCAGATGCGGATCAGCTGCTGCAAAATGCCGATGCCGCCATGTATCAGGCAAAAAAGCAGGGGCGCAACAGTTTCCAGTTCTTTTCCGCTAATCTGGCAGAAGTCGCGGCGGAACGATTGAACCTGGAGCGTGAGCTGCGCCGCGCAATAGAGCGAGAGGAGTTCGAGCTCTATTTTCAGCCGCAGGTGTTGTTGCAGACTGGAGAAATCATCGGCGCGGAGGCCTTGCTTCGCTGGAATCACCCGAGAAGGGGTATGCTGCTTCCGGGATCGTTCATTCCGGTGGCAGAGGAGAGCGGGATGATCATAGCTATTGGTGAATGGGTTATGCGTCAAGCTTGCGAGCAACTGGCGTGTTGGCGCGGCGACGGGCATCGAGTCGACACTCTCGCCGTGAATGTTTCGGGTGGTCAGATTGGTCCTCACGGTGGGTTCGTTGAGCTCGTCCGGCGTGTGTTAGGAGAGGTGGATGTGGATCCGGCGGGTCTGGAATTGGAACTTACCGAGAGTGTTATTCTGCAGGATACGGAATTTACCTTGCGCTCGTTGGAGGACTTGAAGGGTCTTGGTTTGCGTCTTGCCATCGACGATTTTGGTACCGGCTATTCATCTCTCTCCTACTTGCATCGTCTTCCGGTGCAGAGGCTGAAGATCGATCGTTCTTTCGTTAACGGACTGCCCGATACCAAGGATAGCGCTATGATCGTGCAGTCTATTTTATCGCTGGGACATAATTTGGGTAAGGAGATTGTTGCAGAGGGTATTGAGAACGAGGCGCAGCGGGACTTTCTACAACAGGTCGGCTGCGCGAAAGGGCAGGGCTATATGTTTGGTGTTCCCATGTCCTTGACGGATTTCAATCGCTTGCTGGGCCGATTCACCGGTAATTCAGGCGATTGAGTCCTATCCAGGGAACCTCTAACTAATTTGATGATTGTCATCTCGACCGGAGGGAGAGTTTTTCTTCATCTGAGTTAACAAAGAGATAACTAGGTACAAGGTTTCTCGCTTCGCTCGAAATGATATTTTATCAGACGTTCCCCGGGCTTTATTGCTCTATCGATACGTTGATCGTATCTCTCGTCCATGCGCCACTTTCGGTGGATTTTAGATCGAGCTCTATGTAGTAGTTGTAGGGGTAGTAATCGGCCGGGATCGTCCATGAATAACAGCCCTTGGCCGGCTGGTTTTCGATAATCTTGGTAAATCCACCGCCGCCTTCAGAGCATTTTTGCAATGACGGTAAAGACGAGAGTCCCGGGCCTTCTCCGCCGCAGATAGTCTGGGCGCTGGCTTTGTATTGTTCGGTGGCTATGCTGGTGTGGGTCCAGCAGACATTATAGGTTTCGCCTATTTTTAAGGTCTGTCCGTCCGCGGGAGAGGTTATTCTGGCTTTTATAGGCTTGATTGACATAGCTCCCGGATCGACGACACTTTTGCGTTCCATTGAAGGAGTCTGATTGGCTTTTTCAAGCTTCGTGGCGGGTTTGGCCGGTGTTGTCCCGATGGTTTTATTGATGGTTGTTTTGTAAGACGGCGTCGCTTCTTCAGCCCATACCTGAGTGCAACCCAGGAAAACAAATAGCGTCGATAAGGTAAGGACAGTTTTTTCTGCTGTTCTCATAGCCACTCCGAACGTAATCCTCAGGTATAATTCCCCATGATTATACGTTATTTATCTGATAACCGATGAGTAAAATTCTACGCAGCCCTTCGGATCCGGCCCCCGATGACCGTCAATGGATGGAGCATGCGCTGGAGCTGGCGCGCCAGGCAGAGGCGGAGGGAGAGATCCCTGTGGGTGCCGTCCTGGTGCGGGATGGCGAGATCCTCGGCGAGGGATGGAACCGGCCCATTGCGTCCAATGATCCTACCGCCCATGCCGAGATCCAGGCGCTGCGGGATGCCGGCGGGCGTATCGGTAACTACCGCCTTCCCGGCTCTACGCTTTATGTGACGCTCGAACCCTGTCCCATGTGTGCCGGCGCCCTGATACACGCCCGCGTGGCGCGGGTGGTGTTCGGTGCCTATGATCCCAAAGGGGGTGCGGCCGGCAGTGTCTTTGACCTGTTGCCTTCAGACGAGCGTTTTAATCACCGTATTGAATGTAGCGGCGGCGTGCTGCAGGAGGCGTGCGGCGAACTGTTGCGTGATTTCTTCAAGCGGCGCAGATAACCCGTCAGTTAAAGTAACGACGAGGAGGAGAGATCGGGCGGGCCTTCCTGGGTTTCCTCGGTTTCCTGATTTACCAGCCAGGTAAGGATTTTGTAGTAACTTCGGATGTTGTCCACATAGCCCACCGGCTCGCGGCCGCGGGCGTATCCGTGTTTTAGGTCTTTATAGTACTCCGGCTTGCTCAGCAGCGGCAGATAGCGCTTCAGGTCCACCCATTTGTCCGGATTTCCCCCCGCGCTCTGGGTGAGGATGCGGGCGTCTTCCAGATGACCGATCCCGACATTGTAAGCGGCCAGGGTCAGCCACAGACGGTCCGGGTTGCCGATACGTTCCGGTATCTGCTTTTCGATAAGCTCGATATAGCGAGCGCCCCCCAGGATGCTCTGTTCGGGTTCGGTCCGGTCGGTGATTCCGAGCTGGTTCGCCGCGACTTCGGTGAGCATCATGATTCCACGCACGCCGGTGGGGGAAATCGCGTCGCGATCCCAGTGCGACTCCTGATAACCGACCGCGGCCAGCAGTTTCCAATCGATGCCGGTGATCTCCTCCGCCTTCTTGAAATAGGCCAGATAGAGCGGAAGCCGGCGTAGCACATGGCTTTTGAAGGTGCTGGTGTCTACGAAACCAAGTTGTTCGACGGAGCCGTAATAGCGCTCGATGAGTTCATCCAGCTTGCCCTGTTTTCGCATCCGGCGCATAAAATTGCTGGCGGCGTCGTACAGGCTGGTGTCCTCGCTGCGCGGGAACGCCCAGGCCAGCTCTTCCGGTTTTGTAATGTTGAAGGCGATCAGCAGTTCCGGGGAATAGCGGCGGCTGAGGGCGGCTTCATTAGAGTCGGCAACGGTGTAATCGATGACCTGTTCCCGCACCAGGTAGAGGAGTTCCTCGCTCTCCAGGCCGCGGCGGGCCACCCATTGCAGTTCCGGATATTTTTCCCTCTGACGCTCCAGTTCCTCCTCATGGCTGCTGCCGGCGATGATCTCGAAGATACCGGCGGCCGTTTCCCCCAGGGTCTTGGGTCTGGGACTGCCGTTGCGGAAGATCAGCTGCTGCGTGATCCGCTGATACGCGGGGGTGAATTTGACCAGAGATTTCCGTTTCTCCGTTACCGTCAGCCCGGCGGCGGCGAAATGGGCCTTCTGCTGGTTCACCATGGGCAGGATTTCATCGAAGTTGTCGGGGATGATGAAATGAACCTTGACCCCCAGTTCATTGGCGAACATCCGCACCAGTTCATACTCGATACCCGCCGGTCCGTCACGACCCTCGTAATAGGTGGTGGCGCTGTTCCTGGTAACCACCACCAGTTCTCCTTTCTCCTTTACCTGCTCCAAAAGAGTGGCTTGCTTACCGCAACTTGCCAGCAGCAGGAGAAAAAGAAGGATCCGGGAATAACGCATATTCGATTTATACAGTACTTAAACCTCAAAAGGGGTAGTTCAATACTACCATTGGTGTAGAATTGTTGCCGAATTTGGAGAGGTGCCGGAGCTGGCCGAACGGGCTTGACTCGATCAAATGGGCAGGAGGCCCATTTCACAATGCCGTAAGGCATTGCCCGCAGGGCGAGGCACAGGGAAGTGCCGAGTGAAATCAAGTGATCTACAGCGCGTTAGCGCTGTTGTTGGTACAGATTTTGGAGAGGTGCCGGAGCTGGCCGAACGGGCTTGACTCGAAATCAAGTGATCCCTTCGGGGATCCGTGGGTTCGAATCCCACCCTCTCCGCCAATATATATAGGAGCGCAACGGCTGAATATGGCGGTTGCGCTTTTTTATTGCTCTGAGAGGGTGGGTGAGAAGCCACGTGGGGTTTGACCGGATCGCCGGGAGCGATCCGGCATGAGCGAAGCGAACCCGAAGGGCGAGGGCAGGGATGCCCGAGTAATCCCACCCTCTCCGCCAATAAAGCAAAAGGCCCCAATAGGGGCCTTTTGCTTTATCAGGTGCGGGGTGGACCTGGTTCGGACCCAATGGTTCGATAAAAACGGTAGGATGCCGTTTTGACCGCGAAGCGGCCCCGAAGGGGCAGGGCACAGGAAAGAACTTTGCGTCTCGGCGCCTTTGCGGTCTCTGCGTTAACTACTCGGCATAGTTACCTGTGGAGACGAGCCGGCGGGTCAAAATCCCTTACGATGCTTTCAAACGCCAACGCGCCACCAGGGTCACTATCGCCGCCAAGGCCAACAAACCGACCCCGGTCCACAGGTTGTTGAGCAGGTCCGGCTTCAACAACAGTACCGCCCCCAGGCCGAACATCATCATTCCGGAAAGGAGCTTCAACAGCCGCCCTTCATTCAGGGTCAGCTTGCGTTTACCGAGGGTTATGACGAAGGCCACCACGATCAACAGCAGCGGAATGATATAGATGAGGTTGTAGAGCAGCAGGTAGAGATAATATTCAATGTTGCCAAGCTGATGCAGGGTCAAGACCCGGGTATAGACCATGGGAAACCCGGCGGTACAGAGCAGTTCATAGCTGTTGGCGACCATGGCCAGAAGCACCGTTCCCAGCAGGAGCAGTGGCATCCGGTCGGTGGCGATCAGATGGCGCATGCGTTCATAGAGCTTCAGTTTGGCGCTGGCGGAAATCGACAGGGTAGGCCCGTGCAGGGTAAACCAGAAGTCCTTGATACCGAACAGGCCGATGACGAGGGCCAGTACTCCCGCGACAAGGTTGATCCAGCCCAGGGTTCCCACCAGCAGGAACAGGTTCAGCCAGGCGGCCATGAAGATGAAATAGACCACCCCGGAGATCAGTACGAAAGTACCGCCCACCAGCAGCATGCGGCGCCGTGAGTGGGCGTTCACCAGCAGGCTGAGGAGGAACAGAAGGATAAAAAAAGCGCAGGGATTGAAGGCATCCAGCCCGGCGATGACCAGGGTGAACAAGGGCAGGGAGTAGTCATAGGCGTTAATACCTCCCGGTAGCGAGAGCCCCGCTTCCGGCGTGCCGGCCAACCCCATGTCGCGGCAGGTTGCGGCGGTCTGCAACAGGGTTTGGTCCATCCCCCCGGTATCATCCCAGCCCACAAACATCTGGCCGCAGATGAAAAAGCCTGGTACCGACTGCGCCTGTTGCCCGAGAGCCGCGGCCATCTCCTGATATAGGCGTACCTGGTCCCGGTCGGTAACGACGTTGCCGGAATGCAGCACCAGCCAGGGATTGTCCCGCGCCATGGCCTCGATCACGGGCCGCGCTTTCTGGCAGTGGGGGCAAGTGGGGGACCAGAAAAAATAGAGGTGGACCTGGGATGCGCCGTCTTCCCCGGGCGTCAGCCATATGGGTTCCTGCGCTTGCAATGGAGCGGCCAGACAAAGAATCAGCCCGCAGAGCAGGCCGCGTATCCACGAAATGTAACCCTTATAAAAGCGCATCATCGGTGCGGGAAGCCTTATTGTTGTGTTTTGTCCCATAGAGGGGATAAATCCCGATCTCCGGTTTTCATTGACCCGGGCGGGGTATTTTCATCCGAGTGGGATGGTATGATTCCCCTATTGTATAGCGAGGCGGCGTCGGATGGCATTGTCGGAACTGGTAAATACGCTGGGCCAGGATCTCCTGCGGAAGTATGGGGAACGGGTCCATAAGGTCGCGATCAATGCCGGTATGACCTGTCCCAACCGGGATGGCAGCAAGGGGCGGGGAGGTTGTACTTTCTGCAATAACGTCTCCTTCAGTCCCAATGTCCGGCAGGCGCCGGCTGTGGCTTCCCAGATCGAGGCGGGGCGGCGCGTGATCGCCAAGCGGACCCGTGCCGCCCGGTTTCTGGCCTATTTTCAGGCCTATACCAATACCTATGCCGATGTGGAGTATCTTTCCGGGCTTTATGATCAGGCGCTGGCAGAACCGGACGTGATCGGACTCTCCATAGGCACGCGGCCGGACTGCGTTCCGGCGGAGGTATTGGATCTGCTGGCGGGATACCAGGCCCGCGGTTACGAGGTGTGGCTGGAGCTGGGTCTGCAGTCGGCGTTCGACGAGACCTTGGAGAGGATCAACCGCGGGCATGGATTCGCGGAGTACCGGGATGCGATCAGGGCGGCCCGGTTGCGGGGGCTGAAGGTCTGTACCCATCTGATCGTGGGTCTGCCGGGCGAAAGACCGACACATCCCCGGATGACCCTGGAACGGGTGTTGGATCTGGGCGTTGAAGGCCTGAAATTGCATCCCCTGCATGTGGTGAAGGGAACCGTATTGGCCAATGCCTGGCGGCGGGGGGAATATCAGCCCCTGCGGTTTGATGAGTATCTGGCCACCGCCGCCGATCTGATTGAACGTACCCCGCGAGAGGTGATTTATCATCGCGTGACGGGAACCGCCGCACGCGATATCCTTCTGGCCCCCGAGTGGTGTTCGTGGAAATGGGCTGTCCTCAACGGCATCGAGGCGGAATTAAGGCGACGCGGCAGTTCTCAGGGAGCGGTGGTGGGCGTCCCCTGGAATACGGGGCTGCCCGGTAGGCACTCCGGTATCGGGGAGCGCCGGGCGGTACGCTAATGAGATTCGGTAACCCCGGTATTTAAAGCAAGATCATCTGTAATCACTATGGAACTCGTTTGTCCTGCGGGCAATCTGCCCTCTCTCAAGGCCGCCGTGGATAACGGCGCCAACGCGGTTTATCTTGGTTTCAAGGACGACACCAACGCCCGTCATTTTGCCGGTCTTAACTTTGGCCCGGATAAGGTGGCACAGGGCATCGAGTACGCCCGTAAGAAGGGCGTAAAGGTCTTTCTGGCCCTCAACACCTATCCCCAACCCAAAGGTTGGGAGCGCTGGCGTCAGGCGGTGGATCATGCGGCGGAACTGGGTGTGGACGCCATGATCGCCGCGGACATCGGTGTGCTGGATTATGCCGTCGAGCACTATCCCGATCTGAACCTGCACCTGTCGGTGCAGGGCTCCGCCACCAATTATGAGGCCCTGAGCTTCTACAAGGACCATTTCAACGTGCGTCGGGCGGTGCTGCCGCGGGTGCTCTCCATCGGTCAGGTGCAGCACGTGGTGGAACACAGCCCGGTGGAGATAGAGGTGTTCGGTTTCGGCAGCCTCTGCGTTATGGTGGAGGGGCGTTGTATTCTTTCATCCTATGCCACGGGTCGTTCCCCCAATACCTACGGCGCCTGTTCCCCGGCCAGCCACGTGGAGTGGCGGGAGACCCCGGACGGCCTCGAGACCCGACTCGGGGGAGTATTGATCGAGAGGGTGGGCAAGGGCGAGAACGCCGGTTATCCCACCCTCTGCAAGGGACGCTTCGACGTTGGGGGGAACACCTACCATGCCATCGAGGAGCCGACCAGTCTGAATACCCTGGAGGTGTTGCCGGATCTGAAAAAAGCCGGCGTCATGGCCATCAAGATCGAAGGGCGTCAGCGCAGCCCGGTGTATGTGGCCCAGGTCACCCGGGTATGGCGCGCCGCCATCGATGCCTGTGAACGGGACCCGGAGCACTACCGGCCGCAGGCGGACTGGATCGCCGAGCTGGGTAAGGTCTCAGAGGGAACACAAACCACCTTGGGTGCGTACCACAGGCCTTGGCAGTAGAAAACTGATCTTTTTCTTTTATGCGGCGTTATCGCCTTTCTCAAATGCTCATTTACTCTACTGTAAACTCCGCTTTTCGAAAGGCTCTGGCCTTGCCTAAAAGAAAAATCTCTAGTTTTCAAATATGTTCGAAATAACCCGGATTTGAATGCATGAGCAGTAAACCGAAACTTTCCCTCGGCCCCATCCTTTATTACTGGTCCCGGGAGGATGTACTGGATTTTTATCGGCAGGCCGCGGGGTGGCCGGTGGATATGGTCTATCTGGGCGAGACCGTCTGTTCCAAGCGCAACCTGATCAGCATGGACGACTGGTTCGATATCGCCGAACAGCTGGAAAAGGCGGGCAAAGAGGTGGTGCTCTCCACCCTGGCCCTGCTGGAGGCGGAGTCAGAGATCAAGCGGTTGCGGCGCATCTGCGACAACGACCGCTACCTGGTGGAGGCCAACGATATGGGCGCCGTCCACTTGCGGGAGGGCAGGCCTTTCGTCAGCGGCCATAGCGTCAATGTCTACAACGGCCGTACCCTGCGGCTGCTGGCCAAAGCGGGGCTGAAACGCTGGGTCCTGCCGGTAGAGCTCTCCTGGATGACCCTGGCGGATATGCAGCAGGAACTGCCCGAGGGGGTGGAGACCGAGGTCTTCGCTTTCGGACGCCTGCCTCTGGCCTACTCGGCCCGCTGTTTCACCGCCCGGGCCCACAATCTGCCCAAGGATGACTGTCAGTACCGCTGTCTGGACTATCCCGACGGATTGACCCTGAAGGCCCAGGACGACACCCGATTTCTGGCCCTCAACGGTATTCAGACCCAGTCGGCCCAGACCTTCAACCTGCTGCCGGAGATCGGTCGTATGCGGGAACTGGGGGTGGACGTGATCCGTATCAGCCCCCACTCCCGGATTACCGAAAAGGTGGTGCAGGCCTTTCGCCGTTGCCTGAACGGCGAAGAGAGTCCGGAGGAAGCCGCGGCCCGGCTGGAGCCCATCGTTCCCACCGGGTCTTGTGACGGCTATTGGCACGGGGAGGCGGGTATGTCCGCAGGAGGCGAGGAACAGGGGCCCCACGTCCCATGAGGGCCTAGGAATCAGGGCCGGGGGCCGAGGGTGAAGCAGTGGTAGGAGCACCTTTCAGGCGTGAAACCTGCTCTGTCATTTCGAGCGGAGCGAGAAATCTTTTTCGGCTAATCGTCGGCTTCTCCGGTACGGCATTCTTTGAGTACGGTAACTAGTTTCGTGACCTGCCTGCAGTGGATTTACTAGTCCGGTAATCAGTTTCGCAGCCTATAGACTCCGATTTTCTTTTTTTAGCTTTTCTGTAAGGGCTGCAAGTAACTTTCTTTTGCTTGTCCAAAAGAAAGTTACCAAAGAAAAAGACACCCGAAGACTTGCCCCTACGGGGTACCCTGCGCGCCTCGGTCTTTCCGGGGCTCCATCGACGGGCGGTCCCTCGCCCGCGCTGGAGGCGCCGCGTCCATGCGGCGCCCCTGCGGGCCTTTATCCGGAAATCCCTGCGGTGCTCGGCTGCGTCTAACGGGGTATTGGTGCGGCACCCGAACACCGTGTGTGTCGCCGAGCATCTCAGGCGTAAGCGGGAATAGCCCGAAGGGGACCGACAGGGACGTCGGTCCTGTCCATCGGGGCAGGGATGCCCCGTATGGACAGCCCCGCTGGAGACGAGAAGCGCAGGGTACCCGTAGGGCGGCACACCCGGTTGCCCTTTTCTTTCGCCTATTTCTTTTGGGCAAGCAAAAGAAATAGGCTCGCAGCCAATTAGATTAAAGTAATAAAAAGCGCGGAAGCCTATAGGCTGCGAAATTGGCTACCAGTTTCGAAAAATGATTAAGGGTCCGACGAGGTAAGGCACCCGTAACAGGATTCTCAGGCAAATCGCCCAATAACGGTAGTCGCCCCCTCGAGCAGTTTCAGGAACGGCCCCAGCCGGTCCTCCAGCTCCAGGGAGTCGAGAAAGTTTTTCACGAACAGTCCCAGTTCGGTACTGCCTCCGAGGCGCAGCCGGCGATTGAAAAACAGGGTGTCCGGGTCTTCCCGGCGGGTGGCCAGCAGCAGAAAATCGTAGATGGTCCCTTCGATGCTGAGGTCGTGGGTTGCGTCCCCGGCGGCCGATCGGAGCCCGCCGTTTTCCAGGGTGATGTAGTAGCTGATGCGGGCGTCGCTGACCCGGATCAGCATCACGTGGTCTTGCAGAAAGTCCAGCTCTCCATCAGCCAGCTCCCGGGCGAAGATCCGGTTCAGGGCGGATACCAGCACGGTGCTGTGAGCCGCCGGCGGGATCAGGGCCAGGGGCAGGGCCATGAGGCGGGGCAGGGTGGGGGCCGGTTGCAGATTGGATGCTGGTGTGTTCATAAAACTCTTACTCCGGTGGATATCCGACTATCGTGATTTATCCGTTTATCTCTGTCAATCGACGCGGGAATGACGGTGATCAGGAATTTATCCGGTGGAGCAGGGTTTCGCCCCACACTTGGTTTCTTCAATAATAAAACTTTGCGCCTCTGTGTCTTTGCGTTCTCCGCGTTTTATACTCGATGCATATAAAGGATCGAGCTGTTTCGGTTGGATAGGTTCCCTGCCGATCCTTAATCTACGTTCGAAGTGGCGCCCTGTTTGGGTTCTTCCGGGGCCTGGTACCAATTCAGCTTATCTCTGAGTTTCACCACTTCACCCACGATAATAAGGGTGGGGGGCTTGGGCTGTTCCCGTTCCACGATCCCCTGGATGGTGCCGAGGGTACCGGAGAATACCCGTTGTTTCTCCGTGGTGCCCTGCTGGATCAGGGCGATGGGCATGTCGCGTGAGACACCGTGCGCCACCAGTTGTTCGCAGATCACCGGCAGGCCCCGAAGGCCCATATAGAAGACCACGGTCTGGTTGGGGTGGGCCAGCTGCTCCCAGTTGAGATTAATGGTGCCGTCTTTCAGGTGTCCGGTAACGAAGGTGACCGACTGGGCGTGTTCCCGGTGGGTGAGGGGGATGCCGGAGTAGGCGGCGCAGCCGGAGGCCGCGGTAATGGCGGGAACCACCTGAAAAGGCACCCCCTGGGCCGCCAGGGTGTCGATCTCTTCGCCTCCGCGACCGAAGATAAAGGGGTCGCCGCCCTTCAGGCGGACCACCCGTTTGCCCTGCTTGGCCAGATCGGCCAGCAACTGGTTGATCTCCTCCTGGCGCATGGCGTGGTGGTCCCGTTCTTTACCCACGTAGATCCGTTCCGCATCACGACGGGTCATATCCAGCAGCGCCTGGGCCACCAGACGGTCATAGACCACCACGTCGGCCTGCTGCATCAGCCGCAGGGCACGAAAGGTAAGCAGGTCGGGATCGCCGGGACCGCCGCCCACCAGATAGACCTCCCCCATGGGTGAGCCGGGTTCGGCCTCGGCCAGGGCCTTCGCCATGGCGGCGTCAGCCTCCTCCATGTGGCCGGAAAACACCCGCTCCGCAACGCCCCCCCGCAGCACCTTCTCCCAGAAGATACGCCGGTCGGACGGGTTGGCGAATTTCGCCTTTACCTCCTCCCGGAAGCGGCGCGCCAACTCCGCCAGTCTGCCGTAGGCCGCAGGGATCAGCGCCTCCAGCCGGGTACGTATCAGGCGGGCCAGCACGGGGGAGGCGCCGCCGGTGGAGACGGCCGCCACCACGGGAGAGCGGTCGATGATGGAGGGCATGATGAAACTGCAAAGTTCCGGCTGATCCACCACGTTTACCGGCAGCTTTCTGGCCTTCGCCAGTTCCGATATCCGGAGATTCAGTTCGGCATTGTCGGTAGCGGCAAAAACCAGCAGACAGTCGTCCAGATCACCCGTTTCAAACCCCCTCTTCTCATACTCGATGGCGCTGCTGTCCGCCAGTTTCATGAGGCTGGCACAGAGTTCGGGGGCAACGATCCGCACCCGTGCCTGAGCCCTGAGCAGCAGGGATACCTTGCGGGCCGCCACGTCGCCGCCACCGACAACAAGGGCGGGTTGCTTCTTTACATCGAGAAAAACAGGCAGAAAGTCCATCGAGTCGTTACTCCGGAGGGCGATAGGGAGAAGAATTCAGCGGGTCTGTAGGAGAAGAAACGCTATTTTGATGAAAAACGGCGCCATTGCAAACTATAAATGAATTACCATATACTAATAAACTATTCGCTACATAGAGAATTATAGAGGTGAATGGCATGGTAAAAGAAATAGATTCAACGGAACTGGAAGGCCGGCTCGCTACCGGGGAGGGTCTCTTTCTGCTGGATATCCGCGGTGCTGAGGAGGTTATCCGCGGTGTTCTGCCGTCGTCCCGGCATATCCCCATGCATCTGATCCCTCTGCGTGCCACGGAATTTCCCAAGGATAAGGACGTGGTGCTCTATTGCCACAGCGGCAACCGTTCTTACCATGCCTGCAGGTATCTGATGCAGCAGGGTTTTGATAACGTAATCAATCTCCGTGGCGGCATTATCGATTGGGCCCGAAACGGTTTTGAGATTGTGTCTCCATCCTACGAAGCCGCGGTCTGAAAGGCCCCTTCAACGCCCGGATGGCTCGCGAATTTCCCGTGGACACTTGCGTTTGATCAGCGGTTAGAATATAAGATACGGCTGATTTCCCACCAATGACTAAATAAATACTCCCTGGAGGTTTCAAATGGCTGATTTTGATCAAGAATTGGACGCCAGTGGGCTGAATTGCCCCTTACCGATCCTGCGCGCGAAAAAGACCCTGGCCGGGATGGAAAGTGGACAGGTGCTCCATATCATCGCCACGGACCCGGGTTCTGTTAAGGACTTCGAAGCGTTCGCCAAACAGACCGGTAATGAACTGCTGGAATCCAAGGAAGAAGGTGGTAAGTTCTATTTTCTCATTAAAAAGGCCTGACTTCGCGATCTGAAATCGCTCCAATACCAGTGAGGAGATTACGATGGAACAAAAGAAGTTAGCCATTATTGCGACCAAAGGTTCGCTGGACTGGGCCTATCCCCCGTTTATTCTGGCATCAACCGCCTCGGCACTCGGCTATGAGGTAGAGGTCTTTTTTACCTTCTACGGACTGCAGCTGATGAAGAAGAATCTGAAGCTGGAGGTGACTCCGCTGGGTAACCCCGGCATGCCGATGCCCCTGGGTATGGATAAGTGGTTTCCGGTACTGGGTACCGCGCTGCCGGGCATGCAGGCCATGATGACCGCCATGATGAAAAAGAAGATGGCGGACAAGGGCGTGGCCAGCCTGGAAGAACTGCGTGAGCTCTGTCAGGAGGCCGAGGTGAAGTTTATCGCCTGCCAAATGACCGTCGATCTGTTCGACATGAGTCATTCCGACTTCATCGACGGCCTTGAATTTGCGGGTGCCGCCCGTTTCTTCGAGTTTGCCGGCGAGAGCGATATCTGCCTTTACATCTAATCCATTGTACTGAGCAGTACCAAGGCGCCGCCCCAAAAGGGCGGCGTTTTTTTTGGCAGGGCCGTGCTCCACCAAACCTAAGGTCTGTTTTCAATACCGGTGATTAGTTTTGTAGCCTATAGCCCTCGGTATTCGAATTTACCTCGTCTAACTTGAGCCAAAACTTTCCCTTTCTCTGTGGTTTGGAAGTTGGTAACTAGTTTCGTGACCCGCCTGCAGTGGATTTACTAGTCCGGTAATTAGTTTCGCAGCCTATCGGCCCCGATGTTCTTTTTTTAGCTTTTCTGTAAGGGCTGCAAGTAACTTTC
>JBNKCX010000037.1:0-57910 GCA_050287965.1 Sedimenticolaceae bacterium
GCCTGCGATGCTCGACGGGTCCGAAGGGGTCGGGGGTGGCACGTCAAAACTCCTTCGACGCAGCCGAGTACCGGAACCGGACCGGGATCAGGCCCGGAGGGGCGCCGCATGGACGCGGCGCCTCCAGCGCGGGCGAGGGACCGCCCGTGGCTGGAGCCCCCGGGACGGTGAGGAACGCAGGGTACCCCGTAGGGGCAAGTCGTGGAGTGCCTTTTTCTTTCGCCTATTTCTTTTGGGCAAGCAAAAGAAATAGGCTCGCAGCCAATCAGATTAAAGTATCAAAGAGCACCGGGGCCGGCAGGCTGCGAAGCTAACTACCTAACGTAGAAGATCCACCGCAGACGGGCTGCAACACTGGCTACCGAATATAAAAATCCGCGGCGAACGGGTCACGACACTTGTTACCAATAGTTAGATAGCCAGAAGAACGTAGAGATCGACAGGCTGCAACTCCCAACTCCCAACTCCCAACTTCTAACTTCTAACTTCTAACTTCAACTCACCTATCATCAAACAACTGCTCGACCGTCCGTATCTCCTCCGCGGCTTCTTCCAGGATGGTCAGGGAGAGGCGGGGGCCGAGTTTCTTGCCTGCAAGCTTGTGATATGCCGGGACCAGATAGGGCGGGGGCAGTTCACGACCCCGGGGCGTCCCAAGATAGGAGTGAAGCTGGGCGGCGATAACCAGGTCGGTATAGTCCGGATCCCCATCCTTTTCCCGCATCCAGTCTTCGGCGTGCAGTACGGTTTCCACGATGTCGCCCGGGAACGCCCAGCGCCGCAGCACCATGGCACCCAGTTCCTTCTGCAGGTCGTTGATGGCCTGTTCCAGCAGGACGTGGTCTTTTGCGATATCAGGATAGTTGTGGGCCAGATTCAGGACAGGAATGGCGCCGATGTCGTGAATCAGTCCGGCAAGCATGGCCCTGTCCGGATCAAGGGTGGTGGTACGTTTGGCCAGAACCTGACAGAGGGCCGCGACGCGTCTGCTGTGTTCCCATAGTTGCTGCATCCGGCGGTGCAGCATCCGTGATTTGGTCCGGAACAGACCCCGCATGGCAAAGCTGCTCACCAGTTCCCGGGTGGCGGACTGGCCCAGCCGGGTAACCGCGTCCTGGCAATTGCTGATCTCCTCCGCGCCGCCGAAAGCGGCACTGTTCGCCGCGCGGATAATGCGGGTGGTAAGTGCCGGGTCCACCTGAATAATGCGTGCTATATCAGCGCTCCCGGTGTGCGGGTCCGAGACGGCCTTCTGTACCCGTAAGGCGATGTCGGGCATGCCGGGAAGTTCGCATCTGCCTTTCTGCAACGCCAGGTAAAAATCGAAATAGAGTTGATTCTCTTCGCCGTCCTCGGTCAACTCGATACCCTGGACCTCGCCGCTCTTGCTCTCCCCGCAGTAGTATTCCACGCCCTTGAGAAGAAAAGTTGGAATCAGAGCGATGGAAGAGGAGCCCTGGGAGATTGCACTACTGATGGCCGTTGCCGCTCCGCATACGGCGAAACTCGCGGGCACCGTCCCGGCCGCCAGGGTCCGTTGATCCGAACCGGGGGAGTTGATTAACAGCGTGCCCTCGAGGAGGAACGGTGTAAATTCCTCCCGCTTCAGTCGATCAAACAGGTTCTCGCCCGGCCGCAGTGTTTGTTCGCGGGCCTGATTGAGAATGAAGCGGAGCACCAGTTTGGGCAGTTTGCGGAAAGGGGCGAACCTGCGCAGATCATCACTGTTTAATGTCAATCTCGATCCCTTTACCGATATACAGAAAGGTATTGCCCGTGGAATAACTGTGGTTTTGCCCGTCGTCAATATTGTCCCGGCGAACCATCACGGCCATTAAATTTCCTATCGATTATTTTTATACACAACTCCCCGCAACTACATGCAGGCGCTGAATTTAAGTATTAATCCCGATGCAACCCGACCCCGTTGCGCGTCTTTCCTGCAGACCGCCCTGATTTTCCGGGTCTGAAAAGACATTTGGAGGCATGATCAAATAACGGGATATTTTGTTCTCAGGTTTGTTATCGGCAGCTGCGGGAGAAAATACAGAGTCCCTTTGCCGGAAGAAGTCGCCGCGGACGGCAGCCGGTGCGGGGGGCTTTCCCGGGTAAAACAGCCGGAAAAGGCGGCTATTCTCACGAACCGGCCCTCTGATGAGTGACAAAGGCACTTATTCTGCATACCATTCCCTTTTCCTGTAATAAATTCACCAACTTGTATGACGACCAGCGCAGAACTCCGAAGAGCCTTCCTCCAGTATTTTGTCGATAATGGACATGAAGAGGTGGCCAGCAGCCCGTTGATTCCTCACAACGATCCCACGCTGCTTTTTACCAACGCCGGTATGGTTCAGTTCAAGGATGTATTCCTGGGACGGGAGAAGCGGGGTTACAGTCGCGCCACCAGTTCACAACGCTGTATCCGGGCCGGCGGGAAGCATAACGACCTGGAAAACGTGGGGTATACCGCCCGCCACCACACCTTCTTCGAGATGCTGGGCAATTTCAGCTTCGGCGACTATTTCAAGCGCGAGGCCATCGAGTACGCCTGGGAGTTCCTCACCGGGGTGCTGAAGATCCCGCAGGAGAAGCTGTGGGTGACGGTCTTCGAGGACGACGACGAGGCGGCCGATATCTGGATCAAGGAGATCGGCGTGGATCCGGACCGTTTCTCCCGCTGCGGGGCCAAGGATAATTTCTGGTCCATGGGGGATACCGGACCCTGCGGTCCCTGCTCCGAGATCTTCTATGACCACGGGCCGGATGTGTGGGGCGGCCCCCCCGGCTCACCGGAAGAGGACGGCGATCGCTACATCGAGATCTGGAACCTGGTGTTCATGCAGTTCAATCGCGACGGGGACGGCAATCTGACCCCGTTACCGCGGCCGTCGGTGGATACCGGCATGGGTCTGGAACGGTTGGCGGCGGTGATGCAGGGCGTACACAGCAACTATGACATCGACCTCTTCCGCAATCTCATACGGGCCGCCGCCGAGATCACCGCTTGCAAGGACCTGGAGGAGAAATCCCTACGGGTCATCGCCGACCATATCCGTTCCTGTGCCTTTCTTGTGGTAGACGGCGTGCTGCCCTCCAATGAGGGGCGGGGCTATGTCCTGCGCCGGATCATCCGCAGGGCCATACGCCACGGCTACATGCTGGGCGTCAAGGATCCCTTCTTTTACAAGCTGGTCGCCGTCCTGACCAGCGAGATGGGGGAGGCCTATCCGGAACTGCGGCAGGCCCGGGAACAGGTTGAGCGGGTGCTGATGTTGGAAGAGGAGCGTTTTGCCGAGACCCTGGAGCAGGGGATGAAGATCCTGGAGCAGGCCATCGCCGGGCTTGAAGGAAACCGGATCCCCGGCGAGACGGTGTTCAAACTCTACGACACCTTCGGTTTTCCCACCGATCTGACCGCGGATATCGCCCGGGAGCAGGGGCTTTCACTGGACATGGAGGGGTTCGAACGGGAGATGGATGCGCAACGGGAACGGGCGCGGGCGGCAAGCAACTTCAGCATTGATCAGGGGGTTTCTCTGGATCTGGAAGGAGAGACCGACTTTATCGGCTATGAGCGGTTGGAGGACGAAGCCACCGTCATCGCCCTGATCCAGAACGGTGCGTCGGTGGACACCCTGGGGGATAACGAAGAGGGCATGGTGGTGCTGGACCGCACCCCCTTCTATGCCGAGTCCGGCGGTCAGGCGGGTGATTCCGGGCGACTTCGGCTGGGTGAGGGCTATTTCGAAGTGACCGATACCCGCAAACAGGGCGGTGACCTGTTTGTTCACATCGGTCGGTTCAGAGGCGAGGTGTTGCATGTGGGCGACACGGTGAAGGCGGAGGTGGACAGGGCCAAGCGCGGCCGCACCGTGCTCAACCACTCGGCCACCCACCTGCTGCATGCGGCCCTGCGCCGTGTGCTGGGTGAGCATGTGGAACAGAAGGGCTCGCTGGTGGATTCGGAGCGGCTGCGTTTCGACTTCTCGCACTTCGAACCGGTAACCCCGGAACAGTTGCGGACCATCGAACGAATGGTGAATGAACAGATCCGGGAAAACGATATGGTGGAGACCCGCATCATGTCCCTGGAGGACGCCAGGGCGAGCGGCGCCATGGCCCTGTTCGGCGAGAAGTATGATGACCAGGTTCGGGTTCTTCGCATCGGCGAGTTCTCCATCGAGTTGTGCGGCGGCACCCACGCCAAGGCGGCGGGAGATATCGGCCTGTTCAAGATCACCTCGGAAGGCGGTATCGCCTCCGGCGTGCGCCGTATAGAGGCGGTCACCGGCGAACGCGCCATCGAATGGATCGAGGAGGACGAGGCGCGGTTGCGCCGGGTAGGGGAGATCCTGCGGGCAGGCCGTGACGATCTGGACGAGAAGGTTGCGCAGTTGCTGGAGAACAGCCGCCGGTTGGAGAAGGAGCTTGATCAGCTCAAGGCGAAGCTGGCCAGTTCCGCGGGAAGCGATCTGGCCGGGGATGCGGTAGAGGTGGAGGGCATCAAGGTCCTGGCGGCGAAGCTGGATGGCGCGGATCCCAAATCTCTGCGCGATACCATGGATCAGCTGAAGAACAAACTGGGTTCCGCGGTTATCGTGCTGGCCACCGTCAACGGCGACAAGGTGAGCCTGGTGGCCGGTGTCACCAAGGACCAGACCGATCGGGTAAAGGCCGGTGATCTGGTGAAGATGGTGGCCGAGCGGGTGGGCGGCAAGGGCGGCGGGCGTCCCGACATGGCCCAGGCCGGCGGCAACAAACCGGAGGCGCTGGACGGCGCCCTCGCGTCAGTGGAATCCTGGGTGCGCGAACGTCTGGGTGCCTAGTCTCGTAGGGCGGGCTGGCCCCGCCGTTTGTTGCCGGGACGGCACGGTTTTTCGATAACATCACCAAAAAATTCCCGCTAAACAACCGGCCGCTATTTAACCTTTAACCAATATGTTGTTTAATGTTCGCCCGTCGGCGCAGGTCACTGCGCCAGATCCCATGCATACGAACGGCAATAGATAATGGCACTCATCGTCCAAAAATATGGCGGAACCTCCGTGGGCAGCATCGAGCGTATCGAGGCCGTGGCGGAGAAGGTTGCCGCGGTGCGCCAAAGGGGCGATGACGTGGTCGTGGTGGTGTCCGCCATGTCCGGCGAGACCAACCGTCTCATCGCCCTGGCGAAGGAGATCGACGACCAACCGGACCCGCGGGAGATGGATGTCCTGGTCTCCACCGGTGAGCAGGTGACCATCGCTCTGCTTTGTATGGCACTGCAGAAGAAGGGGTTTCCCGCCCGCTCCTATACCGGAGGACAGGTCCATATCCTGACCGACAGCGCCTTCAGCAAGGCGCGCATCCGCGATATCGACGACGACCGGGTGCGCACCGATCTGGAAGCGGGCCGGGTGGTGGTGGTGGCCGGATTTCAGGGTGTGGACGAGTACGGCAATATCACTACCCTGGGCCGCGGCGGGTCGGACACCACGGCGGTGGCCATGGCGGCGGCGCTGAAGGCGGACGAATGTCAGATCTTCACCGACGTGGACGGTGTTTACACCACAGATCCGCGGGTCGAACCGCGCGCTCGGCGCCTGGCGCGGATCACCTTCGAGGAGATGCTGGAGATGGCCAGTCTCGGTTCCAAGGTGCTGCAGATCCGGGCGGTGGAGTTCGCCGGTAAATATAATGTTCCCTTGCGTGTTCTCTCCAGTTTTGAAGAGGGCGAGGGCACCCTGATCACGTTTGAGGACGAGGGTATGGAAGAGGCAAAAATTTCTGGTATCGCGTTCAATCGGGACGAGGCCAAACTGACCATTCTCGGGGTTCCCGATCGTCCGGGCGTGGCCCACGAGATCCTCGGTCCGGTATCCGATGCCAATATCGAAATCGACATGATCATCCAGAACATCGCCGAGGACGACACCACCGACTTCACCTTCACGGTACACCGCAACGACTACAAGAAGACGCTGGGGATACTCAAGGACACCGCCGAGAAACTCGGTGCGCGGGAAGTTAAGGGTGATGACAAAATTGTCAAAATCTCCCTGGTGGGCGTGGGAATGCGCTCCCACGCGGGTATCGCCAGCACCATGTTCGCGGCATTGGCCAAAGAAGGTATCAATATCCGCATGATTTCCACTTCCGAGATTAAGATTTCCGTCGTAGTGGACGAAAAATACTTAGAGCTCGGAGTTAGGGCCCTGCACGATGCATTTGAACTGGCTGAGGGGCAACCTGAAGACTGAGGGTGGAATTTGCTTAGAAGTGGTCTAAGCTATTGGTTTGTAACCGCTTTGGTAATTAAATTCCCCTTTTTTTTCCAGGCGATCTGCTGGTAGAATTCATCTGCCCTTTGGTCACGGAACGCATCGTGTCCGTAAGAGCTTGGTTGGCCGCGGTCGAGCTGCCCGGGAATAGGCAGCCAGCAGTAGTAAAAGTTCAGGTAGGACACCGCGATCGGGAGTGAAGACAAACAGGGAGACTGGAGCATGTTGATACTGACACGCCGTGTAGGCGAAACCCTGATGATCGGTGACGAAGTCACCGTTACCGTGCTTGGTGTTAAAGGCAACCAGGTCCGTATTGGCGTAAATGCTCCGCGTGATGTAACCGTGCATCGCGAGGAGATTTACGAGCGGATCAAGGCCGAACAGGCACAACAGACAACCGAAGACTAGGTTGTCACGAAAAACGGTGGCCCTGGGCAGGATAAGGGCCGCTGTTTTTTTAATTCAAAAACGGGAATAATATTCCCGTTTATTCGCAATAGTTTCGGAGAGATGGCCGAGAGGCTGAAGGCGCTCCCCTGCTAAGGGAGTATGGGGTTAATAGCTCCATCGAGGGTTCGAATCCCTCTCTCTCCGCCATCAAATATAAAAGGGGCCCTTGGGCCCCTTTTTTGTTTGGATAGAGAGAGGGGTTCGAACCCGAGATAATCTAAAGAGCTGGGTTCGACAAGGAGCGGCAAAGCCGCGACGAAGCACGAGCCGCGTAGCGGCGAGAGGGCGAAGCCCGGTAATCCCTCTCTCTCCGCCATCAAATAAAAAGGGGTCCCAACGGGACCCCTTTTTATTTGATCGAGGTGGATAGAGAGGAATCAGATTCGAACCCTTCGTTCGACAAGCGCCGGAGGCGCGCAGAACGAGCGGCGTCAGCCGCGAGAGGGCCGAAGGCCCGGAAAAAGTCCTCCCCCTTCCAGGGGGAGCTAGAGGGGGTATTCGGTGAGGCAACCAACCCTACGAATCCCCGATTTTTTCTAACTGTAGGAGCCCGGTCCTCCGGGCGATTGAATCCGGAATACCACCTAATGATTGGTATTCCACCGTGCCCGGTAATCCCTCTTAAAAAAGTCCTCCCCCTTCCAGGGGGAGTTAGAGGGGGTATCCGATGAAGCAGCCCACCCCACCACTCAAACACCTCCACAAGGCACTGAAAACCTGGAAGAACCCCCCGGTTTCATTGACAAACCGGCCCCAAATCTTCAAAATTCGCCTTCCCATTCAGCGCCCGTAGCTCAGCTGGATAGAGTACCTGGCTACGAACCAGGTGGTCGGAGGTTCGAATCCTTCCGGGCGCGCCAAAAAAAGGGGGTCTGCCTGGGCAGACCCCCTTATTGATTTACAAACGTATCAGGTTACGACGTTGACGCTGGCCTGGGCTGTCATCGGGCAGGGCAGGCTGGGATCAAATGTAAGATGGATCGGACTGGCGATCATGAAGCCTCCGATGTGAGTTGCCGCCACCTCGGGAGCCATATCCGGCGTAGCGCCGTTGGTATCCTGCGCAAACACATAGATTTTCCAGGTACCTTCCAGCCTGAGATTGTATCTGAGAAGATATTTATATAATCCCTCCAGATTAACGGCGCCGGTGTAATAGCTGTCGTTGGCGCTTTCATCGTAGTCTATTCCATCATCCAGCAGGTCCACTGGAAAATACTTTCCATCCGGGGAGCGTATAAGGGCGAAGGCGTACAGCTCATCCCCTTTATACCAGTCAGCACCTTGCTTCTGAAAACGTGCCCGGAATACCAGCGGCTTTTCAAAAGCATGGTGTGTCGCGGGCGCGTGTATCTCGACACCGTCGCAGACATGGATATTGACCTGCTGCTCCTGGACG
This sequence comes from Sedimenticolaceae bacterium, assembly GCA_050287965.1. GTDB lineage: Bacteria > Pseudomonadota > Gammaproteobacteria > Chromatiales > Chromatiaceae > CBFDBF01. Next base: position 8,113 of record JBNKCX010000037.1, read on the forward strand.
CTATGTGTATAGCTCGCCTTATCGGTGATACGTTCATATTCCCACTTTACGTCTACCGGGTATGCTACTCCCGCATTGGGTGGGCCGTCGGGGTAGGCGAATACTACGTCCACTTTTTCAACCTGAGTGATTTCGCCCGCTCCGGGAGGCGTCGCTTCCTGTCCTCTCCACCAAGGATCCGCCGCATCCGATAAGCCTACGGCAGCTGCGACTGCGGCTACCATGGAGGCCACACCGGCTACGGTGAATTCCATTTCTCCTGCGGCGCCTTTGACATCCGGCTCACAACATTGAATCGACGGCTCTGTTTCGTCGAAGGTGCCCGTTACACCGACGTACGCCTCTCCCGCTCCAAGGGCCGCGGCGACGATGGCGGCAATTATGGCAATAATCCAGGCGAGGATCTTCCACCAGGGGTCACTGAAAGGCAGATCCCCGTGGATGCCCGTGTAACCCGGGTTGGGATAGAATGCCATGCTCATTTTTGTAGGTATCCAGGGTCCGATATCACCCCCGCCTTCGTTTTCTCCGGGTTTGCGGCAACAACAGCAGCAGCAACAACATCCGTGACCATGGCCCTGTCCGTCGTGCCAGTCACCTTTCGGACCGATTACCGCCATGTGAGACATGACCAGTCGCCCTTCCTCGACTTCACAGGTGAACTCTTCCGCAACTTCATCGTAAGTGGTTTTTGAGACAAATATTTGCTTGATGGTACGGGTGGACTGCATTCCGGAGGCTTGAGCGATAAAACTAACGAGTTTTTTCCCCGGTGTGCCGTTTTTGAAGTTTGCCAGCCACGATACCCGTACGGAAGCGCCGGCAGGGATTGTTGAGAAAAAGTGCGTCTGCGAGGTAGGCACGATGCCGGGATCGCCGACGCTTTCCAGATAGATGTTTACATCCTTTAATTCGTTGCCGGATGTGTTGACGTAGTAGCAGGTAATGCGCTGTTGGTAGATTGCGGTATCGAAAATACCGTCCGGAAGCATAATGTTGGTAAGAGGCTCAACGGAAAACGGACGGCGCTGGATAGTCATCGGTGTAGCGGCCATGATTATGCATCCTCCCTGCTGATTGCGATATAGGTGACGCCGCCGATAATGCGATCCGACTCGTACGCGACGACGTTAATGGGCTGGTATACTCCGGGAAACAGATCACGCGGGAATACTTTCAGATAGACCGCGCGGGCGGTGCCAGGCTTAACTAGCACCTTTAATCGATCTCCCTGCTTTTTACCCGATGACTCATCGCAATCGCGATCCTCGGATAAGCTTACCTCTACAGCCGGTTTCGTCGCGGGTTTGAACCTGCTCAGTCCGAAAGACGCCAGTGCGGCTTTATCCAGGTCACCGCCTATCTCCACCGCCAGTTCCAGGAGACGCTCTTTGCGGGGGGGTGCGGCAAGCTGGATCGTCATCATCTTCATGGAAGTTTTCATCTCCAGCACGGTTAGGTTGCGCTGAGCGATCTGATGATAATTTGACGGATCAAATTCATCGGGCAAGGGATTAGGCAGGGGGTCTAAGGAGTGTATAACTTCAGCCACCACACACTCATGGCCGTCGTTGACGATGGTCGGTATCCAAGGAATCAGACACAGAACATCCTGGACATCGTTTTGTTCGAGATCCACAAAGGCGGACCCGATCAGTGTTGAATTACTTCGCAACACCCCGGTGGCGGGGTTTGACCAGTAGAAGTTAACCTGTGCTCCATAGGCGGCGGTATCGCCGGTGTTATGTACGCGCGCCCAAAGATAAGCGGCTTCACCGGCAACGGGCTGACCGGGGCTGCCGTTGGGATCGGCTCCCGGTACCACCCATATGTCGGTGCTGTTCCACCAGTAATGGCTTCCGTCTTTAATTTCGAGAGTTGTAGACATAGTTTCCTCCATGAATTGCGATAACCAGCGTTTGTATTGATTCGCTGTCTGTTTGGATGGGGCCCGCCCTCAAGGCATGGAGGGGCTCGGGCCGGAGAGACTAGATTGAAGTGAGCGAGGATATCGGTGTAACCCGATATGCGGCGGCACCCGGTCTTCCTTGAACAACACACAATGGTTGTCGGTACCATTAACGCTCTCCCTAGCTAATGGCGTACGCGGCCGAACTAACAGTATCCGTAATGTCGTCTATTCGCTCTAAGTCGCGACAATGAGTAGCGGCAAAGTGTCGTGGGATTGAAATCGATTGGCGGGAAGCAGGCCCGCTCCATGCAATTAGGATGGTTCATATGAAAAATTCTCTCGTCCCTGATCGGCGGCGGCTATCCGAGCTGTCCGCATAAAGTATCCATACCTGAGAATCCTGAGGCCGATGTCTGAAACACATCGGCGAATTTATTAGGGAGCAAAACGGCAAATAAATCAAGTGGGTATCCGCTTCGGGCTCCACCCGTGAAGAATCCGGTGGTGGGGTAGGCAGAGTTTCATAGCCACACATAAAGCATTTTCAGGCTGAATAGGGTGAATTCTGGTTGTGTTTAAGCGGAAAATGATGCACGGCAAAAGTCATAAGGTATTGATAATAAAAAGCATGCATGTTCCGCAGCGGCTGCGAATCAGGGGGGCGGAGATCCGCGGCACGCGTGCGTAGCGCGGGTAATCCTTTTCGAGCACGCTACCGGTGTTGACTTGTCCGAAGAATTGGGCGCAGGATATCGGATCGGGATTGGGTAAACCTTAATCAAGGGAGCGGAGTGACCTAGGCGGGGAGAGCGTATTCAGGGATGTGAGGTGATGATCCCGCTTACATGGGAAACCCTTCCGATATGTTCCCAACAACATGTATGGTCTGAAGCAGTAAATCCAACGTTTTCAAGATATAGACGGAGTATGCGGATTTCTCAGAAAGATTAATGTAGCTCCAAAAGAAAGGGAATTTACATGCGCTGGAAAAACGAATTCGCTGCAATAATCACCGCCGTATTTGCGTTACTTTTCGCGGATTACAGTAAGTCCGCCAATAATGAAACGCGTGAACAAACGCAGAATTATAGTCAATCCGGCCAACCCAGTACTTCCACACAAAGCAATACCGTGTCTTTGGCGAGGGGCGCGGAAATCATAGACTTTCTGGCGTCCGAGATTGTTCGCCAATATCCACCCGAAAAACAGATCGATATGTTACCGATCTATTTCTGGGACATTCAGGGAAAAATCATTCTTCTCAAGGGTACGGATCTATTTATTTCGGAGGATGCGGGTGGGCCGGGAATCCTGATTTTCTCTCAAGTGGCGTTGAAGGACGGACCTTACTTCGCGAACACGAATGATGCGCTGACGACTATGGCAAATTTTCCCTGTTTTCCGAGGTATAGGGGAAAATTCGTGGAGCTCCTGAAATCGCCTAATGCGGCAGTGCGTGTCGGAGCGCTCCTGGCACTGGCACGCATGCCGCATGCCTCGTTGATGCCGGCAATCAGCGAGAGGTTGAATGATGCGAACGATGATGTGCGTCGTGCGGCCATTATCGCTCTAGGGCCCACGGAACATGAAGTATTGTCAACGTTTATGTTGGAGAGTAAAGAAAATGAAGCGCTTATGCGAAAGTCAGTCGAATCCGGATTCCCTGTGCCAATTGCGCATCCATACAGAAATGCGGGAGTTTACTTACTATTGGAAGACTATCTGAATTCCGGGTTTCGGGCGAATGATATACCGGTATTACTTCAGACGATTGTTAATCTGGAAATGAGTACGCTTATGGAATCCAGACCAATAGTTCATTCTACTGATACGGTTGCAGAAAAGTATTTGCAGCAATGTTACAGAGAACTGCGAATAGTTCCTTGAGCAAACCAGGGGATGGGCGCGGGGTATATCTCGGAGCCAATATCTATTGGCTGGCGGCGGGGAGAGTCTAGTCAAGTGGATTTCGAGTCAAGATTAGGGATCATACTATTCAGTATTAACAAGAGAAAGAGAAGGAGACTCAAGCGATGAAAAAAGCCAGACTATTAGCTGTTGTTGGATTTACCCTTATCCTGAGCGGAATGGATTCATTCGCGCAACCACTCGGCTGCGAATATGGATCTTCGTCTCAGTGGGGAAGCGGATGGTGTAACCTCAATCCGCCGAGGACATTTTCGTCCAAAATGTGCCTGCGCCTGAAAATCGGCGGGTCTGCGTCAAAGGTGCTTATTCGGCTACTTAATAGAAACGATGACCCTGGCCAGTTAGTTGGAATAGTGGGTGGAATACAGGATGTTCCGGAATCACGCCAGATAGTGTTGGAACTGACCCGCGATTTCACGGACATAAAGCAAATATCTATTCACGGTAACCCGAAGGCCTGGAGTTATGATCTTGGGCCCGGTAACGGTCCCGCGAAAATTGAATCCGTGGAAGAGGTATCTTGTGAGGAGGAATAGCAAAAATAGCTAAAGTATGGGGGTAGGGTTAGGTGGAGAACATGTCACTGGAAACCACTATTTCAATAATCGGTTTTGGATTATCGGTGGGGGCATTCGTCCCCCTGTTGTTTTTTAAAGATCAAAGGCGCGAGGTATTGTTGATTGCGCTTGCCACGGCTATTTGCTTTGTTACGGCATGGCATGCGATTGAATGGTACCGATATGACGTGGAGCTCGACTATGTTCGCACCACCATCCTGGCTGATCTGGATGGTGGTGCGCTAACCTATGAAGATATACTGCAAAAATTCAGTGACGTGAAAAGTTCACTGATTTCTGATGCTATACATCAGATGTTGCGCGAAAAGGAAATAAAAGAATACGTTGTTGAAACCAGTTATAACGGCGAGTCATATGATACGCGCATATACCGACTCGCTAAAATACACCTTTAGTCATGGATATGTGAGGAGTAGAGCGCGTATAAGATTGTCATCACATGTTATTGCTGAGCCCCAGCTTTTCTCAGGAGTGCGGCTATCTCCGCGCTTTTGCCATAGTTGTTGGCTATGGCAAGAGGTGTCATGCCGAGCCGGTTTCTAACATTTACATCGGCACCGGCATTAATGAGAAGTTTGACGGTATCCACGCTGCCTGAAGCGGCCGCCTGGATTAATGCGGTTTGCCCAAATGAGTCCTTGTCATTTACGCGCGCGTTGTTATTAAGCAACAGCATAACGATCTCGCTATGTCCCTCCATCGCCGCGTACATCAGTGCGGTAGTGCCGGCCTCGTTTTTCAGGTCTATATCGCTTCCCCTCTCTATGAGAAGGCGAACAATTTCTCTATGTCCATGATAGGATGAGGCCATTAGTGCGGTGACGCCGTCTTCGAAGTGGTTGGGATCCGCTCCCATTGAAAGTATTAGTAGAACTTGCTGGGTATCTCCATTGCCTGCAGCCCAGCAAAGGGATCTTCCGAGAACATTCCTGCCACGATCGGTGTCGATATCGCCCTGCGTTGCTTGCTGTGCTGAAGTTGTCGGCGTGTTGCTCCCGGTATTGTCAGTAGATAATGCGTTCCGTTTTCTATTGTTGGCGTCCGGATATTCCCGTGTGGTATTAGCATTCTTCAGCAGGTATGCAATGTCGCTGTAATTTTCCAACTCCGCGATATCAAGTGCGGTAACACCACCATCTGTCTGAGCCTCAATGGTGGCGCCGTTGTTCAGTAGTATCTTCGTTATCTCCAGGTCATTGCCAATCACGGCGATTATCAGAGCCGTTATCCCTCTATCCATCTTCGCGTTGACGTCCGCACCTCTAGCAAGCAGTAGCCGCACTGCATCTCGATGGCCATTGGCGGTGGCAACCATTAGTGCGTTGCTGCCATCGAGTGTGCCGGCGTTGATGTCGGAATTATGATCGAGCAATAGCCGTATGATTTCAATTTTTCCGGTTTTGCAGGCCATTATAAGGGCGGACTTGCCGTTAAGATCCCTTATATTGACATCGGCATTAGAATCGAGAAGTGTTCGCACCACGTCAGGATTGCCGCTAAGTACCGCATGCATAAGTGCGGTGGTGTGATTGCTGTCTTGAGCGTTGATGTCGGCCTGGTTGCCGAGCAATATTTTTACTGTTTCGCCATGACCAAACCCGGCGGCGGCCATTAGAGCTGTCTGGCCGGTGGGAAGTCTTGCATTAACGTCGGCTCCGTTGTTAAGCAGAATCCGTGCGGTTGCATGATGACCTACAGTGGTGGCGGTGTGTAGAGGAGTCATTCCTTCATCGGTTCTGGCATTGACGGCAGCGCCGTTGGCGATCAGCATATTAACGATTCCAGGTTGACTTGTGAGGGAGGCGATTATGAGCGCGGTTGTTCCGTCATTTCTTGTTATATCTACATCCGCGCCGTTGGCGAGAAGCATCTCAGTGGCTTCTCGGAGGTTGTATTTGACTGCATACATTAGCGCGGTCCAGCCATTGCGGTCCTTTGCGTTAATGTCGGCTCCGCTGGAGAGTAGCATTTCCGCGATTTTGAGATGATTGCGTCCGGCGGCAACCATAAGGGGAGTGCTTCCATCATGGGATGCCGTGTTGACATCGGAGGAGTGATTGAGAAGTATCCGTACGACTTCGCGCCGATTGTTCTGGCTTGCTATCATGAGGGCGGTCCAGCCATTATTCATTCTTGCTTCAATGCGCGCCCCATCGGCAATTAGCAATTTAACGGTTTCCGGATAGCCGTTCTGGGCGGCAAGCATGAGTGCGGTTTCGCCCTTGTTGGCGGTGGAATTTACGTCGGCGCCGTAGGAGATCAGGGTAGGCAGGATTTCATCGTAACCGTTTTGGGCCGCGAACATGAGCGCTGTAGCGCCCGCACTGATTTTCGCGTCGACAGCGGCGCCGCGGCTCAAAAGTATCCGGGCTATATCGATACGCCGATTGTTGACGGCAATCATGAGCGGCGTAACGCCGTCAATGGTTTTTGTGTTGACGTCGGATCCGTTATCGATCAGCATTCGAACTGTTGCGGAATCACCGTTATTTACGGTGGCAATCAGATCTTCACTCAGAGGGTCCGCGAGGGAGATCGACCAGGCAGAAATTAGTATTGCGAAATGAAACAGCCGGTTGGCACGCGCCGAAAGGAATGCAATAGCAGTAGTACCGTGTCGGTGCATATTGGTTCCTCCCTAAACCTGATCAGTTAAAAGCGGTTTAACGCCTCACGGAAGAACAGAAAACGGGTTGGCTATAATCGGCTGTTTTTCGCGGGTTCATTTGATCGCAAAAAACCCCGCCTGCATGTTCGAGTACCAGAACAGTTCCGCCACGCAAAAACCGGCTTCTTTTAGCAGATTTAGATGTTCTTCGACTGTTATGGGGAAAAACGATTTCCCATAACGATAAATATGGTTGCCGGCATCCTCTTCCGTTTTGCCTTGCGATATCTGGAATGCCTTCCAGCGCTCCAGGCCGATACGTTTGCCCGCCTCTGAAAGCGGATATATGTTTTCGAAGGTCACGTAAAGTCCGCCGTCCTCAAGCAGCTCGTGACATTTGTTTGTTGCAATGCGGCGCTCTTCCTTGCTGAGGTAGTGATGCGCCAATATGGCGGTAATAACTTGCGGCATATTGGGGAAATCGGAAGGCAGTTGTTCTGTGCCGACATTTCCGACTATATTTAACCGGTTCTCCGGTATGTGTTTGAGGGCCTCCTTCGCTTTGCAGAGCATTTCGGATGAAGGGTCTGCAAGTAAAAACCTGGAATCAGGGAAGACGGAATAGGCGCGGGAAATCAATGTTCCTGTTCCGCAGCCTGTATCAAGCCAGACCTTTGCCTCCGGTTTTAGGCATTTGACGAGATCTATCGTTTCGGAATAGAACGCCTCATAGAAGGGCAACGTTTTTCGTATGCCTTCTTCATACTGTTCTGCGCTATATGGGCTTAGATTGTCGCTCATATATTTTCATCGGCGCCTGACGGCAACTAAGAAGGTGTGCTTGTGACGCCCTTTACTCCCATCCCTTGACAAAATTCAGCGGCGTATCCTCGGAAATCCCGTATATCTCAATCAGTGCCCCGAAGGCGATATCTATTACTCTATCGACTTCATCCGGGGGAAATATCCTGCTCCAGGTCTTCAGCTCGAAATCCTCTTCCGTCTCCGGGTTCCTGGCCGTTGTGTAGGTCAGGGGGATTCCCTGTTTTGTAAAGTAGTCCTTGGCCTTCATGATCTGCTCGTTGCTGAGGGCGACTTCCGGCAGATCTATCAGCAACCCCGGATCTTCGTTATAGAACTGGATGTACCCGTCGGTGCCGGTGATTTCTATGATCAAAAACGGGTCGATGGTTTTCTTCAGCATCTCCGCGAGATGCGCTTTTGCTTCCGCTTTCTGGGTATGGTTGTATTCTTCGCCGTGAGATTGAAAAGACAGGGTCACGAAGATGAAAAGGAAAAATAGTTTCGCTCTCAATATATTCTCCAGTCTTTGGGTGCAGGGAATAATGGGTCAGGGTTCGGCGCCTTCCACCCTGACCCATTAGTCTTAATCCAGGCAGACTTCACCGGACAATTCAAATGAATTGCGGTTGCTGCCGGGACAGTAGCTGATATATCCCTTTGCCACTATCTTGCTGGCCTTATCGGAGAGTGCCCCAAGGAGATTATTCCCGACGGTGTCGGTGATTTCCTCTACGACGTCGAATGCACAGGGTACGCCGTTATTGAAACGGGTGGGGGTCAACAGGGCCAGGTCCCTATTCGTGGCAAGAACGGTATTAAAGCCGAAGAATATATTGTGATTCACGATGGCATAGGGCTGACCGGTATTGGTATCGATCCCCTGTTCCAGGGTCCGGCCTATGACCTGGCCCCGTCTTATAAAGAAAGGTACACCTTTCAACCTGATGGTTATCCATATGGAACCGGTCTGCACCGTGTCACTGAGGTTGGTGGTACGGATCTTCCCCGAGATGGTACCGACCTTGTTACATGTCTCACCCGCAACCGTGAATTGAGAAAAAAACAGGGTGGAAATAATAAATGCAAAAAGCTTTTTCTTATTCATGAACGCTGATCCTTGTTAAAAACGCGGTAGTTCATGGCGACACCGCTACGCCTCACCGGTGTTTGGTCGTATGACCTGTTTATGGTTTTTGGAGACCGGTTGAAGTCGGATGATAACGTAAAAATGCATATAACTAATAGGGTTAATCAGTTGATCGGGATTTCGTGCCGGCCGGGCACGGAGGCGCAGGTTGTTCGATGGGAATGATCCGGACGGTTTTGAGGAATATACTCTCTATGCCTACCAACATATTGATACAGAACGAAAAAAAGCCCGCTTGGTAGCGGGCCGGAAATAGGAAACAGAGCGGTCGATCGACTAGGCGGTGGTATCGTCCACGGTAGCGCCCGGAGCATGTTTTTTCACCGATTCGATACCGTTGTCGCGGGACGAAGCAGACTCATAGGACTGGCTGGTGCCGATAACCTGGTTGTTTCCGGCTTTCAGGTTGAACAAATACTTGCCTGCCTTGGTCTCCTTTCGCTCATAGCGTCCGTCGTCCGGCGCGTTCTTTTTTACGGATTCGATTCCGTTGTTACAACCCGACTTGGAAGTGTAGCCTTCGCTTGCAAGGATGTTCTGTCCGTTGCTTGCGACAAGTCGGAAACGAAATTCGCCGGATTTGTCTTTGTAGATCTCAAACTTTCCTGCCATTTTTATTGTCCTCCCGTTTTGCGTTGTGAAAACATCCCCCATGCAAATAAAATCATTCGCATGGAATACTAAAGACGGGATTGCGAGAAAGTATCACACGCTTGAATTGATCCCTTCTCCAAACCGATCCTGAACCATTTGACACGCTGTTCAGAACTTCCGTGTGTGAAAGAATCCGGGTTGACATATCCTTGTGATTGTTTCTGAAGCCTGTCGTCACCGACTGCGCTTGCCGCCGCGAGACCTTCGTCGATATCGCCTGTTTCCAGGATCTGACGGGAACGGTTGGCGTGATACGCCCAGATGCCGGAATAGCAATCCGCCTGGAGCTCCTGCATGACGGACAGCCGGTTGGCTTCCATGCCGCTCGCCCTGGCTCTGGCCTGTTGTACGCGCTGCGATATCCCCAGGAGGGTTTGTACGTGGTGGCCGATCTCATGGGCGATTACATAGGCCTGGGCAAAATCCCCCGGTGCCTTGTAACGTTTTCGGAGATCTTCGTAGAAGCTCAGGTCGATATACACTTTCTGGTCGCCGGGACAGTAGAAGGGGCCCATGGCCGCCTGGCCGAAACCGCAGGCGGACTGGACCGCGCCGCGATACAGGACGAGCTTGGGTTTTACATAGGTTTGTCCGCTTTGCTGAAACAGGGCGCCCCAGGTGTCTTCGGTGTCGGCCAGTACCACGGAAACAAAATCCACCAGTTGTTTTTCCTGTTCCGATTGTTGTATGGGCTGGGAAGAGGTCTGAGTGGATTGGGGGGAGCCGAGCAGGGTGCTGAGATCGCCCCCGGTAAAAAGGACGTAACCAACGATACCGACGACAACTATCGCGGTGCCTTTGAATCCGAGGAAACGGAATACCACCGGGAGCAGGCGCAGCAGACCGCCGCCGCCCCCCATGCCGCCGGAAACCCGCATCCCACGGCGGTCTTCCACATTGGTGCTTCGGCGGTTATCCCTCCAGCGCATGGCTATATTCCCCTACGGGCCTGCGTCGTAACGTGAGCAGATGATCGAAAGACAAGGGGCAGGACAAATAAACGGCAACCCACAGCCCCTGGTATTTGTTCGTGTAAATCGAGCTCCCGGGGTCGACCGGTGAGGAAAAAGATATTATCAGGAAGGCAGGTTATTGGGAACTTATGTAACTCACTATTGTGGCCCCGGATTCCAGGGAACCCGTAGGTATGAGGGAAACAACCTTTTCCAGTTCCACCATAGGTACATCAACGGTCAGCTGGAAATACTTGGTCAGGGGTTCGGTAATTACGGCTCTGGACAAAATCTTATCGTCAAACTTGGCGATCAAGGGTTTGCCGATATGATCGTTGGTCCAGGTGCGCAGCTCGGATCCACTTTCGCTGTCCAGGGCAACCAACAGAAATACCTGACTATTTGCGGTCTTAGCCTCGGCATCCCGGACATGATTGGCTTCGATTATCGTACTTCCTTCCTCGGTAATTAACCGGAACGCGCCTTTGGTGCTGACCAGGTACTGCAATTCCTCCCTGGGAGGAGCGCCGCCGGAGAAGGTGAACTGGATTGTATCGCCCACTACCTCGGATTCAACGGAGGAAAAGAGAGACGTCAGGTTATTGTTGAATCTTCGCTGCAAGACGTTGCGGACGCTGTTTATATACAGAGGTTCCTCAACGGCGATGGTGACCTTGACGGAGGGCTTGCCCAGGGCGGATATATCCTCGCACCCCGGCAGGAAGAGGATCAGAGATAGGATAACCAGCAGTTTTCTCATAGATACGTCCATGCTTTATGCGAGCGTGCCCATCCATCCATATGGCAGGCATCATTGTTTATAGTGGCATACAAACAGTATGTTGTCTGCTGTCGATAATGCCAATTAAACAAATCTATAAAAAGAGTAGGAAAATACTGAAGAATGGGCAAACAGGCACCTTCTGTTCCATTCCGGACGCAGAGGGGCGGAGCCCCGGAATTCCGGGGGCTGTTTCCCCTGGATCCCGGCCTATGCCGGGATGATCGGATGTTCTCACAGGGACAGGAGGGGCACCGCGTGGGGGTTGTATGGCGGCTGCAAAGCCGCTCCTGCATTTCAGGAGGGTGATACCGCAACAATTGGATTTATGAGGATATTGCCCGGGAATTATCCGGATCAGGGTGCGCGGATGGAGTTCGAGCCGGTAATAGGATATAACAAACGCCTTTGTACTGATTTGCCGGTCACGCACGTTTTTCTATTATGAAGTACCTTGTTCGCCTTTTCGTTTCTCTGCTGGCGCTGCTTGCGATAGTGGCGCTGTTTGCCGCATACCACATCATGGATCCCCGTCTGTCACCCTGGCAGCCCCGTGTGACATACGCTTTTCTGATCCTGACGTTTCTTTGCCTGATAGCTAGCCTGTATCTGCCGGGACGGGTTTCCCGGAGGGCGCTCGGTGTGTCCTTTCTGCTTGCCATGGTTCTGGTTCTGGGGCAGGAGGGGATGCATTACTGGCATAAGCGGTGGTTTCTGGAGCAGGACCGGAAGCAGGTTCAGGATCTTAACAGCCACTTTATCGTCGGTTACCGCGATGTGAATGAGCTGGTGCCGATGGTTGAGATGGGCGTCGGCGGCATCTTCGTGACAAAGCGGAACGCCCGGGGAAAGACGGTCGATCAACTGCGTGAGGAGATCGCCCGGTTGCAGGCTCTTCGGTCCGCCAAGGGGCTGCCGCCGCTGATTGTCGCCACGGATCAGGAGGGCGGAATCGTTTCCAGACTTTCTCCGCCGTTGGAGAAGCTGCCGCCCCTTTCATCACTGGCGTCGGCCGCGGATGCCGAGTCCGAGGCGCAGACCTACGGACGACGGCAGGGTGCGGCGCTGGCGGACCTCGGGGTAACGGTCAATTTCAGTCCGGTGGTGGATCTGAAGATCAGGCATCCGAAGAATCCGCTGGATCTTCATAGTCTCATCAGCCGGCGGGCCATCTCCGCCGATCCTGAACAGGTCACTCGGGTTGCGTTGGGTTATATCCGAGGCCTGGAGGAGACCGGGGTGCGGGCGACCCTGAAACATTTTCCGGGTCTGGGCCGGGTGTTTGATGACACCCACCACTTCTCGGCCACTTTGGATACACCGCTGACCACCCTGCGCGCCAGCGACTGGCTGCCTTACCGGCGGATTATTCAGCAGACCGGGGCGATGATCATGCTTGCCCATGTGGTGTTGCCGGAGGTGGATCCGGATCACCCCGCGTCTTTTTCCCGCGCGTTGGTGCAGGAGGTGATCCGCGGGGATTGGCGCTACCAGGGGGTATTGATCAGCGATGATATGACCATGGCGGCCGCCTACGACCGGGGTCTGTGCGATGCCACCGTGGGGGCGTTGAATGCGGGCGTGGATCTGGTGCTGTTGGCCTTCGATTACGAAAAATTCTACGACGCCGTTCATTGCGCGGCCGTCGCCCGCGACGAGGGTCGTCTGGCACCGGAGGCGCTGAAGCAAAGCGGAAAACGAGTGGATCGCTACTTCAGGCGGAGTCCGTAGGGCAGACGGCATCGTGCCGTCGTTTGCCGGCCGGGTGGAAAAGACAGGGCCTGTTTAGCCGGGTTATCAGGAACCGCCCTGGGCGTTGTTGCGGAGAGATTCAATATACTCCAACTCCTTTTTCGATTTTATGTCGTTCGCATCGAGTTTCAGGCACTCCCTGAATTTCTCCTCCGCCTCGTCAAGTCTTCCGAGCTCGATGAGACTGTAGCCTACACCTCTCATGGCGCGCGCCAGCTCCAGCCCTTTTATCTCTTCCGGTGAATAGGCGCTGGCATACTCCTCCGCCTGCAGGAAAGTAGTCAGGGCTTTTCCCCATTCCCGTTTCACATGATAGATATGCCCCAGCTCCGACAGGTAGCGGGCGTTTACCGGGGACATCCGGATGGCTTTGTTTATGTAATCTTCCGCCTCTTCCAGCTGTCCGAAGTCGAGGCCGGCATATCCCCGAAGGTATAGTGCCTCCGCGCAGGTCGGTTCAATGACAATGGCATCCTGCTCTTCGGCCGCCGCCTTAACCAGATAGTAAAGAGTTTCGGTCGTTCCCCTGGATGCGTACACCCTTTTTTCGCTGTTCGAGTATTCCGTTTCGCAGACGGCTATGGCCTTATCAAACTCGATGATCGCCTTTCGGATATTGCCGTTGCTGAGCAGTCCGTATCCTTTCTCCAGATAGACTTCGGCTTCGCTCGATATGTCGGATACAGTGGTTGTCCGCGGGGGCTGGCTGGTGGCGCAGGCTGACAGAAATAAGGCCAGTAACAGCGTCAATTTCTTCATGGGTATTCCTGGGCCGTGGTTGTGTAAACGGCATGTCACGGCAAGAGGTTAACTTAAACGGTAACGCGATGACAGCTTGTCTTGCGTTGTCTGCTTAGTGGAGCGGATTACATTCTTGGGCCCCCGAGACCCTTTATGGTCCATCCCTGGTTCTTCAGCTTTTGGTAAAGCGCATCTATTTCCTCCGGCGTTTTTTGTGCGATCAGTTCTTTCTCGCTGGCGAAGAGGATGCTTCGGAACTTGATGACGATGGTGTTGCCCCGGCTTTCCGTCACCTCCGAGGTCCATTTGGAGGAGATGCCTCCTATTTCCTCGATAATCCCGGTGGGGACTATATCGACACTGGCCGATTTTCCTTCCTTTCTTCCCGCCGTGATTTCGAATGTTACGGTAACTTCCGCCGGGACTAGGCCATGCTTGCTCTTGACCGGAATGTCGGATATCTCGTTCAGTGCTTCGATAACCTCTTTCAGGGCCTCTGCAAGGGTGATGGGTTCCGGCCTCTGTACCGTGGTGGAACATCCTGTCAGGCAGAAAACCAGGGCCAAGGTTAAAACCGATTTGATCGTCATGATGATTCTCCTTTTCGTATTTCTTCAGCGTTCCCTGCGATCGGACCTCCGGACGGAGAAAGGGGCGTTACGTCGGCGGCGGACCGGTTCTTATTGAGCCAAGGCGGCTGGAAGAAGGGTGGGGCAAGGGCTTGGGCCCATCCCTGGAAAAGGCTCTCCTGATTTGTCATCCATATATCCCAACCTCCTTGTATGCGGAAAAAGGGTAATCCAGGCAGCGCCGCATTGGCAACCCCACGTGGTTGGTCAGGTGGAATGCTTTCCGGTTTTAGGAGCGATCACCGATCAGGCGCCGCACGACGACGAAGAATATGGGCACGAACAGCACCCCGAGTACCGTGGCGCCGGTCATGCCTCCCATCACGCCGGTGCCGATGGCGTGTCGGCTGTTGGCGCCGGCGCCGGTGGATAGGGCCAGGGGCATGACGCCGAAGATGAAGGCGATGGAGGTCATGAGGATGGGGCGCAGACGCAGGCGGCAGGCCTCCAGGGTGGCGTCCAGAAGATCACGACCCTCGCGGCGCATGGTGTTGGCGAACTCGATGATGAGGATGGCGTTCTTCGCCGACAGGCCGATGACCGCGATCATGCCCACCTTGAAGAAGACGTCGTCCTCCAGGCCGCGCAACCAGGTAAAACTGAGGGCGCCGAGTATTCCGAGCGGCACCACCATGAGCACCGCGGCCGGGACCGACCAGCTCTCATACAGCGCCGCCAGGGCCAGGAACACCACCAGCAGGGAGAGAGAGAACAGGATCGGGGTCTGTTGTCCCGACAGGATCTCCTGGAACGACTGCCCGGACCATTCGAAGCCGATGCCTTCAGGGAGGTCGTTGCGGACGATCTGTTCCATGGCCGCCATGGCCTGACCGGAACTGGCGCCCGGCGCAGCACCGCCGTTGATCTGGATGGATGGGAATCCGTTGTAGTGATCGATGGCCGGAGGGGCGATGTGCCAGCTGGAGCTGACCACGCTGCTGAGAGGCACCATCTGGTCCACGTCTCCGCCTTTCGCCGGAATGTAATAGCGTGAGAGATCCTCGGGGCGACTGCGGAAGGCGGCATCCGCCTGGACCATCACCTTCAGCACCCGGCCCTGATAGTTGAAGTCGTTGGCGTAGACCGGCGCCAGCATCAGACGGATGGCGTCATAGATATCCGCCAGTTGCAGGCCCATGGATTGCGCCTGAACCCGGTCCACATGCAGTTGCAGCTCCGGGGCGTCCTCCAGTTGATTCGGGCGCACCCCCACCAGTACCGGCTGCTGGGCCGCCGCGCCCAACAGCATATTGCGCGCCTTCACCAGCTCATCGTGACCGAGACCGGCCCGGTCCTCGAGGCGGAAATCGAAGCCGCCGAAGCGTCCCAGACCACGGATGGTGGGAAGGTTTACCACGAACAAACGGGCGCCCTTGATGCTTTGCAGGGCACCGTTGGCCCAGCCCAAGAAGGCGTTGATCTGTTGCTCCGGTTCCGTGCGTTCGTCCCAGTCCTTCAGGCGAATGAAACCGATGCCGACGTTTTCCCCCTGTCCGATGAAACTGAAGCCGGCCACGGCCACCACCTTATCCACCGCGGAATGCTGGCGGAGAATCCCCTCCATCTGGTTCAGCACCTGACCGGTACGTTCCATACTGGCGCCGGGCGGCAGCTGGATTAGGGCCAGGGTGTAGCCCTGATCCTCTTCCGGAAGAAAGCTGCTGGGCAGGCGTACATACAGGAACACCGCCACCACCACCAGTGCGGTGAACGCCATCATCCAGCGCGGTGTGCGGCGTATGGCCTGGGCCACCTGTTGCAGATAGAAGTCGTTACCCAGCTGGTAGAAACGGTTGAAGCCGCGCAGCAGGATGTTCGGTTCTCCATGCTGCGGCTTGAGGATGGTTGCGCACAAGGCCGGGGTGAAACTCAAGGCCATGACCGCGGAGATCACCATGGAGATGGCGATGGTCAGGGCGAATTGGCGATAGATGGCCCCGACGCTGCCGCCCACCATGGCCATGGGGATGAATACCGCCGCCAGCACCGTGGTCATGGCGATCACCGCCCCGGTGATCTGGTCCATGGCCTTACGCGCCGCCTCCTTCGGCGGCAGACCCTCCTCGGTCATGATGCGTTCCACGTTCTCCACCACCACGATGGCGTCATCCACCACCAGGCCGATGGCCAGCACCAGGGCGAACAGGCTCAGCACGTTGATGGAAAAGCCCACCAGATACATACCGGCAAAGGCGCTGGTGAGGGCCACCGGCACCACCAGAGTGGGGATCAGGGTGGCGCGCAGGTTCTGCAGAAACAGCAGGATCACCAGGAACACCAGCACCACCGCCTCAATCAGGGTATAGACCACCTCGTTGATGGAGATGTTGATGAACTGGGTGCTGTCGTAGGGGATGAGCCAGCTGACGCTCTCCGGAAAATACTCCTCCAGTTGATTCAGCTTGTCACGTACCGCCGCAGCGGTCTCCAGGGCGTTGGCCTGGGGGGCGAGCATGATGGCGAAACCGGCAATGGGTTCGCCGTTCACGTGTACGTCGTGGCCGTAGGACTCGGCTCCGAGGGCGATGCGCGCCACGTCCTCAAGCCGTACCGTACTGCCGTCGGCATTGGTACGGAGGATGATCCGGGCGAACTCCTGCGGATCGGTAAAGCGGCTGGCGGCTGTTACCGATGCGGTATAGCCCTGGCCGGGGAGCGCCGGTTCGGCGCCGATATTGCCGGCGGCGATCTGTATGTTCTGACTGCGGATGGCGTTCAACGCGTCCGCCGCGCTGAGTCCGTAGCCGCGCAGCTGATCCGGGTTCAGCCAGATCCGCATGGCGTAGGCGGAGCCGAACAGCCGGGCGTTGCCGACGCCGGGCAGACGTTGTACCGGGTCCAGAACCTGGGAGGCGATCAGGTTGTTCAGGGCATAGGTGTCGTAATTGGGATCGGTGGATTTCAGGGCTACCACCATCAGGAAGTCGTTGTTGGCCTTGGCCACGGTGACCCCGTTCTGGATCACCTCCTGGGGCAGCCGCGCTTCCGCCAGGCTGAGGCGGTTCTGCACCTGAACCGCGGCGATGTCCGGATCGGTGCCGCTGAGAAAGGTCAGGGTGATCTGGATGGTACCGTTGGAGCGGGAGGTGGAGTCGAAATAGAGCAGGTTATCCACGCTGGTGAGCTGCTGCTCGATTACCGAGGTGACGGTTTTTTCAACCACCTCGGCGCTCGCTCCGGGATAGGAGGCGGTGATGCCTACCTGGGGCGGGGCGATGGGCGGATAGGCGGCCACCGGCAACTTGAAGATGGCGACGGTTCCGGACAGGGTGATAAGGATCGCTACTACCCAGGCGAAGATGGGACGGTCGATGAAAAAGCGCGGCATCGACTGTCCTTTAACCTTCCGGGGTGCCGGCGGGGGGAGGAAGGACCGCCTTCGCGCTCCCGCCGGGTTGGACCTTCTGCAGCCCTTCCAGGATCACCTGGTCCCCCTCCTTCAGGGAACCGGTTACGATCCAGGCATTCGGGGTGGTTCCGTGGGTGACGACCCGTCTCATTTCCACCGTTCCGGCATCGTTTACCACCAGTACGGATGCGCCCTGGGTATCCCTGATCAGGGTGGCCTGGGGCAGCAGAAACGCCTGCTCCAGGTGGCCCAGGGTCAGACGAAGATTTACGAACATGCCGGGAAGCAGCCGGTGATCCGGATTGGGCACCACGGCCCGCAGGGACACGGTACCGGTACCGGGGTCTGCCGCCGAATCGGAGAAGTCCAGGGTGCCGGTGTGGGGATAGTCTTTGCCGTCCGGGAGTATTACCGTCACCGGCAGCTGTTTGCTGTTGTCGGACAGGCCCTCCATGCGGGCCCCCGCGGCCCCCAGCTGTTCCAGCTCCGATACGGAAAGACTGAAGTTGACGTAAACCGAATCGATCTGCTCGATGGTGGTCAATTGGGTCGCCTCTCCCTGGCCCACCAGCGCCCCCTCCGTAACCAGGGCGCGGCCCACCCGTCCCGATATGGGGGCGGTGACCGTGGCGTAACCCAGATCGAGGCGCGCCTTTTCGACTTTAGCCAGGGCCTCCTTGACGGCGGCGGCGGCGGTGCGGGTATTGGCCAGGGCGGTGTCGAGGTCCTGGGTCGAGAGCAGCTTCTTGGCCGCCAGTTCGCGGTATCGCTTGGCGGTGGCGGCGGCGTTGGCGGCATCCGCCTTGGCCTTGGCCAGGGCCGCCTCCTGCGCATGCAGTTCCGCCTCCAACGGGGCCGGATCTATCTGAAACAGTTTGTCACCCGCCTTTACGTCAGTACCCTCGGTGTAGCTGCGTTCCAGGATGATTCCGGCCACACGTGCCCGCACCTCGGCAATCCGGGTGGCAGCCAGACGTCCCACCAGCTCGCGGGTCAGCGGTACCTTTTCGGCGTGCGCTTGAATTACCGTAACCTCGGGCGGCGGCATTTTCGGCGCACCCGCGGCATTCTGATCGGGAGACTGGCCGCAGGCGGCGATAAACGCGGTGCCGATAAAGAGCAGCAGTGGATGAAGGTGTGGTGACTTCATATAAGGGACTCGATAGGAATTGAATCGGAAATCCATGATAGGTCTGTTTCAATCCTGCTTAGTGTAACGCCATTCGTACTTCCGCTGCCAGAGCGGCCCAGGGCGGACCCCGGGTCGGGGAGGATCAGGGTGTTGATCCGGGCGGCTCTGCCTTATGTTGTTCTTTTCCGGGGTGAAGCGGTGGTATCAGGGTAGAGGGAAAGGGTGCGGAAAGTCTCTCAGCTGGGTAACGAAGTGTATCAGTTTGTAACAGAGGTCCCGTGGATGAGCCGCTATTTGGTGTGTCCCGCCTGTCCTCCACCGGGAGGAAGTGAAGGATCGTTTTGCCTCGGTATGGTTTAAAATGGCCTTCCCGGTATACCCCGGTTCAACCGCAATAAATAATCAGTCAACGAGATGAGCAATAACCACGTCCTCGTATCGGAGCTTCGGGATGAACTTCTCAGGAGTCTGGCGGGAATGGAGGGCATTACACGCTATGCCTCCGTCAATATCCCTTCCTATTCCACCAATATCGGATCTCATCTGCTTTGGCTGGCGGAATATCTTTATTTCAAGGATGTTCGCGACGCCAGACTGATTTATGCCAGTTCGGCACAGGAATATTCCCGGGAAAAAATGCGGGAAATGCTGGGTGATGACCCCATTGTTCTCCGTTCCGGGTATCTCGGCGACCAATGGGACGCGCGGGGGGGTAGAAGGCGTCCGTTGTTCGAGTCAATCGTTCGGGACTTCGAGGACAAGCGCATAATTTTCATGCCTCAGAGTGTGGAGTATTTTGATGCGGAAAAAGCGAAGCAGGCGATGGAGGTATTTGCGAATCATCCAGATATAACAATGTTCGCCCGTGACGGGAGAAGTCTGGGCAACATACAACGCATGTTTCCGGGATGTAAGTCCGTTCTTTCGCCGGATGTGGTTTTCTATCTGGCGGATGTGATCCGGGAAATACCCCGGCATACACCCGGAGATTCGATTCTGTTCCTGCAGCGGGCGGACTGGGGTTGCGAAGTATCGGGCGTACCCGAGGAATTCGGCATCCCGGGCCTGATCTCCCACGAGTGGCGTGCGGAAATGACCGCCGATGAGCAGGCGCGTTTCGTATCGTGGTGGGCGGACTATTCACGTACCCGCGAGCCGGATGAGGAGGCCTACGCGGAATCGGTATATCAGGCCTGGAAGTATCTGTTTCTCGCGGTCAGTCAGCTGACCAGGCATCGGCTGGTCATAACCAATCGGCTGCATGGGCATATAATGTGCTCGCTTCTGGGTATTCCCCATATCCTGTTGCAAGGCCCTTATCGCAAAATGACGGAATTCCGCCGGGCCTGGACGCAACGGCTGGATAACTGTCGATTCGCGGAGAATGTGCGGCAGGTTAAAGCGGCGGCGGAGGAGCTGTTGTGACCGCGCACCGGTTTTACCATTGCGTAGTAGGGCTTAAGTCCCTCAATCAACGGAGGCTTTAGTTGGAACGATTTATAAAACAGCTTTTTGAAGATCCGAAAATGCTCAAGATGGGGCATGCGCAGCGCCGCGATGACGGCAATCTGGGTCTCGGATGGCTTTATTACGCATTGGCGAGAGTCGTCCGTCATCCGTCGGCGCTGGTCATAGGCTCGTGGCGGGGATTTGTGCCCCTGCTTCTTGCCCGAGGCCTGGCGGATAATCTGGAAAACGGTCGTGTTGTGTTTATCGAGCCTTCTCTGGTCGATGATTACTGGCAGGACCCGGATCATGTCAGGGATCGATTTGCGGAGTTCGGCATCGGGAATGTGGACCACTATCTGATGACCACTCAGGATTTTGTTCAAACGGACAGCTACCGCGAGCTCGGGGAAATAGGCCTGCTGTTTATCGATGGTCTGCATACGTATGATCAGGCCAGGTTTGATTTTGAGGCTTTTGCGGATCGTCTGGCCGATGATGGAATAGCGTTGTTTCACGATAGCGCGAAAAGGGGTACCTCCGGCATGTACGGGTCGGAAGGGCGGTACCGTTATAGTGTCCATGAATATATGGTGGAACTGGAGGATACGGGAAACTTTGAGGTATTCAATCTGCCGTTTGACAGCGGGGTAACCCTGGTCAGGAAGCGTCGGGCGGAAGCCGGCGGGACGGTATCCCAATAGTATCGGTATGGGTCGAATACCCGGTCCCGCGTTGGCAGATGTTTAATGCACGGTAACGAAAAAACAAACAGGCAGATACGCACCTGGCGGGTCGGGGAGGGGACGCGTACCCTTGCAACCGGTATCGTGGAAGGTCCGCTAAGGCCATTACGATCCGGAGAGATTCTTATCGAGATTCTGTTCGTCCCTATCCATGGAAGTTTCTGGATGGCGACACATCCGGCGGGTATTCATCCCAGGTATGACGAATTTGTTTCCGACGGGGGCTTTGTTTTCGGGAACGGGGGCGTGGCGCGGGTGATCTCCGTAGCGGAAGATTGCGGTCGTATTCGACCGGGGGATTACGTCAGTGTCATGGGGCACCTGCCGTGCGAAAACGACGACTGTCATTCCTGTCAGGTTCTTAAGCGTTACACCGAGTGTGAATCGGGCGGCAACAGGATCGTGGGTCACGGAAAGGGTGCGCCGGACGGTACCTTCGCCCAATACTGCATACTCCCGGAGATAGCGTGCGAAGTGTGTTTTTCCTCAGGAAGGCCGCCTTCCGAGGAGGAATTGATGCCCTATATGTTCGCTTTTCTGTTCGCCGACGTGCGGAACGCAATGACGCGTGATCCGGGGATACTCGAAAGACGGCGAATGCTGTTGATAGGTGCGGGCTACTCCGGGCATCTGGCGGCCTGGCTGCTGCTTCATCACTCCCCGCAGGCCAGAATTATTGCTGTTGATACCCAGGAAGAGAGGCTAAAATCCATAAAAAAGATCGCCCCGGAATCCATCTGTACGATGGAATTGCCGCGACCGGGTACCGGTGCGACACATATGGATCAGGGAAATCCGCTGATTGACGGGGAGATGAAAGAGGCCGTTCGGTCGATAGAAGACGGTATAAGAAAGCATTGGGGTCGTGACAAGTGCGATCTCATATTCGACGCATCATCCGGAAATACCTCTCCGTTGTGGGCGAATGGCCGTATTCTCGCGCCTGACACCCATTGTGTTGTTTTTGGGTTTGGTTCGGATGGCTTGTTCCTGGACAAGGAATGCCTGCAGATTTCCGGGTTAAGGGTTTATACCTCCCGGGGAGTGGGGAATCCAGACAATCAAAGAGCAGCCGTAGAATTAATCAGATCAGGTGCTTCCAAAGTTATATATCAGGGAATGATCAGCGAGTCCCGCAGGTTGGATGGTCTTGATCAGGCGCTTGCGTTTATAAAGGAACAGCATCAATTGCCCGGGCTTATGAATCGGACGCCGAATGCGTTTATGGCCCCTAATTCGGATATCCGGGATTGATAACTGTTTTGTGCCGGTAGTGATGAGCGTGGAAGAGGTTTGTTTCGTTATATGCGGCACTGATCTGATATAGCAAGAACAATGAGTAATGATTAAGAGGTTTGGTTGGTGAAGAAAGCGTCGCTCTGGGCGGTAACATCTTTTTATAACCCGGCGGGTTATGAAAGGAGAATCCGGAATTTTCACGCCTTCCGGCAGCATTTGAACGTGCCTTTGCTGGTTGTCGAGCTGGCGGAGCCTGGCCGGCATCAACTGACCATGGATGATGCGGATACGGTAATACGGATAACCGGAGACAATCGGATATGGCAGAAAGAACGTCTGCTAAATATCGCCGTTTCCGCCCTGCCGGATGAGGCGGAGTTCGTTGCCTGGGTGGATTGCGATGTCATTTTTGAAAATCAGGATTGGTCTGACGTGGCTCAAGCGATGCTGCGAAACGGATCGGATTTTGTGCAGCTGTTTGATACCGCAATGCATCTTCCTCCTCAGGTCCAGCCGTCCCGGATTTCTCTTAGCATGTGCCGGAGTCACGAACCGATAGTTTTTGAGCAATCTTTCGCGTCTGCCGTGGCCTCCGGCACCTACTTCTCGAAGAAGGCCCGGCAGACCCGGGTGGATGCGGAGAACGGAACGGCCACTTCAGATACACCTCCCGTTGCGCACGGCATCGCATGGGCGGGATGTCGGGATATTCTCCAGGAGGTAGGGTTATATGACGCTTGTATCGTCGGCGGCGGCGATCTGGCGATGTCATTGGGGATTATCGGATACGCCGATAATCTCGCCGCACGCCGGCCGATGACGGACAAACATGCCGACCATTATCTGTCCTGGGCCGGACAGCTGAATGATCCCTCAGGGGAGAAAGTGGGTTTTGTCCCCGGGACCGTTTACCATTGCTGGCATGGCCGCTTCCAGCGTCGGAACTACAGGGGTCGGCATGGCATGCTGAAACATCTCGGTTTTGATCCTTACAATGACCTTTATACGGCCGATAACGGGACCTGGAGTTGGGCGCAACATGCCGCTGATCTGCAAACAGCGGTGGCCTCCTATTTTTTTGAGCGCCTTGAGGACGAGGTTGAGATATGAAGTATCCGGCCCTGTTCGATGAGTCGGGTCCGCCGTGGTATATGACGATGATACGCATATGCTTATTTATGCACGATAATCCAACTGATCCGGGGATTGACTAGCGGCGGAGGTGATTCCTGAGCCGCCCCGGCAAATACTATGGATAAACCGAATATTCTTTTCCTGATGGGCATCCCGGACCAACGGATTGCCAATATAGATTTCGATGAGTCCGGGAAACCGGATTTGAAGCTGGATGGCAATTGCGGCATCGATTACCTGAAACGTGACGGCAGGCTGTCAGGAGCGGAGCTGACGCTCGGCGGGCCCGATAATCAAATCAATCTTGAGTTGGATCGCAAACCGGATCTTGTGTTCAACAGGATATGTTCGCCGGAAGGGAACGTGCGTGCGCTGAAAATGGCGATCAAGCTCGCGGAAATGTTTGAGCGGGATAATATTCCTATTCTGAATCATCCGAAAAACGTCCTGCAGAGTTCCCGTGATCGGGCTCCTGATCTGTACAGGGATATAGATGGATTGGTTGTTCCTCCGGTAAAACTGCTCGAAAGCCCCCGCTTCAAAACAATCATGGAGCATCTTGAAGCGGGATCTATATCCTTTCCGTTTATCATTCGAACCACTATCGATCACAACGGAAGGAATATGGTTCTGGTTTCGAAGGAGAGTGATCTTGAAGAGTTGGACGTTCTACCGTTCGATGGCAGGGATTACGTCATCGTAAATTATGTCGACTATCGTGACAGTGAAGGCTATTTCACGAAATACCGGGTGTTTAAGATCGGGAACAATATCGTCCCGCGCCAACTCATCGTGAGTGATCAGTGGAAGATTCACGGCGAAGAAATGGATAATGCCATAAATCAACAGCCGGAAGTAAAGGAGAAAAGGGATGTATTCCGGTCAGATCCGGCGTTGTTTCTAGGGGCGGAACGAATGACGGTACTGCAGGCGATTTTCCAACGTCTTGGTTTGGATTACGTAGGAGTGGATTTTGCGCTGCTGCCGGATGGTCGGGTGCTGCTTTTCGAGGCGAATGCCTGCATGAAGATCGTTATGCAGAACAGATCCGAAAGGGCGGCCAGGCGTAATGCCGGGATCAAGGACGGTTTCGTGCAGTATATTCTGGAGCGTATGGGAAAATAGCGATATCGGCGGATATCGATGCTTCCGGCATCGGTTACTTGCCGATCACCTCATCCGCCATATTCAGTGCGCTCTCCGGAAGTTCCAGGCCGATTTTTTGCGCCGTATCCGCGTTAAGAATAAGACGGGTCCCCAGTGGATCCTGCACGGCGATATCTTCCGGCCGGGCATTGTGGCTCAGGATGTTTTCTGCGATAGAGGCCGCCTGATTACCGATGCTGGGAATATTCGGGCTGACAGACAGCAGCATACCAAGGCGGACAATATTATTTGATTGTCCGATACAGATCAGGCGATCTTTCAGGCACTGGCGAGCCATCCAGTGCATATTATCCAAGGTGTAAATAACAGGATCGGTAAGTAACCAGATCGCATCAACTTTTCCCGCCAGTTGTCGATAGCCGCGTTTCAATTCTTTGGCACGTTCAATCGGATATGCCTCTATTTCAAGACCTATCAGCTTTGCCGCCTGAGTGGCTTCTTCAATGGTCTTGGCGGTGTGTTCGTTGCTGTAGAAAACGCCGACACGTTTTATTTCAGGGAACAGGAGGTTGAAGGCAAGTAATTGCGTTCCGGGCGAAATATCAGAGTTTATGCCGGCAATATTGGTTTGTCCTTCCAGCAATTGGTACCGTTGCCAGTTAAGTACCATGGCGAAAATTACCGGAATTTCCTGATGCGAGCCGGTGGCGGCCTTGGCGAAATAGGCCGCCTTCGCGCCCAGGGCGAGAATCAATGCCGGCTTCCGCGCCAGAATCCGGTTCATTACTTCCGGGGCCTTTTCGATATCGCCCTCGAGGTTGTAGACTTCGATATCGTTTTCCAGTTTGGCCCGGAAATGGGTCAACGGTTGTTCGTAGGCCGGTTCCGTATCGGAGAGCAGTACTACGACAGGCCCTCCGGTACCCCATGCAGGCCAGGCCAGGATCGATAATATCGCAAGTATTAGCAGCCTATTCATTAGGCACGCTCCATCCGTCTATGCGAAGTGTACGCATTGCAGGGCTGTTCTTGGCGGAGATCATAATATCCTTGAAGATTTTCCGCTGATCGGTACTGGCCACATCCTTGAGGAAACCGAGAATCGGCATTGCAAGGGGCTCGGATTCACCGACAATGGTGAGCGAGTCAATCAGCTTGGGATTGATTTCCTTGATTTGCTGAAAGGTGGATTCCGAGACCAGCGCAAAATCGACTTGCCGCAGGGCGGCGGCGAATACAGCGTCGGCATCCTTCGGTACTTCAACGATATTGAACTTGCTGATGCCGAGGTTTTTTTGGCCTTCCAAAATTTTATTGAGAAAGTCATTTGAGTTTGGTCCGAGGTTGGTCATCGCAAGAGAGGCGCGCTTCGCGGCACCCTTGTTGGTCGGGGTGAGGCGGCTGGTGATCAGCAGTTTCCGGTAGCTTGTCCGGGTACCCCGGACGGATCGCAGCAAAGGGCGGAGTTTGAGTTGATTGCCGTAACTGCGTAAGTACCAGCTCGGAACAAAAACGAAAGAAGGACGTCTTTCTTTAACGCTGCGGTTAAAATCCGTTATATGGGCAAAAGGCTGGAATTCGATATTAAGCCCGGTTTTTTCCAACAATGATTCCATGTCGATCTTAAGCCGCTCAAGATTATGCTGGGGAGAATCCGGGTCGAAATAATAAAAGCGTACGACGTCGTCGCCCCAGCTTTGTCCTGCCAGGAGCAGGAGCGACAGGCAGAGGCAATTCATCAGATGCCTGATTTCAATGCGCAAATTTATTCAGCCCGGTAGCTCGAAATAAAAAGTTGCTCCTTTCCCCTCTTCGGATTCGGCCCATACTATTCCTCCATGGCGGTGAATAATGCGCGCAACAGTCGCCAGCCCAATCCCCGTGCCTTCAAATTCGCTGCTGTTATGTAGACGCTGAAAAGCAACGAACAGTTTGTCCGCATACTTCATGTTAAATCCGATTCCGTTATCGCGGACAAAGAATACCTTACGTTTCTTCTCTTTAATAGAGCCAACCTTGATTTCGGCAGGATCCTGTAAGCAGGTATATTTCCAGGCATTTCCAATGAGGTTGTCCATTGCGATCGCCAATAGATGCGAATCGCCCTCAATTGTCAATTCCGGCTCCACGCGGAAATTCACCGGGCGTTCCGGATCGGTTTCGCGCAGCTTAACAAAGGCTTGGGTCGCGAGGTCGGAAAGATCCACCATCTCGATATTCATCTCCTGACGGCTTAACCGGGAGAGTCTTAACATATCGTCGATGAGGGTTCCCATGCGATTGGCGGCCGCCCGTACTCGCATCAGATAGTCGCGCGCCGTTTCATCGACCTGGCTGCTATAGTCCTCCAGCAGGGCCTGACTGAAACCGTCAATGCTGCGCAGCGGTGCGCGTAAATCATGTGAAACGGAGTAGTTAAACGCCTCCAGTTCCTTGTTGCTGTGTTCCAGCTCCCGGGTGCGTTCCACAACCTTTTGTTCCAGTGAGCGGCTATATTCATCCAGTTGCCGGCGCGAGGCCAGGAGATTCTGGGTCATTTCATTGAAGGCGAGCGCCAACGCGTCGAATTCCGCGCAAAAGGTATGTTCCCTGCTGAGTTGGCGATCCAGGTGTCCGTCGGATACCCGCTGGACTCCCAGGGCCAGATGATCGACGGCGTTGAGCATGCGCCGGGTAAGGAAGACGGCCACCAGAAAGCCGACAAGTACAAAAGCAACCACCACGGACAGAAAGAAGACCCGGGTCTGTCGTATCTGCTTGTCCCATTCCAGTTTTCGATGCGAGATATGTTCCCTGATTTTATGGGTGGAAAATCCGCACCGCAGGATTCCCCATGGGGTATGCCCGCTACGTATTGTTGTTACCGCCTCCAGGAGCCCGTTCTGCTGGGGGGGATCCGTTTCGTTCTGGAGAAATCGTATGGTTCCCGGTTTCGATGCGAAATCGGACGATTTATCCGCCATCAGCGATAGTGCCAGTATATCTATGCTGCTTTGGGGAGTGGTTCCCACCAAAGCCGGATCGCTGTGCGCAACCAGGACCCCGGTTTTGTCCGTCACCAGGCAATACCGAATCTCTTCATCGCCGGAAGCCACCTGCTGCATCAGGGTGTTGAGAAAGGTAAAGTCATATCCGGCCAACGCCTGGGTGGAGCTCAAGGCCATACTGCGCAGGAGGGAAGCGCTCCTTTCTCGCATGGATGCCTGTATAGCCGCGATATCCTCGGCCTGACCGCTTTCGTGGAAGTTGGCGACCTGGTGCCAGAAGAGCATACTGATCGCCGCAAACAGCAACAGCAGCCCCATATTAAACGAGATCAGATAGATCCGTATCGGTGGGGGATGTTTTTCGTTGTCTGAGACAACGGTAGTGAACGGGTTCGGCCTCATTTGGGCTTAAGTTTAAGTTCTCAATGGTGGTTTGTCAGCCGGGAAACTGCACTCTACTATAGGTCATTAAATTGCTGTTATTTATTAAACCTGATTGGTTTAGTCAACTTAAGAGGTTTATGGAGTGAAAATACTTCCCGGTTGCCCGGAACCGATAACGGAGGTTCTTTGCCAGGGAATGATGCAATTTGTCCCGGATCCGGCTATAAAGAGCACCTAAATAACATATAACGATCTGTTCGGCCGTAGTTCTTCAGGAATAATCATGATTGCCAAATCAAGATTGCCGCTAAGTATCTTGTTGCTGCTGAATTTCTCTGCGGCTTCAGCTGATGTGCCGGTGATTTCCGATGAGCAGATGAAGCAGGCGGAACGTCTGTTCAGCGGTCCCAGCGAGGAAGACTATTATCGAACCGATGCTATTCTGGTCAGCGCGACCGGCAGTGCTAAACCGGTATTTCTGGCACCTTCCGTTGCCAGCGTTATCACAAAAGAAGACATAAGGGATATGGGGGCCACAACCCTGGATGAGGTGCTGGAGACGGTACCGGGTCTGCATATGGCCCCCTCCAGTAATTACGGTCCGCTGGTGAACAACATCAATATTCGGGGTATCACTACGGCATTGAATCCCCAGGTGCTGCTGTTGGTGGATGGCGTGCAGGTTAAGTATCTATGGAACGGTAATCGCGGTCACCGCTTCGAGATGCCGGTATCCATGATTTCGCGGGTTGAGGTCGTGCGGGGGCCGGGATCGGCTATCCATGGCGCTGATGCCTTTGCCGGTATCATCAACATCATCACCAAGGACGGCCAGGAAGTGGACGGCGTTGAAGCGGGTCTGCGCCATGGTTCCTTCAATACAACGGACAGTTGGGTGCAGTACGGCGCCAATCATAATGGCTGGGATATCGTTGCCAGTGTAGAGGTGTTGAATAACGGTACCGATCAGGATCGCGTGGTTGATTCCGATCTGCAAACCGTCCTGGATGGCGTTTTCGGTACTAATGCTTCTCTGGCTCCCGACGCCATGAATCTGGATCAGCGGCTTATCGAGTATCACCTGGGTCTGCGTAAGGACAACTGGACCCTGCGTTTCTGGGGGCAGAGGCACCGTAATGTGGGGGTCGGCGTGGGTGCGGCGCCGGTATTGGATCGCGATGGCTATCTGGAGAAAGACTATTTCGTCACAGACCTGCGTTATCAGAACGACGATTTGCATCCGGACTGGCGAACCGAACTGAACTTCAGTTACAGCTATACCGATAATCTCAATAGATTCAAGATATTTCCGGACGGCGCGGTACTGCCCATCGGCGCGGACGGAAACCTTGATTTTACCAGTGCGAATACACCCCTGTTCTCCGAGGGAATGATCGGGCAGCCCGATTCCACCCAGCAGATCATCGCCGCCGAGGCGGTCGGTCTTTACGACGGCTGGGCTCAGCACCAGGTGCGTCTGGCCGCGGGCCATAAATATATGGACTATGAAGCCAGGGAAATGAAGAATTTCGGTCCGGGCGTAATTGACGGTACGGAGCTGGTGGTGGATGGCACCCTTACTGATGTCACCGGTACGCCGTATGTTTACGGGCCTGATGTTGACCGCAAACTCTGGTTTGCGTCCATTCAGGACGAATGGGCCTTTGCCCGTAACTGGGAACTGACCGCGGGGGTTCGCTACGATCGCTATTCCGATTTTGGTTCTACGGTCAATCCGCGGCTGGCCCTGGTCTGGCAGGCCCGCCCCGACCTTAGCGCCAAGCTCCTTTATGGACGTGCCTTTCGTCCCCCTTCATTTTCCGAGATGTATGCCCAGAATAACCCTGTACAGATAGGGAACCCGGATCTTGAACCGGAGACGATCGATACCCTGGAGCTCGCCCTGAACTGGTGGCCGACGGCGGATTTACGGCTATCGACCAACCTGTTTGGATATCAAATAAAGGATCTTATCGAAGCCGTGCCGGATGCCGGTGGTGCCACCAGCACCAACCAGAATGCCCGGGACCAGGAGGGACATGGTCTGGAGTTTGAGGTTGATTGGCAGGTAAGCGACGGCTTCAGGGTGCGAGCGAACGGGGCCTGGCAGGAGAGCGAGGACAGTGAAACCGGAGTAGAGGTGGCGAATACGCCTGGTCTGCAATTCTATGCCAATGCCAATTGGGTATTTCTGCCGAAATGGTCGATTGATGCGCAATATTTCTGGGTAGGAGATCGTGAGCGCCCGCAAGGTGACACCCGTTCCGATATCGACGACTACAGCATCGTGAACCTGACGCTGCGGCGCAAACGAATATATGAACATTTGGAATGGGCCTTTGCTGTTCGGAATCTGTTTGATGAAGATGTCCGGGAGCCCGCCGTGAGTTCAATACCAGAAGACTATCGGATGAACAGTAGATCGATCTGGACGGAATTGCGGATAAATTACTGAGAACAGCCCGTCACTGTCGCCTCAGTCAGTCCGCAAGAGGTTTTGGTGTGGATATACCGAAACCCTGAGCATAGTCCACCCCGTATTCCCGCAGTATGTCGCATACTGTTATCTGCTCGACAAATTCGGCGATGGTGCTCAAGCCGGCCACGTGACCGATATTGTTGATGGCCTCAACGATGGCCCGGCTCATCTCATCATTTTCCATCTGTCTAACGAAGGATCCGTCTATCTTCAGAAAATCAACGGGCAATGATTTGAGATAAGAGAATGAGCTGAGTCCCGTACCAAAATCGTCAAGCGCGAAGGAGCACCCCATTTCCCGAATTTCCTCAATGAACGAAACCGTCGCTCCGAGATTGCTGATAGCGGCTGTTTCGGTTACCTCGAAGCAGATGGATTCGGGGGGTACCTTATTATGCCGCATCCTCTCCTGGATATAATCAAAGAATCCCGGGTCGTTCAGTGAGGTTCCTGAGAGATTAATAAAGTGGCGCCGACCTCGTTTGCATAAGCGCTTATTTTTGCCCAGATATTGGAACATCGCGTTTATCACCCAGCGGTCCAGACGCTGCATGAGGTCGAATTTTTCCGCCGCCGGAATAAATGCGCCTGGGGGAATAACCTCACCGTCGGTACTTAGCATTCGCAGCAATATTTCCGATTGCTCAGGCGCTTGATCGTCCTGCAGCGGAATAATCGTCTGGTGGTACAGCATGAAGCGGCCGTCATCCAGGGCGCTGTTTATTCTGCTGACCCACTGCATCTCGTCGCGCCTTAAGGCGAGTTCGCCGTCTTTCGCCGTGAAGACGTGTATTCGATTTCGCCCATGACTTTTTGCCGCAAAGCAAGCCATGTCGGCGTTACTTAGTACTTCTTCGATACTGATGGTATCGGGCGTTATGTCCACAAGACCGATACTTACACTGACACTGAAGGGATGGTCCTGCCAGATGAATTTCTGGTCCTCGATGGCTTTGCGGAAATGCTCAGCCAGCATTTGTGCCCGCTGCAAAGGGCAATTGTGGAGAACAACCCCGAATTCGTCACCGCCAAGACGGGCAACCAGATCACTATCACGTGTTCGGCTTCTCAACAGCGCCGAGATCTGGCGCAGCAACTCATCTCCGGCCAAATGTCCGCAGGTATCATTGATGACCTTGAATTGGTCCAGGTCAAGATACAGAAACGAATGAACTACGTTGTCCCGTCTGGCGTTCAGGATGGCGTCATGCAGGTTGAGTTCAAGTTCGCGCCTGTTCTTTAAATTGGTCAGTGCGTCATGGAACGCCATGTGGCGTAGCTGGTTTTCGGCCTCGCGGCGGGCGGCGCGTGATTTCGCCGTGTGTAATTCACGTGCGATCGCCGGGCCCAGGCGATTCAAATTATCTTTCATGATGTAGTCGGCAGCCCCGTTCTTCATCATGGAAACCGCAAGTTCTTCGCCGATACTGCCGGAGACAATGATGATGGGAATATCCGCATCAAATTTGCGAATCAATCTCAGGGCTTCTTTCGAGTCGAAAGAGGGCATATTATGATCGGTTATGACCAGATCCCACTGTCCGTCCTCAAGAGCGCTACGCATGGCTTCCGGGGAATCAACCCTGATATAGCGTTCGATTTCCCACCGGTCCTTTTTGAGATAATGCAGCAACAGAAGTGCGTCGTCTTCCGAATCTTCCGCTAACAGAAGGCGTAGGCGATTATTAAGCATATTTAATGATTATATGGGGCTAGATTAAGCGCTAGCCAGTATGAGCCGAGTTCCTGAACCGTTGCGACGAATTGATTGAAATCCACGGGTTTTCGAATATAGCTGTTGGCACCCAGTTGATAACCATGGATACGATCTTTTTCTTCATCCGATGAGGTCAATATAACCACGGGCAGGAGTTGGGTTCGAGGATTCCTGCGGATGGCTTTCAACACCTCAAGTCCATTGATCTTCGGCAATTTCAAGTCCAGTAGAATGACTTCCGGAAGATCTCCGCCTGCGGCGATCTCATCAAGATAATCAAGCGCTTCGGCACCGTCCCGGGCGATTTTTATTTCGTTGAAAATATTATTTTTCTTCAAGGCGCGTAAAGCCAGAATTTCATCATCAGAATTGTCTTCGACTAGTAAAATATGGCTCTCTCTCATATCCTTTGCTCCCGGTGGCTCGGCTATCGGGTACGATGTCCGCGTTAGACGCCATGTATCCGTTATTTCATGGGCCTTGAATGTTAAACCATAATAGCGGCAGATATCCTCCGGATATTTGGCCCATCCATCAGGAATCGATTGCCGGACGGCGTGGGCAAACAACTACCGCTAATCTACGATAAATTGCGTCTCCAGCTTAGGTTCTTCGCATCGCTTATGGGGCCCCGTCGTACGGTACGAATCCTGAAACAATTTATCGTATTGATTTCGTGTATTAGATTACCAGAGAACCACTAAAAGACCTATGACCAGAGGACCGATTTTGGCTATGGTGTTCCGGTTTCCGGAGGGCGGGGAATGGAGGAGATTTTCAGGGGATTCTGCGGAGCCGCGATTCGAACGGAAAGCATCCGTGCAAAACAAACCCCGCCGAAGCGGGGTCAATATTACAGCCTTGGTTTTTATTGTTAACCCTGTTTCTTTTTGCGTGCAAAACCGATACCGGCCAGACCCAGGCCCATCAGGGCAAGGGTGGCGGGTTCGGGGACGGGATCGACCTGAGCCTGCTCGCCGGCCGTAAATCTGTCGAAAGCAAAATTGTCTCCCAGGCCGGAGGTGGTCAGAAAGTCTATGCTGTCGAACAGTTCAGAGGAGTTCTCGGCGATAAGCCCGAAAAAAAGAACCGAGCCGTCGGTGGAAAGGTTGGCCCCAACGGTATGGTCGACAGACGGCGTGTCGCCGTTTGACAGAGCTATCTGAAGTTGGCCCCCGAGGTCACCGATATCTATGCCGTAAAAACCAAAGGCCGCGATGTCCTGACCGAAATTGATGGTGAAGTTACCGTAAGTGCCCGCAGATACGAACCAATAGTTGGAGGAGTCCGTGGAGGAAATGCTATAGCGGCCGAATCCGTCGGTGGTCCCGGGAGGGGTCCCGTAAACTATTCCTGAGCTTCCGGTCAGGGTGGCGCTCAGGGAGCCGCCGCCAAAACCGGGGAAGTTCAAGGTCAGAGGTTGACGTGACCCGATGGCCTGGGACTCGAAATCCTCGGTACCGACCCCGGTCAGGTGGGAAAGAAAGCTGCTTTCCGCAGCAGAGGCGTTCGGCGTGGTCGCCAGCGGTACCGTTCTGCTGTTATTCAGGTCTTCACCAAAAAAAATCAGATAGGCGTTAGCGTTTGTCACGCCCAGCAGGGCCGTGAGTGACAGGGCGGTTACGGCGATAGTTCGTTTCATTCGCGTTCTCTCTGCATATCGTTAGAGTGAGTCTAAAACATTCAGTCCATCGATAGTTTCGAGTACAAATTCCCTGCGCTCCGACGGAGAATTGCAAGTGATATGCCAGCTTCCCCGCAATGGCACGAAGACTCGCTTTTTATGCCTATAAACAAATGGTTAAGAGTGATTATTCGGGGGTGCGAAAGTAACCTGCAGCCCCGGGGTGTAAAAAAACCTGACATTTTTCGGGGACATACTGACAAGGCGGTGTTTCCGTGCCTGTTCGCCGCTTTAACTCCGGGGAGCAACGGGCGGAATCGGATATCGGGCAGGTTTTGCGAGGAGCGGGCCTTACTCTTTATATGTGAACTCTCCCGAATACCCGAAGGTGCGACCCCAGAGGGGGTGATTGATCTCGAACGTGACCTGGAATGCCTGCTCGGAGACGGGTGTTTCCCGAATAACGGCGGTTCCCAACAGCAGCCAGTCGGGAATGCGCAACGTCAACAGTCCCAGATCCCATTGATAACCCAGGCTGTCAAAGCGAAGGGTTTCGTCTTCCGTGGACAACCGCATACGGATGCCAAGCCCGTATTTCACATACTCTACGATAGTGTTTTCCCCCGCATATTCCATGCGGGAACAAAATACCACAGGCTCTTTTTCGGGGTAGCGGAATGTGCGATGCCAGAACATGGCGTTGCTGTCCGATTGCGACCAGTTGCGCACGGTTACCGGGATATCGCAACCGCGGTAGGGCACCAGCGCGCCGAACAGACGGCCGGCGGTCATGAATATCCTGCCCACCGTCGAAAGTGTTACCTGCATAGTGCCTTCAACCTCCAGCCGGGTATCTGAGTGAGGCGGCAGATCGTAGTGGCGGCGTATGGCGGCGCCGAGCCCGGTCCACTGTGGCCCGAGGGCCTGGCGAACAGGGGCATACGGCTGTTTATTGTTTGAGATCATTAAGGATTTCCCCGGTGAATAATCGCATAGTGTTCGCGGTTCTAGAACGGTTTAAGCACCATCAGCCAGACCACGGCAACCATGGCGGCAAAGGCGGGAACACCCAGCCAGAACCAGGTGCGGGCCATGCGAAAATATTCGCTGCCTAAAGGTTGTCGCAAGAAGACGGATTTTTCGGCCAGATCGCGCATGCGGATCTGCAGTACCACTACCGGCAGCCAGCAGGCACCGGCAACGAAATAGAGCACCAGAGAAAGCCAAACCCAGAGAAGGTTCAACGGCATATTAATCAGATGCAGCATCCAGAACCCGGTAACAGGCTGAACGATGATGGTGGGTGTGGTGATCAGCCAGTCGGCCCAGACCACAAGGCGGTTGGTGACGGCGATCGCCGGAACGTTACCGGTCCGGTCAGTAAAGTGTTTATAGAAAGCACTGCCTAAACCGGTTCCAAACAGCAGAATGGCGCTAAGGATATGCACCCATTTGAGGATCAGGTATTCCATGGTGTCCTCCTTTCCAGGGTAAGCATGATGAGTGTTGCCGCCAGCAAGGGCAGGTTTTTGATCACCGGGCCGAAGGGGTGTGTCCAAAGGGTCGGAAGAAAGAGGGTGATGACGAGGGTGTAAGCGCTCATGGTCAGGATCTGCCCATAGGCGGCGGGCCGTAACCAGCGGTTACTCAGGGTGGCCACCCCCAGCAACAGATCCAGCGCGGAAGCGCCATATAGAGCGAGTGCGGCCCAGGTTCCGGTGAGCCCTACCTGGGAGAGCAGGGCGTAACTCGCTTCACGGGGATAGACCAGGGCGGATACGAGACCGGCGCTGATCCACGCCAGGGCGATGGTAAACCGCAACAGCGGGCGTAGAAAATAGAGACCCGCGTGCCACAGATCGGGCTGGCGGGCCGGCTCCTTGTGCAGGGCTTCATCCAGGCTGCGTGGGATGAACCCGAAATGTCGGACAAAATCATCCGCGCCGGCGGTATTTCCCCGTAGCAGCATCTGGATGGTTTCCGGGGTGACCGGCGTATCCCCGAGAAAACCGCCAAGTCTGGCAATGGCCAGGGAAAGGGTGTAAGGCACGGCAAGGGGACGCAGCGGCCCCAGGCCGAGCCAGCGACGCAGACGCTGCATCAGGGAAAGGAAACGGACCGGGCTTGGACCCACGAGATCGATACGCATGCGAGCGGGCCCGTCCGCCGCAAGGCATTTCAGTACCGCCAGGGTGAGATCCGCTACATGGATGGGTTGGATACGCTGTTCGCCGCGATTAACCAGGGGTGTAATCGGGAGAGCGGCCAACGCCTTGAACAAGGCCATGCTGCGGGCACCGGGGCCGTACACGATAGATGGGCGCAGAATAGTCCAGTCAAGGGAGCTGGCGGCAAGAGCATCATCCGCTTGCTTTTTGCTGAGATGAAACTGACTTGCGGCATGTTCATCACAACCCAGGGCTGAGATCTGGATTACCCGCCGGACCCCGGCGGCTTCGCAGGCCTGGAAGAGGGCGATCGGGGCCTGCGCGTGCAGCGCCCGAAAAGTCTGCCTGCCGGTTTCGCGGATTATGCCCGCGGCGTTGATAACGGCATCCACCCCGGCAAGATGGGGCAGCCAATCCTCCGGGCGGTGGGCCTCGCGGAAATCAACGCGCACCACGGCAACTTCGGGCATCAGGTTCGTCTGTGTCTTAGGATCGGGCGTCACGGCAATTACTTCGTGGCCCTGGTCGAGGATGGCCCGGGTCAGGTGTGATCCGATAAAGCCGCGGGCTCCGGTAATGAATATGCGCATGGTCAGAGGTCTCGATCGGACATCGGCATGCGATTTTCGAATGTCGGCCGGGAAGAGATAACGCGGTTGCGAATACTGCTCCAGATTATGAAACCGATGCCGCTCAGGGTGGCGAAGACACCCGTAAGTACGTGCCTCAGGATCTCCCGCAGATGGTTTGCTTCCAGATTTCCGAAATTGCTGTTGTAGGGGGAAAGGAGAAAGGTGCCAAGAAGCGGGCCGATAATCAGCATCAGCAGGGTAAAACGGGTCCAGAATTCAGCCCGGTGGCTTTCCTCGCAGAGGTCGGTAAGGATGTTCTGCAACGCTTCCTTAAGCACTACCAGGGCAAAGATACTGACGGTCAGAGACAGGCTGACTTCAATCAGAAAACCGAGCATCTTTAGCTTCCTCCATTATCAGATATTTCTGTATATACAGAAATTAGTGAATAAATGAAGGGTTGTCAAGATGGGATTTCTATTTTCCCGCCTGCCGGGGAATTAACCGGTTTCCGACAGTACCTTACGGTAATTGTCGTATATCGGGTTCCCTTTCGGAAAGTACTCCAATATGGTCTTGATATAGCGGTCAAAAGGATTGCGGATGGCGCCGATTCGTTTTCTCGTCTCCGGCGCAAGATCAAAGCTGTTGTAGCGGATAGGAAAAGGAACGGGGTAGTCCGTGCCGAACAGGAGTTTGCCATGGATATCCGCTTGCTTGGAAAGATGCCGCAGGGCCCTGGCCCTTAACGGCGTCAGGATGCCGGAGATATCCGCATACAGTTTTTCATGGTGTCGCAGTTTTTCCAGGAGAAGAAAATAGTCCTCATCGAAATGGTGTGGGTCCTTGGACAGATTTCGCCAGGGGAGGAGTCTGTGGTTGATCCGACCCAGGCCCATATGGGCCGCGACGACGGTGACGCCGCAGGCCAGGGGGAGATCAAGCATGTCGGTTCCCTCAAAACGCCTTTCGGAGTCGACGCTATACTCACTTCCAATGTGGATTATTAGCGGGATTTTGCAATGTCTTATTTTTTCGTAATAAGGGATGAGTTGCTCGTTGTTAAGATCGATACGCCAGTAGTTCTGCAGGAACTTGGCCCCCCTGCACCCTTTGTCCACGTACTCGTCGATCAGGTCCAGCGCGTCGGCACGACGGGGATTTACGGAGAAAAACGGGATGAATTGCTGAGGATGTTTTTCCGCGATCTTTAATACGTCCGCGGTTGTGGCGCAAACGGTTTTGTCACGGTGTATTTCGCGTCCGCGCTTATCCAGGCGGCTATCCACTCCGAACACACAAGCCTTTGCCAAGTACCTGGATTCGCGAATGGTACCTGCCAACGCTTCTACATAGGCCGCATACGGTTCAGTTCGTATCGCCTTACGATCCAGGCCCAAATCATCGCCAAAGAAGCGAACGGTGAATCTATCCAATAGCCGATCGAAACGCACATTCGGACTTAATAGATGGGTATGGATGTCTACGGTCTTCATGCAGCGATTGCCTCCAATGCGGTTCATCTGGTCCATAGCGATGACGAAATGAGATCAGTATAGAGAATTCATACTGGTGTATAGATGCCGCCCGGCCTCCGGAAGTTCCAAACTATGGACAAGGTCTCAAATTTGTTGATCAGGCCAAACGGGCAGGAAAAAAGATGACGGGATGATCAGGGGTTACAGGTCTCTGAAGTGTTTGAATAGCTTGTAGGTGAATATATAGGTTATAAGAAAAATAAGGATATCAAGGATGGCGGCAAAGCCTGCAGAAAACAGCTCGCCTGTTTTATTGCTTAAAGCCCATGCGACTATCAGGGCAAGAAACATCGGAAGAGTATGTTTCATGGAATATAAATGAATCCATATGGCCGTGTTGAGGAGGTACTGGACATTATAGTATCTAATATTTGTATATGCGGATCGGGGTTATTAATCTGTGCTCTCCCAATCCTCGATATCTCCTTTGTGAACATGAAACAGCGGGTGTTCCTCGATATTATCGACGGACTTCAGCGAGAGGTATCGCTTTCCATCGCGTACCTTCAGTTTTTGCATTAGATGCTGATATTCAAACTCTATCTGACCGGTGGTTACCGGTAATCGCTTATTCAATCGCCTGTTGCCTATTTTTTTCGTATTGAATTTGTAGTCTCTGTTTTTTGCTTCCTGTGCGACGATTCGCAGATAACTTGCAATTGCGCCCAATGGATTTGCTGATTCGATAAATCTACGGAGTTGAGGATGATGTCTGTAGCCTTTTGTATCGCCGTTCAACACCTTCTGAGCGAGCAATCCCTCCCGCCATAAGGCAACCAGCCCTTTTGAATCGAGATACTTGGGATGTAAAGACCAAAGTCTCATGATTCGGCTGTTAGGAAAAAACGCGGAGAAGGTGAGGTGTAAGCTGGCTACCGGAAGAGATGATGAGGTCGCGTTCCTTTCAGGGTCTGAATATCCGCCATTTCCCGTTAGTCCTGATAAATCCTTCGTTGGTAATCATATGTGACCATTCCTGTGCAGGATTGTTTACGATATCGTAAGCTTTGGCCAGGTTAGTTGTGTCCTCCGAACCGGTGATCAGTACCACATCCCTTGCGGGAACATATACTACGATGTCCCCTTTTACAGGGAAGTGATCCTTGGTCCAAAGTTTGTCCGCCAATAACAAGGACGCTTCGTAGTTTCCATCGGCGACAATCATCGACAGGCGCGATGGGTCTCCTTCCAGTTGAATATCCGGGAGAGCGTCTTTTAGATTGGACATCGCGAGTTCTTTCAGCTCATTTCTCTCGATGCCGAGTCTGCCTAAATCCTCTTCGGTTAAAAATCTGATAGCGCTCGGAGTGTCAAAAGCGTACACGATATACAATATATCGTTCAGTTGTTCGTATACGAGCCTGTTCTTGTCATCCTTCTGAAGCAGTTCCCCGGCCTGTTTGATATATAGTCGGTCCTTAATGACGGGGAATATGCGTTCCTTTGCATAATCCTCGGTATTGGATCCGGCTGCCATCGGTAGAAGACCGATGTAGGTGTTCAGGATACCCTCCAGATTATCTGGCTGATTCCTGTAATCAGTGTAGGCATTATCCAGAAAGGAAGTCAGTTCGTCGCCTCCGGGCATGACAATTTTAACTTCCAGTTCCGATGCGATGTTTACTTTGGCGTCGGGATGCGCGCGCGTAACCGCCTGTGCATATCTGTCTGTAAATTCACTTTTGCTCATCGGATCTGAGGCCATTACGGTGGTTACGCAGAAAAGAAGAGTTGCAGAAAGAGCCATAAATTTATTCATTATCTGCAACCCTTTGATGTTGTGGAGAGTTTTATTAGCGTTGGCTATACAGTGAAGGCGGACGCGAATATTCGGACGGCTAGGAGATCGTCAGATAGATTCCGCCAAGTATTATCGCGCTTCCTGCAATACGATCAATTGCCGGTAAATTAATCTGTTTTAAAAGCAGTCCCAGGCCGATTCCGGCTAAATGCAGTGCCGCCGTTGCCAGAGCAAAGCTGATGGTGTAGGAGGCGGCGCCAATAGCGGCCGGAAGTTCCGCACCGTGCGCGTGACCGTGAAAAATCGCAAAGATGCCGACGATGATGGCGCCGTATGTCGGCTTGAGCTTAAAGGCGCCGGCGATCATCACGCCCAGTACCAGGACGGATACCAATATTCCCTCTTCGATAAAAGGCACCGAAATCCCGGAGAATCCAAGGAACCCCCCTATGATCATTACAGCTAAGAATGTGCTGGGAACCACCCATACCGCCCGGCCGCCAACCAGGGAGGCCCAGAGACCGACCGCGACCATCGCCAGCATATGATCCGCCCCGGAAAAAGGGTGACCGAATCCGTACGCAAATCCGGTGGTTTGTCCGACATCGGTATGCGCGAGAGCCATAATGGGGAAAAGTAATAACAGCAATCCAGTTCGCGGTATCAACGGCCTCATGGGTTATCTCCTGTTAACGAGGGTTTGAAACATGGCAGGTAATGTAGTTGTTCGGAGATCACATTAGGCTATAAATCCGGCTGTATTTTGGCCGGAAAACGCAAAGCATGCGCTTTATGAATTCCATGCTCGGCATAATGATCCCCATAATCCCCCAAGAGAGTATAGACTCCTTGGCGTCCCGAGGGGTTATGGATATTCCATCCCCACAAATGCAGTGGATTTGGAGGGCGAAAATTCCCTCAGCATCGATGCGGGGTGCGCTATCCTTGCTAAACTTAAGGTATAGGACAAAGCGAGTATGGAAGGGGGGGAAATGGGGAAAAAGGTCAAATATGAGATCCCCGTTCAGAT
This sequence comes from Sedimenticolaceae bacterium, assembly GCA_050287965.1. GTDB lineage: Bacteria > Pseudomonadota > Gammaproteobacteria > Chromatiales > Chromatiaceae > CBFDBF01. The sequence continues at coordinate 48,994 of JBNKCX010000037.1, forward strand.
TGTTGAGCAGGTGGATCGGTGTGTGAAAGGAAAGGCCTGTCTCGTTGACCCTGCATATCCGCTATGTGGCGCGGAGGAATGCGACTCGGATCTTGGGGTTACGCTTATCACCTGTGAAACCCTTGATCATATTTGTGACTTCAGAATCCATTCGAATGGGAAATATTTATGTTCCTGCCCGGTAAGGGCATACATCTTTCAAAAATATAAGGAATAAAAGGATTTGGATAAGGATGGTCTGGAGGTGGCGGACGAGGTCTTCTGCTTTGAACAGCTTCATCTCGATATTGCACGCAACGCGACGGATGATTTTAATCCTTTTCATGATCCCCATCGCTGGGATCAGATAGAGGGAAATACGTTCAGAGCCCCTGTGGCTCTTGGGTTTCAGATCGGCTGTCTTATCGATTACCTACTCGACCGGTATCGCTGGGAACGGGGTGAAGAATCACTCGAGGCGGAGTACGGCCTTTCCTTTCGCAACTACGAATTTAAGTTCGCCGGGGCGCTGCTTGCCGGAGAGCCCTTCCGGGTGGAGATCAAAACCACAAAAAATACGACGTTAACCGGAGGCGGGCTGTCAAACCGTGTGGTGGTTCGGAAATATGACGGCAGCCCAGTACTGATCGGCAGTCGTAGCGAAACCCCCGCCCCGCGGTTTTTGTCTGACGACCAGGCTCCCTATCTCCCGGTTGCGGCCGAGGCGGCTGATCGGAGCTATATCGGGGGCGCCCCGTTCTTCCTGAAACGGAAGTTTCTGAATACAAGTAACGGAAAGAATTTTCTCCTCGGATCGCTGGTGGACCAATACGCTTATTTTGATGAGTTGGAGGATCGTGTTCGGTTTCCGACCCTATATCCCGTGGCATTGTCCTCCTGCGCGCTGTTGGAAAAGGCATGGAAGGAAAACTACCAATTTGAGAAAAATCCGGTGGTGTATACGGGGCATAAGATTTCCGTCAACAGGCAGTTGCAGCTCGAACTCCGGAGTAACGATAGATTGGATATTCTGGTCGAGGGGCCTTATCCGTCGGAGGAACGCGGAGGGTTGGGCCGGTCCGCGATAAAGCAATGCTATTACCGCTGTTTCGGGTTGGTTGAAGCAAATCGCCTGCTGTTCCAGGCACTCGTTCAGACAGCAGCTCTTCAGGCAATGCTGGCGACTGATCAGTAGAATAGGTGGTAGAATACCGGATGTAGTAGAAAATGGACGGTAGATTCTAGAGATTCCGGTGGGGAAAATGAATCAGTCAGAAAGGCAGGTCAGGGAACGCGAAGCAAGGTTCAGAAAGCTGAATGAGGAGGGTGTGGCTCTTCGGGAGGCAAACAAGTTTCTTGTGAAACATAATTCCACCGATCATCATCTGGTTGCGGAAATGGCCACGTGGATTTTTCAGAACTGGACCTTCCGGCAGGTGTATCAGTTGGATAAAAAGGCCCGGAGGATCTTTTTTGATGTATTGAAGTCGGGAAAGCTGATAAAGCCATTGATGAACCTATCGGGGGATCCGGCTGAAGTGCAGTGGCCCGGGATCGTTGTTGAGGCGTTACATAACCTCGGCGGGCGTGCGGAGGTTCGGGATATCTATGCCGAGGTCGCAAAAAAACATCCAGATATAGCGATCCTGCATTGGAAGGCATCGGTACGGGATGCCCTGAATTCAAATTCCCTGAACCATAAGATCAGCGGTGTAAAAGGAGTTGAGGCCTTTAACGTCGATTATCTGTTTTACAAAGACAGGGACGATTTCTGGCAATTGGCGGATTATGGAGTCTGATCTGTATTTGTTATTATGCGAATCCCGCATAGGTGGGGCTCAATACGCGGCAGGGATGATGGGATTATTTAACCGGTATTGAGAAAATAACCAAGCAGGACGGCTTTTTCCCTTTCTTCCGGGTTTTTGCAGATTTCAGTGAACCTTTGAAGATGGTGTTTGGCTGCACCGAGTTGTTCCAGCTGGCCCTCGATCTCACCGATTTTATTTCTGGCGATCATATGTACTTCGTCCACGGAGCCTTTGTCTCTGAAGAGAACAGCGATGAGCTTGTTGATCTCTTCAAGGGAAAAGAGCAGTTCGCGGCTGCGCTTAATGAAGGTTAATAGATCGACAATTTCAGGCTGGTATACACGGTATCCGGAGGAATTGCGAAGAGGGGGATCAATCAGCCCCTTTTTCTCGTAAAAACGGATAGTGTCAACGGGCAGACCCGAAAGCGACGATACGGCCCCAATCGTCAGAATGTCATCCATGGTAAAAAAATATAGTTTATTTATTATTGCGGTATTTTAGACTTGTTCGAATCTACACCCTGTACTTGCTCCACGGTCAATAGGTTATACGCTGTTCTTGGCGCCGTGCCGGACGAAATCAGCCAGGTCTGGAGGTTGCGGAATGGCTGAATTATCTTATATAAACAATATGTTATATACGCAACGAGCATTTTCCCGGCCTGACCCGCGGGGGTCCGGGATTGAAGGAGACCTGAGGATGGTTATTTCCATACCTAATGGAACAGGGGTAACACCCGGTGGATAGGTTGATAGAAATTATGGAACGCCTCCGGGATCCCGATGACGGGTGCCCGTGGGATCGTGACCAAACGTTTGAAACCATAGCGCCACACACCATAGAAGAGGCTTATGAGGTGGCGGATGCCATCCATCGGGGGGACATGGAAGAGCTCCGGGAAGAGTTAGGGGATCTGCTTTTTCAGGTGGTGTTCTATTCACAGATTGCGAAGGAACGGGGTTATTTTGATTTTCCGGATGTAGTGGAAGCTATCACAGAAAAGATGTTGCGGCGCCATCCCCATGTCTTTGGCGACGATGTTATCGAGGATGTTGATGAGCAGCGGAAGGCGTGGGAGCAGCATAAGGCCTGGGAGCGGCGCGGCAAAGACCGCGACAAGGTGCCCGGTCAGCTGGATGGTGTGGCGGAGGCGCTGCCGGCGTTGTCGCGAGCGGGAAAGTTACAGAAGCGTGCCGCGGATGTTGGATTCGATTGGCCGGAGGTATCGGGGGTTTTCCATAAGATCTGGGAGGAGCTGGAAGAGGTAACGGCGGAAATCGAAAAAGGCGGTGATCGTGTCCGCCTGGAGGAGGAGATCGGAGATCTGTTGTTTGCCTGCGTAAATCTGGCACGCCACGTCGGTGTTGATGCTGAGGCCGGTTTGCGTACAAGCAACAGGAAATTCCAGGATCGTTTCGGCGCCATCGAACGGAAACTCGTACAGGCAGGCCGGAGTCTTGAGGAGGCGGATCTGGAAGAGATGGACGCCTTATGGGAGCAGGTGAAACTGGAACAGAAAGCAAGCGAGGGCTGAGACAGTGCTCTGCTTGACCGGGTTGTCCTTAATTAATAGAGAGCAGGAATAAATCGGGATGGATTTCATCCAGCATATCAGGGCCTGTAATAATTACTCCGGCAGCGGTTTTATCCCCTTTGTGATAGATGGGGCTGTCGTAGGCCGGCTACGCCCGGATTTTGCTGGTCATCTCCGGCGCTGGCCATCCGTGTTTAACGTTACGGACCAGGGTGTTGAAATGGCACCGGGCATGGAAGGATTCGAAGAGCGTAGCGCCGGAATCGCGGAAGTGCTTGCGCAACTGGTGGAACAGGGTGTCATTACCCATTTGCATGGAGAGCAGTACGTGGCTACCCCGGGGGGAAGGGAGAATGGCCTGGTTCTGATCGACCGGGCGGCGGCCCCCTATTTCGGGATCCGGGCATTCGGGCAGCATATCAATGGCTACGTCCGGGACGGGGACGGGCTGCGGATGTGGGTGGCCCGGCGATCCATGGATCGGCGCAACTATCCGGGCCGGCTGGATAACATCGCGGCGGGTGGGCTTCCCTACGGAATCGGCATGCCGGAGAATCTGCAAAAGGAGTGTTGGGAAGAAGCGGGCATCCCGGCCGGGCTGGCGGAGCGGGCACGCTGTGTCGGGACGGTAACCTATAACGCCGAGACGGAAAAAGGGTTGAAACCCGATACCCTATACTGTTACGACCTGGAACTTCCACCGGATTTTACCCCCCGATGCACCGACGGGGAGGTGGCGGAATTTTACCTCTGGCCTGTGGAAAAAGTGATGGAATTCGTGGGTTGCGCTGATGAATTTAAATTAAACTGCAATCTGGTGGTTATCGATTTTCTTATTCGGCACGGCTTTCTGGGACCGGAGCGGGGGGACTATATGGAGCTGGTAACCGGTCTTCACCCGCCGGTGATGCCGGTAATTTCCACAAGCTGATATGAGTAAAACTTTATCCGCGGAGGGCAGTCAAATCCTGGGTGCTTCTGATCAAGTCAATGATGGCCGAGGCGCTGGCGACTTAATCAGAGGCTCCCTTGTTAAGTGCGGAGTCCGTACCCATATTGGCCGGATAATCCATGACATGCGATTGTAAACACATGAAGATCGTTAAGAATATATTGCTCGTAATCCTCGTTTTCTGGACTGCCTCGTCATGGGCAACGGTCCAGGAGGTCCCCATCGATCAGCTCAAGCCGTCGCGCGAGCACCGACAATCAACCCTTATTATAAGTAAGGTTATTAACAGCTATCACTACAAGAGGCATACTCTGGACAATGCCTTTTCCGAAGTGATTTTCGATCGCTATCTTGAATCTCTGGATCCCAATAAGCGCTATTTTACGCAGCAGGACATCGACGGTTTTGCCAAGTATCGGGATCGTATGGATGACGCCATGCGCTGGGCCGCATTGGAGCCGGCATTCAAGATCTTTCAACGCTATCGCCAGCGGGTGGAGGAACGGACCGAACATGCATTGAAGCTGGTGGAGCAGGATTTTGATTTTACCAGGGATGAGAAGTACCGATTTGACCGGGAGGAGGCACCCTGGGCGGCGGATAACAAGGAACTGGATGAACTGTGGCGCAAGCGGGTGAAGAACGATGTTCTGAGCCTGCGTCTTACCGGTAAGGATATGGAGGGCATACGCAAGACTCTCCGCATGCGTTACCAGGGGACGCTTCGTCGCGCCAAACAGATGGATGCGGATGATGTTTTTCAGATCTTCGTTAATTCATATACCTTCAGTATTGAACCTCATACTTCTTATATGTCGCCCAAGCTGGCGGAGAACTTTGATATCAGCATGCGATTATCCCTGGAAGGGATCGGGGCGGTCCTGCAGATGGATGATGAGTATACGGAAGTACAACGCATAGTCCCGGGTGGACCGGCGGCGCTGAGTGGTGAACTTCGCGCCGGCGACCGAATCATCGGAGTGGCGCAGGGAAATGAGGGTGAGATGGAAGATGTGGTCGGATGGCGGTTGCAGGACGTGGTTGAACTGATACGTGGTGCCAAAGGTACCGTGGTACGGCTGCAGATTCTTCCGAAGAAAGCCGGCAGCAACGGTCCGATGAAAGAGATCGTTCTGGTCCGCAATGAAATCAAACTGGAAGATCAGGCGGCAAAGAAATATATCATCGAAAAACTGGACGGGATGGCGCCGTTGCGAATCGGGGTAGTGGAGATACCGGCGTTCTATCGGGATTTTCAGGGATATTCCCAGGGTGATGAGGATTTTCGCAGCACCACACGGGACGTGCGCCGGCTGTTGAAGGAACTTGCGGCGGAGAACGTGGACGGTATCGTCATCGACCTGCGGCAGAACGGCGGAGGCTCGCTGATAGAAGCTACTGAGCTTACCGGGCTGTTTATTCCGTCCGGGCCGGTGGTCCAGGTGAAGGATGCAACCGGTGATGTGGAAATTGAAACTGACCCGGATCCGGAGTTGGTTTACGCGGGGCCTTTGGCGGTTCTGGTAAATCGTTTCAGTGCCTCCGCATCCGAGATTTTTGCCGGGGCCATTCAGGACTATGGTCGGGGGATCATCATCGGTGAACCCACCTTCGGCAAGGGCACCGTACAGAGTCTTATTGATCTAGATCGGTTCGTGCGGGATTCAGAGAGCAACCTGGGCCGGTTGCGTCTTACCATGGCGCAGTTTTTCCGGGTGAACGGCGGCAGCACTCAGTTTCGAGGCGTGGTCCCGGATATCCTGTTTCCGACCGCGGAGGGTTCCGGAGAAGACGGCGAACGTTCCCTGGATAATGCATTGCCCTGGGCCAGTATCAGCGCGGCCCACTATGATGCGGAAAAACTGGCTTCGCTGCAGCGCCCGCGGGAGGCATCCGAGCGGCGGGTACGGAATGACCCCGGTTTCAAGTATCTGCTCGAAGAAGAGAAGCTGGTGCGAGAGGTCCGTGATCAACAGATGTTGTCTTTGAAAGAGGAAGAAAGACGGGCAGAGTGGCAGGAGCGTGAGAATCATCGCAAAGAAAGCGAAAACCGTTTCCGGAAATCCGTAGGGTTGGCGCCGTTGTCAGAGGAAGAGCTCGAAGAAGGGGATATGGATGAGGAAGAAACCGAGGCGATCAAGAGAATCGGGTTGAACGAAGCCGCACGCATCCTGGCCGACTATATCCTGGAAAAGAGCCCCCGTTCCGCGATGACAAACTAGATGCGCTTCTAGATTCCGAAAAGATTTGCGCTGAACGGTGTGGAACGAACCTATCAGAGCCGTATATACGGTAGCCCCGTAAAGTTGCCCCGGCAGCAAACAGGACAATCCTTTGTATCGTACCGTTGACCAACGCCTTTCCCGCCTGCTCAAGACGGGACATAGGGACCTGTTTGCCGGATCGGCGATTGGATTGGAAAAGGAAAGCCTGCGGGTTTCACCGGAAGGCGTTATAGCGCATACCCCCCACCCCGCCACCTTGGGGTCGGCATTGGCCAATGCCTACGTAACCACCGATTATTCTGAAGCCCTCATGGAGTTTATAACCCCCCCGCTTGCGAGCGGATTGGAGGCGCTGACGTTTCTGAGGGATGTGCAGAAATTCGTTTATGACCAACTCGAGAACGAGATCCTTTGGGCGACAAGTATGCCGTGCGTGTTGCAGGGCGGAAAAAATATCCCCATTGCGGATTACGGCAGCTCCAATGCCGGAATCATGAAGACCGTTTATCGACGCGGCCTGGGTCACAGATACGGTCGCGTGATGCAGGTTATAGCAGGTGTTCATTTCAACTATTCGCCGTCCGACCTGTTCTGGTCTTTGTATCAGGAGGTGGAAGAGGATCGGGGCGATTCGCGGACCTTCATCGATACTCACTATTTTGCCCTGGTACGAAATCTCCAGCGGTACGGCTGGTTGGTTCCCTATCTGTTCGGGGCCTCTCCGGCGGTCTGTAAATCCTTTCTCTCCGGCAAGGCGACGACCCTCGATGAATTTGATGATTCGACCTATTACGAACCTTACGCGACCTCGTTGCGGATGGGGGATATTGGATATACCAATAAGAAAGAGGTCGGGATAGGAGTCAATGTCTGTTACGACAGTCTTGATTCCTATGTCTCCAGCCTGACCCACGCCATTGAAACCCCATGTCCAAATTGGGAACGGATAGGTGTGGTCATGGAGGGTCGTTATGAACAACTTAATGCGAATATCCTCCAGATCGAAAACGAATATTACTCCACGGTGCGACCGAAACAGTTGACGGGCTGGATGGAAAAACCGTCGCTGGCGCTGCGGCGGAGGGGTGTGCGCTATATAGAGCTGCGCTCACTCGATATAAATGCGTTTCATCCGCTCGGGATCAGTGAGGATCAGCTCCGGTTTCTTGAGGCATTCATGATCTTCTGCGCGTTGCAGGAAAGTCCGCGTATAGACCTTCGGGAACGACAGGAGATTGATCGCAACCTGGAACATACGGCTCATCATGGCCGCAAAAAATCACTGCAGCTGCTGCGTAACGGAGAAAATGTTTCGTTGACATCCTGGGCGGAAGAGATCTGTAAGGGAATGCAGGGTATCTGTGAACAGCTTGATGACGGTGATCCCGCTCGGGGATATTCCAGGACTCTTGCACGACAGCTGGAGGTTGTGCGCGACCCTGATCTGACCCCTTCCGCCTGTATGCTGGCGGAGATGCGGGAAAAAGGCGAGGGCTTCTTTCAATTCGCCAAGCGGATGTCACTGCAGCACAACAGCTACTTCGATACTCTGCAGTTGGACTCGGCGCGTCGGCAGCTGCTGGAAGAGGAAGTGGTTCGTTCCAGGGAACAGCAGCGGGTTATGGAAGAGAGTGATACTCAACCCTTTGATGAGTTTTTGCGGGATTATTTTGATCAGCAGTGAACGGGGTGGTCTTGTAGCCGCGATAAGTTCGGTAACCAGTTCTGTGGCCTTTTTGCTTCGGGCTTGCAAGTTCGGTAATTAGTTTCGCGGCCCGTTTGCTGCGGATTATTAATAGCCGGTAGCCAGTGTTGCAGCCCGTGGGCTTCGGGTTTCTTTTTTCTCCTCTCTGCAAGGGCTGCAAGTACCTTTCTTTTGAGCGCTCAAAAGAAAGGTACCAAAGAAAAACCGCCCCACGTCCCCGCCCGCTGCGCGGGTACTCTGCGTTTCTCGACCCGCTCGGGGCTCTTCCGACGGGACATCCGTGTCCCGACGGAAGAGGGCCGGTTTGCTGCGCTTCGTAATCCTGCTCAGCTCGCAAATCCTGGGTACGCCATCCCTGGCGTACCCGTTCGAGCAGCTTCCTTGATTCACTGAATCAAGGGTCTGCTCTCACCCCTGCCGGCCCCTTTCAGGCCTTTTCCTCGCGGGCCTGCGATGCTCGACGGGTCCGAAGGGGTCGGGGGTGACACCCCTAACCTCCTTCGACGCAGCCGAGTACCGGAACCGGACCGGGATCAGGCCCGAAGGGGCGCCGCATGGACGCGGCGCCTCCAGCGCGGGCGAGGGACCGCCCGTGGCTGGAGCCCCCGGGACGGTGAGGAACGCAGGGTACCCCGCAGGGGCAAGTCGTGGAGTGCCCTTTTCTTTCGCCTATTTCTTTTGGGCAAGCAAAAGAAATAGGCTCGCAGC
>JBNKCX010000038.1:0-47327 GCA_050287965.1 Sedimenticolaceae bacterium
CTGAGCGGTGGCACTGGCGTTCAGCAGCTCTTCAACCAGATCTTCGTTGATCTTTTCCCAGGCGAAGGAGGCGAAGAAAGGACCGTTGCTGTACAGAGCGGCCACGGAGTAGGCTTCAGCGAAACCGTCACCGGAGGTGGAGGCACCGGTGGTGCGGTCCATACCGGGCTGAACGATAGCGGCAGCCAGGGTCAGGCCGTTGAAGCTCGGGCTGATGTAGGCGATGGCCTGGTCGACGCGCAGGTCGACGAAGCCGAGGCCCTGACCGGCCATCAGCGGGACAGCGGCGACATGAGAGGTCATGGTCATGTTGACGGCGGAGATATTGCCGGCACCCATGGGCTCGTCGTCAGCACCGTTGCCGTTGTAGTCAGCGATGGTGTCACCGAAGATATCCAGAGCACCGGTGGAGATCTTCATCGGGGTGTCGTGACGACCGATGACCGCGGTACCCCATCCGCCGGTAAGACCGACGAAGGTGTTACGGTAGCTGATGCCGTCGGCGTTGTTGATGGTGTTGCCACCGTCGTCGTCGGCTTCGTCATCAGAGGCGTCGATGCCCAGCTCGATCTGCCAAACGGCCTTCAGGTCGCCGCCCAGATCTTCGGTGCCCTTGAAGCCGAGACGGCTGGCGTGGCTGGAGATATCCCAAGCGTCGCCGGTATCGATTTCGGAGTCATAGCTGGAAGTAGCCAGGTGCACCTGGCCGTAGATGGTGACATCACCAGCCATGGCGGCCGGAGAGGCAATCGCAGCAGCAACAGCTGCAGTAAGAAGCTTTTTGTTCATGTAGGTGAACTCCCGCTTGTGGTTAAAAATTTCGGTTAGCGTAGCTAATTCTCTTAGCGTGGCTAATAATAGTGCCGTCCGTACCCCAATGCAACACTTTTTTTCCAAAAAAACAACGCGAAAATAAATTGTTGTATTTTTGACACACCCAACTAAGCCGAACCCCAAAGATCGCGTAAAAATACGCGTTAAAACAGCACGCTACATATAGAAGCCAGAAATGGCTTAAGATTCTGGTTGCGCTCTACCGGGAAAGGTCCGAGCCGCCCTCGTGAACACCGGGATGGAAATCCCCAACAACGCACTTTTTTGCTCCGGGAGTGGAAATCAGGTGCCGCGTTATCTGAAGGGAAAGCGCCGCCGTCATCCCTCCCACTGCAACGCCTCCATCAGCGGACCGATATGCTTTTCATACCGCCGCCACCGATCGGTTGAAGTATTGTAGATGGGCTGGCGCACCTGCCAATGGCTGGCTGTTTTCACCGAACGCTCCGATTTGTAGAACTGCAGACAGGCGTCATCCCACTCCAGACCGCAAAAATCGATCAGCTGCCGGCTGAGATTCTCCTGGTCCGCCACCATCTCCTCGTAGCGCACTTCGAATATGGGATTGGGCAACACCCGCTCCCAATGCTCCGTGAGCCGTTCATAAAGGCGATAGTAATGTCCCAGATCGCCGAGGTCCCACTTGTAGGCATGTTTGCCTTCAAAGTTCTGAAAAAAGATGGAGATACAGTTATCCAGAGGATTACGCCGGCAGTGCACGATCCGTGCCTTCGGCAACAGATAGGCGATCAACCCGAGATGCAGGAAATTGTGCGGCATCTTGTCGGTGATGTGGCGCACATCCGGATCATAGGCACGAAGATTCTCCAGAAAGCGGTTGGTCACGGCATCCAGGATATCCGCATCCAAACCCTCCAACGCTTCCGGATACTCACCGCCCTTGCCGGCCAAACGGGTCAGGTGACGAACGATGCGGCCCACGTCCCCCAACTCACCGGCCCCGAACACCTGTGGATGACTGGACAGGATCTGCTCGGTCAGAGTGGTGCCGGAACGGGGCATGCCCACGATAAAGACGGGGAAATCCGATTCAAGACCGGGATACGCACGTTCCGCAAAAAAGCGTTCATCGAAAAACGCCATCAGACGATCAAATTCATCCCGCTGTTTATCCCGCGCATACTCGATATGTTGGCGCCGAATGCTGTTACCGTTGACGTAATGCAGGAACGCCTCGTCATATCTTTTGCAGTCGTTATAGACCTTACCCAAGGCAAAATGCAGTGTCCCTTTGATCTCATCCGGCAAACCTTCCCGCGCCAGGGCCTGTTCCATATCAGCGATTTCCGCATCCCCGTCCTGAAATTTTTTGGCATTGGCAATACTGCTGAACACCCCGATGAATTCAGGGTTGATCGCCAATACCCTGCGGCTGAACTCCAGGGCCTCTTCATGTTTTCCCGCATTGAGCAGTATCTGTCCCATGGCCATGAGGGTTGGAGGATCATCCTCCGGGGCCAGTTCCAGGGCCTTCCGTCCTATATTCAGCGCATCTTCTGTGCGCCCCGCCTCCTGAAGCATGCCGGCGTACTCCAACATCAATCCGTGGTTGCCGGAGCGATGACGCAGGGCTTCCTCGAACAGCGGCAACGCCTTCTCAGCGATGTGCAGTTTTTTATAGATCTGCGCTAATGCGATATAGGCGTCGGTAAATCCGCTATCGCCGCGGATCGCTTCCTGGAAGTGCTTTATGGCCGAACCCTGGCGCTCCTGCTCCCGGTAGAGGGCGCCCAGATTGTAGTGAGCCTGAGCAAAGTCGGGACGCAGTTGCAGCGCCTCCAGAAACTCCTTCTCCGCGGCATCCGGATCCCCTTTATCCTTATACAGAATACCCAGTCCGTTTCTTAGCTCGGGGATATCGGGCCGTATTTTCAGGGCCGCTTTATAGTGCCTGACGGCCTCGTCGGCCCGGCCCATCTCGCGACAGGCGTTGCCCAGATTAACCCGGTATTCGGCATTCTCCGGATTGGCTTCCACCGCCTCGCGAATAAGTTTGGCGCCTTTTCTGGGATCCCCCGAGCGACAGGCGATAAGACCACGGAAATGCAGTACGTCCGGTAACCCCGGAACCTGTTTCAGGAGCTTGCGGCAGATGACATCGGCCTCAGCCAGTCTTCCGCTCTGAAAAAAAGCAGCGGCCTGCTGGAAAGCTCGCTGCAGTTCCTGCGGATTCGCCTGCAGCGGCTGCTGACCGGCCTTTCTCCCGCCTTTTTTCTTTCCCATGGGCTTGCTGTTCAGGTTAAAAACAATTGAAGGAGGTTAGAAAGCTGCGGTTCGGGAGTCAAGCTCATACCGAATTCTGAATGCCGTCTTTTACCACGCACCGTTGGGGACGGAGGATTGCTCGGCCCATCCCTGGGCCTCGCCCTTCGGGCTCCCTGCGGTCGCGAAAAATCGCTCCCGGCGATTTTTTCGAACCTCGGTGGAGAGCCTCATCCCGCCCTCCCCAAAACACATAAAGCCCGCATCAGCGGGCTTTATGTGTTTGTTTGGCTGGGGACGGAGGATTCGAACCTCCACATACGGAGTCAGAGTCCGCTGTCCTGCCATTAGACGAGTCCCCAATTGTCCAGGGCCGAGGACCTAGGTACCAAGGACCCAGGAACCGAGCCCTTTTCGAAAATCGCTTTAGCGCTTCGAGTACTGCGGACGCTTACGCGCTTTGTGCAGACCCACTTTCTTCCGCTCCACGGCGCGCGCATCGCGGGTAAGAAAACCGGCCTTGCGCAGCGGTGAGCGCAGCGACTCATCGTATTCGGTCAGGGCGCGGGCGATGCCGTGACGGATAGCGCCGGCCTGACCGGTAGTGCCGCCCCCCCTGACGGTGACACGGACATCCACCTTCTCCAGCATGTCGGCCACGGCCAGGGCCTGACGCACCACCATGCGGGCGGTCTCCCGACCGAAGAACTTGTCCAGTGGACGGTTGTTTACGGTAATGTTGCCGCTACCGGCCGTAAGGAACACACGAGCCGAGGAGCTCTTGCGACGTCCGGTTGCGTAGTTCTGGGTCTCTGCCATCTTTAACTATCCCAATATCAATTCTTGTTCGCCAATAACCGAAATCAAAGATCCAGCGGTTTCGGCTGCTGCGCCTGGTTTTTGTGCTCCGGGCCGGCGTAGACACGCAGCTTCTTGAACATGGCACGACCGAGGGCGTTCTTGGGCAACATGCCTTTCACCGCCGTCTCGATCACCTGCTCCGGAGCCTTGGCCAACAGCTTTTCCAGGCTAATGGATTTAAGGTTACCGATGTACCCGGTATGGTGATGATACATCTTGTCACTCATCTTGTTGCCGGTGACCCGAATCTTCTCGGCATTCACAACGACAATATAATCGCCGGTATCCACATGCGGGGTATACTCCGGCTTATGCTTGCCACGCAGACGATGCGCGATCTGGCTGGCCAGCCTGCCGAGGGTCTTATCGGCGGCATCCACAAGATACCAGTCGCGGCGCACTTCCGCAGGCTTTGCGCTTACAGTGGTCATCAGACTCGCTCCAACTAGAGAGTACTCGATCAATCGTGCTCCCGGACCCACCCCCCGCTTCTCGGGCGGCCGTTTCGGTGAGGCAAAAAACACTCGAAAAAAGAGCGCGAATGTTACCGGACTCCAGGCAATGTTACAAGCCCCAGGAAAGGGCAATTAGCCCCCCTGGAACCCGGCCGCCCGTTCACCCATAATCACGGCTACCGACTGGCCACCCCCCTGAAATCCCCGAAAAGTGCGCCCTGAAGAGATACTTGCCGAAGCCGACCGCTGCGTAAAATGCGGCTACTGCCTCCCCCACTGCCCCACCTACGCCCGCTCCCGGGAGGAAGGGGAGTCCCCCCGGGGGCGAATCGCCCTCATCCAGGGGGCGGTGGAAGGGGTGGTGGCGGGGGAACGGCTGCTGGCCCATCTCGAGCACTGCCTCGTCTGCCGGGCCTGCGAGCCGGCCTGCCCCTCGGGCGTCCACTACGGGAAGCTGATCGCGGCATCACGGTCGCTGCTGCGGGACCAGGTCCCGGCAACAAAAAAACTGGCTTCACGGCTAGAGCTTTCCCTGCTCTCCCGACTCCCCTATCTGCATGTTGTCGGGCGCGGGGCATATTTATATCAAAGGAGCGGTCTTCGTCGCCTCATGCGCGGTCTCGGCGGTTCGAAATTCAGGCGCCGTGACGACCTACTGCCGGCTCTGGATGAGCCGGAGCAGTGGCGGGAATGTTATCCGCCGAAAGGAGAACCCCTGGGCCGGGTTGGATTATTTACCGGCTGCGTCAGCCGCCTCGCGGATCAAAGCGCTTTACGCGCCGCGGTAAAGGTGTTGAACAGGATCGGAATCGAGGTTGTGGTACCGAAAACGCAGGCCTGTTGCGGCGCCATGGCCCTGGACGGAGGCGAACCGGAAGAGGCGGAGCGGCTGGCAGAGATCAATCGTCAAGCCTTCGCCGCAGCGGGACTGGATGACCTGGTGACGATCGCCAGCGGTTGCGGATCCCATCTTGCGGAATACGGCCAACGGGGTCCCGCCATGCCCTGCAGGGTCTGGGATATCAGCGCCTATCTCCGGCAACTTCCGCAACGCCACCAACTTCAACTCCGTCCCCTGAATATAAGGGTGGCAATTCACACCCCCTGTACCCTGAAAAACGTCCTCGGCCAGGGCGATGCTCCCCTGGAACTGCTGCAGGCGATCCCGAAAATCGATCTCTTCCCCCTGCCGGAAAACGGGCTCTGTTGCGGAGCGGCGGGTCGCCACCTGCTGACCCAGCCGGAGGTCGCGGAAGACCTGCGCAAAGACAAGTTGGCCGCGCTGGAGAAATACCGGCCGCAGATACTGGTCACCTCGAACACCGGCTGCGCCCTCCATCTTGCGGCGGGCATTCGCGACATGGGGCTGCGGATGGATATCATGCATCCGGTGGAACTGCTGGCTGAACAGCTTGCGGACAGGGGTGAAAACCAACCCAATTCATCAGCGAACCTTCGATCAGATCCATAGTGACCGAGCGTATATGATCAGCCGGCAAACGGTATAATCCACGGATCTGCATAACAACCCGGCAAACGGCAACAACCAGCACCCGATAACGACATGAGCTCGAGCAATTACATCCAGGATGTCAGCTATCAGTCTTTTTATAACCCGCAACTGAACCCGCTCACCTTATGGTTCACCGCCGCGATCAACGGCTATGCTGAACGTTCCATGCCCGAGTCCTTCCGCTATTGCGACCTGGGCTGCGGAAACGGTACGACGTTGTGTTACCTGGCCTCCATGTATCCAAAGGCGCATTTTGTCGGCGTGGATTTCAACGCTACTCATATCGCCGCCGCAAAAGACCTGGCGAATCAGGCCGGATTAAGCAACATTGAATTTCATCAGCTCGATTTCGCGAGTCTCGATAACTGGGCCACCGAGCCATTTGATTTTGTCGTCTGCTACGGCGCCTTTTCCTGGATCAACGTTGTACTGCAAAACAGCATCCTTGATTTCGTGGGAAACAGGCTGACAAAAGGCGGCTTATTCCTGGTCCACTATGCCGCCAAGCCCGGCAAGGTCCAGATCGATCCGCTTTGGCATCTGATGCGCACGGTGACGGATTCCGAAGAGGGAAATTCCATCGACCGGGTCCGGAAAGGGATCCGGATCATTTCCCACCTCAAAGACAGGGAGTCCGCGTTTTTCAAGCAGAACCCCATAGCCAGACAGCGTGCAAACGCCCTGGCCGCTCAGGACCCGAACTACGTCGCCCATGAATCACTCACCGAGTGGCAGGCCTTCTTTCATGGTGAGATCGCGCAACGAGCCCGGGAATACGGTTTGATATTTGCCGGTCCTGCCGGTCAATCCAACGTTCCGTTGAAATTTCGTGTTCCGCAGTCCTTTAAGACATTGTTCCATGATTCCATGGACACCCTCGTCAAAGAGACCTTATGCGATTA
Source organism: Sedimenticolaceae bacterium (assembly GCA_050287965.1). Classification (GTDB taxonomy): domain Bacteria; phylum Pseudomonadota; class Gammaproteobacteria; order Chromatiales; family Chromatiaceae; genus CBFDBF01. The sequence goes on from JBNKCX010000038.1 coordinate 6,789, forward strand.
CATACACAATACGGGAATGCGGACAGACGTTTTTGCGAAGGACGTCCGGAAGATGCAATCCAACCATGAAGCGTTTCACGAAACCCCTTTCGGTATCACGCCCTTGCTGAATGAAACCATCCCGCCGTCTTTCGACGCCCTTTCCGGACAGGGCATAAGCCTCAGGGATCCGATTCCGAAGACCATACTTGATGGCCTGATGCAAAAATCCATGACCTTCCGGGAAATACTGTCATTACCGGCGTTCAGTCAGAAGAACCACGGTGAAATTCAGGATCTGTTCGTTTTTCTCGCGAGCATCGGAGCGATTCAACCCCTCGCCAACCACTATCATCCAACACCGCGAACCCAACAAACTCCATGGCAACCGTCTCTGCCTCTGGGCAGACTTGAGCTTGCGTCGGATTTTCCTCTGACCCGGTCGTTGAGCCTCCCGTCGGCCCATACCGGACAATGCGCCTCGTTACCCCCGGTGGTGGCGCTGATCCTCGCGGCACAGGGTAGCGGCGCTACCCAGAATGAAGTGACCAGCATCGTGGCGGACAAGCTGATGCTGGCCGGGAAGGAGCTTTTCCCCAACCCACCGGAAAAACAGGAACTTGTTAAATCAATCCGCGATCAACTCCCGCTATTGAATAACAAAGCGCTTCCCAGGCTGGTAGCGATGGGCGTTTACGGCGCCGCGAACAACGGCGACTAGAAATCCAGATTGCGCCCCATATTGCGCCCGTAGAATATTTCCGACATCTCCCTCCGCAGCAGTCTCTGCAGACGCTTGCGCTCTTTGTCGCTCAGATCACACTCATCCACACAGAAGAGATAGTGGTCCAGAACAAACTCTTTCATCATCATCTTGGTGTGGAAAATATTCTCCTGATAGACGTTGACGTCCACCATCTGATAGCGGTTCTTGGTATCGCGGGAAAGGTAATTCTGGATAGAACTGATGTTGTGATCTATGAAGAACTTGCGGCCACGCACGTCACGGGTAAATCCGCGTACCCGATAGTCCATGATGACGATATCCGACTCGAAGGAGTGAATCAGGTAATTGAGCGCCTTCAGCGGCGAGACCCTGCCGCAGGTAGACACATCGATATCCGCCCGGAAGGTACTGATGCCGTTCTCGGGATGACTTTCCGGGTAGGTGTGGACCGTAATATGACTCTTGTCCAGATGGGCCACCACCGCGTCCGGTAACGGACCCGGCGCCTCGGTGTTGGAAAGCTGGTCGGCTGTTACCGGTTCTTCCGAAATCAGCATGGTTACGCTGGCGCCCTGCGGGTCGTAATCCTGGCGGGCGATATTGAGAATATTGGCGCCGATAATGTTCGCCACGTCAGTCAGGATGTTGGTCAGGCGTTCGGCATTATAGGCCTCATCGATATATTCGATATAGGCGTGGTTCTGCTTCGGACTGTTGGCGTAACAGATATCGTAGATATTGAAACTTAGAGTCTTGGTCAGGTTGTTAAAGCCATGAAGCTTCAATCGTTTTAGCGACCTGGGCATGATGATACGCTCTGGGGTAGGAAAAGCAGGTTGTTATTCTACTGCCGTCTTTCTCTTTTCAAAAACATTATTTCCCGGTTCGACCTTGCGCGAGTCGACCCTGGGCGCGAGACCGTCAGCGGAACCCGAGCCCGATACAGAGTTCCTGCCATATCTGCTCCCCGTATACCCGTTTCACCAGCAACGGCGGCGGTACAACCCCCTGCTCCAGAAGCCGCATGTGAAAGAACTTGAGATCAAACACATCCGCACCCCGTTCCCGGGACTCCCGCAGCCCGGAGATCAGGAGATATCCGGCCACGACCGCCGGCGCATCGGCGGGAAAACGACTGATCTGCAACAACTCCCTTTCCGCCCGCCGAGGCGAAACACCGGGAAGCTCCTGCAACTGCTGCAGCGCCTCGCCGGCATCCTTCCCCTGCAAATGCACCTCCATATCCAGCAGCGCTATCCGCGTACGAACGACGCGCTCCGTCAGACGTAACAGTGAGAGTTCGAGCTTAACATCGAAACCCTGCTCAAAGAGCATCTGCTCGGCGTATAGCGACCAACCCCCGATCATGGCCGGCGACTTATTGATACGCCGCAGCAGGTTATCCGAAACCGTACCGCCGCTGGCCGACACATACAGCAGATGGCGACCGGACCATCCCTGACGGATACAGTGGGCCGTTACGCCCTCAGGGGTAAAAATGCCGTTCGGCTTCAGGTAAAGCTCGCCCTGCAGATCAGGATCTCCGCAGACCGGCTCCAAATAGCCGGAAATACAGGATTCGAGAATCGTCTCCTTGGCCGGCTCCAGGCACCTGAGGTCGGCCGCGTGCGGCGGCAAATCGATCAGGTTACTCTCCTGCAGGAATGAACGCAGGCTGCGGCACCGGTTTTTCGCGTACTCCAGCGGCTTTTGCCCGCTCGTCCACCCATCTTCCGCAATGGCCTCCAGCCAGGCCGCCGGATCCAATCCATCCCCCTGCTCCCGACAGAAGACGCGCAACTCCTCCAGCGCCCGCCGGTGCGCCCTCTCCATCACATCGTACAGCCTGTCCGGATCGATGGGGAGGAAATGGCGATGACGTAACAGCTGCAAATAGCGGGAGGATCCGCATCCTATGTCACCCTGCGCCTTCGGCAGGATCTCCTCTTCCAGAAACCGGAGATAACCTTCCAACGCCTCCGCGGACTCATCACAGAGGCTGTGAATGCGGGCGATGTTTTCGTATCCGCGCAGCTGCAACCTGCTCTTCTTCAGGCCTCGCAGGTATTCGATATCCGCCTTACCCTGACATATCGCCCCCTCCACCCAGAACCTCGGGACCAAAGGAGGAAGGGTTGCCAGCTGGCCGCGGGCATGCCGCAGATACTCCGGCACGGCAGCGAGGTATTTTTTCAACGCTTCGCTTCGTTCCACGTGCGGCGCGAGAACCAGTTGCTGGACGCCGCACCCCGGGAGATAACGCAGCGGATCCCGATGCCGGGGATCCCGCTCCATAAGGAGATGGTACTGTTCCTGGCAGGCGCCGAAGAGCAGTTGCACATCGAGCTGGCGATCATCATCCAGCCCATGGTAATCAAGCTCCTGGAGCGCCATGGTCATGCTCTCCAGCCAGGAGAGCAGTGCCCCGATTTCGTCGTCGTCTACCACCGGAAGACCGCCCTCGTAGCCGGACACGCCGACCGTAAGCGCCGCCTGCGGATAAAACCGGAACCAGCCTTCGTAGAATTCCTGTACCAGGGAGTCGAATTCCCGAACCGCCCGCGACATCAGGCGTCCAGCAATTCGAAATCGTGAGTTATTTCAGCGGTAGCACCCAGCATGATGGATGCGGAGCAATACTTCTCCGCGCTCAGGTTTACGGCGCGAGCGACCGTCTTTTCAGTCAGGCCCGGCCCGCCTATCTTGAAGTGGACATGAATACGGGTAAAAACCTTTGGTTCGGTCTCCGCCCGTTCCGCTTCCAGCTCCACCTCGCAAACGGTCACCTCATTCCGGCTCTTGCGGAGGATGTGCACCACATCGAACTGGGTACACCCCCCCATACCAAGGAGCATCATCTCCATCGGACGCAATCCCAGATTTCGTCCGCCGTGTTCGGGGGGGCCGTCCATGACCACCGCGTGGCCGCTTTCCGACTCTCCCACCATCAAAGTGCCTTCAATCCACTTAATCCGTGCCTTCATCACATCTTCTCTATGTTATCATCGGGCGCAGACTAGCACAGATCGACAATTTACTGGAGTTTGCCTACAATTTTAATCTCTGTGGGCCAAAATTAGAGCGCGCTGAATGTCCATCATAAAACCGCCACCCCAGGACCCGGAATACCTTCAACCATTCCTTTCGTTCTGTCATAGAAGGCGTTATCCGTCCAAAACGGATATCATCCGCCCTGGGGATGCCGCCGATACCCTCTATTACCTTATAGAAGGGTCCGTCACCATTCTCATCGAGGATGAGGACGGCCGTGAGATCATCCTTACCTATCTGAACAACGGCGAATTTATCGGTGAAATGGGGCTGTTCACCCCCCAGGCGACCCGCAGCGTGCTGGTCCGCACCCGCTCCGAATGCATCCTGGCTGAAATTAGCTATTCACGGCTGGAACAGCTTTTCGAAACCGAGCTGAGGAACCACAGCAAGGATATCCTCTATGCCCTGGGGGCACAGTTGACCCAGCGCCTGCTGCACACCAGCCGCAAGGTGGGAAATCTGGCATTTCTGGATGTTACCGGTCGAATCTCCGGCACCCTGCTGGAACTCTGCAAACAGCCGGATGCCATGACACATCCCGACGGCATGCAGATCCGCATCACCCGCCAGGAGATCGGGCGCATCGTCGGCTGTTCCCGGGAGATGGCGGGGCGGGTGTTAAAGAACCTCGAAGAGCAGGGGCTGATCACCGTCAAAGGCAAGACCATCGTGGTCTTCGGGACCCGCTAGTATCTGCACAAAATCCTCTTCTAGACCTCTTCCACCCTTAGAACAACGCCGTCCACACCGGTCACCCTGACCTTTGCACCTTCCGCGCAATCCTCGCCGGTGATCTTCCAGGTGGAATCATCCACACGGATTTTTCCCTGGCCGTTCACGATAGGGGTGTCGAGAGTAAAAACCCGATCGATATACTGCTCTCCCCGACGGTTCAGCCGCGGCTGGTCGGTTTTGGTGGGGTGTTTTTTCAAGTGCTGATGCCAGGCGACGATACTGATCACGCTGAAGACGGCAAACGCCAGTATCTGGTACTCCCAGGACATGCCGGGTATCACTGCCACCATCAGGGCGACCACCCCGGCGGAAACGCCCATCCAGATAAAAAACACCCCCGGCGACAACACCTCCAGGATCACGAAAATCACCCCCAGCACCAGCCAGTGCCAATAGGTCATTTGCTGCAACCACTCCATCAGGCCGCCCCCCCTCGTTTACCGAAGGCATCTTTGGCAATCTCGGCGATGCCGCCCACGGAGGCGATCAGGCTGGAGGCCTCCAGCGGCATCAGGACCAGCTTCTGGTTGTCCGCGGACGCGATGCTCTTCAGCGCTTCGGTGTATTTCTGGGCAATGAAGTAGTTGATGGCGTTGATATCGCCCTTGGCGATGGCCTGAGAGACCATTATCGTTGCCTTGGCCTCCGCCTCCGCCAAACGTTCCCGCGCCTCCGCATCACGGAAAGCAGCTTCTTTCCGGCCCTCGGCTTCCAGAATCGCCGCCTGCTTCTCGCCCTCGGCCTGAAGGATTTCCGACTGCCGCGCGCCCTCCGCCTCCAGGATGGCTGCGCGCTTGTCACGCTCCGCCTTCATCTGACGGGCCATGGCATCCACCAGATCCCGCGGCGGCGTGATGTCCTTGATTTCGATACGGGTCACCTTGACGCCCCAGGGGGTGGTGGCGTCATCCACCACGTTCAGCAGTTGGGCATTGATACGGTCCCTTTCCGACAACACCTCGTCCAGATCCATGGAACCCATCACCGTACGGATATTGGTCATCACCAGATTGAGGATGGCGTACTGGAGGTTGCTTACTTCATAAGCCGCCTTGGCCGCGTCGAGGATCTGAAAAAAGACCACCCCGTCCACCTGCACCATGGCGTTGTCCTTGGTGATCACCTCCTGGGAGGGAACATCCAACACCTGTTCCATCATGTTGAGTTTGGCGCCGACGGTGTCGATCACCGGAATAATGAACGTGAGGCCCGGGCGCAGGGTCTTGGTATAACGCCCGAAGCGTTCCACCGTGTATTCCATACCCTGGGGAACGCGCTTGGCACCAAGTACCAGGATTACGACCGCGAGTACAAAGACGGTTACGGCAAATGCACCTAGCTCCATTATTGTTCTCCTTTCAGGATTCGCTATGCGTGTTTGTCACTATAGCCTTTTTCCCTCCGATCTTCACCAGAACGGGGTTCCCGCCGGGACCGGGTAATTGCAGGGTCAGTTCCCGCTTCTTAGCTCCTCAATCCTGTTCCGCATGGCGGCATAATAGACCACCGGAATCACCAGCAGGGTCAGGATGGTGGAGACAAGGAGACCGAAGATCAGGGATACGGCAAGTCCGCTGAAGATGGGATCATCCAGAATGAAAAAGGCACCCGCCATGGCGGCCAGCGCGGTAAGGGCGATGGGCTTGGAGCGTACCACTGCCGATTGGATTACCGCCTCTTCAAAACCGACCCCCGCGGTTACCTGTTGATTAATAAAATCCACCAACAGGATAGAGTTGCGCACGATGATACCGGCCAGGGCGATCATGCCGATCATGGAGGTGGCGGTAAACTGTGCGCCCAGAATGGCGTGCCCCGGCAGGATACCGATAATGGTAAGAGGAATCGGCGCCATAATGACCAGGGGCACCAGGTAGGAACGAAACTGGGCCACAACCAGCAGATATATGAGAATCAGGCCCACCGAGTAGGCGATACCCATATCGCGGAAGGTCTCATAGGTGATTTGCCATTCACCGTCCCACTTCAGACTGAACTCATAAGGGTTTTCCGGTTGCGATAGAAACCATTGCTCGGGCTTGCCCCGGTCTTCCAGGGTACCGGATATTTCGAACATGCCGTAAAGAGGGCTGTCGGTCTCGCCGGCCATATCCCCGGTGACATAAACCACCGGAAGCAGATCCTTGTGATGGATAGAGTGCTCCCGTTGGGCATTCTCGATCTCCACGATCTCCGACAGAGGGACAAGGGTTTCACCCACGCTGCGCAGACGCAGGGACAGGACCTGCTCCAGATCGGCCTTGTCTTCGGCGCTGTATTCAAGCCGGATGGGAACCGCATACTTGAGATTCTTGCCGTGCAGATAGGTGATGTCCTCACCTCCGAGTACGGTTCCCAACGCTTCCACGATGCTGCTCTGGGGTATGCCCAGGCGGGACGCCTTGGCACGGTCAACCCGGATAACCACTTTCTCGGAAGGAAACTCCACGCTGTTGTCCACATCGACAATGTCGGCGGTGGACTCAAATACCCCCTGAACCTCCTTGGCGGTCGCGATCTGACCCGCATAGTCGATACCGTAGATCTCGGCCACCAGGGGTGACAACACCGGCGGTCCCGGCGGAACCTCAACCACTTTGACGTCGCCTCCGAACTTCCGGGCGATGGATTGAATGGGGCCGCGCACGGCCAGGGCGATCTCGTGGCTCTTACGGTCGCGCTCGCTCTTGTCCACCAGGTTGACCTGGATATCGCCCAGGTTGGATCCCTCCCGCAGGTAGTACTGTCGTACCAGTCCGTTAAACCCGATGGGCGCGGCGGTGCCGCTGTAGACCTGATAGTCGGTCACCTCGCTTACGCCGGAGAGATAATCCCCCATCTCGTCCAGAACCCGCGTGGTCTGCTCCAGGCTTGTGCCCTCGGGCATATCCAGTACCACCTGGAACTCCGATTTGTTGTCGAACGGCAGCATCTTCAGAACCACCGCTTTGGAAACCACCAGCAACATTGAACCGGCGATAAGGATAAGCACGCCCGCAAGCAGGCGCTTACGGTTGCGCCGCCCCTCGCTGCCCTCAAGGAACGGCCGCATGGTCCTGTCGAAGAAATCCTGGAAGCGGCTGTTTCGCGGCGCTTCTTGCCCGTGCTGCGCGGCGTGGAGAATGGCGTGGGACAGTGCCCGATTGGTAAGCCAGGGCGTCAGAATGAAAGCCACGGCAAGCGAGATCAGCATGCCGATAGAGGCATTAATCGGGATGGGACTCATGTAAGGACCCATAAGCCCGGTGACAAACGCCATGGGCAGTAGTGCCGCAATAACGGTAAGGGTGGCGAGTATGGTGGGACCGCCCACCTCGTCCACCGCCTTTGGAATCGCCTCCAGCAGACGGGTTGCGCCCAGCGCCAGATGGCGATGGATGTTTTCCACCACAACGATGGCGTCGTCCACAAGGATGCCTATGGAAAAGATCAGGGCAAACAGGGAGACGCGGTTAAGGGTGAAACCCCAGGCCCAGGAGGCGAAGAGCGTAATAGCCAGGGTAACCACCACCGCCGCGCCCACGATCAGGGACTCGCGCCAGCCGAGCGCAAACAGGACCAGCAACACCACCGACAGGGTGGCAAAGACGAGTTTACTGATAAGTTTCTTCGCCTTGGCGTCGGCGGTCTCCCCGTAGTTGCGGGTGATGGTGGCGTTTACACCCTGCGGAATAAAAATGCCCTTGAGTTGCGTAAACCGTTCGATCACCGCATTTGCGATATCCACGGCATTAGTGCCCGGCTTCTTGGCTATGGCAATGGTTACGGCAGGAAGCTTTCCGGAGGCGGCCAGTTCCGGTTGACCGCTTGCCGGACCGCTGCCGATCCAGACATACTGCCGGGGGTCATCGGCGCCGTGGCGGATAACAGCTACGTCGCGCAAAAAGACCGGTTTTCCGGCATGTACCCCCACTACCAGATCGCCGATCTCTTCAGCGGCCGTGTGGAAGGTTCCGGCCTGAACCAGGATTTCACTGTTACCGGAGACCACGGACAGGTCGTCACGGCTGGTGTTTCCCGAGCGCAGGGCCAGACGGAGATCGCTCAGATCGATGTCATAACCGGACAACGCCTGCGGATCGAGCCGGACACTCACCACCCGTTCCGGACCGCCGATGGTGTAGATATCCCGTGTTCCCGGAACCCGCTTCAGCTCCGCCTCAATGGCGTGTGCCACCTGCCCCAGTTCATAAGCCCCCACTTCGGGATCCTGCGACCACAGGGTCGCGGTGACGATGGGTACGTCATCGATACCTTTCGGCTTAATGATCGGTTGCCCCACCCCCAGGTTGCGTGGCAGCCAGTCCTGGTTGGAAAAGACCTTGTTGTAAAGACGGACGATGGCGCTGGTACGATCCTCCCCCACCTCGTAGCGGACCGTCAGCACGGCCATACCGGGGCGCGAGGCAGAGTAGACATGCTTGATGCCCTTGATCTCCGACAGCACCTGTTCCGCCGGCGTCGCCACCAGTTGTTCGATCTCGCTGGCAGAGGCGCCAGGGAAGGGAATAAAGACGTTGGCGAAGGTGACGTTTATCTGGGGCTCCTCTTCCCGCGGTGTCACCAGGACCGCGAAAACACCCAGCAACAGACCCACCAATGCCAGCAGCGGGGTGATTTCGGTGGTGAGGAAACGCTGGGCGATACGGCCGGAAACGCCGAGCCTACTCATGGGCCTGCTCCACCAGCTGTTGCTTCAGCAACACCCCCGCAGCGATAGGATCGAGGGCCACCTGCTCACCGGCATCCAGCCCGGCCAGCACCTGAAGCATGCCGTCCCGGGATCTGCTGCCGGTACGGATATGGCGCAGGGAAATCTTGCCGTCCGCGTTGACCACATAGACGCCCGTTACCTCGCTCCTGAAAACCACGGCCTGCTGCGGGACCATCAGCTCCTTCTGCATACCCACCACGAAGGCGGTTTTGACATACATGCCGGGAAACAGGTGCTGAATGCCGCCGGGCAACTGCAACCGCACCTTGAAGGTGTTGCTGCCGGGTTGGGCAAAGGGAAATATGGTGACCTTCTCCGCACTGATCCAGTCGCCGTCGGGGGTTCGGACACTCGCCTGGTTGTGGGTGCGGATGGCCTGGATCTGGCTTTGCGGAACATCCACGTTGACCCGCAGATTCTCCAGGGATATGCCGCTTATCAATTTCTGGCCCGGCCGCGCTATTTCACCCACCTCCACGTGGCGTTCGGTGACGATACCGGCATAAGGGGCGCGAACCCGGGTGTACTCAAGCTGCTCGCGGGCCTGCTCCAGCCCCGCCTGCGCCGCCTCAAGACGGGCGACGGCAGCTTTCAGGGCTGCATCGGCCTTATCCATGGCGGCTCGGCTCACCAGTTTTTTCTCAAAAATCCCTTTGATTCGCTGTTGTTCCTTGCGCGCCTCTTCCAGACGAGCACTGGCCTCCTTCAGGGCCGCTTCCGCTCGTGAGACCTGGGCCTTCTGCTCCCGATCCTTGAGCCGGATAATTACCGCACCCGCTTCCACGAAGTTATCCACATCAAACAGGATCTCTTCCACCTGTCCCTGAGTCTGGGCAGAGATGGTGCCTTGATTGACGGCCTCGATCACGCCGTCAAGAAGATGTTGGCGGGGACGTTCCTGGAGTTGGATGACGGCGGTTTTCAGGGCCGGCTCCGCCTCGACCCCGGCAGCAAAACCCAGAACCATCAGCGTGACGGCTAGAAATCGTTTCATACTATTGCTCTCCCAGCAGCGGCAATATTAGAAAATACTAATATACGGTTTAATATCCGCAGTTTCAACCCGGTTTCTCAAAATTTAGCAACGGATCGTTTTACCTGCGCGGTTATCTGGCCTCCGTTTCACCAGGCCGCCGATACGATTTATGTCATTCCCCGGCTTTCCCATCGGCGTCATCCGTTTGCAGCGTCTCCCCCAGCATGAAAGGCCGCATGGCATGCAGCAGATTGGCGAACAGGTGACTATTATTACGCTCCTCCTGAGCCAGGAGCCGTTTCATATGCTCGCGCTGGGTCGGGGCGGTAAAGCATGCGGGACAGCTGTCCGGAATGATGGGCAGTCCGGCCTCCCTGGCAAAACTGCCGGTCTGGGTTTCTCGGCAGTAGACCAAAGGGCGAATAATTCGGATATCCCCCCTGTCGTTCAAATAATGGGCCTTCATGGTTCGAACCTGTCCACCGTGAAACAGCGACATCAGCAGACTCTCCGCCAGATCATCCAGATGCTGCGCCAGGGCCAGTACATTGTAGCCCTCCTGGCGGCAGGTGGTGTACATGATCCCCCGCTTCATGCGCGAACAGTAGGCGCAGAAGGAGTCCCCCGACATGCGTTCCTTCGCCTCTTCCATAATCGGCTGCTCTTTATAAAAGTAGGGGACATTCAGGGAATCATAGTAGGCTTTGAGGGGGCCGGGTTCGAATCCCTCCACCTCCGGATCCACCGTGATCACGGCAAGATCGAACGTTACCGGCGCGTAGCTCCGCAGATGCTGCAGGATATGCAGCAGGGAGAGGGAGTCCTTGCCGCCGGAGACCCCCAGCAGGATGCGATCACCCTCCCGGATCATGGCAAAATCGGCAATGGCGCGGCCCACGTTGCGCAACAGGGATTTCGGGGGTTTTGGATAGTCGGGCATCGGGATGTTCAGACGCGGTTCGTTGGTCTCGCCCATTCTATATCAGAGCAGGGTCGGGGCGCTCCGCACACAAAAAACTGATAACTGAAACCTGTTATTTAACTCGCCAACCGCTCAAAGATCCGGAAGCCGGCGATATAGGTCCCCGCCGCCGACCCCAGGGTACTGAGCATGAATACCAGCAAAGTACGGGAAACCCGGTTTTTCCACCACCCCTTGAGATGAGTGGTGTCGTGCCGCAGACCGCTGAAGTCCCCGACCTGGGGTTTGCGCAGAAAAACCTCCACCGCCGCGGTCACCATACCGGCTCCCACCGTGGGATTCAGGGAGGTCAGGGGCGCCGCCAGGAAGGCGGTGATCACCGTCAGCGGATGGGCGGCGGCGATGAGGGCGCCCAGGGCGGAAAGAGTACCGTTGATCAGGACCCAATCCGCCACCAGTCGCCACCCGAGGTCGGGACCGCGACTGAATCCGATGGCGAAACCGGTCAATATCAGCGCAACGATCAGCCACGGGATCAGCTTTGGCCAGCGACGGGGTTGAGGCAGGGCGTCCAGCTCCTTAACGACGTCCGCGGGCCGGTCCATTCCCCGCGTCAGATATTCACCGATCCCCTTCATATGACCGGCCCCGACCACCGCAAGCACGTGCTCGTGATCATGCCGCCCGATCTCGTCCAGAAGCTGAGCGGCCATATAGCGGTCCCGTTCATCGATCAGGGGCACATACAGATCCTGGCGGTCCTCGGCGAACTCCGCAAAAGTGGTCTCCAGGATATCGCCCTCTTTCAGGCGTTCGATCTCCTCCTCTTCCACCTCCTCTTTGGACAACAGGCTGGCCAGCAGTCCGGCGAAAAGCCCGAATCTCTTCCACCAGGTGACATTGGCCGCGACCCGCTTGAGGGTGACCCCGATCTCCCGGTCGATAAGCAGCACCGGTCGTTGATTCTCCCTGGCGAAATGGATCGCCTCCCGCTGCTCCGCACCCGGCTCGATCCCGAACTGCTCGGCCAGGCGCTGTTGGTAGGCACCCAGGGCCAGGTTGGCCGCTACCATACTGGCCTTGCCCTCTTTCAGAACCTTGAACAGATCCATACGTGCCAGGGCATCCGGATCGATAAGGGCGTTGTACCGGCTGGGACAGAGTTCCACCGCCACCGCATCATATGCCCCGCTCTCAAGCAACTCGCGGACCTTCTCCGCGCTGGAACGCGATACATGGGCGGTACCCAGCAGGGTTATCTGGCTATCGCCAAACCGCAGATTCAGCAACGGCTCGCTCTTGTCGGTACTCATGGACTGTCCCCGCCGGGAAAAGTGTTACATGATAGCAGGCGCAGTGGAAATATCGGAGCTAATACTGGTTTGTGGGAAAGGAGTCGCTTAACATGTCGCCAATACCATAGGCCGAACGGCGGGAGATAGTCATGTCCGGAACCTTTCGAAAAACCGTGCTGCTGTTTCTGATAGTGGTACTTGGTGGTTGCCAGACGCTGCAGGAGAAGCGGATGCAGAGATCCCTGGAACAAACCCTGCGCCGCTATGAGGCCACCGTGCGCTGGGGTTACCTGGAGCAGATCTACGACTACCTGCAACCGGAGCTGGCGAAAAACGCCGTTATCCCCGACAACCTTCGCAATATCCGGGTCACCAGCTATGAGGCGATACGTAAACCCGCCAATATAGATGAGCACAGCATTACCCAGATCGTCGCCATCCGCTATGTTTTCGATGACCGGCAGGTGGAAAAGCAGCTCGTGGATAGACAGCTGTGGGAATTCAACGAAGAAACCGAAGTCTGGAGCCGGGCCAATCCCATCCCTGAGTTTCAATAGAACATGAACAAGGAGCACCTGCATCCTCACGCCGGAGGGTTCCTTATAACCGCGGCGGCATTCGTTATCCTGGTGGCGGGCATGCGTGAGGCGCATGACATCCTGGTGCCGTTTCTACTTTCCGGCTTTATCGCCATCATCGCCGCACCGGCCCTGTTTTATCTCACCGAGCGGCGGATTCCCCCGATCATCGCCCTGCTGCTGGTTATCGCCGTCATTGTCGCCGTCGGGATACTGTTCGGCGTACTTGTCGGTCAATCCGTGGACGACTTTTCCGCCCAGCTCCCGCTATACCAGGAGCGGCTCAACAGTCAGACCGACACCCTGCTCAAATGGCTGGCGAGCTTCGGCGTCACCATTCCGGAGCAGGCCGCCAGCAAACTCCTGGACCCGGGAAAAGCGATGAAGATGGCGGCGGCAGGACTGAGCAGTCTCGGCAGCCTGTTAACCAATACCTTCCTGATCCTGCTGACGGTGATCTTTATCCTGCTGGAGGCGTCCAGCTTTCCGGCCAAGCTGAAGCGGGTGATGGCCAATCCGGACGAAGGATTCCGTTCCCTGGAACATTTCCTTGAGACCATCAAGCGCTACATGGCCATCAAGACCCTCACCAGTCTGGCAACCGGTGTACTGATCGCGATCTGGCTCTGGGTGGCGGGCGTGGATTACCCCCTCCTGTGGGGTGTACTGGCCTTTTTCCTTAACTATGTGCCGAACATCGGCTCCTTCCTCGCCGCGGTTCCCGCCCTGCTGCTGGCGCTCATCCAGCTGGGTCCCGGCAGCACCCTGTGGGCGCTGCTGGGCTACGTGCTGATCAACACCACGATCGGATCAATCATAGAACCCCGCTTCATGGGACGCGGACTGGGGCTCTCCACACTGGTTGTTTTTCTCTCCCTGGTTTTCTGGGGCTGGGTCCTGGGCCCGGTGGGGATGTTTCTCTCGGTTCCCCTCACCATGATGGTTAAGATAGGCCTGGACAGTAAAGAGGAGACGCGCTGGATCGCGGTACTCCTCGGATCAGAGGCAAATACCTCCCCCGAACAGTCCTGAGCGTCGCGTTTTACCCCGCTTCGGATTCAATCTCGGCGTGACGTCCATTGACATTCGTTAACGGTTGAATATTCCCGGTTCGTATACAATTTACAGAGATAATCCGCTCTCAGACCCGATATATCATGACCCTGATATTCAGCCAACGACCCGGCCGCCGCGAACGGCATCTGCTCCGTAAACGCAACAATCCCCTGTTCTCTGAAGAGGAGCAAAGGATCTCCCCCTCCGCTCTGCAGGAAGCACAACGTCTGGACCATGAAGAACTGGTGGCGTTCATCACCAATTTCCATTCCCTTATCCACGACGCGGTTAAACTGCAGCCGAACGAGGGCAGCGAAGTAATCCTGGGCCTGAAAGAGCGGCTGGACCGGGCCTATGAACAAGCGAGCGGTCTCGCCGATGACCAGACCGAAACCAAGATCGCCATCGATAAACTTGTACAGGTAATCATGTCCACGGTGGAAACCGGGGCCGGCGATGATCCCCTGGCACTGTATGAGCTGAAGCAGGAAAAAGCGGCCCGCGCCGCACATTTCGAGTTGCTGCAACACCCGATCGTCGCCGATCTGCTGGATCCCGACACCCCCATATCCGAGGAGGAACTTGTACCCACCCTGCTGAGTGAATCATCGGAAGGGCTCCGGGCGGCATTGGAGCTGTTCGACAACGTACAACTCGCCATCCTCTGCGAGGAAGCCAAGAAGATCCTGGAACGGGTTGCAGCGGAGGACAAACCGGTGAAGGAGCAGAGAAAGAGACTGACGGAGATGGAAACCCACCTCACCACGGGAGCCTCGGGGAAGGCCAACTGATCCCCTGACATCTGCGATACAGTCATTGTTCGGAAAAACGGCTGGATTAGAACTGGAGAGAACAGATAAGGAGTTGCGCCGGGACGTTTACAGATCAACTGCGTGTTGTGCACCTCCCACACAACTTCTTACATTTGCCATGAACGAGTCACTGAAAAAAATCGTAACCGAAGCAGGTAGAATCGTATTGGGCAAGGAACAGGTGATACGCCTGGCCCTGGCTGCACTGCTGGCGCGGGGGCACCTGCTGATCGAGGATCTCCCCGGGGTGGGAAAAACCACCCTTGCCCACGTCCTGGCCAAGCTGCTGGGACTCCGTTATCAGCGGATTCAGTTCACCAGCGATCTGTTACCGGCGGATATCATCGGGGTATCGATCTTTGATCGTGATGAGGGGCTGTTCCGTTTTCACCCGGGACCGGTCTTTTCCCAGTTGATTCTGGCGGACGAGATAAATCGCGCAACCCCCAAGGCACAGAGCGCCCTGTTGGAGGCGATGGAGGAACGGCAGGTGACCGCAGAGGGTGAGACACGTCGCCTTCCCGAACCCTTTTTCGTCATCGCCACCCAGAATCCCGCCCACCAGATCGGCACCTTCCCCCTCCCCGAATCACAGCTCGACCGCTTTCTTATGCGTATCCATATCGGTTATCCGGACCGCGGCGCGGAACGGGACCTGCTGGCCGGGAGCGACCGCAGGGAGATGCTGACCTCACTACAGCCGTGCCTGACCCCCAAGGAACTCCAGGCCCTGCAGCAGCAGGTAAGCGAGGTCCATGTCTCCGCCGCCCTGCTCGATTACTGTCAGGCCCTGCTGGAGTTCAGTCGCACCAGTCCCCGCTTTCACCACGGCCTTTCGCCGCGGGCCGGACTTGCGTTGTTGCGTAATGCCCGCGCCTGGGCGTTGCTGGATGGCCGTTCACAGGTGCTGCCGGAGGATATCCAGGCGGTACTGGTCGCCACCGTGGGACATCGTCTTCACTCCACCTCCGACACCGGAGTGGATGAGGGGACACAACTTGCTCAGCACCTGCTGGAGTCGGTCCCAATCCCCTGAGCATCTGAGCCATGACGAGGCGCCCTCTGGATCGTATTCTGCGGCTAAGCCGGTCTGAAAAAGGCGGCATTGCGCGTATCGCTCCCCGAAAGATCTATATCCTCCCCACCCGCTACGGGCTCATATTCGGCCTCCTGCTTCTGTTGCTCCTGTTCGGATCCATGAACTATGCAAACAATCCCGCCTTTCTCCTTACCTTCCTGCTGGTGGGACTGGGTCTGGTGGCAATCCTGCATACCTGGCGCAACCTGGTTGGGCTGGAACTGGCTGCGGGACAATGCCAACCGGTCTTTGCCGGTCAGGAGGCCCGTTTCGAGATCCAGCTGTTGAACCGAAGGGAGGGGGAACGCCCCGCGATCCGCCTGCAGGTGCCGGGACAACGGCAGGTCGTCGCCGACCTGGCGGGCCACGCCACCTCTCTCTACCTGTCGCGCCCCGCCACACAACGGGGCGTGCTGTCGCTCGGTCGTTTCGTGGTCGCCACCGAATACCCCCTGGGACTGCTGCGCGCCTGGAGCTACGTGGAACTGGATATCTCCTGCCTCGTCTACCCGATCCCCGGCCCGGCCATGCCGCCTTCCGACCTTCCTGATTACCTGCACAGCGCCGAGGGCGACAAAGGCGTAGGGGTGGACGATTTCGTCGGACTCCGCGCCTACCGACCGGGGGATTCACCGCGACAGATCAACTGGAAGGCGCTGGCCCGGGGGCAGGGATTGCAGACCAAGCAATTCGGTGGTGACCGTTCCGATACCCTGTGGCTGGACTGGAATATGCTGGACGGAATGGACACCGAGGCCCGACTCAGCCGGCTCTGCCGCGGAGTACTGGATGCCTGCGAACGCCAGCAGGAGTTCGGATTGCGCATTCCCGGCGTCGAGATAAAGCCGTCCCGGGGCCAGGATCATCGCCACGCCTGCCTCAAGGCACTGGCGCTGTTCGGGGCGGAAACGTGATACAGGATCGCGCCTCCGCAGTCAGCCGCCCGCTACTGGCTTCACTTATTCTGCTGTTGTCCGCGGCGGCCTCACCCCACATCCTTCACCTCAACGTCTGGATAACGCTGTTTTTTCTCGCGGCGCTGGTCCTGCGCATCGCTTCGATCTTTCGCCCCAAACTCGCACCGGGCCGCCTGCTGCTGTTTCTGCTGTCCCTGTTGAGCCTGGCCAATGTCATAGTCCACTATCCGGTGCTGTTCAGCGGCGAAACCGCCGTCGCCCTCATGACCTCCATGGTCTGCCTCAAACTGCTGGAGATCCGCAGCCGACGGGATCTTTATGTGGTGGTGTTTGTCGGCTACTTCCTCCTGATCACCCAGTTCCTGTTCGAGCAGGGCATGCTCATGGTGGGCTATGTCTTTCTCCTGGCGGTGGGTTTGACCGGCGTGCTGGTGGAAATGAACAGGGTCAGCCCCTCCGTCACGCCGCTTCGCCCCCTGTCCGCGGCGTTATCCCTGCTGCTCCAGGCAGCCCCCATGATGCTGGTGTTGTTCATCTTTTTCCCCCGCCTCTCGGGCCCGATCTGGAGTCTGCCCGGCCAGGAGGAAACGGGTGTTACCGGAGTGGATGATCAGATATCCATGGGGAAATTCAGTGAACTTGCCCTGTCAGACGCGGTAGCGTTTCGCGCCAACTTTGAAGGAGCCATTCCCGCCCCCAATCTGCGCTACTGGCGAGGGCCCGTGCTATGGAAAAGCGATGGAAGGAATTGGTCACCGGGAGAACCGTTGCATACCGCAAAAATCAAGTTCGGCGCTCTCGCCCGGCCCATATTCTACAGCGTAACCCTTGAGCCCACCGACAACCACTGGATGTTCGCCCTCGACCTGCCGTCGACCCTGCCGTCCGATAGTGGAATCACTCCTGACTTCCAACTCATTCGTGATAAGCCGGTGAACCAACGGATTCTCTACCGAATCGGATCAACCTTGCGATACAACACCGGTCTTATATCTGACAGGGAACGGCAACGGGGTCTGCAGCTCCCATCCAACATCACGGCCCGTATGCGGTCGCTGGTGGATGAATGGCAGAACACCGGCAAGACCAATGCCGAAGTGGTCAATCTGGCACTGCGTCACTTTCGTGAAAATGAGTACTACTACACCTTCTTTCCGCCACCTCTGGAAAACAACCCGGTGGACGAGTTCCTGTTCGAGACGCGCCGCGGATTCTGCGAACACTACGCCACCAGTTTTGCCACCCTGATGCGTATCGCCGGCATCCCCGCACGGATAGTGATCGGCTACCAGGGAGGGGAAATCAATCCCATGGGCGACTACCTTATCGTCAGACAGTCCGATGCTCATGCCTGGGTTGAAGTATGGCTGGAAGGGAACGGCTGGGTTCGGATCGATCCTACCGCCGCCGTCGCTCCCGAAAGAATCGAACGCAGCTTTCAGTTCAACCTGGCGGCCGGTTCTAACGCCATCGGCACACCGGTCAACTTCAATGTACAACCCGGCCTGTTCCGGCGTTTTGCCCAACAAATCCGTTGGGGAATAGACGCCATCAACTCCTCCTGGCATCGGTGGGTCCTCGGCTACAGCAAAGACCAGCAATCACATCTGATGAACCTGCTGGGACTGGGCTTTCTGAAAGGACACCGGCTCGTTATCGGAATGGTGATGTTCTCGGGCATTGTCGTGCTGATAACCGGCTTCCTTATCTGGCGACGCGGCAGAAAAAGACCTGATCCGGTTCAGCGGGACTACCTCCGCTTTTGCGCAAAATTCAGGCGCAAGGGACTGCGAAGATCGTCACTCGAGGGTCCACGTGATTTCGGAGCGCGCGCCGCGGCAAGATGGCCACGACAGCGGGACACGATCGACCGAATTATTCAACTTTATATCGACCTGCGCTACGGCAACACCGCCGGAGACAGGGAAAGACTCTTGTTTCACCGCGCCGTAAGAGCGTTTAAACTCTGACCATTACACAGCGGGCTTACCCGATAATTCGATCCATTCCCGAAGGAATACGTCGGTATGATTTTCTATTACACAACCGCCGCCCATGACTACACTCTTAATGGAATCAGGTCCACCGGACACCCGATTAACAGACGAATCATAAATGTCCACTACGAGTCGCTGCTCCAGGTCGGTACCTCCCATATCTCGGGAGCCGGCATACATATCTTTTCTGACATCGAACGCCTGCCGGGTTTTTTCGTTCCCAGGCTCGTCCAGTACCGCCATGAACTTATCGAAGAATACGGCGAAAATGTCCTTTTCCTGAACCATCCCTCTCGCAGTAAACGCCGTTATGAGCTGTTGAAAATCCTATACAAGCAAGGAACCAACAAGTTCAACATCCATCGCCTGAATGAGTTTCCTTCCCCTGCCAAGTGGCCGGTTTTCGTTCGCAGGGAAAACGACCACACCGGCCCCTTAAGTCCGATGCTCCATACCCAAGAAGAGCTGGAAGCCTTCCGTAAAAAGCTTTATCAGGAGGAGGCATACGTCGATGATATGGTCGTTATTGAATTCATGGACACATCCGATACAGACGGAATATTTAGAAAATATTCAGCAACACGAATCGGAGAAGCGATTCTTCCAAGGCACCTCTTCCATTCCCGCGAATGGATTGTTAAACACAGAAACGCCATACCTGACAGCTCGAAACTGGAGGAAGAACGGGCATTCATGGACCACTTCCCTCATTACGATGCACTAATGAAGATTTTTCATCTCGCTGAGGTCGATTACGGAAGGATCGACTATTCGATTCACGAGGGGGAAATACAGGTGTGGGAGATAAACACCAATCCAAATTACTATTCTCTGGAAAACAACCCGGGCCCGGACAGCATCCGATTCCAGATGCACATGAATTTCACCTATCAAATGGCTACCATCCTGGAGTCGATTGAAAACGAGCGCCGTCAAAACTGACTGTAATACCACAACCAGACATCCCGCCCGCCGCCGGCTCGACCGGCGAAAAGCAGATTTTATTTCTGAGGAAACTCCAGAAACACGTCTCTTATCCTTTTGCTCACATACAGATAATAAATAAACCAGACGTCGAGAAATACCAGAAAATAGGAGAGAATCCCTCCTCCCCGCTCTGAGAGTAATAGCTTCAATCCGAGAACAACCGCATCTGCCGACAAGGTCGCCCAAAGCAACAACAATCCGTGCTTCCAGATCCAACGAACAGTGTCCGGTGCGCCGGGATGCCGCTTCATCATTGCCAGGGCAACGACCAGGGCAGGGAGCATCGTCAGCAATATCACGATATCGGTATCCAGCCCCCAAAGGAAATCTTTCAGGGTCGCGGAACGACGGGCACCTAACGCGATGGCGATAACAAATATGTAATGCTTTAGCGCAAAGAGCAAAGTCACAATGAGGGACACCGGCACTTTCAGGACATCGTGCTCGTTATAGTCGTCCGGAGTATATTCCAGCACCTGCGGTTCTCCCGGTAGTCCGGAACGGCCCGTTAAAGCAGAACCAGTTCTAATCCGCCGGCCGAGACACGATCGACAAAACGCTTCTGCCACCCTTCGCCCAGTCGCTCCAGCGCCAGCTCTTCAACCATATAGTTGACCTGCAACCCGGTCTCGTCTCCATAGCGATTGAGCCCCTGCTGACAGGCCGGACAGGCGGTCAACAACCGCACTTCACCGTTCAGCACTTTTTCGCGACCGGTGAATGCGCGAATTCCGCCCTGCAGCTCTTCCAGCTTGCGGAAACGGATCTGGTTGGAGATGTCCGGGCGCGAGACCCCCAATGCCCCCGCCTCGCCGCAACAGCGATCGGAAAGACGCGCCTCCTTACCGGCAAGTGCGGAAGCAACCGCAACCGGATTATAGTGTTTCATGGGACTGTGGCAGGGATCGTGGTAGAGATAACTGACATCCTCCCTGCCGGCCATCCTAATTCCCTTCTCCATCAAATATTCATGGATATCCAGCAACCGGCAACCGGGAAAGATCTGTTCGAATTCATACTTCAGGAGCTGGTCCATGCAGGTCCCGCAGGAGACGACCACGGTCCGAATATCCATATAGTTGAGAGTGTTCGCGACGCGATGGAAAAGCACGCGGTTTTCCGTGGTAATGCGATGGCCCCGACCCTCCTGGCCTGCGGCCAGCTGCGGATAGCCGCAACAGAGGTACCCCGGCGGCAATACCACCTGTGCGCCGGAATCATAGAGCATGGCGACGGTTGCCAGCCCCACATTGCTGAACAACCGTTCCGAGCCGCACCCCGGAAAATAAAAAACCGCATCGGACTCATCGCTGACTTTTTCCGGATCGCTCAGAATGGGTACCGTGGACCGATCCTCGATCCTTAACTGCTCACGGAGAGTGCGGGTCGGTAGCGCCACCCGCAACGGCCGACGCACCTGTTCCACCAGTTGGGTACCCACCCCCATCCGACCGGTGGTGGCGGCCGGGGGTTCGTTTACTCTTCCCAGCAACCCCAGCTTACGAAACAACCCGTGACCCAGGGCGACAATCCGATACCCCCACTCCGCCATCACCTTCCGAAGAATCTTGATGGAGCGGGGGTCGGTGGTATTAAGAAAACCCATCACCGCCCGGTTGCCGAGACTTCTGCGCCGCTGACCCCGCTCGGTCAGGATTCTGCGCATTCTGGCGGTAACATTTCCGAAATCGATATTGACCGGGCAGGGTACCAGACACTTATGACAGACGGTACAGTGGTCCCCGACATCATTCATCTCTTCGAAGTGGCGCCGCGAAAGACCGCGGCGGGTCTGCTCTTCATACAGGAACGCCTCGATGATAAGACCGGTACCGAGAATCTTGTTGCGTGGAGAGTAGAGCAGATTGGCACGCGGCACATGAGTTTCGCATACCGGTTTACACTTTCCGCAACGCAGGCAGTGGCGAACATCGTCGTTGAGCGCCCCTAATTCGCTCTCCTCCAGGATAATCGCCTCCTGCTGCACCAGTCGCAGGGAGGGGGTATAGGCCATTTCCAGGCCGGAACCGGCCAGCAACTTGCCGCGGTTGAAATGTCCTTTGGGATCCACCTTCTCCTTGTAAGCGGCGAAGCGTTGCAACTTCTCCTGATCCAGATACTGAATCTTGGTAATGCCGATACCGTGCTCTCCGGAAATCACCCCGTCCAGGGAACGGGCCAGAGCCATAATACGGTCCACAACCCGCTCCGCCTCGTGCAGCATCGCATAATTGTGAGAATGCACCGGAATATTGGTGTGGATATTGCCGTCCCCCGCATGCATATGCAGCGCCACGAACAACCGTCCGTCCCGCACTTCGGCATGGATTTCATCCAACCGCCCGCGCACCGGCTCCATATCCCGACCGGAAAAAATCTCCTTGAGCCGCACCTCCACATCACGCCGATAGGAGTGCACCAGCGTACGTCGCAGCATAAGATCGAGCAGGGTATCCTCGGAAGCGATCTCCTGGAAATCGCCCTCCGGCAGCAGCGAACGCTTCTCCTCTACCCTGGCATCCAGATTCTCCAGAATACTTTGCCAACGATCACGGGACTGACGTACCACCGCTATAGCGGCCTGCTGCTTCGCCGCCAGGATGGCGTTATTCTCATCCGACTCCTCGTATTCAGCGCCCTGACGCGCCTCTTCCATCGGACCCTGTAGATACGCCAGCACCGCTTCTTTTATACGCAGCTTATTAATAATGGACTGCTCGATGTTTATCCGCTCGATCCCGCGGTTATACTCGGCAAGCCGCTCCAGGGGGATCACCACGTCCTCATTGATCTTGAAGGCATTGGTGTGGGCTGATATGGCGGCGGTGCGGGCGCGATCCAGCCAGAACCTGCGTCGCGCCTCCGGACTGGCGGCGATAAAACCTTCGCCTTCCCGGGCATTGGCCAGATGAACTATCTCTTCCGCCATCCGGTCGACCGCCTGCTCATCGTCGGAGACCAGATCCGCCAACAGCACCATCTTCGGCAGCTCCCGTCCGGGGGCTTTGGTGGAGTACTTCACGGCACGGACATAACGTTCGTCCAGATGTTCCAATCCGGATATCTGAACGGTGCCGCTGCGCTCGACATGCTCCTTGATTTCCACGATCGCCGGTACCGCCTTACCCAGATCGGATCCGAAAAATTCCAGACAAACAGTGCGCACCTGTTCCGGCATCCGATGCAATACGAAGCGGGCGGAGGTAATGAGACCGTCACATCCCTCTTTCTGCACCCCCGGAAGACCGGAAAGAAATTTATCCGTAACATCTTTGCCCAGACCACTCTTGCGAAAAGCGCTTCCCGGCATCTCCAGCAGTTCCGGTTCGGCGGCAGGGGTTACGCCGTCACTCTTATAACGGCTGATCCGGAAGCTGACCTGTTGTTGATCGTGGATTTTGCCCAGGTTGTGGTTCAGCCGCTCCACCTCCAACCAGTTCCCGTCCGGCGTCACCATGCGCCAGGAGACCAAGTTATCCAGGGTGGTCCCCCAGAGCACCGCCTTCTTGCCGCCCGCATTCATGGCGATATTGCCGCCGATGGTGGAAGCGTTTTGCGATGTGGGATCCACGGCGAAGGCGAGGCCATGCTCCCCTGCCAGATCAGATATACGCTTGGTGACCACTCCGGAACCGGCGCGTACCGTTGCTACCGCCTCCGCCATACCCGGCAATACCAGATACTCCACTTCCCCGAGCTGTTCCAGTTTCTCCGTGTTAATCACGGCGGAACGGGCGTCCAGGGGCACGGCGCTACCGGTATAGCCGGTACCTCCGCCACGGGGAATGATGGACAGGCCGCTCTCGATACAGGCGCGAACGATGGGGGCTACCTCCTCTTCCCGGACCGGGGTGATCACGACGAAGGGGATCTCCACACGCCAGTCCGTGGCATCCGTCGCATGAGATACCCGGGCCAGTCCGCCGAAATCGATGTTGTCGGCCCGTGTCACCCGCGCAAGCGCCCGTTTAGTCCTGACACGCAGCCGGTTATTTTCCTCGAAGCAGGCGGCGAACTTTCCCACCGCCTGACGCGCGGCCTGCAGCAACCGTAACGCGTTTGAATTCCCCGCGGCCCGCCCTTCAAACTGATCCAACCGGTGATTCAATGCATCTATCAGGGCCTCGCGCCGCTTCCGGTCGGCCTGCAGATCGTCCTGCAGATAGGGGTTGCGGCTCACCACCCACATGTCCCCCAGGACCTCATAGAGCATGCGGGACGAACGGCCGGTGCGGCGGGATCCCCGCAGCGCCTCGATCACCTGCCACATCTCCTCGCCCAGATAGCGAATAACGATCTCCCGGTCGGAGAATGAGGTGTAGTTGTAGGGTATCTCGCGGATACGGCTGGTGGCTGGCTCACTCATACAAGGGTTCAGGCTGGGTGGAGAGGAACGGCCATTTTAGCTCATAGCCTCTGAAAATGCTCAGCGTGGGCTATTGTTCATGGCTACGGGGGCGTAGAGTAAAGTCGGGAAGCCCTGTGGCCGAATCAACAATGGCGTTACAATCCTTCGCTCCATACCGAATAATCCACTATGCCTGAACCTAAAGCGGTATTTCTCGATCTCGCCACCGTCGATTGCGGTGACATGGACTTCTCTCCCCTTGAGGGCGCCGTTTCCAACTGGTGTTTTCATGACGCCACGGCGCAGGCAGATACGCTGGAGCGGATTCAAGGGGCCGAACTGGCCGTGAGCAACAAGGTGATTCTGGACCGGGAGCTTCTGCAACAGGCGTCCGGCCTGAAACTGATCTGTATTGCGGCTACCGGCACCAATAACGTTGATCTGACAGCAGCCAGGGATCTCGGTATTGCCGTAACCAATGTCGCGGGATACTCCACCCCTTCGGTGGTGCAGCATGTGTTCAGCCTGATCCTCGCTCTCACCACCCGCCTGCTGGATTATCACGACCTGGTTTCCTCGGGCGCCTGGCCGCAAAGCAGCCAATTCTGCCTGCTTGACTTCCCTTTCAGAGAACTGGCGGACAAACGCCTCGGCATCATCGGATACGGCACCCTGGGGAGAGCGGTGGCGCGTGTGGCCGACGCTTTCGGTATGGAAGTCATTCTGGCACAGCGCCCGGGAGGCGCAGCGCAACCGGGGAGGGTGCCGCTGAGGGAGCTGCTGGGAAGCGCCGACGTGGTCTCCCTGCACTGCCCTTTGACGGAGCAGACCCGGGGGCTGATCGGGGAACGGGAGTTGGGCCTGATGAAGAAGGATGCCTTGCTCATCAACACCGCCCGCGGCGGCATCGTAGATGAACAGGCCCTGGCCTATGCCCTGCGTAACGGCATCATCGGCGGCGCCGGTATTGACGTACTGTTGGAAGAACCGCCCGCGGCGGGCAATCCCCTGCTTGACCCGAATCTGTCCAACCTGATCATGACGCCCCACATTGCCTGGGCGAGCAGAGAGGCGCGTCAGCGACTGATAAACGAGATAGGCGAGAACATCAAAGCCTTTCTGGCAGGCGACATACGCAACCGGATCGTCTGACCCGGCGGCAGTCTACGATCAAGGAAAGCTCGCCCCGATCTCTTTCTCATCCAGCAACTGAACTATGGAACAGGCCGCGGCGTAAGTGCCTTCTTCCTCTTCCAGGGGAAAACAACGGATAACCTCCAGCCTGGCGTGCAACGGTGGCGTGATATGTTTCCCCGGCATGATCACGATGGAAAGCTGGCTGCCCGGCTCCACCTGCTGATCGATCCACAGCAGAACACCGCCGCCGCTCAGGTCCTTGACGATGGCGCCGTCCACCTGATCGGAACCCTCCAGCCGAAACTGTGCAGGGCATTCAACGGCCATACGGGGAAAATCTCGTTTTTCGGAATATTCGAGCATTGCTTTATTGCTCCCGGTTTCTGAACAGACCCGTTTCTTTTTGGGAAACTTCTGCTAATTCTAGTAGACGGCGAGGGGAGTTTCACGGGGAAGATCGGTCACTGTTAACGATCCTTGAAATGATCCGTAAAAACCGGCTCAGCCATCAGCTTCCCGCTCCGCCTCGGCCTGAATCTTCCCTGCTTCCTCCCGCGTTAAAAAGCGCCAGGGCAAAGGAATAAGGCCAGGAACAAGCTTCCGGTAACGCCGGTACGGCTCTCCGTGGTAGATCACGAGTTTCCTCTCTTCCATCCAGGCCCCGATAACGAAATACAGTGTTATCAGGATAGCTGTCACCAGAAACACCCTATCCATGTCGCGGGTCCAGACCAGCACCAATCCCAGGCAATACCAGGGATGACGCACGAACCGGTGCAGTTCGGACAGTTGAAAACGTTCCTGGTCCTCCACGGACTGCTCTCCCTCCCGCCACTGGCGCAATCCCAGAAATTCACTGCCGTCGTAATAGCGCAGCGACCAGACCACTCCACCCAACGCCGACAGAGCGAGACCGTTGGCCAGCCAACCGGCGAACCCGGACCACTGCCAGAGCAGAGGACCGCGTAGAGAGTAGGTAAACCACAACAGAGGAACCAGCAGTACCAGCGCCTGCAAATTGAACGCAAGCCGGTACAGGGGCATAGCATGGGGCCAACGCCCGGCCACCCAGCGCTTCATCTGTAACGATGCCAGGATAGAGTGGAGGATAAAATAGCCGGTCCACGCCGCCACGAGTATCAGCAGATCCGTTAACTCAGCCGCGGCCATTATCTAAGGAGCCTCTGATTAAGTCGCTGATGAATATTGCGCAAGGGAGGAATCAAAAAAAAGGGCGGCTATATGTCTATAGCCGCCCACTTTCGTTCAAACTGAGTTTCTTTTAAGCAGTAATATCAGACGCTGGCCGCAGCCGGAGTGCTGTCGCCGTGACCGCCGTGACAGAAGTCAACCGCGCACCAGAACAGGAGACCGCCGCCCAACATAATGGCTACCTGCTGCTCATTGGAAAGGCCGGCCCACCACTCGCCGACAGACTGCTCGCCATTCGCGTCATAGCCATACCGGCCCATGATATCCAGAACGTTATTACCGTTCAGATTGACGGCGGCCAGATTGTCGCCCTTGTATTCAAGGTTGAACAGCGGCGGACGCTCCGGGTTGAAAAGATTGACCGTCCCGGAAGATGGCCCCTGGGTAACACCAAAACCAAAGGACGGAATATTCTGCGTGTGGGTCGCGCCGCCGAACGGCTGGTTCATGTAGGCGAAGGGTATGGTCCCTTCCTCCAGCGGACCTTCCGCGTGAACTTGTGGAATTACCGCCAACATCGCCGCCAGCGGTGCGTATTTGAATTGCTTCATTGTGCAGGTTCCCCCTAAGAAATAGAGCCTTTATTCTCGAAAAATATCGGCCAATGATGGATCCGAGTTCGATCGATTCTACTCCCTAAGGTATTAGGATACAACGGGTTTTTCCTCCGCCGGCCCTCCTCGGAAGACCTGCGCGGAAGCCCTCTTTCCGCCCCTCCTTGCCGTTGATAGCCGAGAGATATTTAGATTTTGTTTCAGTTAGTTGGAGCTGATAGCTAATCTAAATTCTAATAGGTGCTCCCGGCCCCCGTAAGCAATTCGATACCGTATTTCAATCAGGAAAACCGGCCGGCCGCGCTATCAACCCCAGCTCAACCAGCTGATCGCTATCCAGGTACCGGCTGGAATCCGGGCAATAATTGATTCGATCCTTTGCCATGCCCGCTATTAGCCTGTGATAACGGGAATACCTTTTCCGTGAGGCGCCACTCCTGCCTCCGATGCGACTGTCGTTGATGATTTGCTCGGAACTGTGCGAGAGCTGAGGCTTTTGCACCAGGGTGAAATGCAGGTACACCCCGGTAACATCCGACAGGATCGCCGGTGTAGTAGAGTGGGGGTTCAGAAAACGGATATCTCCACCGCCCTTTATTACCGCAACCTTTTCCAATACCTCGATTCCTTCAAACAACCGCTCGCGGACACCGCCTCTGACAAAACGATAGGGGCACAAGGAATTTCCGAAATATCGAAGGCTGTTATCGAAGTATGGGGAATGTTCGAGCAGGTTCCCGTCAGACGGAAAGCTGGAAAACTCCGCAACAGTTTCAGGAAACATATCCAACAGGAATACGGACAAGGCCTCATGCCCGTTTCGCTGCATATACTCAAGCAGCGGTTTCACGCCGCGTTTTTCCACTCCCGGAACCACCAGGATCTCGTCACTATCGGCCAAAATACACCAATGGCCCTCCCCATATTCACCGATCAGGTGATTTATCCATCGCAGACCGGAAGCCGTGGTATAAAAGGCGTCGTCGCTCCAGAACAGATGGACATCCGGCTGCTCCAGCAGAAATGCAGAAGTGCCGTCCGATGAGTCATTGTCCACGATAAAAAATCGCTCGACCCCGATCTTTCTATAGTAATTCAGGAGCCAGGGAAGCGTGTGAACACTGTCCTTCACACAAGAAAAGAGAAACAGCTCTTCCGCTCTCGGATCAATTCGATTGCGATCGATCCTTTTAAGATTGAACGGGGCATGCAGCGCCGGCAGGTAAGCATCGTCCGTGGCTGCCAGAAAAACCTCCCTGGCTTTATCGATATCGCCATTCTGAACATGCAGCCAGGAACGCAGCTTCTTCGTTTCAAACGCCTCTCCGGTACGGATCGGCAATGATTCCAGCTGTTCCCGCGCCCGATCAATACGGCCGGCGTGGATACAGGAATCAATCAATTTCAAACGAACCCTGTGCGAATCCGGGAACCGCGCGTACAGCTCCTCCGCGAACCTCACCGCCTGATCGGCCTGTTCCTGCCGCCAGCATCCCATCAGCGCATCGATCCTTTTCAGCTCGGGCTCGAGATTATCCGGATAGCTCTTTATAAGTGCCGCCGCCGTCTCTAACGCAGCGTCAAAATCCATCTGCGCAAGAAAACAATCGACCAGACGCAGTTTAAAACCGATATCGCCGGTTTTTTCATAGCGTTCCTCACAGAGAGAGTGTGCCGCCTCAAACTCCCCCTGGTCGTTGAGAGAATCTATATACCCATAGGCGCATTCCTTGTGCTCGGGGAACAATCGATACGCCTTTTCCCAACGCTCGTAGGTAAGTGGCCGATCGAACTTCAGCTCAGCCAATTTCGCCGATTTAATATAGGCCTCCGGACACCCGGGATATCTTCTTGTAACCTCCTGCAACAGTTGCTCCGCCGCTTCGAGACACCCCGATCTCATCAGGAGATGCGCCTTATAGGCACGCCACTCCGCATCCATCAAACCCGGGAAACGGGCAAGACAGGTATCCAGGTGCCGTCCGGCGCCCGCCCAGTCCCTGAAAGCCTCAGCAACCAAGGCCGATCCATAATAGCCCCCGAAATAGTCCGGGAACGCCGCGACCAAATCCCGGGACAGAACATCCGCCTCCTCTCGCTTCCCGAGCTCAAGCAGCACTTGCAGCTTCGCCAGTAATCCCTGTGGTTTGGTCAAATCCGGAAACCTGGCGAGGCATGTATCCCAGAGTTGCAGAGCAAACTCCCAGTTTCGCTGGTATGAGGCGATCTGAATCAACCCCATGTACCCCATCGGAGAGTCCGGCTGGGTCTCGATCAGACGCTGATACTCTTTCTCGGCATTGGCAAGAAAATCGGCTTTCAAGAACACACCCCCTTGGTACTCCAGCCGCACCGACGGCCGGGGCCTACAACATCAGATAAACCAGGTTCGAATGTGCGGACATTGATAGAGCACACGAATGGAATTAGGGCCACAATCTGCGTTTTCCGATTGTCGATCTCAGACGCCTCTTCAGGAGGGATAGTCTGCCGGCCGGGTCATGAGCGCGAGATCAATCAGCAGATCACTATCGACATATTTTTCCGAATCTTCACATAGAAATGAGCCGGAACTCTCCCGCCCATCAAGCGTCCGCTGATAACGGGAATACCTGTTTCTGCAATACACGGACATGTTCTTAAACCGATCATGCTTCGCTATATCCGATACAGAGGCCACGGACTCAAACTTCTGCGTCAGGGCAAAATGCAGAAACACCCCGGTGACGTCAGAAATTTTCGCGGGCGTTATATGGTGATTAGTCAGATATTTTATTCCACCCCCGCCTCTAATAATCGGCACCTTTTCTAACCAGGTCTCTTCATCAAAAAGCCGCCTTCTGACGCCTCCCCTGACAAGAATGTAAGGCGATTTTGGCCCCCCGAAAAACTGCTGGGAGTTATCAAAATAAGGAGAATGGCTGACCAGATCGTCGCCCGACCGGTACTGTTCCATTTCCGCGCCGCTTTCGGGATACATGTCTAACATATATCCGCACATCGCCTCGTGGCCTTTGCTCTCCATATAACCCGCGAGACGCGCGAGTCCGCCGGATTCCATCCCGGGGAAAACCAAAGCCTCGTCACAATCCGCGAAGATGCACCAATGCCCCTGACCATAACGCCCGATCAGCTCATTGATCCAACGCATCCCGGAAGAAGCCAGGGAAAACAGTTCATCAGTCCAGAACAGATGGACATCCGGTTGCTGCAGGAGGAAGTCGGTTGTGCCGTCACTCGAATTATTATCAATGATAAAGAAACGATGAACACCAAGCTTGCGATAATAATCCAAAAACCAAGGCAGATACCTCAAGGCGTCCTTAATGGTTGAGAACAGAAAGATCTCACCTTTCTCCGGAGATAGCGCACCCTCATCAAGGCGCCTTAAGGAGCAAGGCGCATGTATCGCTGCATGATATTTGACGCTCAGCAATGCATCATAATTCCGTCGCGCCCGCTCAAGTTCACCTTGCTGGTAGTCACGCCAGGCATATAGCGCCAACAGCTCCGCTCTCTTTTCCAAACCGGGCAAAAAAGACTCGATGAGCTCAAGTGCTTTTATATTCTCTTTAATATGGATATAGGCATAGGCCAGTTGCCGCTTGACCCGGAGAGAGTTCGGGTACTCCTCAAATAGCCGCTCAAGTTTCGCAACAGCCTCCGCAAGCCTGGCGTGCTCCCAATAACCGATCAGCACCGAACACTCTTTAAGCCTGAAGAGCAGATTTTCCGGTTGCGCTTTAAGGAGTCGACCCACCTCTTCCAGTGCCTGATCAAACCGATGCTGGAAGACACAACACTCGACCAGGCTCAGCTGGTAATCAACATCACCGGTACTATCAAATCCCTGTTGGCACAGCGAATGGGCCTGGTCAAAATCTCCGCGCTCTCTCACGGATCCTATATATCCCAGCTGGATCTCCTTATGGCCCGGGAACAGCCGTCCTACCTTCTCCCAACGCTCGCGGCTAAGCGCAAGGTCATGTTTCATGTCCGCCAGGACCGCCGAATAAAGATAGCCCTCCGGGCAACCCGGGTATCGTCTGATTACCTCCGTCAACAAACGTTCGGCCTCGTCAAACCGGTTTTGCCGCATTAGGGCTCCCGCTTTCTGGGCCTGCCACTCTCCATCCATAACCCCAGGGAACTCTTCGAGACAGACATCCAGAAGACGTTCGGCTTCCCGCCAGTCCCGGTTGGCCTCCGCCACCAACACCATCCCATAGGCACCGCCGAAATAATCAGGAAAGGTCTCCTTCAGCTCGCGGCAGAGCTCTTCCGCACCTTCGATGTCCTCCAAATTCAGCAACACACGTAGCTTTGCCAGCAGGCCGTGCGGCAGTACCAAAGAGGAGAACCTGGTCACGCAGGTATCCCAAAGCCGCAATGCCCGCTTCCAGTCCCTCTGCAGCGACGCGACCTGGATCATACCTATATAGCCGGCCGGTGAGTCCGGCTGTGTTTGAATCAACTGCTGGAACTTTTGCTCGGCCTTAATCAGACGCTCTGTATCCACCGACATACAACCCTTTACGGAAAACGATCCGAGAAAACGGCGGCACATCTCCGCGCCAAGTCTTCTCCCGGCCAGTACTCATGCCGGCCATCAACTAACAACTGGTTATTTTCAACCTCTAACCTTATACCGCCGTCAATCCTCAAACTTGCCGCTCTGCAGCCGCTGTGCCTCCATCATTTCCAGTTCTCGGGCCCCGGAGACCACGATTTCCGGATCTGGCACAAAATCAAGATTCGGATTGAGTCGCATATAGGGAACGGAATTCAGAACCACCTTCATGGCATTAAGCCGCGCCTGATGTTTATCGTTGGAGCGGATGATGGTCCATGGCGCATGGGTGGTATTGGTGCGCCTCAGCATCTCATATTTGACATTGGTAAAATCGTCCCAGCGTTCCTGAGCCTGCACGTCAACCTCGCTCAACTTCCACTGACGCAGAGGATCGGTCATGCGCCGCTCAAACCGCCGCGCCTGCTCCTCTTTGGTTACACTGAAATAGAGTTTGATGAGGACCGTACCCTGCCGTACCAGGTCCTTTTCAAACCCGGTCACCCCCACCATGAAATCCTGGTATTCCTGCGCGCTACAGAACCCGAATACCGGTTCCACCATTGCGCGGTTGTACCAACTACGGTCGAACAACACCACCTCACCCCCGGTGGGGAAACGCCGCACATAGCGCTGAAAGAACCATTGCGTACGCTCTTCCTCGTTCGGTTTGCCCAGAGCAACGACCCGATAGTGTTTTTCGTTCATGTAGCGGGTGACACGGCGAATGGTTCCGCCCTTGCCGGCGGCGTCACGCCCCTCGAACAGGATAATCATGCGGGTGCCGCTCTCTTCAAGATACTGCTGCATCCGAATCAGCTCCGCCTGGTAGGGTTTGAGCGCCTGTTCCTGGCGATACTTGCGAACGGCCTTACGGCTATCCCTCTTCAATTGCTGCATATCCCGGCGGAAACGCTCGTTCTCCGCCGCCAGCTCCTCCAGCGTCATTTTCCGGCCATCAATGCTCGGCCGCTCCTGCCCGTCATCGCCTTTTTCCGAGCCGACGATGGTAAGATGTTCTCTATCAGTCATGAGGCTGTTCCCCCGGCAAAACCCTATCTGTTAATCCTATGCCAGTTACAGGCGGCTTGCACATATTTTCCTTGATAAAACTGAAATTTACTAAGGTAAATATAGCCCTTTAGTAGTGGCAGGGCATCCGGCCGTGTCCACGATCACTTATCGTATTATTTTCACCCGTTATTGCATTATGAAAGTTTGAAGTTTGAACTCCGAAGCTCTAAGTTATTACCTTCAGAAACATATCACCGGTACCCATTCAAAACGGCTGTCCGCCCACCATGCAGATCGACGATTTAGACGCCTATATTCACGCCACCGAACTGGAGATCATGAGGCGTACCTTGCCGCTCAAAGGGGCGCGGGTACTGGAGCTGGGGTGTGGACGAGCCTGGATGACCCGACTCATCGTCGAGGAGTTCTCCCCCGCAATCATAATCGCCACCGAAGTCGACCGTATCCAGCACGAGAAGAATCTGCAGATCGATAATCTGCCCACGGTTACCTTTATCTACGGCGGGGCCGAAGCGATCAGCCAACCCGATGAGTCCGTCGATGTGGTCCTGATGCTTAAATCCCTGCACCACGTCCCGTCGGAGCTTATGGACCAGGCGCTGAGCGAGATCGCCCGGGTCCTGAGGCCGAGCGGATTGGCCTACATATCAGAACCGGTCTATCGGGGCGAACTCAACGAAATCACCCGCCTCTATAACGATGAAAAGGAGGTGCGTCAGGCCGCGTTCGAAGCCGTCTGCCGGGCGGTAGCGGATGGGAGACTTGCACTGGTAGAGCAGCTGTTCTTCAACGCGCCCGGTCATTTTCGTGACTTCGAACATTTTGAGAACCGCATGTTGAAGGTAACCCACACCGAACATCGGATCGACCAGGCGCTTTATGCAAAGATCCGGCAGGCCTTCTCCCGACACATGACGGACGAGGGCGCTCATTTTCTCAAACCCTCGCGGGTGGACCTGCTGCAAAAGCCGGCCTGAATCCGGACGGGCACAGCCCCCCCTGTTCCTAAGAAGCAAAAGCCGCTGGCGCATCCTTTTCAAGCCCCCTTACCGGGCCCTGTCGCCGGCCGGTCTCCCGCTTAAAACATCATAAGTAGTGGTTGATTCTCGGGCTTCCCGATGCTACATTGCAAATAGGAATCATTCTTAATTGTAACCTGATGGTATCGATACAAACGGGAGAATCGGGGGCAACCCTCACCGCCCTAAGCCTCGTCCCTAAAGGGAAACGTGCGCGTATCATGGTGATCCAGGGCGGACAGAAGGTATCGCGCCGCCTCCTGGGACTGGGGCTGCGGGTGGGATCCGAGGTGGAGGTGCTGCATCACCGCGGTCACGGTGTCGTTGTGGCCAACGCCGGTAACCGTATCGCTCTCGGGGGCGGCATCGCCGAGAAGCTGCTGACGCAGCTCCTTTAGAAGCAGCGTCTTCCGAGCAATCCACCATTCCCGGCTCGGCCTCTGAAGGCATCAGGCCAATAGCAACAACCGATGGAGATCAACGTGCTGACTATCGCCCTGGGCGGTAATCCAAACTGTGGTAAGTCCGCCCTGTTCAACCGGCTGACCGGCGTCCGGCAGAAGACCGGCAACTGGCCGGGGGTTACGGTCGACCGGAAGGAAGGGCGTTTCTCCCTGGAAGGGGAAGAGGTGAAGGTGATCGACCTTCCCGGAATCTATTCCCTGGACGCCGCTTCCCTTGATGAGCAGGTTACCCGCGATTTTCTCCTCTCCCACGAGGCGTCACTCATTGTAAATATCATCGATGCCGCAAACCTGGAACGCAATCTCTATTTCACCGTACAGCTGCGGGAAATGGGATTGCCCATGGTAATCGCGGTGAACATGATGGACGTGGCCCGCAAGCGCGGCATTGAACTGGATCTGGACCATCTCGGGGAACACCTGGGCTGTCCCGTAGTTCCCATCGTCGCCACCACCGGGGAAGGGGTTGAAGAACTCAAGCGCCAGATCAGACGGGTGACGACAGACGATCGTTTTTCCGGCTTTCTCGTAACTCACGATGAGGCCGTTGAACAGGCTATTGCCGATCTGAAACCGGCCATGGCCGGCAAATGCAGCAAAACCGATAGCCGCTGGATTACCCTTAAGCTGCTGGAAGGCGACCCGTATGCGGAATTTCTGGCCGGTAAAGAGCTTTGGCCAAGGGTAGCGGAATGGCGCGATACCATCGAAAAACGCGCCGGCGAAGAAGCGGATATCTATATCGCCGATGCCCGCTACAGCCACGCCCATACCCTGGCCCAGCATGTTATTCGCGAACGCGGCAAGGTCGGCCGTACCGTTACCGACCGCATCGACCGGCTGGTTCTGAGCAAGGTGTTCGGAGTTCCGCTGTTTTTGCTGGTCATGTATCTGATGTTCATGTTCACCATCAATATCGGCGGCGCGTTCATCGACTTTTTCGATATCGTGGCCGGCGCCGTTTTCGTCGAAAGCCTGGGCGGCTGGCTGCGCGCCATCGGCTCTCCGGAGTGGCTTGCGGTATTGCTGGCGGACGGTGCGGGAGGCGGCGTCCAGGTGGTTGCGACATTCATCCCCATTGTGGCCTGTCTTTATCTTTTTCTTTCCATCCTCGAAGACAGCGGTTACATGGCCAGGGCGGCCTTCGTTATGGATCGCTTCATGCGCACCATCGGCCTGCCCGGAAAGGCGTTCGTGCCGATGATCGTGGGTTTCGGCTGCAACGTGCCGGCAGTAATGGCAACACGAACGCTGGAGAACGAACGGGAACGGAAGTTAACCATACTTATGAATCCCTTCATGTCCTGCGGCGCCCGGCTGCCGGTTTATGTTCTGTTTGCTGCCGCCTTCTTCCCGGCCAACGGCCAGAACCTGGTGTTTGCTCTCTACTTCATCGGCATCGCCATTGCCGTGCTGACCGGAATGATCATGCGCCGTACCCTGCTTTCCGGCAACTCTACCGGCTTTATGATGGAGCTCCCCCCGTACCATCTGCCCACCCTAAAGGGGGTCTCCCTGCGTACCTGGGACCGGGTAAAACTTTTCATCCGCGATGCCGGCAAGGTAATCGTGGTCATGGTCATGGTGCTTAACGTTCTGAGTTCCGTCGGCACGGACGGCAGCTTCGGCAAGCGGGAGAGCAACGCTTCGGTACTGAGCGTCTTCGGCCAATCCGTAACACCGGTTTTCGCACCCCTGGGTATAACGGAAGACAACTGGCCGGCAACCGTAGGCATCTTCACCGGAATTCTGGCCAAGGAGACGGTGGTAGGCACCCTGGACTCCATCTATACCCAGATAGCATCCGAAGAGGCGGGAGAAACCGGGGAGGAGGCACCGTTTGAATTTTTGCCCGCGCTCCGGGAAGCGCTGGCCACCATTCCGAAGAACCTCTCCAGGGTATCGGACCTGTTGCTGGACCCGCTGGGGATGAACGTCGGGGAAATCAGCGATCCCCAGGCGGCGGCCGCGGAGCAAGAGGTCAGCGCAGGCATATTCGGTGCCATGGCCTCCCGGTTTGACGGCCAGGCCGGCGCGTTCGCTTACCTGCTCTTTATCCTGCTCTATTTCCCCTGCGTCGCCACCATGGGTGCCATCGCCCGTGAGACCGGTGGTCGCTGGGCCGCTTTCGTAGCAGCCTGGACCACCGGCGTCGCCTATACCACATCCTCGATCTTCTACCAGATCGCCACCTTCAGTCGGCATCCCATCGCTTCAGCCCTGTGGATTACCCTCCTCGGAATCCTGGCCATCGGTGTAATAGCGAGTCTGCGTATGTGGGGCAAACGGGGAAGGGAGACCGCGGCATGATACTTGCGGAAATCAAAAACTACCTCATGACCCGGGGACGGGCGCCGCTCTCCGATATCGCCCTACACCTGGAAAGTGACCCGCAGGCGGTACGCGGTATGCTCGACCGCTGGGTACACAAAGGCAAGGTACGAAAACTGCCGATCAACAGTTCCTGCGGACGCAGTTGTAAAGAGTGCGACCCCGATACCACCGAGATCTATGAGTGGCTTGATAGTGACAAAGCGGTCGTTGAACAACCGGTGATCTGGACCAACAACTGCCGAAAATAGTATCCCCGCAGGAACCGTGCGACCGGCTTCAGCTCCGGCCGACCCTGTTAGATTTTCTTCAACTCCAGCAGACGGTTTCCCTCCCCCAGGGTGATTTCGAACCTTCCCCGCACCCCGTCACGGGAAACAAACCGTCGCAGATTGGATGCCGGAAACCGGATGCGCCGTCCGTCATCCGCGGTCACCTGAACCGCCCGCGCCTCTCCGCGGTAGTAACGGAGATACTCCTCCCGGGAGATCTCGAGAGAAAACCTGACCCTGGAAATCATGTCACCCATTTTCCAAGCGGTTGCGGAGAGTTTGAATCTATCCCCGGATCTTCAACACCAGACAGTTGATATTCTGATTCCGCAGACGATTGCGCAATTTGTTCGCCTCCCTTCGGGTGAGAGGTGCGCTGCGAACCCGGTGAAACACTTCACCGGCGTTTACGTTCACCTTCTGGATCTCGGCCTCGATGCCCATGAGCGCCAGATTCGCCTTTAGACGATCCGCGTCAGCGAATTTCTTGAACGACCCCATCTGTACCATAAAGGAGCGAGGGGCATCAGATACCTCAGCGGACGTATCGGGGGTGCTTCTCGGCTCCTCTTCCGTTTCCGAAACCACCACCTCCATCTCCGGCAGAATGGTGTAGAAATCGAAGCGGGGTTTAGGGGCGGTTGACTCTTCCTTCTCTTCGGTCTTCGCCACCGGTTGCTCCTGCTGTTGCCGAACCTTCGGGGCGGAGGCGATACCCGGGGTGCCCGCCCCGAGTTTCAACCAGGCCAGCCCGGTAGCAAACACCCCTACCAGCAGGCCGGCAAAGAACCACACCCACCCCGGAGTCTGTGTCTTCTTCGACGCCGGCGGATTAGCCCGGCTTTTATAGTCTTTAGCCACTTACATCTTCTCCGGCGCCGAAACGCCCAACAGATTCAGCCCGTTTCTCAGAACCTGACGAACGGCAAGGATCAGCTTCAGCCGGGCGTCCCGCAGGGCATCATCGCCAACCAGGAACTGATGAGCGTTGTAATAGGTATGGAAGTCGTTGGCCAGCTCCCGCACATAATGGGAAAGCTGATGGGGCTCTTCATTGAGGGCCGCCGCCTCCACCACTTCGGGATACCGGGTCAGGGTCTTGAGCAATGTCCGTTCATGCTCCTCAACGAGACACTCCAGGTTGACCAAGCCGTCGCTGATCTCCACCGAAATACCCTTTTCCGCGGCCTGAGCCAGAACGCTGCAGACCCGTGCATGGGCATACTGCACATAATAGACAGGGTTATCGCTGGACTGGGATTTGGCCAGGTCCAGGTCGAAGTCCAGATGCTGCTCGCATTTGCGCATCACATAAAAGAATCGGGCCGCGTCCGTTCCCACTTCCTTGCGCAATTCACGCAAGGTCACGAACTCCCCGGAACGGGTGGACATCTGTACCTTTTCTCCGCCCCGGTAGAGATTGGCAAACTGCACCAGCAGGACATCCAGTTTCGAAGGGTCATCTCCCACCGCCTCCATGGCCGCCTTGACCCGCGGCACGTAACCGTGATGATCCGCACCCCAGACATCGATCACCCGCTCAAACCCCCTCTCGAGCTTGTCCATATGGTAGGCGATGTCGGAGGCGAAATAGGTGGTCTGGCCGTTTTCCCGCTCCACCACCCGGTCCTTCTCGTCACCGAACTCGGTGGAACGAAACCAGAGAGCGCCATCCTTCTCATACACACGGCCGGAATCCCGCAACCGCTGCAGCGCCTTGTTGACCGCGCCACTCTCGGTCAGGCTGCGTTCGGAGTACCACTCATCATATTTGACTCCGAACTGCTCCAGGTCGTCCCGTATATCGTCCAGGATGTTATTGAGGCCCAGTTCAAACACGTATCGGTAGCGGTTGTCGCCCAGCAGTTGCCGCGCTCGCTCGATAAGACCGTCGATATGGGCCTCCTTATCGCCGCCCGCCGGTTCATCCGCGGGAACCCCGGCAAACAGTTCCTCGGCCGAATGCCGATAGGCGTCCCCGTGCTCCCGGTGCAGGGTAGCGGCGATATCCCAGACATAGTCTCCTTTGTAGCCGTTGGCTGGAAACACGAGTTCCTCACCGCACAACTCCAGATAACGCATCCAGACACTGGCGGCCAGGATATCCATCTGGCGCCCGGCGTCGTTGACATAGTATTCCCGGTGTACTTGGTAACCCACCGCCTCCAGCAGATCGGCCACCACCGCGCCATAGGCGGCGCCGCGGCCATGACCCACATGCAGAGGGCCGGTGGGATTGGCGGAGACGAACTCCACCTGCACCCGCTTGCCGTCACCGATGTTGCTGCGCCCGAACCCGTGCCCCTCCTCGATAATGAGGGGAACCACGGCCAGAAAGGCCTGCGGGGAAAGATGGAAATTGATGAACCCCGGACCGGCGATCTCCACCCGCTCGATCAACGTGGATTTCGGCAGGGAGGCAATCAGCTTTTCGGCGAGATCTCGCGGTTTCGCACCTGCCGCCTTGGCCGACACCATGGCCACGTTGCAGGCGAAGTCCCCATGCCGGGGATCCCGCGCCCGCTCAATAATAGGCTGTGGAATCGCCTCCGCCGGGATCACGCCGTCTGCGGCGATCCGCTCCAGGGCCTGGGAGATGAGCTGCTGAATCTGCTGTTTCATGTCTGGTTCGAAATCGGGGTCTGCAAGGCAGCGTAGAATACCATAGGAGCGGATTTCGCTGCAGAGTGGAAAGAGAAACCGTCCGCAACCCGAAACCAAACGCCGCTCTCACTTCGCATCCCCCTAGGGCAAATAAAACGGGGCCCGAAGGCCCCGTTTCCCAGCTTTAGGTCCGATAAGACTCAGAATTGATGTACAAGACCGAGAGAGAAACCGTCCCAGGCGTATTCAGTAATTCCGAGAAATGGACCGGTGATATCCGAATCCACGTCCGTGTAAACCACGTAGGCCTTGGTACGCTTGGAAAAGTTGTGGTCCAGACCGATTGCCCACTGGTCAACGTCAACATCAAAAGTCGATGAACCGGGAGCCCATAAAGTGGGCAAATCGTCGAACTCGTTCTCGCCATACATGGCCTTGATCACGTTGTTGCCGAAGGTGTAGGAACCGCTGATCTGCCAGCGCTGGGCGTCGGCACCCTGCATCAGCACATCCTGGTGTTCATAAACAAAACCCACATGCATCCCGTTGGCCGTATAACCCAGACCCATGCGCCAACGGGTATCGTCATCAAGTATCTGCTGCACGGTGGTCGAGGCCCCAACCAGCTCTTCCACCAGATCCTGACCTACCCGCTCCCAGGCAAAAGAAGCGGAAAACGGGCCGTTGCTGTACATGGCAGCCAGCGAATAGGCCTCGGCAAAACCATCGGCATTGGTGGAGGAACCGGTGGTACGATCCATGCCGGGTTGCACCAGAGCCGCAGCAACGGTCAAGCCGTTCCAGCTGGGACTGATGTAAGCGATGGCCTGATCCACCCGCAGATCCACAAAACCGAGGCCTTGCCAGATGAAAAACGGAAGCCCCGCACCCATGATGTTACCCGCTCCCGAGAGCTCGTCGTCGGCGCCGTTGTTGTTGTAGTCGGCGATGGTGTCAGAGAACAGGTCCAGAGAACCGGTGGAGATCTTCATCGGGGTGTCGTGGCGGCCGATGAGTGCGGTACCCCAGTTGCCGGAGAGCCCCACGAAGGTGTTGCGATAGCTGAGGCCGTCGGCGTTGTTGATGGTGTTGCCGCCGTCGTCATCGTCTTCGTCGTCGGAGGCGGCGATACCCAGCTCGATCTGCCAGATGGCCTTCAGGTCGCC
>JBNKCX010000039.1:0-14462 GCA_050287965.1 Sedimenticolaceae bacterium
TAACGATATAGATCACAGGCAAAATTGGGAGCGAATGCGAGTAATTTTGTCCTGTGGATCGGCTTGTTCGATGCGCGATCTATATTGATTCCATAATGGGTTCGCAGTC
Source organism: Sedimenticolaceae bacterium (assembly GCA_050287965.1). Lineage (GTDB taxonomy): Bacteria > Pseudomonadota > Gammaproteobacteria > Chromatiales > Chromatiaceae > CBFDBF01. The sequence continues at coordinate 110 of JBNKCX010000039.1, forward strand.
CATGTTGCTGTATAAGTGCCATCATCGATCTCACATGCAGGAATATTTAGTGTTGCATCGCAAAAGAAACGCACACGATAGGGAGGGATTCTTTACCGTGAAACTTCGTGTTCATCCGGTCCAACTCGTTGGCCGCGTGAACTCGTCGGTTCACGGTAACATATTTGGTTATCACTCCCTGTCATCTTTTTCGGTTCTTTCGTTCTGTCTATTCGCCAATCTTCGTCAGAATTTTCCCGGCTCCGTATTCATTCCAAAAGTGCAAATGCTTTTAATGTTGTTCGTTTTGCATCGAACAGTGGATTATGTTTCGCGCACAAATATTGAATTATGTTGCACGCACGAATATTGGAATATGTTGCAACTAATCCACAGATGATAACTCGGATACCCCAAGGATAGTGTAGGAATATTCTCACAAATCCTGAAGACAGAAGCGGCCAGGGAATAGCTCAAACAACCCGTATCATTCTGAAAATGTTCAGAATATCGCGTATTGATCCGTCGGACTTGCCGAGGGAGTGCACAGGGCGAACCCGAATGCAGGAGCCGCACGCACGCATCACGTCCGCCACGCGGAAAGCGGGGTCCTGACGGAAGGCAAAACGATTACATCCCTTTAGCGAAGGCCTTCATTGCCCGTTCGTAGTGGTCCCGGCTGTAGCGAAAGAGGTTGATCTGAGCGATCTCGGACTGATTCCGCGGATTGAGGGGTGCCTGAACATGGGTCACTTCGCCGCACCACCCCCATGCCTCGTAGGTCCCGGGCGCCATGCGCGGATCGGCGGCGACATACCCGGCAAGTCCCTTCTGAGCCACCAGGGACGACATCTTCGGGTCCAGACTCAGCTTCAGGTTCAATTGGTACATCCTGTGGACCTGATGGCCCATGTAGGCGCAACGGGTTGTGTCCAATCTGGCCTTGTTGTTATCCAGCGGCGCCGCCTTAATATCCGCCGCGGAGAAACTCTTACCGGTTTTCACATCCGGCAGGAAGGCGAACTCCGAACGGACACTCCCGGTGATGAGTTCACGGACAGGTCCGTAGCTATCCGCCATCAGACGCAAGAACTCCTCCGGCGTGACACTCGGAGCCTCACCCGCCGCCGGCGCGACACCGAAAGGTCGTATTCCGCCGGAGAAGGCGCGCGAGGTCCGCAGGGCGTAGATCACAAGGTTATCCGGATCGTCCCAGCGCCCTTTGGTTTTTGGATACACGTAGAGGTTTACATAATAATCCGGAGTAACCGTCGGAACCGGGTTTTTCGGCCGCCTGGGTCCAGGGGTAATCGGCCGTTCCGGCATGGGGATCGGGGTCGCGACATATTCGAAGTACTGCTTCGAATCCATGAGCTGAACGACCTTCAGGGTAAGGGGTTGATTCGGCCGCCGGAACAGTCGGACTTCGCCCCCCTGGGGAACGACCACGGCACGCGCCTCGGAGATAGTCATGCCGAGCCGAATGCCCATGGCATCCATCTGGCGGTAAAGATCGTCCGTGGGGTCGCCCCCATGAGCGGACGAGAGGCCGGACAGTAAAACTACGATTCCTAAAAGGCGGGATAAAAAACGGGCATTATTGTTCTTAACCACTGCTCCTTGCACTCCTTTGAAAGATCTCTCTCCGCGATCGAGATGACAATAGCCGAACGGACCCGATAGGCTCTATTCCTGCGGCGGCACGAAATGATCGTCGTTAGGGTTGAGAAAGATGAAACGGAAATCCCCCGGCTCCATCTCCACGTAGTCCATCACAGTGTTTTTCAGCAGGATCTCATATTCCCGTGCCAGCACCACCTCCACGTCGCCGGCCTTGACATGAATATCCTCTTCATTGGCCTCATCGAAACCCATCAGGTATTCGATGGAACCGTCCTCCTTCCTGCGGGCAGCCAGCCGTAACGCCATCCCTTCGGCGCCACCTTCTCTCGCGGCGCGCTGAACCTGTTCCGCCGCAGCGTCGGTCAATTTAAACATAGCCACCTCATCTCTCTATTATCGGTTCGCGCACTTCCGCACATGGGCCAGGAAACGTCTTGTCCAGTTGTTGCCTCCTACCGCGCGCATATGGGTATAGTTGGCCAGCATATTCTTGTAGACGATACCGTCATACTTTCCGTCTATGCCGACGCCGCGCAGTACCTCATAGGCATAAGTGATGTTGCCGCTGAGGTTTTCAAGGGAAGAGTAGTGAAACTCATGGGCCGGGATATCCCCCCCGCTCTCCCCCGGCAGCAACCAGGGCCCGTCGCCGGTCTCGCGCAGGAGCACATAGCCCCTGCCCCGCGGCCGCTCGTGCATCACCGCATCCCCGGGAATGACCCCGACCATTTTACAGGTAATTCCCTTCCAGGTAATGGAGCGGGCAAGATACATGAGCCCGCCGCACTCCGCGTAGACCGGACCGCCGGCCTCGATGAAGCGCCGGATATCATCCCGCAACGAAACGTTGGCCTCCAGCGCCTGCATGGCAATCTCGGGAAAGCCGCCGCCGAGAAAGAGACCGTCCACTGCGGGCAACCGCTTGTCTTTCAGGCTATCGAACGGCACCAGTTCCGCCCCCTCCGCCTCCAGGGCCTGCAGGTCATCCGGGTAATAGAATCCGAAGGCCCGGTCCCTGGGATATCCGATGCGTACCACCGGGGTTGTATCCCGCTTCAACTCCGGAGTGGCAACCCGGGGTAACTTCGGCGCCCTGGCGGCGATCTGAATAATCCTCTCCAGATCCACCTGCTCGGCGACGGCGCGCCCGAGCCGCTCGATCTGATCGCGAGCCTCACCCGCCTCGTTACTGGGGACAAGCCCCAGATGACGCTCCTCGATCACCAGCTCCCGGTCGTTGCGCACCGCACCCAGCACGGGAATATCGGTGTAGTGCTCCACCACCGCCCGCAGCTTTCCTTCGTGACGGTCCCCGGCGACCCGGTTCAGGATAACACCGGCGATCTCAATATCCTCGGCAAACGCCTGGTATCCCAGAAGCAGGGGCGCGATACCGCGGGTGATCCCCTGGGCATCGATCACCAGGATTACCGGCGCCCGCAACAGCCCGGCCAGGGCGGCATTACTGTTACTGCCGTCCAGCGCCACGCCGTCGTAGAGGCCCTTGTTGCCCTCGACGATGCCGATATCGGCTCCCTCCATATAACGGGCGAACATCTGCCGGATTTCCGCATGACCCATGGTATTGAAGTCGAGATTGATACAGGCACGGCCCGCCGCACTGGAGAGCCACAGGGGATCGATATAGTCAGGCCCTTTCTTGAAGGGCTGCACGGTCCTGCCCTGTTCCCGCAACGCCGCACAGAGACCGATGGAGACCGTAGTCTTACCGGAGGATTTATGAGCGGCGGAGAGATAGAAATAGGACATTTAGTTCATTTTTACCACAGAGGACACAGAGAACACAGAGGGGGCACCTGCTTGACCCATTATCGATCACCTATACCTTTTGAAAAACCGGCAATGTGCTGACGTTTCCAGGCTCAAACATTTCAAATCTCCGTGACCTCTGTGTTCTCCGTGGTGAATTTTCAGGATTAAGGCACTCCGTAACGAAAAAATCCACTGCCGGCGGAGCCGGCAGTGGATCTGTTCAGGAAAACCGCCGTGGTTTCGGCAGTCTTACGCCTCTTCCGGATCCTCCAGGCGTTCCGGCAGCAGCGGCAGCATACGGGAAGTTACCGCCATCATGATCAGGGTGATCACTATCCCGCCCAGGCCCAGCAGGGTCTCCGCCAGGGTGGGGGAGTAGCTGTTGACCATGCCGTCGAAAAAGCCGCTCTCCACCACTTCCTTACCGGGGAAGATGGTCATGGGATAGGCCTGGCCGCCGATGACGGTCACATAGACCTGACAGAGCCCGCCGATGATCACCAGCAGCGGTGCCGCGATGATGGCGAAGCGGGAACCGTTGAATGCCGGTGAATAGATCAGGAACAGCGGGATGATGCCGCCGATCAGTATCTGACCGATCCAGAACAGCTGGGTGTAGATGCCGCCGTTGAGCAGAATAAAGGCCTCCACCCCGTGGTGCTGGGTGACGTAGAGGTTGGCCAGGTGATAGATCACGGCGAAGTAGAGCACCGCACCCACGAACACCCCCAACAACCGTTTCATCACCGTCAACAGGTTTTGACCGACACTCTTGCCGCTCCACCAGTAAACCGCCATCAGCACCAGGATAAAGCAGGCCAGGCCGTAGGCGAAGGAGTTGATGATGAACATCGGCGCCAGGATCGCCGCGTCGTAGGCCTCGCGCGCCACCAGGAAACCGAAGATGGAACCGGTACCGGTGGTAAGGATAAGACGCCATATAAACGCGGTTACGCCAAGGGGTTTGTAGAAGCGGTTCGCCGTGCGATCCATCATGGACCAGAGATAAAAACCGACGATCACGAAAAAGCCGGTATACAGGTAGATATTCCAGGCGAAGATCGACTTGAAGTTGTACTTGGTCATGGCCACGATCAGACGATCGGGACGGCCCAGGTCCAGCACCAGCACCGCCAATCCGCCGGCCAGCAGGGCGATCGCCAGCATGCCGGAGAAACGTCCCAGCGGCTTGTACATGGGCTTGCCGAAGACGGTACCGATGGAGGCCACATTGAGCGCTCCGGAGGCGGCGACGATCAGGAAGATGGCAAACACATGGGGCATGCCCCATACGATCTGGTTGCTCATCCCGGTAACCCAGTGACCGTGATGCTCCATAAAGAAGGCGGCGGCCAGGGCGACACAGGTGAGGATACCCAATAACACCAAAGTACCCCAGTAGCGGGGAGATTCCAGCGACAATTCGCGATAGCTTACTTTTTCCATCGACTGACTCCCCTTAGATATTGGTATACCGGACACCGGTATTCAGTTCCAGGTCGGCGCGGATCTGGCGGCTGCTTACCGCCTTGAGCCTGCGGGCGATCTCACTGTTGGGATCCTTCAGATCACCGAACAGGATGGCCCGATGCCCTTCCGCGGCGCAGGCCTCGGCACAGGCGGTGTTGCCTTCCCCGGCATCGATCCGGTTGACGCACAGATTGCAGGCCTCGACACAACCCTTGCCGCGCGGGGCCTTAACCACCTGCTCTACGATATCCTCATGGATGAAGGAGCGGGCCTTGTAAGGGCAGGCCATCATGCAGTAGCGGCAGCCGATGCAGATATGCCGGTCCACCATGACGATACCGTCCGCGCGCTTGAAAGAGGCGCCGGTAGGACAGACATCCACGCAGGGCGGATGTTCGCAGTGCTGACACATCATGGGCAGATTGGTCATGACGCCGGTCTGCTTGTCCTTCAGCACCACCTTGCGGATCCAGCGCGGCTTCTGCTGTGCCCACATTTCTTCGGACTGGCCTTCCGGCTTCTGCAGCAGATCTATGCCGTTCTCCTTGTCGCAGGCGGAGACGCAGGCGCTGCAGCCGTCGGCACAGCGGTTAGTGTCGATCAGCATACCCCAACGGTTCTCCGCCGAAGCGCCCTCTCCTTCCGCCCTGGCATTGGCCACGGTGAGAAACACACCTGGGGCCACTGCCGCGGCGGATGCAGCGAGCGCGGTCTTGCCGAGAAATTCACGGCGATTCATATCGGTCTGGTCTTTACGGTCGCTCATGATCACTTCTCCTCCGGTACCTTGCGGTGACACTGGAAGCAGGTAATGTTGACCGCCGCGTAGCTGTGGCAGGAATCACAGAACTGCCCTTCCCCGTTGACCGGGATCGACCGACCCTGTTCATCGTGCGCCCCATGACAATTCACGCATTCCGCAATACTGTACTTGGTGTCCCGGGCGCCTTCCCGCACCACTTCGACACGCTCGTGCTTGAGGTACTCCATGTGGTTCCGCCGCATATCGTCGGTCGGGGCCACGCAAGCCTCCGTCTCAGCCGCCTTGGACCCCGGGGTAACCTCAGCCACGGTAGCCGCGGAGAGGGCCAGGGCGGCCGCGCTCAACAGCAACGCTGCAAATTGCTTGATTCCGATTGTTCTACGCATTACGTCTCTGCTCCTGATTGAATGGAGAGATTTATTCTTCGTTTTCCTGCTCGTCGGCATCCGCCTCGTCCTCGTCGTCCTCGGTCTTCTGACCGGTGAGAACAATGGCGTTGCTGACCAGCTGGTGAACGCTGACGATCTGGTCCATCTCCATACCGTAGTAAGGCAGCACCTTGGTGAACTGGCTCTTACAGATGGCACAGATGGCCGCCATGTGGGTGACCCCTTGCTCATTCATGGCGTTCTGCAGCGCGGTCATCCTCGGCAGGGCGCCCTTGACGCGGACCTCCATCAGATCGTCGGTCAACAGACCGCCGCCACCACCACAGCAGAAGGTTTTCTCGCCGATGGTGTTATGGTCCATATCCACATAGTTGTTACAGACCGCCTTGATCACCTCGCGCGGGACGGTGAACTGGCCGCCCGGCTTATCACCCATGCGTGTGGCGCGGGCCACGTTACAGGAGTCGTGGAAGGTGACCACCATATCGTCGTTCTGGGACTTGTCGATATTGAGCCTGCCTTCCTTGATCAGCTCGTGGGTGAACTCGCAGATGTGCTGCGGCACCGGATAGTTGGGATCGAGGAAGTCGAAGGGGCCGGCCAAAGTGTTCAGGAAGGCGTAGGCCACACGCCAGGCATGGCCGCATTCGCCGAACACGATGCGCTTGACGCCCAGTTCCAGGGCCGCCTTGCGCACCCGCATGGCCACCCGGCGCATGTTCTCGTAGGAACCGATGAACATACCGAAGTTGCCGGCCTCAGAGGCGGTGGTGCTCATGGTCCAGCTGATGCCGGCCTCATGAAACACCTTGCCGTAGCCGATCAGGCCGTCCACATGGGGCTCGACGAAGAAGTCGGCGGAGGGGGTGACCAGCAGCACCTCGACACCTTTGACATCCAACGGGAATTTCACCTCCACGCCGAAGTCGTCCATCATATCTTCTTCCAGTCCTTCCAGGGTATCCGCGATAGCGGGACCGGGAAGCCCGAGGTTGTTTCCGATCTTATGGACCTTGGCGATGATCTCGTTACAGTACTTCTGGCCGTAACCGATGCTGTCCAGGATCTCACGGGCCGCCATGGAAATCTCGGCGGTATCGATCCCGTAGGGACAGAACACCGAGCAGCGGCGGCACTGGGAACATTGATGGTAGTAGTTGTACCACTCGTCCAGGGTTTCCCGGGTCAGATCTTCAGCGCCCACCAGCTTGGGGAAATATTTCCCGGCCAGGGTGAAGTAGCGGCGATAAACCTTGCGCAGCAGGTCCTGTCGGCCCACCGGCATGTTCTTGGGATCGCCGGTGCTCAGGAAGTAGTGACACTTGTCCGTGCAGGAACCGCACTTTACGCAGGCGTCGAGATAGACCTGCAACGAGCGATAGCGGCTGCGCAGATCATCCAGCTTCTCCAGCGCCTTCTCATGCCAATCCTCCACCAGTTCGCCGGGGAACCCCAGATCGGTGTTGTGTTCAGGATTGGTAACCGGATATGACTTGCAATGAGCCATAGTACCTTCCTGAACCGCCGGAACGTCTACGAACTCTTTTAACTCCGGAACCTCAAATTCTGCCTTAGCCATGTAGTGCCCCCGTAGGCTCGGTAAAGGTTAACTCTGCTCTTGTTCTTCCAACGCCTTCGCCCAGGGAGCGATATGGCGCTGTTCGCGCGGATTATCCACCTGGTTGCGGGTCGGGCTGAAAAATATCCCCGGCACGTGCAACAACTTGCTGAAAGGAAAGATAATCATCAGCACCGCCACCAGCAGCAGATGCACCATGAGCAGAGGGTCGGCCGGCAGCGAACCACCAGCTAAGGTGAAGAACTGCTTGACCGCAACGATATCGGTATGGGCAACGAAGCTCATTGTCAGACCGCTGGAACCGATCAGCATCAGCAGGATCAGCATCAGGTAATCGGAGGGTGCAGAGATGTAACGCACGCGATCGACCAGGATGCGCCGCAGGAAGAGTCCGCCCAAACCAAGCGCCATGGCGAAGCCGGCATACTTGCCGAACGGCTGCACCAGTTCAATCAGCAGCCAGACAACCCCGGGAACCCAGGACGGATCCACGAAATAACGCAGATGGCGCAGCAACACCAATGCCAGACCCATATGGAAGGCCCAGGAAAAAAGCCAGGTCCACTTGGTGCTTTTAAAAAGGCTCTCGAAAAATACCACCTCCCGAAACATACGCATGACCACGCCGGTTTTGGTTACCGGCGCCGGAGTGGTGGCGATCTTTAGGGGAGCGGGCGTTCTGGCATACTGGATAATTTTGATGGCCGTAAAAATGACCAACACCAAGGTCGCCACAATGAACAGCAAGCCGAAGAAAATAGACATTTTCCTGCAGTCCTCTGTCGGAAGAAATTCCGAACCTGCGCCTTATGGACGCACCGGGTGCAAGGCTTAGAAAGGACGGCCCCTACAAAAAACGGTGGCTGGAATCCAGATCTGATCCCCGTATTTTCTTGCCGGCTTTCTAATTAAGCCTTGTACTTATATGCGTGCCTTCCGGCACAGGATCCAGATTAAACAGGCCGGGAGAGGAAATCCCCTCCCGGCCGCTCGATACAGCTTAGATACAACCGGTCGGTTTCGGCAGACCGGCGAAACGACAGGCCTGCTTGCCCGGACCGTAGGGGAACAGCGCGTACAGATACTTGCTATTGCCCTTATCCTTGCCCAGTTTCTTGCCAACGGCCTTGGTCAGAACACGTACGGCGGGAGCGATCTGGTATTCTTCGTAATACTCACGCAGGAAATTGATGATTTCCCAGTGCTCGTCATTCAGTTCCAGATCGTCCTGGGCTGCCATCACATTAGCAACAGCCGGAAACCAGTCGTCCAGGTTTACCAGGAAGCCCTCTTCATCGACCTCAAGGGCCTTGCCTTCTACATCGATAGTAGCCATTTAATTTCTCCTAGGTTAGTAACTTTTCAAGGACCGGGGCGGATTAAACCCAGGCCTGAACCTTGTCGTGCTCGGCGGCAAGTTCAACAAAACCGGCGTAGTCTACCACTTCGACGCCGTCGATCAACCTGTCAGCCGATACGCCCCGTGCCTTCATGTCCGGGCCTAAAACATAGAGTTTTACGCCTGCTACGGACTTCACCTTCTCCTCGATCGCGGTTCCGCTCATTGCGGCATAAACCGCGTCCTCATAGAAAAGGATGGCGCTCCCCTCTTTTACGTAGGACACACAGCTTGCTACGGAGCTTTTCTCAAAGGGTGATTTATTTACAGTATGTAACGTGCTCATTCCTATCACTCCGTATCAGAAACTGAAAAGGACGTCCTGGTCGTCCATCAGATCAGCCAGTTCCGCCCGGCTGACCAGTCGAATGGAGTCCTTCTCCGCCCAGTCGTCGTCCTCGTCCTCATAAGTGAGGTGTGTCAGATCCTCCAGCGTCAGGCCGCGCTCCTCCAGCGACTCCTTCTCGACATAGATCTTGGTGACATCGTAGTCACCAAGGGCCGAGTAGGTCGGTGAGAAGTTCTTCATCTCAACTTCCTTTGTATCCTGACCCTTAACCAACTGATACACACCGTCGTCCAGGAACGCCAGACTGACGTCCTGATCGAAAGCGGCGCCGATCAGTACAACCTCGAGCGATTCCCAGGCGTAGATAGTGCCATAGGGTGCACGACGATTGAGGTACATGAACTTCTTAATATCTTCAGACATGATTCAACCTCCGTACTCAATCGCCGAACACGACCAGCCGATCCGACTGGACGGCAGCCTCGATCAACTGCCCCAGACCGGAAATGCGGAACTTGGGATGGATGTTGGTGGCATCTTTACCGTTACGTTCAGCCTCACCGTCATCCACGATACCGCGCCGCTGGGCGGCCGCGACACAGACCACCAGATCCAGCTCGTGCTGCTCCGCAAGATCGGCCCAACGGTTGACGATATGCCGGTCATCCTGCGGCGGCGTGGTCAGACGGGTGCTGTTAGCAACGCCGTCGTGGTAGAAGAAAACACGGAAGATTTCGTGTCCCTTCTCCAGGGCGGCCTTGGTGAACTGGTACGCCGAGTCCACCGCCTGATGCTGGTAAGGCCCTTCATTTATTTGAATCGAAAACTTCATTTGCGATCCTTTGTTTTCGGGAGTAATGGGCTTCGCAATCAGAAGCGAATGTGGTTAGAAGCGTTCAGATTCACACGACCGCCGTGCCAATCATCCATGTGATACTTGGTGAACGGCAGGCCGGTCTTCTCGAAGAAGCGGCCCCAACCGATGCGCTCGGCCCACTCGCCGATACGCTCCCAATCCTTGGCGTCTTCCTTGTAGGCATTCAGGATCCTCTTGACGATGTCGGCGACTTCCGGCCAGCGCGGCGGGTTGTTCGGCACATTAGATGCGACCAGCTTGTGGAAAGTGGGCTTGCTGCGGGCGTTGGAGCTCTTGCCACCTACCCAGATCGCGAAGTTGGAGTGAACCGGATCGTTGATCTGCATCGGCGGACAAGGCGGGAAACAGGCGCCACAACAGACGCACTTCTTCTCATCCACTTCCAGGGACGGCTTGCCGTTGACCATGGCCGGGCGGATAGCCGCTACCGGACAGCGGGCCACGACGGAGGGACGCTCACAGACGTTGCCCACCAGATTGTGGTCGATCTTGGGCGGCTTGGTGTGCTGAACGTTGATGGCGATGTCGCCCTGGCCGCCGCAGTTGATCTGGCAGCAGGAGGTGGTCATCTTCACGCGGTTCGGCATGTTCTCGTTCTGGAACTCCCCGATCAGCTCGTCCATCAGAGCCTTCACGGCGCCGGAGGCGTCGGTACCCGGGATGTCGCAGTGCAGCCAGCCCTGGGTGTGGGCAATCATGGAAACGGAAGGACCGGTACCACCGATGGGGTAACCCTTTTCGGTCAGCATGTCGATCAGCGGCTGGACCTTGGACTCTTCGCTAACCATGAACTCGATGTTGGAACGGGCGGTGAAGCGGACATACCCTTCGGCCCGTTCGTCGGCGATATCCATCAGCTCACGGATCATGGTGACGTCCATCTGCCGGGGAGTACCGGCACGTACGGTCCACACTTCGTCACCGCTCTTGGCGACGTGATGCAGTACGCCCGGACGCGGACGGTCGTGATAGGCCCAGGCACCATAGTTCTTCTTCAGTACCGGATGCAGGTACGGATCCATCTCCGGGACGCCACTTTCAATAGGCATACGAGGTTCGGCCATTTTATTCCTCCAAAAATCTCTATATCTGATTCGTTTCAGGGCTTTTCCGGACTTGCCGTCCGGGTCCGCCCCAATCACCAACCGGTTTCATACCGGTAAGCGGCGTATTAATTAACCGTGACGCTCATTCCATTTGGCGACTTCGTCGTCCCAGCCGTCCATACGGACGTAGGGGTTCATGCGCGGACGGTTGATCATGTTAGGATCGATCTCCAGGCCGATACCTTCCAGGAAATTGGCCAGACCGATACGCTCGATCATCTCGCCGGTACGCTCGTGTTCCAGGGCGTTATCGGCGAAGAACTCGATGATCTCGGTGGCCAGCTCGCGCAGGGCCTCGAAATCGTCGTCGCTTTCCAGCTTCATGAAGGGAACGATCACGGTGCCCATGAGGTCGCCGATCTTCAGGGTACGCTTACCACCGCAGAGCAGGGTGATACCCTTGTCGTCGCCCGGAGAGAGGGCCTTGGTCATGACGTTGATGCAGTGCATGCAGCGCACGCAGTTGCTGTTGTCAACTTCCAGCTCGTCACCGTCGGTCAGGGTCAGGGCCTGGGTCGGGCAGCGGGTGATGACGTTGTCGATCACATACTGGCGGCCTTTTTCACTCACGAAGTTTTTCACTTCGGCCTGATCCACCTTCATATCGTCACGCCAGGTGCCGATGACGGAGAGGTCGGAGCGCTGAATGGAGTTGACGCAGTCGTTACCGCAACCGGAGACCTTGTACTTGAATTTGTACGGCAGGGCCGGACGGTGCATGTCGTCCAGCACGTTGTTCACCAGCATGCGCATGGTGCGACCTTCGTCGAAGCAGGAGTGCTCGCAGCGGGCGGCACCCACACAGGACATACCGGTACGCACAGCCGGACCGGCGCCGCCCATGTCAAAGCCCATTTCGTTTATCTCGTCGAAGGCTTCCTGTACCTTCTCGGTGGCGCAGCCCTGGAACATGATGTCACCGGACTGGCCGTGCAGGGCGATAAGACCGGAACCGTGCTTCTCCCAGATATCGCAAAGCTTGCGCAGGGTATTGGTGTCGTAATGCATCCCGGGAGGCGGCATGATACGGAGGGTATGGAACTCGGCGCACGCCGGAAACTTCGGGGTACCGTCCGTGTTCTTCAGCTCGGTGAAACGCGGGATAACGCCGCCGCCGTAACCGATAACACCCACGGTGCCGCCCTTCCAGTAGCCCTTGCGGGTCTCGTAGGAAGTTTCCAGCTGACCCAGCAGGTCAACCATCATGTCTTTTTCCTTAGCGAGACGCTTGATGCCGGTCACAAAGCTGGGCCATGGACCGTTCTCAAGCTCATCCAGCATCGGGGTATTGTGCAGCGGTTTCGCCATTACATTTCTCCTCAAGTGTTGATGGTTAGCGCGTCCTCCGCCGTCCTTCGATTCGAAGGATCGCGCGGTTGCCGCGAACCCATGCAATTTAAAACCTCGTAACGGACCTTTCAGTCCTACAATGGCGGGAAATTCTAGGGATTCCCGGCACGGGAAAATATCCTCCTGATGGGGGGCATACCTATCCCCTTTATATCCCAAATGGGATATACACCCCCCGCTATCCCAGGCGCCGACAATATATAAGGTCTGACCGGGAACCAAACCATCCGCTTTCTGTGGGTATCTACCTCTTTGGAGCCCACGCCGGTACCCTTTATTTTTCCACTGACCATGCCCATATAGCGGAAACAGGCCCTTGCCTGCAGAAAGGGGATGAGGTTCAATCCTTCAGGTCTCGCGCGGTGCAGGTCGCGCCTGTCAGGGACCTGTCAGCGGAATAGCGGGCGCAGCCGGCCTTATCATTGCCATCATGGGGTAACGAATCAGATGTTGTATCTAAGTGAAGTCTTGATACAGAGTCCCGAACTGGAAACCTTCGAGCAACTGCTCGCGGTTGTGAGGGAACGTTCCAAGGGCGAGATGTTTTTCAAAATCGACGTCAAACCCCAGTATCCGGATACACCGGAGGATTGGGAAGACCGGCTGGAAGCGGCGTTTACCTGAACAGAAGTCCTTATCTAATGAAGTACCTGAAAAAAAACGAGTTTTTTCTGGGTGATGTGGAGACCGGCGAGGATGCCGTCCCGTCGAAACAGTCCCTGGAAGTGCAGCTGGATCGCTTGACGCGGGAGCTGGACGCACTTTCCGCCGACGCCCCCCTGGAACAACGGCTGAAACTGATCCTGGACAGCAGTTACCTGCTGCTGGACCTGGAGCGTAAATACGAGGCATGGGAAAAAGGCCGACAGGCCCTGGATCTCGCCCTGCCGAAGGAGCTGTGGACCCAGGCGGTGGAGGCCTACGACGTCCTCTACCAGGCGGACCAAAAGGACTCCATCAAGGCGCTGGCCCACGGTATCTGGCTGGGGGTCACGTTCCCCATCGATCCCGAACTCTCCGTGGCGATGCTGCAGCACCTGGTGGACGAAACTCCGGACAACTCCGACGGCGCCGCGGTAGCCGCCGCTACCGCCGCCTATGTGGTAGACATGCGCGCCGAGGGACAACAACGGGAGGACCTGCGGTTCTTCACCGGCCAGCTCCTGGCCCAGGTGGCCCGGCGACACAGCCAGGTGGAGGATCAGGAGATATTCGATTTCTGGGTGGAACGAATGGAGCTGAGGGACCCCTCCAAGTTTCTGCCCCGCCTGGCCAAGGTGCTGGACATCATCACCGACCATGACTGGTGGTACGACCGAGACGAACTCCGGGCCCTGATCCCGGAGAGGTAACCTCCGGGATCCTTGGAACGACACTCTCGAGATTTGGCCGCAAATGAACGCAAACTACCGCGAATCCACCCCGAATTTCAGTAACGCCATTTGCGATACTTTGCGGTGATAGGCGTTATTCGCGGCTTATACCCCAGTAAAATGAGCACCCTTCGGATCTGATTATGTATTGGCAAGAAGACCAGGAAGAAGACATATTCACCGTGCCCGACGACATGGTGGATCTGGTATTCAGGATCGAATGCAGAACCCTCCTGAATGACCATGCCTGGCCGTTATCGCAGGCCGTCAAGGCGATTCTCCCCTGGTTCGGCGACCGGCCGGAACACGGCCTGCACATCATCCATGTGGCGGAATCCGCCAGCGGCTGGACCCGCCCGGAGGCACCGGACGAAATCATTTAT
>JBNKCX010000040.1:0-65718 GCA_050287965.1 Sedimenticolaceae bacterium
AACAGATGAGGAGCAAGAGTGCGGTTTCCATCAGGGCCAGGCGAATACAACACGCCAATTACAGGCCGTATGTAAGTGTGCAGTCGTGACCTTTTCTCCATCTCTTAAATCCTTTGCAACACAAGGCTGGGTCCATGTAAGCATTTTTTGTTCGGGGACGGGGCGTTCTCGCCTGATTTTTTATGCTTCTGCTTTTTTCTATTGAATATCCATAAGAATTAGACCGCAGGGAGAAAATGTCAACCACAGAGAAACACCGTTAAATCAGGGAAGAAGATAAAACCCACCGGTTTCTCTCGCTATGGCTTTGGGTTAGGATGCCGGGGGCATCGACCGGTCGTTCAACCGCTAAACCTATGGAAGACGAACAGCTCCTTCGCTACAGCCGCCAGATAATGCTACCCGACATCGGTATCGAGGGGCAGGAACAGCTGCGCTCTTCGCGAGTGCTGATGGTCGGCGTCGGCGGCCTCGGTTCGCCTGCGGCCATGTATCTTGCGGCTGCCGGCGTGGGAACCCTGGTGCTGGTGGATTTTGACCAGGTGGAGCTGAGCAACCTGCAGCGGCAGATCATCCACACCTCCGAACGCATCGGTATGCGCAAGGTGGATTCGGCGAAAGAGACGCTCCTGGCACTAAATCCCGAGTGCCGCGTGGAGACGGTGGCAAAGCGTCTGAACGAGGCGGAACTCGCAACCCAGGTAAAAAAAGCCGACCTGGTTATTGATGCCAGTGACAACTTCGACACCCGCTTTGCCCTCAACAGTGCGTGTGTGGCCAACGGAATCCCCCTGGTTTCCGGCGCCGCCATCCGCCTGGAGGGACAGGTCTCGGTCTTCCGCAACCAGCCCGGCGGACCCTGCTACCGTTGCCTCTACAACAACCAGGGCCGGATGGACGAGAGCTGCGCGGAAAACGGCATACTGGCGCCGGTGGCGGGCATCATCGGAAGCATTCAGGCGACGGAGGCGATCAAGGTCCTGACCGGCGCGGGAGAACCCCTGAGCGGCCGGTTGCTGCTGCTGGACGCCCTGCGGATGGAATGGCGGACGCTGAAACTCCTGCCGGACCCGAACTGCCCGGTCTGCGGAGATTCTTAAACGCCGAATGTATAGCAGAAATGCAAAGGTGCGGCGTACTTCCCTATAGGCGCCTCACGCAATACGGCTTGGATACCACAGGAACCCCGGAAAATGGTATGGATGTTAGTGTTCATTGGCCCCTTACTGGTTGGTGCGGCTTGCGGACTGATGTTACCAAAGAAACCGGCATTGATTGCGTCTGTAGTTCTTCCATGGACACTGGTTCTGATTTTTAACCTGTACACGGAGTATTACGGTGTTGAAAAAGAGCTGCTGCAGGGGACGTGGCCGTTTTTCCAACTCACCCTAGGAACGGCAGCAGGGCTTATCGGCCTCATCGGACGGTGGATCGCCGTGCGGCTCCGTAATCGCTAATCGCCGCTGCTCAAACAAACATGGCATCAGAAAAACTCAACAAAGATACTCAGGCCTTTTTAGACAAACTGCGCCGGGATATCGTGTTCAGCGATACCCTGCGCGGCCAATACCTCTCCTTCCACACCACCTGGGGTCTGTTTTCTCCCAAGGGCATCGATGAAGGCAGCCGCCTGCTGCTGGATCACCTGGAGGTAAAGTCCGATGACGACACCCTGGACCTGGGCTGCGGCTACGGCCCCCTCGGTCTGACTCTGGCAAAACTAGCGCCCGAAGGAACCAGCGTGCTGGTGGACAAGGATTTCGTCGCGGTGGAGTACAGCCGCAAAAACGCCGAACTGAACGGCATCCGCAACACGGAGATATTTCTCAGTAACGGTTTCGATCAGATCGGCGACCGACGCTTCGACCTGATCGTCTCCAACCTGCCGGCCAAGACCGGAAAAGAGCTCTATTACCTCTATTTCCACGACGCCCTCGCTCGCCTCAATCCCGGCGGCAGCATCTATGTGGTCACCATCTCCGGACTGCGCAAGTTCATCGCCAAGGCGTTTCAGGAGGTCTTCGGCAACTACGAAAAGCTCAAACAGGGCAAAACCTACACCGTGGCACGGGCAAAAAAATTGGGAACCTGATCAACTTTTGCCGACAACCCTCCGAATTTATTAGGAAAAAGATTAAAGTTCCTAAATATTCCTACCGATACCCTCTGGCAATTCAACAAAAATCCCGGGGAAAGGGGTTTTCCCCGGGGGAAA
The DNA here is from genome assembly GCA_050287965.1 of Sedimenticolaceae bacterium. GTDB lineage: Bacteria > Pseudomonadota > Gammaproteobacteria > Chromatiales > Chromatiaceae > CBFDBF01. Next base: position 2,216 of record JBNKCX010000040.1, read on the forward strand.
AAGCAATTGGTCAAAGGGAGACCGAGGTGTCTTATCAGAAAAATCATGAAACGGACCTGGAGCGGAACGCGGAGCTGATACGGCTGGTTCTGCCGTTGATGACGCAGCACGGAGTCCCGGCCACACCGCATAATTACACCGTCTGGTATCAGTATGTCGCCGGAGACAATCCCGCCCTGTCGGCGCAGATCGACGATATGATGCGCCGGCATGCGCACTTCACCCCGGAGATCAACGAGAGCCTGTACGCCGAATATTCCTCCGAGTGCGATATCTCCCACCTGTTGCACATCCGCCAGGAAGTGGAACAGATCGTCGTGGAGACCGGCGACTCACTCTCTTCCACCGAAGACCACGCCAAACAGTTCGGAAAATCGCTGGAGAAATTCACCGAGGCGTGCCAACAGGAGCCTTCAATACAGTCCTTCAGCGCCCTCTTGAACAGCGTGCTGAAGGAGACCCGGGAGATGCACTCCACGGCGGAGATGATGCGGCGCAGCTTCGAGGACAAGTGCGCGGAAATCAAGACACTGCAGAAAGAGCTGGAAGAGGTGCGACGCCAGGCCACCCTCGATTCCCTTACCGGGCTGGCCAACCGTTCCACCTTTATGTCCGCCCTGGAACGAACCATCCGGGAATTCGCCGAGGGCGGCAAGGCGTTCTGCCTGGTGATGTTCGACATCGATTTCTTCAAGCGCATCAACGACACCTACGGCCACATCGTGGGTGACAACGTAATTCGCTATATCGGGGATCTGCTGCGCAGGAACATCAAGGGGAAGGACACCGCCTGCCGCTACGGCGGCGAAGAGTTCGCGCTGCTGCTGCCGGACACTCCGCTGGTCGGTGCGCAACGGCTCGCGGAGAACATCCGTGAAGGCCTTGCCGGTTCAACCCTGGTGCGCACCGGCACCCGCGAACCCCTGGGCCGGGTTACCCTGTCGGCGGGGGTGGTCTGTTATCGTGAGGAGGAGGACTACCTGACCCTGATCGACCGAGCTGACCGGGCCCTCTACCGATCCAAGCACAACGGCCGCAACCTCGTCACCGTAGAAAACCAAGCGTGACCGCCTGAACTAGGCGCCTCGCCGCAACGCTGGTCGACGGCGGAAACCCGCTCTCGGCCGGATACCCCGTCGCGACGCCGATAATTTCCCACCTGCCCGGAACTGCTGTTACAGTTTGTTACAGGCGGAAGAGATACTTCGTGAAAAAATAGCAACTATCGGTCGTTGATCGCTTCGGCCTTTGTATTCTCTACACCTAAAACAATCTGCGAGAGAACACCACTATGTTCAAGAACAGCGCTACAGAATACGGGACCTTCTCCAAGGTGATGCACTGGCTCATGGCCGTCGTTATCCTGGCCCTGGTCGCCGCGGGTATCTATATGGCGGACCTGCCGAGAGATACCGACGCCCAGAAGCAATATGCCTTCTTCTTCTACGGCATGCATAAATCCTTCGGGGTAATCGCCCTGGTACTGATCGCCATACGCCTGGTCTGGCTGCGTATCAGCCCCAACCCGTCCCTGCCGGCGGTATTCGAGGGCAAGGAACGGTTGCTGGTGGAGGGCCTGAAGAAACTGCTTTATGTGCTGATGATCGTGGTGCCGGTCAGCGGTTACCTGATGTCCAACGCCGGCGGACACCCCATCAAGTTTTTCGGCCTGTTTGAACTGCCCGCCATCATCGGCGAGAGCAAGTCATTCGGCGGCTTTGTTCACGAAATGCACGAGATCACCGGCTTCGCCATTCTGTTTGTGGTGCTGCTGCACATGGCCGGGGCCATTAAACACCGGCTGAAGGAAAAAGGCAGCGAGCGGGACATCCTGAAACGCATGTTGTGGTAATTGCTTTTACCTTACGCAAAAAAAGCGGCCCGACGGGCCGCTTTTTTTATGTACTCAGCAGGAAATCTCCGTTTACCTCCCCCCACAAGCGGGGGAAGTAGATTTTGTGCTTACGAAAGCTTCTGTTTCAGCAGCTGATTGACCTGCTGCGGATTGGCCTTGCCCTGGCTCGCCTTCATCACCTGGCCGACGAAGAACCCGATCATCTTGCCCCGCTTCGCCTCGTCCGCCGTGCGGTAACTCTCCACCTGTTCGGGATTGCCCGCGATCACCTCATCCACGATTCTTTCGATGGCACCGCTGTCGGTGATCTGCTTCAGCCCCTTGGCATCGATCACTTCGTCCGCCGTTCCCTCGCCGGCCCACATGGCCTCGAACACCTGCTTGGCTATCTTGCCGGAGATGGTGTTGTCGCGGATACGCCGGATCAGGCCGCCCAACATGGCCGCGCTCACGGGTGATTCCCCGATATCCATGGTGTCGCGGTTCAACGCCGCCGACAGATCCCCCATGATCCAGTTGGCCGCCAGTTTGGCGTCCCCTGCCTCGGCCGCCGCCAGTTCAAAGTAGTCGGCAAGCTCGCGACTGGCAATCAGGGCTGAGGCGTCCAGATCACTCAGACCGTATTGCCCGGCAAAGCGATGACGCTTGGCGTCCGGCAGTTCCGGCATGTCCGCGGCGATCGCCGCGACGAAGGCGTCATCGAACTCCACCGGCAGCAGATCCGGATCCGGGAAGTAGCGGTAGTCGTTGGCCTCCTCCTTGGAGCGCATGGAGCGGGTCTCGTCCTTGGCGGCATCGTACAGGCGGGTCTCCTGCACCACCTCGCCGCCGGTTTCGATGACGTCGATCTGCCGCTCCACTTCGAAGTTGATGGCCTTCTCCAGAAAACGGAAGGAGTTGATGTTCTTCAACTCGGCGCGGGTACCGAACTTCTCTTCCCCCTTGGGACGAACCGACACGTTGGCGTCCACGCGAAAAGAGCCCTCCTGCATATTGCCGTCGCAGATACCGAGGTAGCGCACCACCTGATGGATCTTGCGGGCATAGGCCACCGCCTCCTTGGCGGAACGCATATCCGGTTCGGAAACGATCTCCAGCAGCGGCGTCCCCGCCCGATTCAGATCGATACCGGTCATGCCGTGGAAATCCTCGTGCAGGGATTTGCCCGCATCCTCTTCCAGGTGGGCACGGGTTACACCGACGATCTTGGTGGAACCGTCGTCCAGAACGATCTCCACATGGCCCTTGCCGACAATGGGCAGCTCGTACTGGCTGATCTGGTAGCCCTTGGGCAGATCCGGATAAAAATAATTCTTGCGCGCGAATACGGAACGCTTGCCCAGTTCCGCGTCGATGGCGACACCGAACTTCACCGCCATCCGCACCACGTCGCCGTTCAACACCGGCAACACCCCGGGCAACCCGAGATCGATATTACAGGCTTGGGTGTTGGGCTCGGCACCGAAGGCGGTGGAGGCGCCGGAGAAAATCTTCGATCTGGTTGCCAACTGGGCGTGAATCTCAAGCCCGATTACTGTTTCCCATTGCATTACGTTTTTCTCTATCCAAATTTAGCGCCACACTATTCCATTACCGTGGCCGAATCCGACATTCAGCTCATGTATAGTTCGAAAATAAACGCAGAGTTCGCGGAGACGCAAAGAAAGCCGCTTGTTAAATACTAACCTTTGCGTCTCTGCGGCTTTGCGTCCTTTGCGTTATTTTACCGAATTATGAATATCCCTCGGGCGTCTGCTTGTGCCAATCGGTCTCTTGCTGATAACGGTGCGCGACGTTCAGCAGCCTGGCTTCATCGAAGTAGTTGCCGATGATCTGCAGCCCCACCGGTTTTCCGTCCACCGGTTCCACGGGAATGGACATACCCGGCAACCCTGCCAGGTTCACCGCGATGGTGTAGATATCCGACAGATACATGGTGACCGGATCGTCGGTCTTCTCGCCGATGCCGAAGGCGGTAGTGGGCGAGGTGGGCCCCATGATCACATCCACCTGTTTAAAAGCCGTTTTGAAATCCTCTGATATAAGGTGTCTGATCTGCTGCGCCTTGAGGTAGTAGGCGTCATAGTAGCCGGCGGACAGGGCATAGGTACCGATCAGGATGCGCCGCTTTACCTCGGCACCGAACCCCTCGCCGCGGGAGCGTTTGTAGAGATCCTCCAGATCCCTGGGATTCTCACAGCGATGGCCGTAACGTACGCCGTCGAAACGGGCCAGGTTGGAGGAGCACTCCGCCGGCGCCACCACATAATAAGTAGGTATGGCCAAATTGGTGTTGGGCAGGCTGATCTCCACCACCTCGGCGCCCAGTTTTCTGTACGCCTCGATGGCCGTCTCCACCGCCTTACCCACCCCCGGGTCCAGCCCCTCGCCGAAATATTCCTTCGGCAGGCCGATCTTCAGCCCGGCGATGTCGTCACTCAGAGAGGCCGTATAGTCCGGCACCGGCTCGTCCACACTGGTGGAATCCTTGGGATCGAATCCCGCCATTACCTGCAGCAGGGCCGCGACGTCCTCGGCGCTGCGGGCCATGGGACCACCCTGGTCGAGAGAGGATGCGAAAGCGATCATACCGAAACGGGAAACCCGGCCGTAGGTCGGTTTCAGACCGGTGATGCCGCACAGGGCCGCCGGCTGCCGGATGGAACCGCCGGTATCGGTACCGGTAGCCGCGACACAGAGCCGCGCCGCCACCGCGGCCGCCGAGCCGCCGGAGGAACCGCCGGGGACCCTGTCGGTATCCCAGGGATTGCGCACCGGGCCGTACCAACTGGTCTCGTTCGAGGAACCCATGGCGAATTCGTCCATATTGGTCTTGCCCAGTATCACCGCCCCAGCCTCCTTGAACCGGGCCACTACGGTTGCATCGAAGGGGGCGACAAAACGGTCCAGCATACGGGAACCGCAACTGGTCCTTACCCCGAGGGTGCAGAAGATATCCTTCTGGGCGACGGGGATCCCGGTCAGGGGGGTTGCCTCTCCCGAGCGCAACCGTTCGTCCGCCGCCCGCGCCGCCTGCAATGCCTCTTCCGACGTCACCGTGATGTAACTGTTGAGCCCGGGATCCAGCCGGTCGATCCTGTCCAGATAATAACGGGTCAGCTCTTCGCTGGAGAACTCGCCGCCGCGCAGGCCTGCAGCCAATTCGAGAATGCTCTTTTTCTGCATCTTATTCGATCACCTTGGGAACCAGGTACAGACCGGCCTCGGTCTCCGGTGCGATGGACTGGAACAGCTCCCGCTGATCGGGTTCCGTGACCTCGTCAGCGCGCAGGCGTTGCGCCATATGCAGAGGATGAGCCATGGGCACCACCCCGGCGGTATCCACCGCATTCATCTGCTCCACCAGACCAAGAATCCTGGAGAGATCGGTGGCCACGGCATCCAGCCCCCCGGCGCTGACCGCCAGGCGTGCCAGGTGCGCAATTTTTTCCACGTCGGTTTTTTCTAAGGACATGCTCCATCCCGATTAAATAAAGGGGCTAACGCTACCATATTCGGTCATTTTCTGCTGAGAGAAAAGTGTGACCTGCGGCCCCCTCCCCGAGACGGTACCTTGCTCAACTCTTCCGCCGTTGCTAGATTATGTCAGTTTACCGTGGGGCGAATCGCTCCGCTGCCGATAGATACACCAACACGCGAGTTAAATTGACATCATGTTTCGACGTATCCGGGGACTATTCTCCAACGACCTCTCCATCGACCTGGGAACCGCAAATACTCTGATCTACAGCCGCGGCCAGGGCATCGTCCTGAACGAACCTTCGGTTGTGGCCATTCGCCAGGATTCCCGCGGCCAGGGCGGAGGCAGATCGGTAGCCGCCGTAGGGGAAGAGGCGAAGCAGATGCTGGGCCGGACACCCACCAACATCACCGCTATCCGTCCCATGAAGGACGGGGTGATCGCTGACTTCACCGTCACCGAGAAGATGCTGCAGCATTTCATCCGCAAGGTGCACGAAACCCGCCTTATCCGCCCCAGCCCCCGGGTGCTGGTGTGCGTCCCCTGCGGCTCCACCCAGGTGGAACGGCGGGCGATCAAGGAATCGGCCATCGGTGCCGGTGCCCGCGAGGTGTTTCTGATCGATGAACCGATGGCGGCCGCCATCGGTGCCGGCCTGCCGGTTGAGGAGGCCCGCGGTTCCATGGTCCTGGATATCGGCGGCGGCACCTCGGAAGTGGCGATCATTTCCCTGAGCGGCATCGTATACGCCAACTCCGCCCGCGTCGGGGGCGACCGGTTTGATGAGGCCATCGTCAATTTCGTACGCCGCAACTACGGCACCCTGATCGGTGACACCACCGCGGAACGAATCAAGAAGCAGATCGGTTCCGCCTATCCCGGTGATGAGGTGATGGAGATGGAGGTGACGGGGCGCAATCTGGCGGAGGGTATCCCCAAGAGTTTCACCCTCAACAGCAACGAGGTCCTGGAAGCCCTGCAGGAACCCATATCCGGTATCGTCGACGCGGTAAAGGCGGCGCTGGAACAAACCCCTCCGGAACTGACCGCCGATGTGGCGGAACGGGGGCTGGTCCTGACCGGCGGCGGTGCCCTGTTGCGCAATATCGACCGATTGCTTGCTGAAGAGACCGGATTGCCGGTATTGGTTGCCGAGGATCCTCTGACCTGCGTGGCGCGGGGCGGCGGACGCGCCCTGGAACTGATTGACGAGATGGGAGTGGATCTCTTCAGTCTGGACTAGGGCCTGACCGATTAAACAGATCTTCTCAAAAGGCGCATCGACCAACGTTCGCCTGTTGCTGGCAGTGGTGGCCTCCGTCGCACTGATGGTGGCGGACCACAGTCAGCACTACATGCAGAGTGTCCGCTCCTATTTTTCCGTTGCCGTCTACCCCCTCCACTTCGTTGCCAATCTGCCCCTAAAGGCCAGCAACTGGGCCGAGGAGACCTTCTCCTCCTACTCCGGTCTGCAGGAACGAAACAGCACGCTGGAGATGGAGAACCTGTTGCTACGGGTCAAGCTGCAGAAACTTGATGCCCTGGAGCGGGAAAACATGCGCCTGCGTGACCTCCTGGACTCCTCGTTCAAGGTCGGTGACCGGGTCCTCATCGCGGAACTGGTGGCGGTTGACCTCGATCCTTACAAGCAACAGGTCCTGATCAACAAAGGACAGAACTCCGGGGTCTTCCAGGGTCAGCCGGTGGTGGATGCGGACGCTGTTATCGGCCAGGTTATCAACGTCAATCCGTTCACCGCCACCGTACTGATGATCTCCGATGCCAGCCATTCGCTGCCGGTCCAGGTCAACCGCAACGGCCTGCGCGCCATCGCCATGGGTACCGGCGACGTCGGTCTGCTCAAGATCCCCTATCTGCCGGTCAATGCCGATATCCGGGTCGGGGATCTGCTGGTCACCTCCGGATTGGGAGGGCGCTTCCCCGCCGGATACCCGGTGGCCGAAGTCACCTCTGTGATCCATGAGCCGGGACAGCCGTTCGCATCGGTAGAGGCGAGTCCCAAGGCCAAACTCGACCGGATACGTGAAGTACTCCTGGTCTGGAGTGACAAAACCTCCGTAAAACCCACTCCGGGGCCCGGACAGACCGATGCTGCGGAAGCGGAGAGGGAACAACCATGACGTCGGTTAAACGCCACGGCACTTTGGTTATTCTGATCACCCTGATCGTGGCGCTGTTGCTTACGGTGATCCCGCTGCCGGAATGGGCGCGTCCTTTCCGTCCCCAGTGGTACACCCTCACGCTGATCTATTGGGTTATGGCGTTGCCTCAGCGGGTGGGCGTCGGCAGCGGTTGGCTGTTGGGCGCCATCGTCGACCTGCTGACCGAGTCTCTACTGGGTCTGCATGCTCTCGGCCTTTCCATCATCGCCTTCATCATTATCAAACTGCATCGGCGTATCCGGGTATACCCGTTGTGGCAACAATCCCTGGCGATACTCCTGATCCTTCTGCTGGAACAGTTCCTCATCTACTGGATAATCGGGTTCACCGGACAACCCCTCCCTTCGCCGGCTTACTGGAGCGCCCCCTTCTTCGGCACCCTGCTCTGGCCCTGGTTCTACATCATCCTGCGTGACGTGCGGCGTCGTTTTCACGTGCACTGAAAAAACGGTTGCACGTATGGCCCGCATCACCATCAAAGATCACTTTCGGGAGAGCCGACTTTTCAACACCCGCGTCCTGTTGTCCGCGGTAATGGTGCTCCTGCTGGTATTCCTGCTGCTGGTGAGACTGTTCCAGTTACAGATCATGGACCACGAGCATTTCACTACCTTGTCGCGTGACAACCGGGTCAAGGTCGAACCCTTACCCCCGCCCCGCGGCCTGATCTACGATCGAAACGGTGTGATATTGGCGCAGAACCTGCCGGTACACAGCCTGGAAATCATCCAGGAACGGATAGCCGACATCGATCAGACCCTGGCCGACCTGGGGGCGATTATCGACATCAGCGAAAAAGACATCGAACGTTTCCAACGCCTGCGTAAGCAGCGTCGCCGTTTCGAAAGCATCCCCATCAGGGTCCGCCTGACACCGGAAGAGGTGGCGCGGTTTGCGGTCAACCGCCACCGCTTTCCCGGGGTGGAGCTGCAGGCCAAGCTGCTGCGCGACTACCCGATGGCGGAAAATACCGCCCATGTGCTGGGCTATGTGGGGCGTATCAACGAACAGGAGTTGCAACGCATAGACGCCAGTGCCTACAGCGGCACCAGCCACATCGGCAAGACCGGCGTGGAAAAATATTACGAAGAGGAACTGCACGGGAAGGTGGGGCACCGCAGGGTGGAGATCAACGTCGTCGGGCGGCCCATCCGCACGCTTGAATCCGTCCCGCCGGTACCGGGTAAAAACCTCTACCTATCCCTGGATGCGGATCTTCAGCAGCTGGCGGTGGATGCCATGGACGATAACAACGGCGCCGTCGTGGCTATTGATCCGCGGGACGGCGCCATCCTGGTACTGGTCAGCAAGCCCGGGTTCGATCCTAACCTGTTCGTGGAGGGGATCTCCCCGGAGAAATACCGGTCGCTTCAGGCATCCGAGGATAAGCCCCTGTTCAACCGCGCGTTGCGGGGGCGTTATCCCCCGGGTTCCACCGCCAAACCCTTTATCGGCCTCGCCGGGCTGGAGGCCGGATCGACCTACAGGGGACAGAAAACCTTCTGTCCCGGGTACTTCCAGCTGCCGGGAAACGACCACAAATACCGGGACTGGAAGAAAGAGGGGCACGGCTCGATGGATCTTCGCAGCGCCATCGTACAATCCTGTGACGTCTTTTTTTACGACCTCTCCCTGAAACTGGGAATCGACCGCATTCACGGGTTCCTGAGCGGTTTTGGTTTCGGCGAGAGCAGCGGGGTGGATATTTCAGGCACCCTGCCCGGCCTGCTGCCTTCTCAGGAGTGGAAGAAACGGACACGAAGGGAATCCTGGTTTGCCGGAGAGACCCTGATTGTGGGAATCGGCCAGGGCTATTTCCTGACCACACCTCTGGAACTGGCCAGTGCCACCGCCACCCTCGCCGATCGCGGTATCCGCTATACACCGCGGATAGTGCTGTCGAAAAGCAGCGGCAGCCCAAACCCCGGCGACAAAGAACCCCCTTCTCCGCCGGCGCCGATCACCCTTCCCCCGATCAACGAGGAAAATCTGGAGTACGTCATTGAGGCCATGGCGGACGTGATCGAGGATCCGCGGGGCACCGCCCGCAGAATCCACAACAAACAGTACCGGATCGCCGGCAAGACCGGTACCGCACAGGTATTCTCCGTGAAACAGGACGAAAAATATGAAGAGGAAAAGGTGGCGAAAAAGATGCGTGACCACGCCCTGTTCATCGCATTTGCACCGGTGGAGGAACCGCGCATCGCGGTGGCGGTCATAGTGGAGAACGGCGGGCACGGCGGCTCGGTGGCCGCTCCCATAGCACGCCGTCTCATGGACCGATACCTGAAGGACGGGGATCAATGATCAGTTTTAGAACCGAGAATCTGGAAGAGACCACCCCCGGCAGGGCGCCGGGGCTTCTGGCTCGACTGCACCTGGACCTGCCCCTGCTGATCTCGCTGATAACCCTGTGCGGATTGGGATTGATGTTTCTCTACAGTGCCAGCGGCCCTGATCCGGCCACGGTAAAAAGCCAATCGATTCGGGTCGCGGTGGGCCTCATGGTGATGACGATACTGGCGCAGGTCTCGCCGGTACAGCTGCGGCGCTGGTCCCCCTGGCTGTTCGGTGGCGTTATCCTTCTGCTGCTGGCGGTCATCTTCGGGGGCCAGGTGGGCAAGGGGGCGCAACGCTGGCTGCACCTGGGGCTGTTTCGATTCCAACCGTCGGAGCTGGTCAAGCTGGTGATCCCGATGATGATCGCCTGGTACCTGGCGGAAAAGTCCCTGCCGCTGAAATGGCAGAACCTGCTGATAGCCGGTCTCATGATCCTGCTGCCAACACTGTTGATCGCCATCCAGCCGGACCTCGGTACCGCACTGCTGGCGGCAAGCGCCGGAATTTTCGTATTGTTCCTCGCCGGTCTCAGCTGGCGCTTTATCGGCGGCCTGGCAATCGTCACCCCGCTCGTCGCCTGGGCCATGTGGCAATGGGGCATGCGGGATTATCAGCGCGAACGGGTGCTCACGTTCCTCAATCCGGAGCGGGACCCCCTGAACACCGGTTATCATATTATTCAGTCCAAGATCGCCATCGGTTCCGGCGGGCTTTACGGCAAGGGCTGGCTTAGCGGCACTCAATCACAACTGGAGTTCCTGCCCGAGCGCACCACCGATTTTATTTTTGCAGTGATTACGGAGGAGTTCGGCTTCAGCGGAGCGATCATCCTGATCGCCCTCTACCTTTTTATCATTCTGCGCTGTCTGTACATCGCGACCCAGGGGCAGGACACCTACAGCCGACTCCTCGCCGGCTCCCTTACCCTGATCTTTTTTCTTTATCTGTTTGTCAATTGCGGTATGGTGAGCGGCATATTGCCGGTGGTGGGTGCACCGCTGCCGCTGATCAGCTACGGCGGCACTTCGGTTGTGACCACCTTGGCCGGTTTCGGTATGCTGATGTCGATTCACACCCATCGCAGGCTGTTGCCGACCTGAGTACGAGAGTTATATGAAGAAAAAATCCCTATTCCAGCCGTTTGTCGGCTCCGTTCTGCTCCTTCTCTGCCTGTCGGCGACTCAGGCCTCGGCGGCTCCCGCCGATTTCGACAAGGCGCTCCGGGAGTTCGCGGACGAAATGGTAAAAGAACACAGTTTTGAACGATCGTGGCTCGACTCACTGTTCTCCAAGGTCACTTACCGTCAGAGCATTATCGACGCCATTCGCCGTCCCTATGAGGCCAAGCCCTGGTTTCAGTACCGGCCGCTGTTCGTTACCAGCGCCCGCACCGAGATGGGCGCAGATTTCTGGCAAAATAACAGCTCGCTTCTCGAACGCGCCCAGGCGGAGTACGGCGTACCGCCGGAGATCATCGTCGCCATTATCGGGGTCGAGACCCGCTACGGGAACAATACCGGAAGCCATTACGTGCTCGACGCCCTGTCCACCCTCGCGTTCGGTTACCCCGAACGAGCGAGCTTTTTTCGTGAGCAGCTTGAACAGTTCCTGCTGTTACAACGGGAGGAGGGGCTCGACGGCAGCACCATGAAGAGTTCCTACGCCGGCGCTCTCGGCATGCCGCAGTTCATCCCCAGCAGCTACCGCAACTATGCCGTGGATTTCGACGGCGACGGCGTCAGGGACCTGAACAACGTCGCGGACGCCATCGGCAGCGTCGGAAACTATTTCAAACAACACGGCTGGGAAACCGGCGGACCTGTTGCCGTCCCGGCCACGGCGACCGGCAAGGACTATGAGATCTACGCCAACTTCGAACTGAAACCCAATGTTTCGGTGCGAGAATTGCGCGACGCGAATGTGACCACAGAGGAGTCCGTGTCCCCCGATCTCCAGACCACTCTGTTGCAGTTCGATGCCGGTGATGAAGATGAACTATGGCTCGGATTCCATAATTTCTATGTGATCACCCGCTACAATCACAGCGCCCTGTATGCCATGGCCGTATACCAGTTGAGCCGGGAAGTACTTAACCTGCGGCAGGATCGCCTCAACCGGACCGCGGGAGAATGAAAGACATGCCGCTCCTGACTCCGGCCAACCGACGCCGCCTTTGTCGTTCCCTGAAACGCGGCGGCATCCTGGCCGCCACGTTTTTCCTCTCCGCCTGCGGAAGCGTGGTGGAATACGGTGACGGCGCCCCCCGCGGCGGCATCGACGTGTACTCCATACGGGACGCGGTCCCCAAAGCGGAACCGCGCAGCCGTTACGGCAATCCCTCATCCTACGTAGTCAACGGCCGCCGCTATTATGTGATGAGCCACAGCCAGGGCTATGTGGAACGTGGTATAGCCTCCTGGTACGGCACCAAGTTTCACGGTCGCCGCACCTCCAGCGGCGAAACCTACAATATGTACGGCATGACCGCGGCCCACAGGGAACTGCCCATCCCCTCCTATGTACGGGTCACCAACCTGCGCAACGGCCAATCCGTCGTGGTAAAGGTCAACGATCGCGGACCGTTTCACGACAACCGCATCATAGACCTGTCCTACGCCGCGGCCGCCAAACTCGGTATCCTCGGCAACGGGACCGGGCTGGTAGAGGTCCAGGCGCTTGATCCTTATCAACAGACGGCACCGCCCCGACGGATCGCAACCAATTACGCGAGAGAACCCGCCCTGTTCATTCAGGTGGGCGCCTTCAACGACCCCAACAACGCCAACCGGCTGCGCCAGCGTCTCACCAGATCCCTGAGTCGAACCATTCGCATACAACAGGCGGACAATGGCAGCGCAACCGTTTTCCGTGTCCAGGTCGGCCCGCTTGCCAATGTGGATCAGGCCGATTCGGTGCATGCGCAGCTCGCCCGGCTGGGAATTTATGACACCCATGTAGTCATTGAGTGAGAGTGCCCATTGGCCGCTGAATCACGTTAAAATAATTTACCCCGACGACATCTAACAGGAAGCCCATTTTTAACCGCTTTAATCAATATGAAATATTTTGCCACCGCTATTTTGCTACTGCTCGCCAGTCTCTCGTTGCCGGTTCACTCCGCCCTTCCCGTCCCCGCCCCACCCAAGGTGGCGGCCAGCAGTTATCTGCTCATGGATTTCCACAGCGGCCGCGTACTGGCCGACTACAACTCGGATCAACGACTGGAACCCGCCAGCCTGACCAAAATCATGACCACCTACGCGGTATTGCGGGAACTTAAGAGCGGCAACCTCAGCCTGGATGACGAGGTACAGATCAGCGAGAAGGCGTGGCGCACGGCGGGTTCACGGATGTTTATCGAGGTGGGGAAGAAGATCACCGTGGAACAACTCCTGAAGGGAATGATCATTCAGTCCGGAAACGACGCCAGTGTCGCCCTGGCGGAGCACATCGCCGGCAGCGAAGAGGTGTTTGCCGAAATATTGAACGGCCATGCCCGACGCCTGGGGATGACGAACACCAACTTCGTCAACGCCACCGGCCTCCCCCACGAGAACCACTACACGACGGCGCGGGATATGGCCGTCCTCAGCCAGGCGTTGATCACGGAGTTTCCGGACTATTACCCCTGGTTCGCCATAAAGGAATTCACCTTTAACAACATAAAACAGTACAACCGCAACAAGCTGTTGTGGCGGGACAAATCGGTGGACGGGGTCAAGACCGGCCATACGGAAAGCGCGGGTTTCTGTCTGGTGGCATCGGCCAAGCGCAATGATATGCGCCTGATCTCGGTAGTCATGGGAACCGGCAGTGAGAATGCCCGGGCCCAGGAGAGCCAGTCATTGCTCAATTACGGCTTCCGTTTTTTTGAAACCCACCGCCTCTACGGCGCGGGTGACGTACTGAATAAGGTGCGGGTCTGGAAAGGAGAAAAGGAAGAACTGGCGGTGGGCGTAGCCGACGAGCTTTACGTGACCATCCCCCGACAGCAGTATAATAAACTCAAGGCGGAGATGACCCTTAATTCGAGGGTTACCGCGCCGATCAACAAGGGCCAGCAACTGGGACTGGTCAAGGTCACCCTGGAGGGGGAAACGGTACTGGAGGTACCGTTGATCGCGCTGCAGGAGGTGGCGGAGGGCGGCCTCTGGCAGCAGGCTTCCGATGCCGTGCTGCTCTGGTTCGAGTGAGCGCCGGATGATGGCGGACAACCGGCACAACGTCTACCTCAACGGCGAGTTTCTACCGCTCGCCGACGCCAGGATTTCAGTCCTGGATCGAGGCTTCCTGTTCGGTGACAGCGTTTACGAAGTGATCCCGGCCTACGCCGGCCACCTGTTCCGGCTGCCGCAACATCTGCGGCGCCTCGATGACTGCCTGCGTGCCATACGCATGCAAAATCCTTTACCGGACGAGAAGTGGCGCTCCCTCCTGGAAACCCTGGTGGGGCAGCGCCCGGGAGAAGATCAGTCCGTCTACCTGCAGGTGACCCGTGGTGCGGCCGAGACCCGGGATCACACCATTCCCGAGGGCATCACCCCTACTATTTTTGCCATGGCCACTCTCATACCGCCCGTCACCCCCGAATACGCCGACGAGGGCATCAAGGCCATTACCCTGGACGACATCCGCTGGCGCCTGTGCAATATCAAGGCGACCACGCTGCTGGCCAACGTCCTGTTTCGACAACAGGCAAAAGACCAACAGGCCATGGAGGCCATCCTGATCCGCGACGGACTGGCCATGGAGGGGGCGGCCAGTAATCTCTTCATCGTCTCCGACGGCCAGCTTATCACCCCCCCGAAAAGCCGCTATCTGCTCCCCGGCATCACCCGTGACCTGGTCCTGGAACTGGCCGAGAAGGCGGGCGTTCCCTACTGGCAAAGAGATATCCCGGAACAGGAACTGATGACCGCCGAAGAGATATGGTTGACCAGTTCCACCAAGGAAATCATGCCGGTGACCCGCCTTAACGGCCGGCCGGTGGGTGCCGGTCGGCCCGGGGCACTGCACCAAAAGATGTCCGGGATTTACACCGAGTACAAGGAACGGATCAAGGCCGGCGCGGAAGCGTAACCGACCACTGTTTACTGATAACTGTAAACTGAATACTGAAAACTCTACCGCCCCATGCCCGACACCGAAGACACCCTCCTGGAATTCCCTTGTGAGTTCTCCATCAAGGCCATGGGACTGGCGGCACCGGATTTCGATGCCACCGTGGTACAGATCGTACGCCGCCATGTCTCCGGTCTGGGTGAGGGTTCGGTGCGTATCCGCCCCAGCAGCGGCGGTAAATACCTTTCAGTGACGGTCACTTTCGAGGCGACCAGTAAGGCGCAGCTGGATGCCATATACCAGGATCTCACTGATCATGACCGGATCCTCATGAGCCTCTGACCCGTTACCGGATGAACAATCATGTCCAGTGCGCAGAGACTTCTTGTTCGCCGGCTCGGAATACAGGAATACCAACAAACCTGGCGGCGTATGCAACGCTTCACGGAGGAACGAACCGCCCGCAATGAAGATGAAATCTGGTTACTGGAGCATCCCCCGGTGTTCACCCTCGGCCGCAGCGCAGATGAAAAACACCTGCTGAAGCCGGGTGAAATACCGGTCCAACGGGTGGATCGCGGCGGCCAGGTGACCTTTCACGGACCCGGCCAGCTGGTCCTTTATCCGCTTCTGGACCTGCGACGGCTGCGGCTTGGGGTACGCCGGCTGGTGCGGCAGATGGAGGAGTCGGTTATGGATCTGCTGCGTTATCGAGGTATCCCAAGCGAACGGCGCCCGGAGGCCCCCGGCGTGTATGTAGCGAACCGCAAGATAGCGGCAGTGGGGCTGCGGATACGGCACGGCTGCTCTTTCCATGGCCTGAGCCTGAATGTAGCCATGGACCTGGAACCGTTCTCCCGGATCAACCCGTGCGGATACAGCGATCTGCCGGTGACCCAGCTTAAAGATCTGGGGATCGACATGAGCGTGGAACAGGCGGGGGAACAACTGCTGGAATCCCTGGCGGAGCGGCTGGGTTACACTAGGGTCTGTTAAAACGAGACAGGATCGCCGATGAGCGAACAGGATAGTTACACCGCCCCCTCCCGCCTGAACCCGAACGGCCACCAGCGCGGCAAGGAAAAGCTATCCCGCATACCGGTCAAGGTCGAGCCGGCCGGTGAACTGCTGCGCAAGCCCTCCTGGATACGGGCCAAACCCCCGATCGGTAAAGAGATCCACCGGGTCAAGAAGCTCCTGCGACGCAGCGGCCTGAGTACCGTCTGCGAGGAGGCGGCTTGCCCCAACCTCGGCGAGTGCTTCCACCAGGGGACGGCCACCTTCATGATCATGGGGGATATCTGCACCCGCCGTTGTCCCTTCTGCGACGTCGCCCACGGCACACCGCCGGCACTCGACCCCGAGGAACCCGCGCGATTAGCGGCAGCGGTCAGGGAGCTCGGGCTCTCCTATATCGTCATCACCTCGGTTAACCGCGACGATCTCCACGACGGCGGCGCCGGACACTACGCCGCGGTCATTGGTGCCATCAGGGATCTGGTGCCCCGGTGTCGGGTGGAGATCCTGGTCCCCGATTTTCGCGGACGCCTGGATAACGCCCTGCGGCAGTTGCGTGAAGCGCCCCCCGATATCTTCAACCACAACCTGGAAACGGTACCCCGTCTCTATCGGGAAGTCAGGCCGGGTGCGGATTACCACTGGTCCCTGCAGCTGCTGCAGCGGTTCCGGGAACAGCACCCGGAAATCCCCGGCAAATCCGGACTCATGCTGGGGCTCGGGGAGACGGTCGATGAGGTGGTGGCGGTAATGCGCGACCTGCGTACCCATGGCTGTGAGATGTTGACCCTCGGGCAGTATCTGCAGCCGAGCAGAGACCACCTGCCGGTAAAGCGCTACCTGCATCCGCAGGAGTTTGCGCAACTCCGGGAAACGGCCGAGTCCCTGGGTTTCTCCAGCGTCGCCAGCGCACCCCTGGTCCGCTCCTCTTACCACGCCGACCACCAGGCCGCGCTCCTGGAGTCATAGGTCCCATGGACCAGGAACTGATCTGGATCCTGAAAAACCTGATCCTGCCCCCGGGCGGCATTGTTCTGATGTTCGTCCTTGGCCTGATTCTGGCCAGACGGCGTCTGGGGAAACTGCTGCTCCTGCTGGCGCCGCTATCCCTCTACCTGCTGAGTACCCCGTTCATGGCAGCCCGGCTCATGACGCCACTGGAGGGCTTCCCCGCTCTGACCCCGGACACCCTGCGCGACGACTCGGTGCAGGCCATCGTGGTCCTCGGCAGCGGAATCTATGCGTCGGCGCCCGAATACCAGGGCCTCGATACCGTGAGTCCGCTGCTTCTGGAACGCATCCGCTACGCGGCGTGGCTGCAACACCGCACCGGCCTGCCGATCATCCCCAGCGGAGGCAATCCGCGACAAAGGGAATATTCAGAGGCATACCTGATGCAACAGGTACTGCAGCAGGAGTTCGGCGCAGAGGTACCGGCCCTGGAAGAGGAAAGCCGCACCACCTGGGAGAACGCCGAAAACACCGGGATTCTGCTGCAGCGGCTGGGCGTCAGAAAGATCTTCCTGGTAACCCACGCCTGGCATATGCCGCGGGCGATGCGCGCCTTCCGCAGAACCGGTATCGAGCCCATAGCGGCACCCACCGGGTTTGCCGGCGTTCGGGAACCGGAAAGCGGACTGAAAGAGTGGCTGCCCTCCGCCAACGCCTTTAACAAGAGTTCATTCGCCCTGCACGAGCATCTCGGCGGCGTCTGGTACCGGCTCAGGGAAATCCTGGATAAGGACCGGGAATCGCAATGACCTCGGAGAAGGACCTCCCGGCTCGGTAGAACCGGCCCCTTGCGGGCCCCGGCGCCCATCACTCCGGCCTGTCATCCTCCCGCCGATACTCCCCCTCGATCACCCGCGGCTGTCCCTGCTGCCCCGGCCGGTTCCCCGGCTGGGGATGGATGATCTCCATGCGCCGGAGAAACTTCAGCAGCCCCCATTGACGCAGAGGCGGAATCAGCAGCAGAAATCCGATCAGGTCGGTAAAGAAGCCGGGCAACAACAGCAGGAAGCCGCTGACCAGCAGCAGCGCACCCTCGAGCATCTCAACGGCCGGCACCTCCCCCCGTTCCATGCTCTCACGCACCCGCAGGGCGGTGGAGAATCCCTGCATCCTCACCAGCAGGCCTCCCAATACCGCGGTAAACACCACCAGAAACAGGGTCGGAAGCGCTCCCACCAGGGAACCCACCTCGATCAACCAGTAGAGCTCAAACAGCGGGACGCCGACAAAGAGCAGCAAAAATATGATTAAGGGATTCATGCCCGCCAAGCTTACGTTGCCGATACCTGAGGTACAAGTTCACCGTTAATCAGACAACCCTTATAACCGGATAAACCCGCCCCTTTTGTGTAACACTCTCCTGCCTTTGCCACCCCTCGGGCATTGCTGTATCTTTCCGCGATGGCTTCAGAAACCCTGCTGGCACTCTGCAACTGCCCGGACCGGGAGACGGCGGCGGATATCGCCAGCCGTCTCGTGGATCGGGGGCTTGCCGCCTGCGTGAACATTACCGCGCCGGTTTTGTCCATGTACAAGTGGGAGGGCCGCCTGGAGACAGCAGAGGAGGTGACGCTCCTGATCAAGACAACCCTGGAACGTTACAGTGACCTGGAACGGGAAATCGTTTCCCGGCACCCCTACGAACTTCCGGAAATCATCGCCGTACCTGTGCAGCAGGGCCTTACCGGGTATCTCGACTGGGTGGAAGAATGTACAAAAAGAGTATCCTGAGTCTTTTTTCTCTCATCCTGATCGCCGCCCTGTTTCCCGTTTCCGCCTCTTCGGCGGAAGGAGAACCGCCGGAAAAACCCTACCGTTTTGAGGCCCGGGTGGCCGATGCCGATACCTTGCTGCTGACCTGGCAGATTGCGGAAAAGACCTACCTGTACCAGAATAAGATCGAGATCTCCCTGCTGCAGACCGCCGGCGTCACCCTGGGGGAAATCGAACTTCCGCAACCCACCATTAAACCGAACACCTTCCGTCCCGAGGACGGCACCACCGGAGATGTGGCGGTCTACTACCACCGACTGGAACTTCCGGTACCCCTGATCCGCACATCCGACCAGGCCCTGGAGATCAGATTAAAAGTCAACTATCAGGGTTGCGCCGACGAGGGCATCTGTTATCCGCCGGAGACAAAGGTGATCACTTTCCAACTGCCCGCTGCCGGCCAGGCACTCCGGCCCGGCGACCCGGGACCCGGCGTAACGGATTCCGATACCCCTGAAGAACAGCTATCGGAACAGGACCGTTTTGCCGCAATTCTGGCAAACGGGGATACCTTCAGTGCAGTGGTCGTTTTCGTCATTGGCGGACTGCTGCTGGCGCTGACTCCTTGCGTGTTTCCGATGATCCCCATTCTTTCCGGGATCATTGCCGGCCAGGGGGCCGGCATCACCCCGGGTCGCGGGTTTATCCTCTCCCTGATCTATGTCCTGGCGATGGCATCGACCTATGCGGTAGCGGGCGTCGTCGCCGGTCTCGTTGGACATAATATCCAGACGGAATTACAGAATCCGTGGATACTCTCGGCCTTTGCCCTGGTTTTCGTCCTGCTGGCACTCTCCATGTTCGGTTTTTACGAACTTCAGCTGCCCGCCCGTTGGCAAAGTCGACTGACGGAAATAAGCAACCGGCAAAAGGGAGGAACCTTGATCGGCGTGGCGATCATGGGCTTTCTCTCGGCACTGATCGTCAGTCCCTGCGTGGCGCCTCCGGTTGCCGGGGCATTTATCCATATCACCACCACCGGAGATGCGGTTCTCGGCGGTATCGCCTTTTTCGCCCTCGGCATCGGCATGGGCCTTCCCCTGCTGGTCATCGGCGCCTCCGCCGGCAAACTGCTGCCGCGGGCGGGTGCCTGGATGGATCGAATCAAATCGGTTTTCGGCGTCCTGTTTCTGGCCGTTGCCATCCTGCTGCTGGAGCGGATACTGCCGGCGTCCGTTTCGCTCCTGCTGTGGGGGGCGCTGCTCATCGTATCCGCCATTTACCTGGGAGCACTACGCCGGCTTCCGGCGGAAGCGACCGGTTGGTCCCGGCTCTGGAAGGGGGTGGGTGTGGTACTGATGATATACGGCGGACTGATACTGCTGGGCGCCGCCTCCGGCGGCAAAGATCCGCTGCAACCCCTGCGCGGCGTGAACCTCTTCGGCGGGAAAACCGCAGAACCCCGCTCGCTTGAATTTCAACGCATAAAGACCGTCGCGGATCTGCAGCAAAAGATTACTCTTGCAAAGGCGTCAAACCGGCCGGTCATGCTCGACTTTTACGCCGACTGGTGCGACTCATGCAAGGAGCTGGAGTACTACACCTTTTCCGATCCCGCGGTGATCTCCGCCCTGGACCGCTTTGTGCTGCTGCAGGCGGATATAACAGCGCAGGACCAGGCGGATAAGGAGTTACTGATAGACCACTTCGGCCTGTACGCCCCCCCCGCCATCATCTTCTTCGGCAGCGACGGTGTCGAACGGCCGAGCCTGCGCCTGGTGGGCTTTATCGGAGCGGAGGAGTTTGTGGCCCATCTGAAGAGGGTGCCGCAATGAAAGCGCAACGCGCGCTCCTCATCCTGGCGCTGCTTTTTCTGTTGAGCGGCGTTGTCTGGATGGTGATCACCTTCTCGCACCAGGGACAGCAACAGGTCCGTTTCTCTTTTCCCGACCTGGAACAACAGAATCGCAGCAGCGAGGAGTGGCGAGGCAAGGTGTTGGTAGTCAATTTCTGGGCCACCTGGTGTCCGCCCTGTCACGAGGAGATGCCCCATTTCATCGAATTTCAGGAGCGTTACCGGGATCGGGGGCTGCAGATCGTGGCCATCGCCATCGACGATCCGGAGCAGGTACGGGAGACGGCCCCCTTGTATAATTTCAATTTTCCGGTGCTCTTGGGGGGAACGGAGGCCATCAACCTCTCCCGGGGCTGGGGAAACCGGCACCTGGGACTGCCTTTCACCGCCATCTTCGACCGTGACGGCACCCTGCGCTACGCCCAGGGCGGGGCTATGACCCCGGCGCTCCTGGAAGCACAACTACAACCCCTGCTGTAGCGCCGCTCACGGCCTTCCGGCTTACGGGCCACCCACCTACTTGCGGGGATCTGGCCTTATCTTGCGAGAAAACTAGACAATCTAGTGTCGATCGTGCAGAATTCGATCCCTACTGATTCGGCAGGATGAAGGCCCGATAACAGGCCTTTTCCTCCCGTCGGAAATAACGAAAAGAGATAGACCCATGGCGACTATCCTGGTACTCAACGGCCCGAATCTCAACCTGCTGGGCACCCGCGAACCCGATATCTACGGCGCCGATACCCTGGATTCCATTCAGGCCAGACTGGAGGGTCTTGCCCGGGAGGCGGGCCACTCGATCGCCTTTTTCCAGAGCAACGCGGAACACGAACTGGTGGACCGCATTCATGCCGCCCGCAGCGACGGGGTCGCTTTTATCATTATAAATCCGGCGGCGTTCACCCATTCCAGCGTGGCGTTGCGTGACGCACTGCTGGGGGCCGAAATCCCGTTTATTGAAGTACACCTTTCCAACATCCATGCCCGGGAGGAGTTTCGCAAGCGCTCCTTCTTTTCCGATATTGCGGAGGGCGTCATCAGTGGTCTGGGTGCCCAGAGCTATGAGCTGGCTCTGCAAGCGGCACTGCGCCACATTAACGCCTGACCCGAGAGCCAGAGATAAAGCAACGATGGATATCCGTAAAGTAAAGAAACTGATTGAGCTGCTGGAAGAATCGGACATTGCCGAGATTGAGATTCACGAGGGAGAAGAGTCGGTTCGCATAAGTCGCGCCAGCTCATTTCCGATCGCAACCCCTGTATATGCCCCGGCGCCGGTCGCCGCCGAATCCTCCGCTTCGTCCACCCTGGCGGAGAAGAAAGAATCTGTGGACGTAGAAGAGATCAGCGGTCATCAGATCAAGTCCCCCATGGTCGGCACTTTCTATCGCGCTCCCTCGCCGGGCGCAAAGAACTTCGTTGAAGAGGGTCAGCGGGTCAATGTCGGTGACACGCTCTGCATCATTGAGGCGATGAAGATCCTCAATCAGATCGAATCCGACAAGGCGGGAACCGTTAAAAGGATCCTAGTGGAAAACGGCGAGCCGGTGGAATACAACCAGCCCATTTTCATCATCGAGTAGGATTTACCCGCCATCCATGATTGATAAAGTCGTTATTGCCAACCGGGGCGAGATCGCCCTGCGCATACTTCGCGCTTGTTCCGAACTCGGGATCAAGACCGTAGCCGTCCATTCCGAGGCCGATCGTTCCCTGAAACACGTACTGTTTGCGGACGAAAGCGTTTGCATCGGACCGGCGCCCTCCACCGAAAGCTACCTGCACGTCCCGGCGATCATAAGTGCCGCCGAGGTCACGGATGCCACCGCCATACACCCGGGGTACGGCTTTCTCTCGGAGAATGCCGATTTCGCGGAACGCGTGGAAGAGAGCGGCTTCATTTTCATCGGACCGAAGCCCGAAACCATACGCCTCATGGGCGACAAGATCGCCGCCATCAATGCGATGAAGGCGGCGGGCGTCCCTACGGTTCCCGGCTCCAACGGTCCGCTGGGGGAAGATAATAACGAAATCATCCGCATGGCTCGCGATATCGGTTACCCGGTGATCATTAAAGCGGCCGGTGGCGGCGGCGGCCGGGGCATGCGTGTGGTGCACTCCGAAGCAACGCTTCTCAGTTCCATTTCCTTGACCAAGGCCGAGGCGGCATCCGCGTTCGGCAACGAGACGGTCTACATGGAAAAATTCCTGGAAAATCCGCGGCACGTGGAATTCCAGGTTCTGGCGGACACTCACGGCAACGCCGTACATCTTGGGGAACGTGACTGCTCCATGCAGCGCCGGCATCAAAAGGTGGTGGAAGAGGCGCCCGCGCCGGGTATAACCGAGGAGCAACGCAAAAGAATCGGCGAACGCTGCGCCGAGGCCTGTCGGCAAATCGGCTACCGCGGCGCCGGCACTTTTGAATTTCTCTATGAAAATGGTGAGTTCTTTTTTATCGAGATGAATACCCGGGTCCAGGTGGAACACCCGGTGACCGAGATGATCACGGGCGTGGATATCGTCAAGGAACAGATCCGTATCGCCGCCGGGGAACCGCTCTCCACACACCAGGATGATATTCGCCTGACCGGCCATGCCATCGAATGCCGCATCAATGCCGAAGACGCCAGGAGCTTCCTCCCCAGTCCCGGCAGGATCACGCAACTGCATATTGCCGGGGGACCGGGTATCCGCGTGGATTCCCATATCTATAACGGTTACGTGGTTCCGCCCTATTACGATTCCATGATCGGCAAACTGATTGCGCACGGCGCCTCCCGTGACGAAGCCCTGGCCAGAATGCGTACCGCGCTTGCTGAAATGGTGATTGACGGAATCAATACCAACATTGCGCTGCACGAGGAAATCATGAGGGATACCAATTTCGCGGCCGGCGGCGTCAACATCCACTATCTGGAAAAGAAGCTCGGGCTTTAAGATAAGGACCGGGCGATCAGGGCCTAGGTACCAGGCGCGAAGTGTTCTATTCCTAGAGCCTGTTCATAACCATACAGATACCTGATCCCCGGCACCTTCACCTATGTGGCTCCAGGTTCACATCACCGTTAACAAAGATGAGGCGCCGTTTATCGAGCTTCTACTGGAGAACCTCGGCGCGCTTTCCATCACCCTGGGTGACGCGGGAGACGAACCGTTGCTGGAGCCGAAGCCGGGTGACTCCCCCTTGTGGCGGGCCACCCGTGTCAGCGGGCTGTTTCCGGTAAGCCGGGACCCGGATCAGCTGGAACACACCATCAGAACCAGCCTTACTCATGGTCAAAGAATCGAACTGAAAATGGAGCAACTTGCGGATCAGCCCTGGGAGCGCTGCTGGCTCGATGCCTTTCATCCCATGCGTTTCGGCCAACGACTCTGGATCTGCCCCGACGGCAGGCTGCCGGACCAGCCGGATGCGGTGGTGGTGGAACTGGACCCCGGACTGGCGTTCGGCACCGGCACCCACGCCACCACCGCGCTCTGTCTGGAGTGGCTGGACGGGGCCGAGCTCGACGGTAAGCGGGTTATGGATTTCGGCTGCGGTTCCGGAATTCTCGCCATCGCCGCCCTGCGACTCGGTGCCCACAGGGCCATAGCCGTGGACCATGACCCGCAGGCACTGCAGGCCACCCGCGACAATGCGGAAAAAAACGGCGTGCTTGAGAAGCTCGAGATTTACGGGGTGGAAGAGATCCCTGATCTCATGAATGATATCCTCGTGGCCAATATCCTGGCGGCCCCCCTGATAGAGCTGGAACCGATACTCAGCTCCAGGGTAAGGAAGGGGGGAGAAATCGTGCTCTCCGGGATCCTCCGGGAGCAGGGTGACGACGTGCTTGAAGCCTACCAACAACGGTTTCTTATGTCATCTCCGATGGAGCGGGAGGAATGGCTCCTGCTGCACGGGAGACGACGTTGACCCGGATCGCGGTTGCTGTTCCGCAGATATTGGCATTTAATTCACTGAATCATCCGGCAATCAGACTTTACGGACCCCTAATTTAGTTACGGAAACTGATACCCCTTCTCTCATGTACACCCAGTGCCCCTTCTGCAATACCCTGTTTCGTGTGCGTGCCGAACAGCTACGCGCCGGCCGCGGGCGGGTCCACTGCAGCCGCTGCGACAACATCTTCAACGCCCTGGAAAATCTGCGTGAATCCGCAGCTGCGGAAAAAGAGGAGTGGCCGACATCTCTCTTTGCCGACTCCTCCTCATCCCAGCCGGACTCATCCGAGATCTCGTTGCGTGATTTTGAAATCGGTTTCAAGGACGACCCGCAGGAAGACAGCTCTTTCGAATACAACGACCTCCTGAATATCTCTACAGACCCCTTTCCACGGAGCGAAGATATAAATCTGGATCTTGGAGAAATAGATATCGGGCTAAGTGACATAGGGACCGAGCGGAATAAGGCCGAACCTGACCTGGGTGAAATGGATTCCGATCTGGCCAATCTGGAGTCAGCTCTGGAAGAGCCCGAGTCCGAACTGGAAGACTTGGAATCGGAACTGCGGGCACTTGAACCGCAGCTCCAGGAACTCGTTTCGGAACTGGACGACCTGGATGATGAGTCAGATCGACTCATACCCCTACCCGGAGATCCAGCCCCGAGAGAGGGCGGGCCGAGACCCCCTGCGAATGAAACATTCGAGGAAGAGGTCAGCGAATCCGCCTGGCGCCCCGCGGGGCCCTATCAGGAACCGGACGAACCGGATAGAGCCGATGACGCCGAATCCGATTTTACGGAACTGGCATCCCAACTGGAGTCCATAGAGCCGGGATTCGATGATCTCATTTCGGAACTGGAAGAACTGGAAGTGGAGTCGGAACAACTGCTGACCATACCGGAAGCACCTGCAACGACGATAGGCGCGTTTGGATCAAACCACGCACCGGGGGTAGCGGTAACTGAGGATGAGGAACCTGATTCCTACCTGGAAGAGACCGGTCTGGAACCAGAGGTATTCGAAACGGAGACCTACACCACTCCCGTTGAACATGTCATGGAGGAATCGATCGAGGACGAAAGCGATTCGGAAGAGACAGATGTCCTTTCCGCTGTGGAGCCCGAACAGCGGGACCCGCTTTCCATCGAAGCAACATTGACCGAAGAACGCGAAAAAAAGGGCGGCAGAATATTCTGGACCCTGGGTTGCATCCTCCTGATACTCGTCGCCGTCGCCCAGGCGAGCTGGCTTGGGCGCCAGGAACTGATGCGCTACCCGGAAGGGCGACAGTTGCTGGGAGCGGTCTGCATTATCGGCGGGTGCCAACTGCCGCCCCGGCGCGCACCGAAACAATTCAAAGTTTTAAGCCGATCCATCATCTCCCACCCGGAGGTACCGAACGCCCTCAAGATCAACATCACCTTTCTCAATGAAGCGGAATTTCCTCAACCTTATCCGAAGTTACGCATCGGGCTTTACAACCGGGACCAGAAACTGGTGGTACAACGCTATTTCAACCCCCTGGAATACCTGGGAAGAAATCCCGATAAAGCCGAGCTGCTGGAACCGGAGCAGGCCCTGGAAATCGAAATGGATGTGGAGGATCCCGGAAAGGACGTAACCGGTTTCAAACTGGATTTTTTCTAAGGGAACCCTCAGTATCCTGACGGCTTATGCGGCGCTTTTCACCAAACTACCGCCGCCCCGCCTGATAAACCTGCCGTCTTTCCCGTGGTGTCGGCGTTAAAACGCAAGCCACCACTCCGGTTCGCCGGATACTTTGCCTTCGCGTCGTCGAGGGCGTACCATATTCGGCCTCGTTGCTCCTCCTTAACACCACGGTCCAGACATGCGCATCGGCCCTTACCAGCTGAAGAACAACCTGCTTGTCGCCCCCATGGCGGGGGTTACCGACCGCCCCTTTCGCCAGCTATGCAAGGAGTTCGGCGCGGGTCTGGCAATATCTGAAATGGTCTCCTGCAATTCGGCCCTGCGGGGCACCCGGAAGACCCTGCGACGCCTCGACTTCGACGGGGAACCAGGACCCATCTCGGTGCAGATTCTGGGAACGGATCCGGCAGCCATGGCGAATGCCGCACGGATCAACGTCGACCACGGCGCCGATATCATCGATATCAATATGGGTTGCCCGGCGAAAAAGGTGTGCAAGATCGACGCCGGTTCCGCGTTGCTACGGGACGAAAACAAGGTGGCGCGCATACTGGCAGCAGTCGTGAACGCCGCCAGCGTACCCGTTACCTTGAAAATCCGCACGGGTTGGGACCCGGATAGCCGTAATGGTGTTGCCATCGCCCGAATCGCGGAGGCGTGCGGAATACAAGCCCTGGCGGTTCACGGCCGTACCCGGGCATGTGGTTTCTCCGGCACGGCGGAATACGACACCATCGGCGCGATCGTTGCGGCCGTTTCCATACCGGTCATCGCCAACGGCGACATCGATAGTCCGAAAAAAGCGAAAAAGGTCTTGGCAACAACTGGAGCCGCAGGCATCATGATCGGCCGGGCCGCACGGGGGAGACCCTGGCTTTTTGCAGAGGTGGCGCATTACCTCGCTACCGGAGAGGAACTCCCGGAACCTTCCCGGTTCTGGATCCGCGATCTTCTCCTGAATCACCTGGAGCGCTTGTTTGTTTTCTACGGTGACTATCAGGGCATTCGCGTAGCACGCAAACATATCGCCTGGTACAGCAGGAGTCTGCCGCAAAGCGCGCAGTTCAGAAAACAGATAAATCAGGCTGAAACGCCACAAGAACAAGTAGCGCTGGTTGAGAAGTTTTTTGGCCGGCCATACACGAATAAGGAGTTGGCGGCATGAGTCCAAAGCCCCAATTGGTCGCGGAAGGGGAGACGGTCGGCCTGACCGTGAAGAAAAAGCGTGGGAACGAACCACTCCACACGTGCGTTCGAGACGCGCTTACCAGCTATTTCCAGCAGATGGACGGTCACAGTGTCAGTGATCTCTATCGTATGGTGATCTCCGAAGTGGAGCTGCCACTGTTTGAAGCGACCATGAAAGAGGCCGAGGGCAACCAGAGCCGCGCCGCCAGTATGCTGGGCATAAGCCGCAGCACCCTGCGCAAAAAGCTGGCCCAATACAACCTGGATTAATTACTGAAACAGAAGAGACCTAATTCAATGTCATCCATACACCGCGCCCTTATCAGCGTATCCGATAAAACCGGCATAGTGGATTTTGCCCGTGCGCTTCACCAGCGTAAGGTGGAAATCCTTTCCACCGGCGGCACATCACGGCTGCTTACAGAAAACGATATCCCGGTCACTGAGGTTTCCGAACACACCGGTTTCCCGGAGATGATGGACGGCCGAGTAAAAACCCTGCACCCAAAGATCCACGGCGGCATACTGGGTCGGCGCGGCATCGATGACTCGGTCATGAGGGAGAACGAGATCGCTCCCATCGATATGATCGTGGTCAATCTCTACCCTTTCGAACAGACCGTGGCCAATCCCGACTGCGATCTGCCTACCGCCATCGAGAACATCGACATCGGCGGCCCCACCATGCTGCGGGCGGCCGCCAAGAACCACAAGGATGTCACGGTGATCGTGGATGCCGCCGACTACCAGCGGGTGCTGGAGGAGATGGACGTCAACAGCGGCGCGGTCACCGACGCCACCCGTTTCGACCTGGCGGTAAAGACCTTCGAGCACACCTCCAATTACGATGGCGCCATAGCCAACTACCTGGGAGCGCGTCTCGGCGGTGAAGCCGCCGATTTTCCGCGCACCGTAAATCTCCAGTTCCGCCAAGTGCAGACCATGCGCTACGGTGAGAACCCGCATCAGAAGGCGGCGTTCTTCGTGGAACGGGACCAGCCGGAGGCCTGCATCTCTACCGCCCACCAGATCCAGGGCAAAGAGCTTTCCTATAACAATATCGCGGATACCGACGCGGCACTGGAGTGCGTCAAGCAGTTCGACGAAGGCCCGGCCTGTGTCATCGTCAAGCACGCAAACCCCTGCGGTGTGGCTATCGGCACCAATCTCCTGGAAGCCTATGAGCGGGCGTTCAGTACCGATCCGGAATCCGCCTTCGGCGGTATCATCGCCTTCAACCAGGAACTGGATGCGGAGACCGCCCGGGCTATCATCGACCGCCAGTTCGTGGAGGTAATCATCGCGCCCAGGGTTTCTACCCAGGCAATGGGGGTGGTGGCGAGCAAGCAGAACGTGCGGTTGCTCGAGTGCGGTGAATGGTCAGCCGAGGCGCTCCACCGTCTGGACTACAAACGAGTCAACGGCGGTCTGCTGGTGCAGGACGCAGACCTGCAGCTCTCCAACGACATCAAGGTGGTAACCAAGCGCGCGCCCACCGAGCAGGAGATGAAGGACCTGCTGTTCGCCTGGAGAGTGGCCAAGTTCGTCAAATCCAACGCCATCGTCTATGGCAGAGACAATATGACCATCGGCGTGGGAGCCGGCCAGATGAGCCGCGTCAACTCCGCGCGTATCGCCGCCATCAAGGCGGAACACGCCGGCCTGGAGGTGCAGGGTTCGGTGATGGCATCCGATGCTTTTTTCCCCTTCCGCGACGGCCTGGATAACGCCGCCTCGGCGGGCATCCGCGCGGTAATCCAGCCGGGCGGTTCCATGCGGGACGAAGAGGTGATCACCGCCGCGGACGAACACGACATCGCCATGGTCTTCACCGGCATGCGGCATTTCAGACACTGATCAAACCTCGAGTTATAAACGCAAAGAGCGCAAAGCCGCAGAGAACGCAAAGTCTCATTTTGTTTCGAAACGAACAAAAACTAATTTTTATCTTTGCGCCTCTGCGTCTCGGCGTCCTCCGCGTTTAATCTCCCAATCAGAACAGAGCGGAGCAGGCTCATGAATATCTTGGTAATAGGCAGCGGCGGGCGGGAGCACGCCCTGGCCTGGAAGGCGGCACAGTCACCCCTGGCGGAGAAGGTCTACGTGGCTCCCGGTAACGCCGGTACCGCACTGGAACCGAAACTGGAGAATGTGGCCATCGGGGTGGAGGATATCGATGCCCTGATCGCCTTCGCCAAAACGCACTCGGTGGGACTCACCATCGTCGGTCCCGAGGCGCCGCTGGTGATCGGCGTAGTGGATGCCTTCAACGAGGCCGGGCTCAAATGCTTCGGCCCCACCCGGGGTGCGGCTCAACTGGAAGGATCCAAATCCTTCACCAAGGATTTCCTGGCACGACACAACATCCCCACTGCCGAGTACCGGACCTTCACTGACGAGGGCGAAGCCCTGGGCTATCTTCGGGAAAAGGGCGCGCCCATTGTGGTGAAGGCGGACGGGCTGGCCGCGGGCAAGGGCGTCATCGTCGCCATGTCCCTGGAAGAAGCGGAGGAGGCGGTGCGGGACATGCTTTCCGGCAACGCCTTCGGTGAGGCTGGACACCGGGTGGTGATCGAAGAGTTTCTGGACGGCGAGGAGGCCAGTTTCATCGTCATGGCCGACGGCGAGCATGTACTGCCCATGGCCACCAGCCAGGACCACAAACGGGCGGGCGACGGTGACACCGGCCCCAACACCGGCGGCATGGGCGCCTACTCGCCGGCTCCGGTGGTTACGGATGCAGTCCATACCCGGATTATGCAGGAGGTGATTCTCCCAACGGTGAAAGGTATGGCGGCGGAAGGGCTCCCCTACACGGGTTTTCTCTATGCCGGCCTCATGATCATGGCCGACGGCACCCCGAAGGTGATCGAATACAATTGCCGTTTCGGCGACCCGGAGACCCAGCCCATTATGCTGCGCATGCGCTCCGACCTGGTAGCGCACTGCCTCGCGGCCATGGAGAACAGGCTGAACACCGAGACCACGGAGTGGGATGGGCGTGCTTCTCTCGGCGTGGTCCTGGCCGCCGGCGGCTATCCCGGCAGCTACGGCAAGGGGGCGGTCATTAACGGCCTGCCCGCGGGAGAAGAGCAGGACCAGAAGGTGTTTCACGCCGGTACGGCGGAACAAGACGGCCGGGTGGTCACCTCCGGCGGCCGCGTACTCTGTGCCACCGCCCTGGGCACCAACGTCGGTGAGGCGCAGCGACACGCCTACGAACTGGCCAAACGCATCAGCT
Source organism: Sedimenticolaceae bacterium (assembly GCA_050287965.1). Lineage (GTDB taxonomy): Bacteria > Pseudomonadota > Gammaproteobacteria > Chromatiales > Chromatiaceae > CBFDBF01. The sequence continues at coordinate 32,785 of JBNKCX010000040.1, forward strand.
GGGACGGGGTTTACTACCGCAGCGACATCGGCTACCGCGCCGTGGCACGCGAAAAGAGCGGATAGATAAGAAAAAAATATTCACCACGGAGGGCACAGAGAACATGGAGAAGTTTATTGCCCGGACTCCATGTAATCGAGCGTAACCAAAGATATCGATAGCACTTAATAAATCTCAGTGCCCTCCGTGTCCTCCGTGGTAACAAAACAATCAGACAAACATCCCGGATTTCGATAGAACGCGCTGTTCGATAAAGGCGCCGAGTTCCTCCAGCTCCGGATAGTGCGGCGCCAGTTCCACGATGTAGCCCAGGGTGCGTGGAATATCCTTTAGGTATCCCGGCTTGCCGTCCCGCCGGTTGAGGCGCGCGAAGATCCCCGCCGCCTTGAGATGGCGTTGCACACCCATGAGATCGAACCAGCGCAGAAAATCCTTTTCATGTTCCCCCTGAAGCACACCGGACTGTTGCGCCAGGAGAAAATAGTTCATCGCCCACTGGTGCACCTGTTCCCGCGGCCAGCGGATATAGCAGTCTTTTAACAGGGAGACCAGATCATAGGTAACCGGACCGACAACCGCATCCTGGAAATCCAGAATCCCGGGATTGCAGGGCGTGGTTACCATCAGGTTGCGGGAGTGGTAGTCACGATGGACACAAACCCGCGGCTGCTCCAGGGCGTTGGCCGCCAGCAGATCGAAGACACCGTCCAGCATCCGCTCTTCCTCACCGCTCAGGCCTAAACCCAGGTGGCGGCGTGCCAACCATTCCCGGAACAGCTCCATCTCCTGGAGCAGCAGACTGCGGTCATAGGGCGGAAGCCCCTCCAGGGGTCCGCAGGCCTGGATGACAACCAGTGCGCCCAAGGCATCACCGTAGAGCCTGTCCACCGTTTTCGGGGAAAGGGCGTCGAGATAGAGCTGCGAACCGAGATCGCTGAGCAGCAGAAAGCCCTGGTCGAGATCCTGGGCAAAGATATGCGGGACGTGAAGCCCCACCTCCTCGAAGGCCCGGCAGATCCGGACGAAGGGCCGGCAATCCTCCATCGGAGGCGGTGCGTCCATCACTATCCGGGTGGTACCGTCCGCAAGCTCGATACGGAAATAGCGCCGGAAACTGGCGTCTCCGGAAGCCGGTTTCAGCTCCGGATTCTCCATATCCGCCGCCTCAGACAGCCATTTTTCTAACTGTTTTATTCGCTCAGGCATGGCGGGATTTGGGAATCGATCGTCTTTACAGGAGGGGATGGAATCAAAAGACCGGCTTACTGAAATCAAACCATTGAAGAATGGGTGATTCTATGCGATTTTAAGGCCCGTTTGCCACGGGAATCCGGCAGCAGCTTACACCCCGGCAGCGTTATCGATCCTAACCGTTTGCAATATAAGAAAAAAACAGAGAATTACGTTGCCACATAAGAGAAAAATTCTATCCATAACCCTGGGTTCCCTGCTGGCTGTACCGGCGGCCCACGCCGCCACGCCAAAATGGGAGTGCGCTCCGGGTCCTGGAGGGAATTGGGAATGCCTTAAGGACGGCAAACCGGTACCGCCGCCTCCGCCACCCAGGCAGATGCCGGTGGAACCTGAGCCGGTGGTTGAACAAGCCCCGGAAGCGCCTCAACCCGCGGTTGAGCAGGCCCCGGAGGCGGAAACGGCCGCGGAAGAAACCACCGCCCCCGCCGCGGAAACCACCGTGGAGACAGAACCGGAGCAACAGGCCCCGGAGACGGAAACGGCCGCGGAAGAGACCACCGCCCCCGCCGTGGAAACCACCGTGGAGACAGAACCGGAGCAACAGGCCCCGGAAGCACCCCAGCCAGCGGTTGAACAGGCTCAGGGGACGGAAACACCGGTGGTGGACACCACCGAACCCGCTGCTGAGTCTCGACCCGCCCCCCTGATTGCGAGCCGGGGTTCATCCTCCGCCTTGCGCATCGACCGGGATCTGAACTGGGGTCAGTGCGGCCCCCTCCAGGATCCGGCCGCTTCCGCCGGGGTTGGAACCAAGGACATACAGATCAATGCCGATTCCGCCGACCTTTTGCATGAGGAGCGTACCGCCATCTTCTCGGGCAATGTGGAGGTGAACTGGAATACCCAGTCCCTGGAGGCGGATCAAATCCGCTATAACCAGGCGAACGATACCCTGGACGCACAGGGCAATATCTATTACCAGACCCCCGGACTGCTGCTCAGCGGCGAATCCGCCCATATGGAGCTGACCACCGATCGCGGCCATATGGAAAACACCCAGTATCGCTTCCCGGCGCGGCGCGTCCAAGGCAGCGCCGCCGAGGTGGAGATCCTGGATCGTGACCGCTCCCGCTATAAGGACATAACCTACTCCACCTGCGCCCCGGGGAATAACGGCTGGGCTGTGGAAGCAAACGAACTCGAGGTCGACCGCGCCAGCGGGATGGGCACGGTGTATGGCGGTATTGTGAAGTTTAAAGGAGTGCCTTTTTTCTATCTGCCCTACGCCACTTTCCCCATAGACAACCAGCGTAAATCCGGATTTCTGGTGCCTTCCATCGGACACTCCAGTGAAACCGGTTTCGACGTCACCACCCCTTATTATTTCAATATCGCGCCCTCCATGGACGCCACCTTTTCACCGCGCTATATGAGCAAACGCGGCTGGCTGCTGGGTGGTGAATTCCGCTATCTGACGGACTGGTATAACAGCCAGATAAGGGCGGAGATACTTCCGGATGACAACTCCAGGGGCGGCGACGACGAAGATACCCTACGCGGCGCCTTCTCTTATCGTGGCAACAGTTTTCCCACCACCCGCTGGCAGTTGGATACCAATATCAACTACGTCTCGGACACCGACTATGTGGAAGACCTGAGCGGCAGCCTCTCCACCAGTAGTGCGCGACACCTGGAACGCCGCGGGGATCTCCGCTACCTGGGAGACGACTGGGAATTCCTCGGACGGTTGCAGCATTTTCAGACCATCGACCAGACCATCGCCACGGTTGACCGGCCCTATGCACGGTTGCCGCAGCTCAAGCTCAGCCTGGAAAAAGAGGCACTGGGTCCCCTGGTCACCCATCTGGAAACCGAATACGTCTACTTCGATCTGGATGACACGGTACACGGCCACCGCTTCGACATCAGCCCCGGCCTGAGTCTGCAGCTGCGAAACAGCTGGGGTTACCTGATCCCGAAGATCAGCGGCCGCTATACCGCCTACGATCTCGATGATCAGACCGTCGGAAATCCGGCAACTCCGGAACGCAGTCTCTATACCGCCAGTCTGGATACCGGATTGATCATAGAACGGGAGGGCAGCTGGTTCGGCAACGCCTTTACCCAAACCCTGGAACCGCGTCTCTTCTATCTCTATACGCCGCGCGAGAATCAGGACGAGCTACCTGTTTTCGATACCTCCGAGTTCGATCTCAGCTTTGCTAATCTGTTCCGCGAAAACCGCTTTAACGGTGCCGACCGGGTGGGAGATGCCAACCACCTGACGGTCGCCCTGACCAGCCGCACCCTTGACGGCGGCACCGGAGAGGAACTCCTGCATGCCAGCATCGGTCAGATATTTTATTTCGAGGATCGGGAGGTGCAATTGCCGGGCATGATGGAGATGGACGAAAGCAGCTCCGCCATCGTGGGAGAGATCGCCGCCCGTTTGAGCGGCAATTGGCATACCCGCGCAACCGTGCAATGGGATCCCCACACGAGCGGTGATCACACACGCCAGGCCGCATTCCATCTTTACTACCGTGGCGATGAGGGCGGTCTCATTAATTTGGCGCACCGCTATCGCGCGAACCTGCTGGACCAGAGTGATGTATCTTTCCGCTGGCCGGTCACTCAACGCCTGAGCATGGTGGCAAGATGGAATCATTCCTGGCGTGAGAATCGCGACCTTGAAGGTTTCGGTGGATTTGAATACGACAGCTGTTGCTGGATTTTCCGCGCCGTTGCCCGCCACTATGTCAATGACGAGAGTCACGACAGCAACACCGCCTTTTTCGCCCAACTGGAACTTAAGGGTCTTACCAGTCTTGGTAGCAGGATTGACAACTTCCTGGAAGATGGCATTCTCGGCTACCAGTCCGATTATTGAGAATTATGATGTCCCTAAACCGCAATATACTTTCGGGTATGCTGTTGTTGACGTTCCTTGCGATCAACATCATCAACACCCCCGCTTCGAACGCAGCAGTACAAGACGTCGATCGCATTGTCGCTATCGTTGACGATGATGTGGTGCTGCGTAGTGAACTTGACGCCGAATTAAAGCGAATACTGCCCCAGCTGCAGCAGCAGGGAACGAAACTGCCTCCCAGGGAGGTTATAGAACGGCAGGTCCTGGAGCGGCTGATCCTGGATAAACTCCAGTTGGCGGCGGCGGAACGAGCGGGCATCACCGTCGGCGAGGATTTGCTCGCTCAGGCGATCGGCAATATCGCCAAGAGAAGCAATATGACCCTTTCCCAGTTTCGGAACGCCCTCGAGGCCGGCGGGATGAGCTTCCGCGGTTTTCGCGAGAAGGTGCGCCAGACGATCCTCATCCAGAAGCTCCGGCAACGGGAGACCTCAAAACGCGTCCATGTCACCGAGGGCGAGATTGCGGCCTATATGGCGCAGCAGTCGAGCCAGCCGCAGCGCCGTTCCGCCTACCTTCTTCGGCATATCCTCGTAGCCACCGGGGAAGGCGCCTCTTCCGAGCAGTTACAGAAGGCGAAGGCGAAAGCAAACAGACTCGTGGCAAAATTGCGCGATGGCGCCAATTTTAAACAGGTCGCCCTGGCGGAATCCGATGGCCACCAAGCCCTGGAAGGGGGCGACCTCGGCTGGCGCAGCGCCGACCAATTACCGACCCTGTTTTCCGGCCTGGTAAAAAACATGGAAAAAGGTCAGATCAGTGACCCGATTCGAAGTGCCAGCGGTTACCACATTGTGCAACTTGTGGACTACCGGGGAAGTAATGCGCCCCGCCTGGTATCCCAGATACATGCCCGTCACATCCTGGTCAAAACCTCTGAAATCACCTCCGACAACGACGCTCGGCAACGCCTGAATCAGCTGAAAAAGCGCCTCGAAGGTGGAGACGACTTTGCTGAACTCGCGCGTTCCCACTCCGACGATCAAGGCTCAGCGCTCAAGGGAGGGGACCTGGGCTGGATCAATGCGGGTGACGTGGTCCCGGAGTTTGAAGAGCAGATGGGAAGACTGGCACCCGGAGAGATCAGCGAACCCTTTCGCACACCGTTCGGCTGGCACTTGGTCCAGGTACTGGAACGCCGGCAACATGACAGTACCCAAGACGTAAAACAAGCCGAAGCCCGCGAAGCCATTCGTCAGAGAAAGGCGGAGGAAGAAACTGAACTCTTTCTCAGACGCCTACGGGACGAAGCATACGTTGAGATTCGGTTGGAGGATATCTAGAGGTTGATGTTCAGTTAACAGGCGGTGACTAACTGAACACCACGTACTCCCGTCAGATACCATGGGCCAGAAAAAGATCCGTATCGCCTTCACCCCGGGGGAGCCGGCAGGCATCGGACCGGATCTGGCGGTACAGATCGCCCAGCGGGAGCTGGATGCCGAGATAGTGATTCTCGCCGACCCGATGCTCCTCCAGGAACGGGCCGAGATCCTGGATCTCGCGGTATCCATCCAGCTGTTCAATCCGGCCCTGCCCCCGTCTCCTCACCAGCCCGGTCGTTTGCTGGTCTCCCCGGTCCCTCTTACCGAGGCGGTTGAACCAGGCCGTCTGAACACCGGTAATTCCGGATATGTGCTGGACACTTTGCGCAAAGCCGCGGAGGGCTGCCTGCACGGCCGGTTTGACGCCCTGGTAACAGGTCCTGTGCACAAGGGTGTAATCAACGATGCCGGCCACCCCTTCACGGGCCACACGGAATTCCTGGCCGATATAACCGGCGGCACTCCGGTGATGATGCTCGCGGCACCGGGCCTGCGCGTAGCCTTGGCGACAACCCATCTTCCCCTCGCCGAAGTCAGTCACGCCATCACTGAGCCGCGCCTGGAACAGATTACACGTACCCTATATCACGACCTGAAGAGCCGGTTCGGCATCGCCCGGCCGCGGGTACTGGTTTGCGGTCTCAATCCCCATGCCGGCGAAGGCGGGCATCTCGGGAGGGAAGAGATTGAAGTGATTACCCCGGTTCTGCAACGGCTACAGCAAGAGGGGATGGAGCTGATCGGACCGTTGCCGGCCGATACCCTGTTTACACCGAAATATCTTGATCAGGCGGATGCGGTGCTGGCCATGTATCACGACCAGGGCCTGCCGGTTCTGAAACATCTGGGATTCGGTAAGTCAGTGAATATCACCCTGGGACTGCCCATCATCCGCACCTCTGTAGATCACGGCACCGCCCTGGAACTTGCCGGGAGTGGAAAGGCGGACTGCGGAAGTGTTCTGGCGGCTATAAAAACCGCCGTAGAGATGGCGCGAAATTAGGGAGCCTTGCCGCCCTGCCCCGTTACTCCGAAGCCCCCGCCTCCTGCAGGAACTGTGCTACCTCATCGTGTTTCCCCAGGTTCGCCCGCTTCAGGGCGCCGCTGCCGGCGCTATCCTTCAAATTCACGTTCGCCCCGGACAGGGTCAGCACCCGCACTACATCCAGATGACCGAACGCGGATGCCTCCATCAACGCGGATACCCCTGCCGCATCCACTGCGTTCACATCAGCCCCGGCCCCGAGCAGTGCGTATACGGTCTTAACATTTCCGTTAAATGCCGCCATTACCAACGCCGGCCGGCCGGCGGCATTTTTGGTATTGGCATCCACCCCCTGGGCCAGGAGATCGCGAACACTGACTACCCGCCCGTCCGCTACGGCCGCGATCAGCTGCTGCGCCTGGTCGGCGCCGCAGGGGAAAGATAGCAACAATAATGTGCCCAATATACCGGCAAGAGTTCTCTTCATAATAGTTCCGCTCTGAACCTGTACCCGCTCCATATATCGGCCGCAGCCTGAGAAAACTGAACTATCCTGCGAACCGCGGCCTTTTTTCATACCACCCACGCCTATCAGCTCACCGCTGTTTTCAGCTGTTCCCGGATGCGTTATATCCAGGACTTCCCTTGCTTTTGCCCGCCCTTGTCGTTACCTTTTCCAGCGATGAACCAGATCTCGACAAAAGAACCCGCAATATTGCTTTCCCTGGTAACCCTGTTGCTTGTCGCCAGCGGCATCGATCCGGTTGCAGACCGCCTGACGTGGTTCCTGGAGACCTTTCCGGTCATGATCGGTATCGTTCTGGTGATCGCAACCCGACAAGGGTTCCCCCTGACACCGCTGCTCTATCGACTGCTGGCGCTGCACGCCTTGATTCTGATCATCGGCGGCTATTACACCTACGCCGGAAATCCTCTATTCAACTGGCTGCGTGACGCCCTGGAGCTGTCGCGAAACCACTACGACCGTATCGGCCATCTGGCCCAGGGGTTTATACCCGCTATCCTGGCTCGGGAGATCCTTATTCGCCGTTCACCGCTGCAGCGCGACGGCTGGCTTGTACTTACGGTCACCAGCATCTGCCTGGCCTTCAGCGCCTTTTATGAGTTCATCGAATGGTGGGTCGCGCTTATCAGTGAACAGGCGGCGGAGGCTTTTCTCGGGACCCAGGGCGACAACTGGGACACCCAGTGGGATATGTTTCTCGCCCTGATCGGGGCACTCCTGTCCCAAATCCTGCTGGCCAGGCTGCATGACAACCAATTGGAGCAGCTGCCCGTTGTTCAGCAGCAAAGGGAGACCCAGGTGTAATGTCGGTATTCGCCATCGGTGACGTACAGGGCTGTTACGACGAATTACGCCGACTTCTGGACCAGATCCGGTTTGACCCGGCCAAAGACAAACTGTGGTTTGCCGGTGACCTGGTGAATCGCGGCCCCCACTCCCTTGAGGTCCTGCGCTTTGTCAAAGGACTGGGAAACCGGGCCATTACCGTACTCGGGAACCACGACCTGCATCTTCTGGCACTCTCCCAGGGGGTCGACAAAAACCAGGACCGAGGACATACGCTGGATGCCGTTTTATCCGCTCCCGACCGCGAAGAGTTGCTTCACTGGCTGCGTCATCGACCGCTGATGTACCACAACAGGAAAAGACATATCAGCCTTATCCATGCCGGCCTGCCCCCACAATGGGATATAACAAGCGCCCTGCGCTACGCCCGGGAAGTCGAGGTGGCCCTGCAGGGGAATAACTTCCCTGATTTTTTTCAGCAGATGTATGGCAATCTGCCCCAGCGCTGGAGTCCTTTCCTGCAGGGAATGGACCGGCTGCGCTTTATAACCAATTGCTTTACCCGCCTCCGTTACTGCGATCCGGAGGGCAACCTTGCATTGAAAGAGAGTTGCGCCCCGGAGAATCAACAACCCGCATTACTCCCCTGGTATGCCGTACCGCATCGCGCCAGCCGTTTTGATCCCATCATATTCGGCCATTGGTCGACCGCGGGATACCGCGCCAGTCACAATACCTGGGCACTGGACAGCGGTTGCCTGTGGGGAGGAAGACTTACCGCCATAAAACTGAGAAAACACAAGGATCCGAAACTTTTCCAGGTCGAATGCCCCGGGGCCCAAAAACCCGGAGCTGAGACCCGCCCCGCCCCATAAGCAGAGACGCCTCTCTATCGCGTTGCTGCCGAGATCTAAGGGGGGGTTGTGTTAATCGTTTCCGAACTCCTCCAGCCGCGCTTTCACCAGATCGACAAACTCCTTGTACTCCTCCGCATCCATGAACCGCGCGGCCTCTTTCACGGCGCCATTGGTGATATCGGCATGCAGCCGGGCATTTGCCCTATCCCCCTGCCGGGCGAGAAGTAGGGACTTGTTGACATGCTCCAGGGCCCGCGCCTTAATCTGTTCTCCTACCGAGGAATGGACCAGATCGTCCGCGCCCCTTTCGTGAAAATGACTGGCGGTTTCCGGGGACAGGGCACCCCCCGCCACCCCCTGGTGACGGGATGGTGCCTCCATACCGGATATACCACCGACCGTCAGGTGCGGTTTGTCCCCGCCACCCCCTCCCGCTGATCCGTCGGAGGCGGCAGCGAGCTTATCCAGTCGTTCCGACAGCAGGGTCTGAATACCCCGCCCGGCATCACCCCCGACACCTTTGGACAATTTCCTGCTCCGCCGGTCGACGAATGTCTGAACCATGCGCGAATAAAGCTGCTGCAGAGATCCGATCAAGGTCTTGATTTCCGGGTTATCAGCCATTTCCTTTCCTCTGGAGTGTTTAATCCTGAGTTGCCCGCCGCAAGGTGAGAAAGGTATAGGGATAGGGATTCCTGTCATCCGGCGGGTGCCATTCCCGCTCCACCTCTTCCCAGTAGTCTGCGTCTATAACGGGGAACAGCGAGTCCCCCTCCGCTTCCACGTGCACCAACGTCAGATAGATACGCCGCGCAATAGACAAGGCCTGCGCATAAAGTTTGGCGCCGCCGATTATCATCACTTCCGGCACCTCCCCCGCCGCAATCAGCGCTTCCTCCAGGGAGTGGACGATCCGGCAACCTTCCGCAGCATAACCGGGATCCCCTGTCAGTACGATATGACGTCGCTCCGGCAACAGCCCCGGCAAGGATTCCCAGGTCTTGCGCCCCATGATTATCGGTTTGCCGACGGTCAACATCTTGAAGTGCTTTAAGTCGGCCGGAAGATGCCAGGGCAGCTTGTTATCGCGGCCGATAACACGATTTTCCGCCATCGCAACAATGATGGATATCAGAGGTTTGCGCTTATCCATGGGCTAGAATAATAGCATGCGCCGAACATCTTCATTGATAGCCATATGATCGTAAAAATATCGAAACCGCCGGGAATGACCTCAAGATCCCATACCTCCTTCTCCCGAACGCAAAACTAGCAAACTGAAACAGGTACGAGTAATGGGCCGAAAGCTGCTGCTGTCTCTCTCCATTTTCCTGGTGCTGCTGTCTATCGGCGGACTGGCGCTGATATCCTCCCTTGACCTCGATGACTATCGAGACTATATCGTTGCCGCCGCGGAAGAATACACCGGCCGTACCGTTAGTGTAGGCAAAGACCTCCATATCGAACTGCTCCCGCAACCACGAATAGTGCTGACCGATCTACGCCTGCAAAACGCATCCTGGGGTTCTACGCCGGAGATGATCACTGCCAAACGCCTGGAGGCTCAGCTGGCCCTTTGGCCCCTGATCACCGGAGAAGTCGTTATTCAGCGTATCGGGATATTTGACGCCAACCTGCGGCTGGAGCGCAACCGGAAGGGCAAGGGAAACTGGGAATTGAGCGGGAAAAAGCCGGCTGATGAAGGAGAGAGTTCCACCAGATTGCCTAATATCGAGGAACTGAGTATATCCGGACTGACTCTCAGCTGGCAGGACCATAGCAGCGACGTTAGTCATCAGTTGCAACTGGCTAGCGCCGAACTCCACCGGCAACCAAGTACTGAAGCGCTGAAACTAAAGTTGCAGGGGGAGTACAACGGCAAACCACTTCGGCTGTCTGCGAGGATTGTCCTCCCCGGGGAAGATGCGGATAAGACGGCCGTGGAGGGGATACAAGCCACCTTCGGTACCAGTGATCTCAGCGGCAACCTGACTTTACAGTTTTCGTCGGGAGATAGCCCCCGGCTAACCGCGAATCTTCAATCCGACCATCTGTACCTGGAGGATTTCCTCAGCGCCGGGAACGAAAACCAGGGAGACGATAACAAAGTCTTCAGCCAGGAACCGCTACCGACAACCTTTTTAAGCCGCTGGAACGGCGCTGTTGCCTTCCAGGCCGGACACGTGAGCGGGAAACGGCTTTCCGCCCATGACCTGCATTTGGATATACAGCTAAAGGGGGGCGTACTCACCGCCGATGCGGCAACGAAGAAAGAGGAAACGGCACGGCTTCGGATCGACGCCCGCTCGGAACCTCCGGCTATGGAACTGGCTCTCTCCCTGCGTGACCTGGAGCTGGGAAACCTGGTCCGCTCCGAACGCGACGAGGCAATGCTCACCAGCCGGGGTGATGTTTCCATTGAACTCCGGGGAGGCGGCCACTCCATTGCCGCCCTTATGGCCAGCCTCAACGGGCACGTCCGCCTGCTGGCCGGATCGGGACGACTGAACATCGGTCGTGTCGACTCCATAACCGGGGGCGTGTGGAATATCCTGGGAACCCTGACCGCGCGAGATTCCGAATCCACCATCGTCAACTGTCTTGCCAGCGACTTCCAGGTGAAACAGGGTATCGCCTCCAGTCGCGCTCTTCTGATCGACTCCGAAAACGCAACGGTATTCGGAAAGGGATCAATTGATCTGCGTAATGAAAAAATTGATTTCCTGTTCAAGCCAAAACCGAAAACCGCCACCCTGAATACCGCGGTACCGGTTCAGGTCGAAGGAACCCTTGCCAGACCGAGATACACGCTGGAGAAGTCTGGGATGGCCCGTAAGGCGCTCGGTGTAGTCGGGCTGTTCGCCTTCCCCCCGGCCGCCCTTATTGGCCTGGGCGAACTAGGAACCGGCGAGAGAAACCCCTGCCTGCAGATTGCCGCCGAAGGCACGGTTCCCGAGGAGAAATCGGAGAACGTGGTGGAAAGAGGGGGAACCGCCATTAAAGAGACGCTGGAAGGTGTGGGGGGCAAACTAAAAGGGCTGTTGGGTCAATAGCGGATGAAAAACCATTGAAAGGAAAGACCGTGAGGCAGAGCCCTGCCCTGCCGAACGTAGCTGATACCTGTCAACTGAAAACTACAAACTGCCCGGTAGCCGTCACACCGCCACCGGAGCCTTGATGTGGGGATGCGGATCGTAACCCACCAGCTCAAAATCCTCATAGCGGAAATCAAACAGCGATCGCACCTCCGCATTTATCTGCATAACAGGCAACGGACGTGGCTCCCGCGCCAACTGCGTCTCCACCTGTTCCAGGTGGTTGGAGTAGAGATGCGCATCGCCGAAGGTATGGACGAAATCCCCCGGCTGCAGACCGGTCACCTGGGCCGCCATCATAGTCAACAGGGCATAGGAGGCGATGTTGAAAGGAACCCCCAGAAAGATATCGGCGCTTCGCTGGTAGAGCTGGCAGGAGAGCCGGCCATCCGCCACGTAAAACTGGAACAGGCAATGACAGGGGGGTAGCGCCATGGCTTCCACGTCGGCCGGATTCCAGGCGGAGACCATCAGACGACGGGAATCCGGATTGGTACGGATCTGTTCAATGACCTCGCTGATCTGGTCGATACTGCCGCCGCCAGGTCGTGGCCAGGAACGCCACTGGTGACCGTATACAGGCCCGAGATCCCCGTTCTCATCAGCCCACTCATCCCAGATGGAAACCCCGTTTTCCTGCAGATATCCGATATTGGTGTCACCCCGCAGGAACCAGAGCAATTCATGAATGATGGAGCGCAGATGAAGTTTCTTGGTTGTAACCACCGGAAATCCGATAGAGAGGTCGAAGCGCATCTGGTATCCGAACACACTCAGGGTTCCTGTGCCGGTACGGTCTTCCCGGCGAACCCCGTGGTCTCGCACATGACGCATGAGATCCAGATACTGACGCATAATTATATTCGCCCCTTTTCTCTAACGTAGGCCGCCGTCATTAAGCCCAGTCCGCCCGCCACCATGGGTAAGGTCAACAGCTGGCCCAAAGTGACCCAACCGAAGGCAAGATAACCGATATGAGCATCGGGAACCCGAATAAATTCCACCGCAAATCGAAACAGGCCGTAACAGAACAGGAACAAGCCTGAGACCGCCATAGTCGGACGCGGCCGGGCGGAATAAAACCAGAGGATAAGAAACAGAACCACTCCCTCCAGCCCCGCCTCGTAGAGCTGAGACGGATGAAGCGGCAGGCTATGGATCGAACCTGCCGGCAGGTCCCGGCAAGCGCCGGGAAAATGAACACAGGGCAGTTGCATGGCCCAGGGGACATCTCCCGGCTTACCCCATAGCTCACCATTGATAAAGTTTCCGATACGACCCGCCCCCAGCCCGATAGGGATCAGCGGCGCGATATAATCCGTACTCTCAAAAAAACGATGGCCGAAACGACGCCCGAAGAACCACATGGCCAGCATCACGCCCAGCAGCCCACCATGGAAAGACATCCCGCCCTCCTGAACGCGGAACAGGAGGAGCGGATCATCCAGAAATGCAGGAAAGGCGTAGAACAGGATGTAGCCGATGCGGCCTCCCAGGACCACACCGAGGGCAATGTAGAACACCAGTTCATCTACCTCCCTGACGCTCCAGCCGGAATCGGGTCGGGAGGCCCGCACGCGGCCCAGCCACCACCCCCCGATGAAACCGACCAGGTAGGTTAATCCATACCAGTGGACGTGCAGCGGGCCGATAGAGAAGGCTACGGGATTGATCGCCGGATAGGTCAACATGGGAGGCTATCTTACCAGCCCGACAGGCCTGATAAAAAAGAATCGATACCACTATGCCCGGGATTTTCCACTGGAACAGGGTGACGACGGCAAAAAATCGCCGTTGGACCGCCAATTTGGCCGAAAAATGTGCCTCAACCGGATTTAAGAATCCGAAACAGCTGCCGCTAGCTTTCTGGCAAGCCAGAAAAAACCGTTAAAGAAGGGTAAGTTGCATGATAACTGAGAAGTTAAACCTATTGTCCCCCGTGACCCTGGGGCAGCGCATGCGATCCCGGCGTCTGGAAAAGGGCTGGACTCAGGAACAGCTGGCACGGCGCGCCGGCACCAATCAAGCGGTTATCCAGAAAATTGAAAATGGAAAAAGTCTGCGACCCCGCAAAATCGACCAGATCGCTAAAGAGCTGGAAGTCAGCCCTGCCTGGCTTATGTTCGGCGACAAGGACCCTGAACTTGCCCCTGATGCGGTTACCGTAGCGGAGAACTGGGCTCGCTTGCCCGAACCCCACCGCTCGCGTATCCGAGAGGAGATCCTGCAGCTCGCCTCCGACTAGGGCGTATCACCTTCTACGTCCATTCCGCAGCAGAAGTATCCCCTCCAATCCATCACCTATCCTTGAGGCATCGTCACTCGCGCCACGGGGGAATACCCCCTATCAAAAATCCGCGGGCACTGGGCCGGGGCAGAGGATCAGCGCACGATCTTGGTAAACTTGGAACCTTCCAGGGTCAAGTTATACATCAGACCCTTGTTGTTGAACACGAACCCGACCACCGGATCCTTGATATCCACATTGTTGATATCTTCCCCAACCCCCCACTTGATTATGGCAATCGATCCATCGACCCCCGCTTTCCAACCTTTGCTCTTGCGAAAATCCTCCAGCGCTTGTTCGGTCAGAAAAACCACCACCAGCGACTTGGCCTGCGCACCCAACTGAAAGCCGATGGAAGCGGCGGCAGTGCTGTAATAGGTCACGGTCTTGCCGTCGATACGCAAGGCGCCTTCCCCGTACTCTCCACCGATTCCGATACCGGCCTTATAAACGGCGGGGAAAACCAACACGCCGCTGGCCTTGGTCAGAAACTCATCACCCCCGGTCACCTCTTTCCGGAACCGCTTCAACGTTCCGTTCACACCGATATCGATCTCCGCCGCCGATGCCGCCACGGCGTTTTCGGGCTGCACCACGCCCCCGGCGACGATCAGAGCCAATACCATGAATACGGTAACAAGGGGTATTCCGGTCGGCCTTTTCATATCACACCTCCTGTATCTCCGGTCCAGGTGTATATATAGACCAGAACCGTCAATCCTTCTGTCTATGCCGCCATCCTCCCGGTTTCGCTGTTGCCGGCAATGCAACACGAATCCGGACTGAACACACTAAAAGGAAAACCCGAAGGATTCTTTAAAGCGATCGGCAAATTCATCGATGGTAAAGCTGTGATTTTGTGTACCGGGCTGTTCAATCTTTATCGCCCCCATCAATGCCGCGACACGCCCGGTAACCTCCCAATCGGCCCCGTGCATCAGGCCGTACAGCAGACCGGCCCGATAGGCGTCACCACATCCCGTAGGATCCTCCAGCTTCGCCACCGGACAAGCCGGGATACGGTACTCACGTTTTTGGGTATAAATGGTGGATCCTTCACCACCGGCGGTCACCACCACCGCCTCCGCCATTTCCGCCAGTTGCTCCGGACTCTTGCCCGTGCGTTCTTCCATCAGCTTGGCTTCGTAATCGTTAAAAGCAAGCCAGGTCGCCTGTTGCGCGAACTTCAGCAGATCATCGCCGCTGAACATGGGCATCCCCTGCCCCGGATCAAAAATGAATGGTATGCCGGCCTCGACGAACTGTTCCGCGTGCTCCAACATGCCCTGCCTGCCGTCCGGGGAAACCATGCCGATAGTAACCCCTTCGGCGTCACTGATCCGGTTTTCATGGGAAAAATTCATCGCCCCCGGGTGAAAAGCGGTAATCTGATTGTCATCCTGATCGGTGGTGATATAGGCCTGGGCGGTATACTCGTTTTCAATAATCCGCACATGATCGCGACTGATACCGCGGGAGTCCATCCACTCGGCGTATTGGCTGAAATCCTTGCCCACGGTACCCATCGGCTTGCCGTCGCCTCCCAGCAGTGCCAGGTTATAGGCGATATTACCGGCGCATCCTCCAAACTCGCGCCGCAGATCGGGCACAAGAAACGAGACGTTCAGGATATGCACCTGTTCCGGCAGGATATGGTTCTTGAAATGGTCGTGGAAGACCATGATGGTGTCATAGGCGAAGGAGCCACAAATAAGTGCAGACATGGTTTCTCTTTATTCTGTTAACGAAGGATTGGGAGATCTCGGATTATACCAACCCGACCCCGGGCCCTGACACCTGAATCCTCAATACGGGTTCGGCTTTCGCCTAACCTGACACTAAATATATCGGGGTATCAGAATCAGCCCCCAGATAAAAAGCGCCATAACGATACTGAGAAATACGGCGGCGGAAGCGATATCCTTGGCCTGCTTGGAAAGTGTGTGCCGTTCCATACCAACCCGGTCCACGTTGGCTTCGATGGCGGAGTTGAGAAGTTCGACGATGAGAACAAACAGTACGCCACAGACCAGCAGGGCCCGTTCTACTCCATCATTTCCCAACCACAGCCCCAAAGGGATCATCACCAGGGAAACAACCACCTCCTGCCGAAACGCCTCCTCGTTCTTAAAGCAGGCGTGCAAACCGGCCATGGAGTAGCCGAAAGCGTTAAAGATACGGCGCAGTCCCTTATGGCTTCTGTTCGCCATTCTCAGGCTTCCAGGCCAGATCCAGATCCCGCGCCGCCCGCACGTCATCCAGCCGTTTCACCGGCAGTGTGTGGGGCGCACCGGTCACCCGGCCGGCATCGCTCTCAGCCTCCCGGCGGATCATAGCCAAGGCGTCTATGAAACCATCCAGGGTCTCCTTGTCCTCGGTCTCCGTGGGTTCGATGAGAAGACATTCGGCCACCAGCAGGGGAAAATAGGTTGTGGGAGCGTGGAAGCCGTAGTCCAGCAACCGTTTGGCGAAATCCATAGTGTTGACCCCGAACGACTTGGCCTCCCTACGCAGGGTAATGATGAATTCGTGGGTGGCGCGGCGATCCGGATAGGCCGCTTCAAACCCCTTCTCCTGCAACCGCTTGAGCATGTAATTGGCATTCAGTGTCGAATACTCAGCCACCCTCGCCATGCCTTCGCGACCCAGCATTCGGGCATAGACATAGGCCCGCAGCAGGATCCCCGCATTTCCGGCAAAGGCGGAGAGACGGCCGATACTGTGCGGACGGTCATTCTCGGTGAGCCAACGGTAACCGTCGCCGTCGGACTCCACCATCGGCACCGGCAGATAAGGCTCCAGCCGCTTGCTAACCCCCACCGGTCCGGCCCCCGGGCCGCCTCCGCCATGGGGAGTGGAGAAGGTCTTGTGCAGATTAAGGTGGATGACATCAAAACCCATATCGCCCGGTCGAACCTTGCCGAGGATAGCGTTTAGATTGGCGCCGTCGTAGTAGAGCAGCCCTCCCGCCTGGTGAACCAGATCCGCGATGTCGCGGATGCGCCGGTCGAATACACCCAGGGTGGAGGGGTTGGTCAACATGATGCCGGCGGTCTGCGGTCCGATGAATTCCTTGAGGGCATCCACATCCACATCACCCTCGGGACCGGTGGGAATCTCCCTTACCCGGTATCCGCACATAACCGCGGAGGCGGGATTGGTGCCGTGCGCCGCATCCGGAATCAGGATCTCCTGCCGCTCCGAATCACCCCGGGCGTCATGGTAGGCGCGGATCATGGCAACCCCGGCAAACTCGCCCTGGGAACCGGCGGCGGGAGTCAGAGAGACCGCCGCCATACCGGTCACCTCTTTGAGGTACTCCTGCAGCTCATACATACAGGTCATGAAACCCTGACTGTGGCTATCCGGCGCCTCCGGATGACGCGAGAGAAACCCCGGCAATGCGGCAAGGGTATGGCAAGCGCGCGGATTGTACTTCATGGTACAGGAGCCGAGAGGATAGAAATGGGTGTCGATGGAGAAGTTCTTCTGGGACAGGCGGCTGTAATGGCGTACCGCCTGCATCTCCGACACCTCGGGAAGCGCCGCCTGCTGCGTTCGGCGAAACTGCTGTGGAATGTCGGTCAACTGCTCCATTTGCAGCGGTGCTTGAGCGACTGCACGGCGACCCGCTCGGGACTGTTCTTGAATCAACATGGCGTAATTCTACACTGGCGGATATCAATTAACACCCAATTACAACCCGAAGAAAAAAGCGGGACCAGCCATGTAGACCTGGATCCCGCTTCTATTACAAGGGACTCGGGGCGGACCTAATCCGCCGGGGTTTTAGAGTGCCGCCAGAGCCGCGTCGTAATCCGGCTCGTCCGTGATCTCCGGAACCAGCTGAGTGTAGACCACCCGGTTATTCTCATCCATGACCACCACACCCCGGGCACAGAGACCGGCCAGGGCACCGTCGGTAATCAACATACCGTAGTCCGTAGGAAACGCCCGATCGCGCATCACCGAAAGCGTAATGACGTTTTCTATCCCTTCGGCACCACAGAAACGTTTCTGGGCAAACGGCAGATCAGCGGAGATCACCAGCGCCACCGCGTCGCTCTTGTCGGCCATCGCGGCATTGAATTTCTGGGTGGAGGTGGCACAGACCGGAGTATCCAGGCTGGGTACGATATTCAGCAGCTTCTTTTTACCGGCGTAACTTCCCAGAGTTACATCCGAGAGATCCGCGGCGGTCAGATGAAAATCAGGGGCGCTGGAACCTACGGCAGGCAGTTCGCCGTTGGTATGGCAGGGGGTACCTTTCAGGGTGATATCGGCCATTTTTGCGTTACTCCTTGGTTGCTGTGGTTTTGCGGACAATCGCTGTCCGCTTCTGGTTCGGTTCCATAGCGGAAACCCGTGAATACTTAGACCAGGTCTAAATTGGGATGGGGTTACCCTTATTAAAGGGTTAAGGAGAAAAAAGTTGTCGCATCTTACCCTGCCCCCTGATTTCCCTGGGACGCCGGCGCACCCTTACTCTTTGGGCTGAAGTCTACAGGGCGCCTCACCGCGCAGCTGAATGAGTCGTGCAAGTTTCTCAGCGTAGTTGTCCATCTCCTCCGGACTCCGCTTCTCCGTAGCGCAGATCAGCAGGGCGTCACCCAGCTCCGGGTAATCCCGTGACAGATCCAGCCCGCCCAGCAGATTGTGGCCCGCCAGGGGGCGCAGCAGATCTTTCGCCGGGGCGGGGAGGCGCAATACCTGCTCGTGGAATATGGGGCGTTGGAACAGAGGCTCCACCCCCGGGATGGCCGAGAGTCTGTTCGCCAATGCCACGGTGTTGGCGTGACAGGCGGCGGCCACCCGCTCCAATCCGGCGCCGCCCAGGAGCGCCATATGAATAGTGGCGGCGGTGACCATCAGCCCCTGGTTGGTGCAGATATTCGAGGTCGCCTTGGATCGGCGGATGTGCTGTTCCCGCGCCTGCAGGGTGAGGGTGAAGCCTTCCCTGCCATCCAGATCGACGGTACGACCGACGATACGGCCCGGCATCTGCCTCACGAACGACTGACGACAGCAGAGAAAACCAAAATAGGGGCCGCCGGAGGAGAGCGGCGCACCCAGGGGCTGACCCTCTCCACAACAGATATCAACCCCCTCTGTTCCCCACTCACCCGGCGGCTTCAGCAGAGCCAGGGCCAGGGGGTTGACCACGGCGATGGCCAGGGCCCCGTTCTCCCGCGCCCAATCGGTAAGCGCATCCACCTCCTCCAGTACACCGAAGAAGTTGGGCTGAGGGATCACCAGGGCAGCAATATCCTCGCCGCAAAACGGCTTCAGTGCCGCGGGATCTGTGTGCCCACCCTTCGGATCAAAGGGGAGTTCCAGCAGCTCGATGCCCTGATTCCTGACGATGTTGTGCGCGACACGGCGATAGGCCGGGTGCAGACTGCGCGGCACCAGTACCCGTTTCGATTTGGATTTACGGTTGGCGCGCACCGCCATCAGTACCGCCTCGGCCAGGGCGGAAGCCCCGTCATACAACGAGGCATTGGAGACATCCATGGCGGTCAAAGCCGTCATCATGGACTGGTATTCGTAGAGTAGCTGCAGCGTGCCCTGACTGGCCTCCGCCTGGTAGGGGGTATAGGCGGTGTAGAACTCCCCGCGGGCGGCTATCTGCCACACCGCGGCGGGAATATGGTGGTCATAGGCACCGGCACCGATAAAACAGACCGGCGAGCCGTCCCTGTTCGCCCTGCTCTCCAGAATACGCCCGGCCTCCATCTCGGAAACCGCCGACGGAAGGTTCTTGGGCCCGCGGAAACGCAACTCCTCCGGGATCTCATCGAACAACTCCTCGATATCCGACACACCGATGGCCTCCAGCATGCGGGCCACCTCCTCCTCGGTATGGGGAATAAAGGGCATACCTGGAAGACTCCCGCTTACTCGTCTTCCGCCAGGGAAGCGTTATAGCCGTCGGCGTCCAGAAGACCGTCCAACTCGGATGGATCCGACATCCTCACCTGAAACAGCCACCCCTTTCCATAAGGCTCGTCATTTACCATCTCGGGAGCATCCGCCAGCTCACCGTTCACGGCGGTGATTTCACCCGATACCGGACTATATATATCGGATGCCGCCTTTACCGATTCCACTACGGCGCAATCACCACCGGCCTCGACGGCCGCCCCGACCTCCGGCAACTCCACAAATACCAGGTCGCCCAGCTGATCCTGCGCGTGGTCCGTTATCCCCACGGTAATGATCCCGTCACCCTCATCCCGGGCCCATTCATGGGTTTTTACATATTTCAGTTCAGTCGGCGTATCACTCATTTCATATCCCCAGGAAAACCTAACGATTATCAGGGCAGGCAGCCCGTATTCAAAAATCCCGCCATCCGCGGCACATCCGATTCGATCTATTCATGTTTCTCAAGATCAATCAGGGAGGCGCCGTTGCGTACGAACGGCGGCTTTACCACCTTTACCGGGAGGCGCTTGCCGCGGATTTCCACCTCACAGTGGCCGCCCAACGTCCCTTTTACCCGCGCCAGCGCTATGGAACGATCAAGGGTGGGAGCAAAACCGCCGGAGGTAATTTCCCCGACCACCTTGCCATCGGCAATAACCTGCTGGTGGTTACGCAATACGCCCCGCTCCAGCAGTACCAAGCCCACGAGGCGTTGATTGTCATCTTTATCCCGCTGTTTAACAAGTGCATCGCGACCGATAAATTCCCGTTCCTCCGGTTCCCAGGCCACGGTCCAACCCAGACCTGATTCCAGGGGTGAGATCTCTTCGTCCATATCGGATCCGTAGAGGTTCATACCGGCCTCCAGCCGCAGGGTGTCCCGGGCACCGAGCCCGCAGGGCTGAATACCGGCCGCCGCCAATTCCCGCCAGCAGGAGTCGGCCCGGTCTGCCGGCAGCATGATTTCAAAACCGTCCTCACCGGTATAACCGGTGCGGGCTACCAACCAGCCGTCGCCTTCCAGCGCACCGAACACCCCTAGCTTCGCGGCGGGCTGCCGAAGCATTTGCGGCAGGCAGGGCAGGGTATTCTCACGGGCGTTGGGCCCCTGAACGGCGATCATGGCAAGATCGCGACGCGCGGTTATCTCCAGGGGATAGGAAGTAGCCTGCCGTTCTATCCAGGCCAGATCCTTTTCCGCGGTTCCGGCATTGACCACCATCCGATACCTGCCCGTACCGAGAAAATAGACGATAAGATCATCGATCACTCCACCCCTCGCATTGAGCATGCAACTGTAGAGCGCTTTCCCGGGTTGTTGCAGCTTGGCCACGTCGTTGGCCAGCAGCCGTTGCAGAAATGTCCGACACTGTTCCCCCTCGAGGTCGATTACCAGCATATGGGATACATCAAACATACCGGCGTCCTGACGCACGGCATGATGCTCATTTAGCTGGGAACCATAGTGCAGGGGCATATCCCAACCACCGAAGGGGACGATACGGGCACCCATCTCTTTGTGGGTGTCGAAGAGGATTGTTTTCAGGCCCATTTAGATTCCAGAATCGATTCAGATAAATTTTAAAGACCCCATCAGGGATTCGATCTCCGCGACCGACTTCGGAGCATCCTTGCTGAGGATATCGCACCCTTCGCGGGTCACCACCACGTCATCCTCGATACGTATACCGATATTCCACCATTTTTTTGCCACCCCTTTGCTGTCTGCCGGTATATAAAGACCAGGCTCGATAGTGAGCGTCATTCCCGGTTCCAGCAGACGCCACTCGCCATCGATCTTATAGTCGCCGACGTCGTGGACATCCATACCCAGCCAATGACCGGTACGATGCATGTAGTACTTCTTATAGTTCTCGTTTTTGATCAGGGTGGAAACGCGGCCCTTGAGAATACCCAGCTCCACCAGGCCCTTGGTTATCACCTTCACCGCGGCGTCGTGCGGATCGTTCCAATGATTACCGGGGCGTACCTTGGCGATAGCCGCCTCCTGCGCCTTTAGTACAAGTTCATACAACTGCTTTTGCGGAGGAGTGAAGCGACCGTTGATCGGATAGGTCCGGGAAATATCCGAGGCATAGAAGTCATATTCGCATCCGGCGTCGATCAACAACAATTCCCCGTCCAGCAGTTCGTCCCGGTTATCCACGTAGTGCAACACGCAGCTGTTTTCACCGCCCCCGACAATGGCCGGATAGGCCTGGTAACGTGCCCCCCGGCGCGCGCACTCGTGTACGAACTCGGCCTCCAGCTGATACTCCATCAGCCCCGGCCGGCAGACCTGCATGGCCCGCCGATGGGCCTGTGCCGAAATCTTTGCCGCCGCACGCATAGCCTTTATCTCGGCACGACTCTTGTAAAGCCGCATATCATGCAGGTAATGGTCGAGCGCGATGAACTCCAGGGGCCCTTGCACCCCGGCACGGGACTCGGTGCGAATTGCGTTTATCCACTCCGACATATGCTTATCCAGATCCGGATTGCAGCCCATGGCGTGGAAT
This sequence comes from Sedimenticolaceae bacterium, assembly GCA_050287965.1. GTDB lineage: Bacteria > Pseudomonadota > Gammaproteobacteria > Chromatiales > Chromatiaceae > CBFDBF01. The sequence continues at coordinate 55,219 of JBNKCX010000040.1, forward strand.
ACCCGCTCGCACTGCTCAAGCATGCGCGGCAGAATATCGTTGAGATCACCTATAGGAAAGGAATCATCGGCGCCGTAGATCTCTACCGCCCCTTCCTGTCCGGCCCTCAGGCCGTCCCAACGCTCCTTCTCCACATCCCGCTCCCGGCAGAAGAGGATGTACTCGCCGTGCCCGCGGCCTGGGATCAGTACCGCCACGGCTTCCGGTTCCGGAAAACCGGTCAGGTAATAGAAGTCGCTGTCCGGGCGGTAATGGTACTCCACGTCCCGGTTACGTTTCGCTACCGGCGCCGCCGGCAGGATAGCGATGCTGTCCGGCCCCATCATCCGCATCAGCTGGCGTCTGCGCCTTTTAAATTCGTTGTCTATCATGATCTGTCCGTTGCGGGCGCCAGTTCATCGTGTACCAGGGTGGCCGCCACCCATATGAATTCTATTACCTCCGACAGCGCGGCCTCTTCCTCTTCGCCGCTACCGAGGTCGTCCACATGCATGCGCGTCATCTCCGCCAGATCCCCCAGTGCCTCGCGCGCCTCCTCGGAAAATTCCCTGTCCCCGCTTCCCGCCGTCAAGCCCATGCCGTAAAGAAACCCCTGGCACCAATCCCGAACCGCCGCAGCGCGATCCTGCAGCGGCTTGCCGTCGCCGGGCAACAGCAGAGAAAATCCCATTTGCTCCCCGGAAATGGATTTCCGGGTCTCTCGCGCCAACCCTTGCAGCGACTCACGACATACCTTCCAGGGCGGATCCTTGCGTTCCGGGTTTGGCGTCAGCTCCGCGAAAAGACGTTGTTCAAGATGCTTCTCCCCCGCACATAGCAGCCCGCAGAGCAGCCCCTGAACCTCCGCGGCGGAAGATTTTATGTCCGCCTGGGTCAGTTGATCATTTAAATAGTCGTAATCAGGATACATGATGTTTCCACACTGAATAACCGGCCGCCACCGGTCCGGGAGCACGGCTTTCGGACAAAACGGGATAATACCACGGGGCCACCCCCAGAGAAGGCCGCCACGCCCCTTCCCGGTCTATTCTGCTACCCATATCCCTCTCCGGAAGCGCTTTTCCCGTTGACCCGTACCGATGCGCGCTCTATATTCCCTTCCATGAGCAATGAAGAAAAAGACGCCATAGATCTGGACCTGAAGAATCTGGAAACACGGGTCGAGGAGCTCATTCGCACCTGCGCCGCCCTCACGGAGGAAAATCAGGCGCTGAAGGTCTCGCAGGAGACACTGGTAGCGGAACGTGCGGAACTGATCGAGAAGACGGAACTTGCCAAAACCCGGGTGGAATCCATGATAAGTCGGCTGAAATCGATGGAAACCGGATCGTGAGCGAAGAAACAGTTCCGGTCAGCGTGCTGATCCTGGACAAAGAATACCGTATCGCCTGCAGGGATGAAGAAAGAGAGTCTCTTCTTCAGACCTCCCATTTCCTCGACCGGAAGATGCGGGAGATTCGCAGCAGCGGCAAGGTCATCGGCACCGACCGCATAGCGGTAATGGCCGCTTTAAACCTGGCCCACGATCTGTTGCACCACCAAAACCTCAGCCAGACAGGCAATCAGGCAATCAATCGTCGTATTCAATCCATCCGCGAAAAAATCGATATCGCTCTCGCCAAAAGCAACCAACTGGAACTTTGAGCGTTTTCGGTTTAGCCTTAGTTATACGGACATCCCCTGTGGTGTACGCCATCAGATCGGGTATTTTCTTGAGCCTAATAGATACCCCGGGGGCATAATGCCGGCGCTGGTGCGCATGTCCGCCATGAGCGGAAAGCCTGATGCGCCCCTGCTGCCCCCACTTGAACCTACCGGTTCAAGAACGATGGTCAGAGACGGCACAGACGGGGGATGTCCCTTTTTTCCACGGACTACCCGGCTTGCAAGACTCATCTAAACTGCGGAAAGAGATTCGCACACGGCGCCGGGCGTTATCCTCGCATGAACAGCGTCAACACGGTCACGCCTTGGCAAAACGGTTGTGCCGTTCGCCGCTCTTCCTGAACAGCCGGCGTATCGCCCTCTATCTGCAGGAAGACGGCGAGATAGCCACCGACGATATCCTGGCCAGGATGCGGGAACTGAATAAACGGTGCTATCTGCCGGTACTTCGTCCTCCACCGCAACAGGCGCTTTGGTTCGCGGAATTTCACCCCGGCGAACGTCTCCGGCAGAACCGTTTCGGAATCCTCGAACCCTGCATACGCAAACATCCCCCGATCCCGCCATGGGGATTGGATCTCATACTGCTCCCCTTGGTCGCTTTCGACGCCGATGGTAATCGCCTCGGCATGGGGGGAGGCTTTTACGACAGAACTCTGGGCTATTACAGAAACAGGAGATTCTGGCGAACACCCAGGTTGATCGGAGTCGCCCACGAGCTTCAAAAGGTATCCCGAATTAATAAGAAGCCCTGGGATATCCCCCTGGATGGCGTGGTAACCGAAAAGAATTTTTATCTCTGGTAGCAACTATCTGCTCCGGTGTAATTTCAACCAGGCAGTTGCTTCACGGCCTTATATAATCTCCTCAACCTGAATACCGAGGGGCGGCATTTTTCGCTTAAAGACCTCCGCGAAAGCCTGATTCTCAAACAATAACGCGGTTTTAATACCTATTCTGTATTTACTCAGCCCGTGCAGGAAAGGCGCCCGATCAAGATATATCCAGGCTAAGCAGCCGCCTCAAATGCCGATAAGCACCATCTCACGACCAAGAATATGCCATTGCTACACGTGGAATTCCGCTATTGTGCTTCGATATAACTCCGCCATTGAAGGCGCCAGGGGAAATGGATACCTGAAATCACCAAATTCCAATCGTCAAACGCTTCGATCAAGACTCATTTGGTATTGAGAGCGGAAAAAAGAAATGCGACCGAAATATTTGGTCGTTTTTGCACCCCGGATGAGCAGATAGAAAATAATTAAAAAATTTAAAATAAAATCTGTAATTTACTAGCATTTTCAGCAAACTTTATTATACTCAACACAGAATTTCGTCAACTGAGTTCTGGAGGAAGCAAAATGGCTATCAAGAAAGCCGCCAAGAAGAGCACAGCAAAACGCAAAACCGCTGCTAAGAAGAAGACGGCAGCACGTAAGAAAACGGCTGTAAAGAAGAAAGCCACGAAGAAAAAAGTGGCTAAGAAAAAGGTAGCCAAGAAAAAGGTTGCCAAGAAAAAAGTCGCGAAAAAGAAGGTAGCCAAGAAAAAGGTTGCCAAGAAAAAAGTCGCGAAAAAGAAGGTAGCCAAGAAAAAGGTTGCCAAGAAAAAAGTCGCGAAAAAGAAGGTAGCCAAGAAAAAGGTCGCGAAAAAGAAGGTAGCCAAGAAAAAGGCTGCCAAGAAAAAAGTCGCGAAGAAGCGTACGCTTCGTCCGCGTAAGGCAACCCCGCGGAAGAAGGTAACCAAGAAGAAGTAACCTCGGGGTACCAAGCAGTAATACGGAGAAGGCCCGCCTGGCGGGCCTTCTTTATTTTCTCCGATTTAGACTGAGACCCGGTGGAGCAGGCGCGCAATGCCACCTGTTGCAGAAGCCGGCGATCAATCTCTATCTTATTGTTTTTAATATATTAATCCTGATCGCCGGGAAGAGGTGCGCGATCCCCGCAGCTGGAACAACAATCTCAGGAGCTCCCTAGGAGCCACGCCCCGGACCGGCGAACAGACGATACGCCGGATTTTCCGTCTCTTCCCAACAGGCAAAACCGATGTTTTTGATCAACTGCAAAAACACCCGTTTCCCGCTCTCTTCCATTTCCAGTCCGAGTAACACCCGTCCATACGCGGCGCCGTGATTGCGGTAGTGAAACAGGGTGATATTCCAACGCCGCCCCATCTGTGTAAGAAAATCGAGTAACGCCCCCGGGCGTTCCGGGAATTCAAACCGGAACAGGGCCTCATTTTTTACGCAAGGCGCATGCCCTCCCACCATATAGCGGATATGGAGTTTGGCGGTTTCATTGTCGGTCATATCTAAAACTCTGTACCCTTTCTCCCGCAATAGTGCGATCAAATCTTCACGCTCCTCGTCGCCGCGGGTCAGTTCAATTCCCACAAACACATGGGCCTGACTTTCATCGCTAAAGCGGTAGTTGAATTCCGTTATACTGCGCCGACCAAGAGTACGGCAGAAACCGAGAAAACTTCCGGGACGCTCAGGGATCTCCACTGCCAGCAGCGCCTCCCTCCGTTCACCGAGTTCCGCCCGTTCCGCCACGTGGCGCAACCGGTCAAAATTCATATTCGCGCCGCTTTCGATCGCCACCAGGCGGAGTCCCTCGACCCCGTCCCTCTGAACATATTTCTTTAAGCCGGCCACTGCCAATGCTCCTGCCGGCTCGGCGATGGCCCGAGTATCATCAAATAAGTCTTTTATGGCCGCACAAATTTCATCGGTACTTACGAGAATTACCTCATCAACAACCTTTCTCGCCACACGAAACGTCTCTTTACCCACCTGCCGTACGGCCACGCCATCCGCAAAAATACCCACCTGCTTGAGGCTGATCCGGCGTTTCGCCGCCAGGGAATTGTAGAGCGTAGGGGCATCTTCCGGCTCGACGCCTATTACCTTCACCTGCGGATAAACATATTTGACATAGGCGCCGACCCCGGCCACCAGGCCGCCGCCGCCCACCGGTATGAAGATTGCGTGCGGGGGCTGAGCGTGCTGCCGCAATACCTCCATACCGATGGTACCCTGGCCGGCGATCACCTCCGGGTCATCGAACGGATGAACAAAAGCCATCGCCTTTTCCAGCGCCAGCTCTGTCGCGTAAGCATAGGCCTCATCGTAGGAATCTCCATGGAGCAGCGCTTTAGCCCCCAGGTTTCTTACCGCCTGAACCTTAATGGGCGGCGTAGTTTTGGGCATGACGATCAACGCCGGTATACCCAACCTGTTGGCGGAAAGCGCAACGCCCTGGGCGTGGTTGCCGGCCGATGCGGCGATTATCCCTCCCGCGCGTTCGGCATCCGAAAGGCCCCGTATCTTGTTATAGGCACCCCGCAGCTTGAAAGAGAATACCGGCTGCAGATCTTCCCGCTTCAGATAGACCTCGTTTCCAAGCCGCCTGGAAAGCAACCCCGCTCGCTCCAGTGGGGTTTCCCTCGCCACATCGTAAACCTGCGCACGAAGTATTTTTTCAACATATTTCTGTGGCATCTTTTCTCCCGCACTCTGGGAATTCCGAATCAGTTCCATCATGGACGAGACCCGGCCTCTGCGTCAAAAAAGGCCGTGCCGCAATACTTGCCGCCCTTTACGCAGATCACCATGACAGAACCCCATCACACGGCTATCATAGCCCGAATCACACACGCTGCAGGAGAGATTCGTGAACCAGGACGAGATGAAAAAGATGGCCGCCGAGGCCGCGCTGGAATACGTAACAGAGGGGATCGTCGGCGTGGGAACCGGATCCACGGTCAACCACTTCATCGATTTGCTGGCATCGATCAAGCACCGTATTGATGGTGCCGTCTCCAGTTCCGAGGCCTCCACCGAACGGCTGCGGGCGCACGGTATTCAGGTGATGGACCTCAACGCCGCCGGCGAACTCGATCTGTATGTTGACGGTGCGGACGAATCCAATCGTCAGCTGGAGCTGATCAAGGGTGGTGGTGGCGCTCTGACGCGGGAGAAGATCGTTGCCGCGGCCAGCAGAAAATTCATCTGCATAGCTGATGAGAGCAAGCTGGTGGATGTTCTGGGGAAATTTCCCCTGCCGGTGGAGGTGATCCCCATGGCCCGAAGCTATGTGGGTCGGGAACTGGTCCGCCTGGGAGGTACGCCGGTGTGGCGGGAGAACGTTGTTACCGACAACGGCAACCTGATCCTCGACGTACATAACCTGGAGATCATGGAACCGATCAAGCTGGAACAACGTATCAACAATATCGCCGGGGTGGTTACCGTAGGGCTCTTCGCCCAGCGACCGGCGGATATCCTGATTCTCGGCACGCCGGCAGGCGCCAAAAGCATCACGGCTTAGTATAATCAGGTAAATGGCAGGTACGACCTGCCTCGAGTTCCGGACAGGGATTCCCTAGACCTTTGTCCCCAGAGCCTTTATAAGGGGCTGCAACTGCCGCTCATAGCGCTGCCACAGCTTCACCGAATCGGTATAGATCTTCTTGCGCACCTGGGCCTGGCTTGCGGTGACCACGGCCCGCTCGGTCTCATGGAAGCGCAGACAACCTTCCTCCCACGGCAACTCACAGAACTCCAGCAGCTTGCGGGTCATGCCCTCCTGATCGGCCACCATATCCTCGTATTGGAGGTCAAAAACAAACCCTTCAGGCAATACCCGCCGCCAGTGCGACATCAGGTCATCATAGAGACGATAATAGCTCCCCAGTTCCTGCAGATCGTAGGCGTATTTATGGGTTGCGTTGAAATCCTGCTTAAAGATGGATAAACAGTTATCGATCGGGTCACGCCGGCAATGAATCACCTTGGCATTGGGCAGTGCGAGATAGATCAGACCTATACGCATAAAGTTGTGAGGCAATTTATCCGTCACCCGCTCCGCACCCCGGGAACAAGCGGCCAACTCTTTCAGGTATTCCTTGCCCAGAGCCGCGAATTCTTCCCTGTTCCAACCCGCTACCGCCTCCACACACCTTTCCGATGGGATCGATTTGCACCGCTGCTCCAGCAACTTGCGCAGCAGGGTCAATTCACCGCCCCCGAACACCCCGGAATGGCTGGCGAGTATCTGCTCCACCAGGGTGGTACCTGAACGTGGCATACCGAGTATAAATATGGGCATACGGCCGTCCGCGCCGCAATCGCTCCGAGCCTTTATGAACTCCTCGGAAAAGGTGGATCTTATCCGCTCGAATCCATCCCTTTCCTGTCCCAGTGCATAATCGTAACCCTGTCGCTTGAGCCGATTTGCCTCCGCCAGATAGCTGAAGGATTTATCATACTGCCCCTCTTTCTCGAAGAACCTGGCCAGGGCGAAGGCTAAAATACGTTTCTCATCGTCATTCCCGGCGGAATCATACAGACCTTCGATGTTTGCGATCTGCTCCAGCATGACCTCCCGCTTTTCCAGACCAAGAAGACCGGCATAACTTCCCACTTTATCCGGTTTCAATTCCAGCACCCGGTAATAGAGCTGCTTCGCTTCGTCAAACCGCCCCATCACCCCATAGGCCTCGGCCAGTCCGGCCATCGCATCCGAGGTATCAGGCTGTAGCTCCAGTCCTCTGCCGTAGGCGGTGATCGCCTCTTCCCACCGTTCCGACTGTTGCGCCACGCGTCCCAGATTGAAACAGAGCTCCGCTGAATTGGGATTCCTTTCCAGTGCCTGCCGGCAAAGCGGCAGCGCCTCCTCGCCTTTATCCAGGGCCGTCAGCACGCCTGCCAGATTGTTCAGCACTTCACCGTTATGTGGATTGAGTTCGTAGGCACGGCGCAACAGGGTTTCCGCCTCGCCCAGTTTCTTCTCGCCAAAGCGAATAGTGCCGAGATTGGACAGCGCCTCCACAAGATTCGGGGTGATCTTCAGGGCCTGCTCCAGGGCCTCCACGGCCTCTTCAGGCTTGCCGGCACGCCACAACAGGTGCCCCATATTGGAGAGGGCCGAACTGTTTTCGGGATTGATCTTCAATGCGGCGCGGCAGGCAGTCACCGCCTCCTCCAGACGGTTCAGTTTGCCGTACACGATCCCCAGGTTGACCTGTATCCATTCGTCCTTCGAGTCCAGCTTGAGGGCCTCCCGGAAGGCGAACAGGGCTTCCTGCGGCTTACCCTGCATCTCCAGCATATGCCCAAGGTTGAAGTGCAACTTGGCGATCCTGGGATTTCGACGAATCGCCTTACGCAGCAGTTTTTCACCCTCCTTGGGACGACCCATCTGAAAAACCGTAAGTCCCAGCAGCTGCAACGCATTTATATCGCGCGGATCCAGGTCCAGCACCTCCCTGAACGCACTCTCCGCTTCAGGCAGTCGTCCGGAATGAAAAAACTGCATTCCGCGATGTAACGCTTGTTGTATATCTGTATTCACTTACTCCACCAAATTATCCCGTACCCGGCACATCCAATCCGCAAAGGATATTTGCGGATTTCCCCGCCTAAACCTTGTTAAGGTAACCCGGCCAAAATAACATAAATCCGTTTAATCGCCGTTCCCCTGATTTCGCAGAGTCGTCAGTGAAGCCTCGACCTCCTTTATCACCCCACTCCAATCTCCGGCGCAATTCTGCCGAAAAAGCCGCATGGTCGGATACCAGGGGGTATCCGGCCGCCCGTCCATCCAGCGAAATTCAGTAACTTCCGGAAGCAGCGTCCAGACCGTTTTCCCAAGGGCACCGGCCAGGTGGACCGTGGCGTTATCGATGGAAATCACGAGATCCAGCGCGGCTATCTGCGCTGCAAAATCCTCCTGCTCCATCAGCGGATCGGAATCATTCCAGTCATGAAGATGGATCCCCGTGGCCTCCCTGAAATGCATCAGCTCGTCCGCACAATCACCGTACTGCAGGTTGATGAACTGGGTCCGTTCCACACTGAACAGGGGGATCCATTGGTCCAACGGGATGGAGCGCCTGGTCCGGATAAAATCCTTGCTACCCCCCTTCCAGGAGATACCGATTTTCAGACCCTCGCCCAGTTCATTAAACCTGGCTTGCCACACCTCCACCCTCTTGGCGTCCGGGACCAGAAACAAGGTGCGTCGAGGATAGGCCTGGATGCTGCCCCTGAAAAACCCTGGCAGGCTGCCTATGGGGATTTGCACGTGGATCTCGGGCAATTCCGCCAACCAGTCCAAACTCCCGTCCTCATAACGCCCAAGGACCTTCACGCCGGGGAACGAGCGGGCAAACAGTGATTCCAGACGCGGATCGCACTCCAGGATACAGAGCGCGGGTCGGTTCCGGACCAGATCAGGGATACAGGAGGCGAACATGACTTCATCGCCCAGCCCCTGCTCCGCATACACCAGGATGGTCTTCCCCTCCAGAGAAGAGCCGTCCCACATCGGATAGGGCAGGACACGGGCCACTTTTTGCGTCTTTTTCCATCGCCACTCGTAATCTTTCCAGCCTTTCTCGAACTCGCCCCTGGCGAGCAGGACGAAAGAACGGTTCCAGTGCGCTTCCGCATAATCCGCATCCACCTGCAGGGCGCGGTTACAGAGATCGTATGCCTCATCCCACCTACCCTGTTCGATCCTCACGCTCGCCAGTCCTACACATCCCTCCCTGGAGGATGGATTCCGGGCAATGATCTTTTTAAAGCGATCCGCGGCTTCTTCCAGCAATCCCTGCTCTTTCAACTGCGTGCCGAGACCGAGCTGGGCTTCCAGGAAATCCGGCCGAAGCGTGACGCATCGTTCAAAAGCAATGGCCGCCTCTTTCGGTTGACGCCGTTCCGTCAGGATACGCCCGAGATGGAAGGCGGCATCCGCTAGTCCGGGTTCCAGCTCGAGAGCCCTGCGCGCCATGCTTTCCGCCTGATCAAGCCATTTTTCCGCCAATAACACCCCGGCCATATTATTCAGCGCCACCGGGTTCGCCGGACTCAGAACCAGCGCCTTCTGCAGAAGATCACCGGCACGATTGAGATCTCCCTCCTGCAGGCAGATTCCCCCCAGGTTGACCAACGCCTCTAGCTGCTTCGGATCCATCCCGAGCACCTGTTCCAATGACTCAACCGCCTCCCGGATCCGACCGGCCTTGCCTAAAAGGTGACCCAGATTGGAAAGGGCCGATGTGTTTCGGGGATTAATCTTCAACGCCCTGCGACAAGCCGCCATTGCCTCTTCTATTCGTCCCAGCCTGCCCAAGACCACACCCGCACTGACGTGAACCCACTCATTCGATGGATCCAGCTTGAGCGCCTTCTGGAAGCAAGAAGCCGCTTCTTTCAACATGCCCTGGGCCTCCAGTATCTGCCCGAGAGAATAATGGAGCTTGGATACCTTACCGTTATACCGGATAGCCTTGCGCAGCAGCTTCTCCCCTTCCTCCGCATGCCCCTGCTGAAAAACCACAAGCCCGAGCAGCTGCAGGGCGCTGATGTTACGCGGATACTTCTCCAAGGCACCTCGAAATACCTTTTCCGCTTCCGGCAGGCGACCGGATTGAAGCAGCGCCGCTCCCTGCCGTAGTGCCATCTGTATGTCACTGCTCGATTGTTTCATATTCTCGGAAATGGGCTGCCGCCAACCTGTGGATCACCCGCCAGATTATGATCTGCGGGAACGGGAATTCTACAGCGGAATCCCGGCCCTGATAAAGAACGGGGGCGGGCGGAAAAGCGCACATAAAAAAACGGGGCCCGAAGGCCCCGTTCTTGGTACTGCTTCAGACTCTAAGCGAACTTAGAACTGGTGCACCAGACCCAGGGAGAAACCGTCCCAGGAGCCGTCAACTTCGCCGGCGCCGAGGGTCTGGCCCTGGTCAACTTCTACGTCGGTGTAGACGATGTAGGCCTTGGTGCGCTTGGAGAAGTTGTGGTCCAGACCAACAGCCCACTGGTC
>JBNKCX010000041.1:0-346360 GCA_050287965.1 Sedimenticolaceae bacterium
AAACATTACCGCGAAGTGGAAAAACCCACCAATTGCATGGGCTGCGGCAAAGGCTCAATTCGCGATACAATTCGGTAACCGATTTACGTTGGGTGATTGATTAACTGAAACGGCTCACACACAAAAAACCTGACACTACCCGGGAATGAGGGAGCTCGGCAGTTTATCCGTGGATGACGGCCTGGAGGAGACGTTCTCGGAGATATCGCGACTTTCTCAGAAGTGCAGGTTTTCGGACTGTTCCCATACGAGTGAAACAGGTTGCGCCGTCCTGGCAGCCGTACAGGCCGGAGAGCTGTCTGAGCAGCGCTATCAAAATTATATAAAAATGAAAAAAGAGTCTGAGTTCAACCGCATGTCCTATGTGGAGAAGAGAAGAAAGGATAAAGACTTCGGTAAATTGGTAAAAGCAACCATGAAGGAAAAGAAGAGATAACACGTCCGGTAGCTTAATCGTGGGGAATGAATAAGAACACCTTACAAAAGTACGATAAATGGGGCTTATTGGCGGTCGGGCTATCCTTTGGTTTCACGACAGGAGTAGCAATATCAAGCTGGAATTGGTTTCCGGAAGAAATCTGGTGGCATAATCCGCTGGCGATTATTCCGCAAAACAAACTTAATTATGTTGCGCTGATATTGCCATTATTTATTTCGCTCGGATTTATAATTATCCGTCGAAAGATATTCAAGATAGATACTTAAATAATGAGCTATCGCGCGGGCTGAATAGTGGGCTAGAATCGGTGCGACATAACGCAGGTAACACCGGACGCAAAAGGGCAATAACCCGGAAAGAAGCCGGATCAGAAAACCCGAAGAGAGGAAGAAGATTTAGAAGAAGTCTAACCAATTTTGCTTTTTAAAGTGAATGGGGGGTGGTATGGAATTTTCTCTGGATTTTAATCAACTGGTGCTGCAGCCCCTGGGGGATATGTTAAGGGGGATAGTCGCGTTCATTCCGAACGTGATTATAAGCGTGGTGACGATACTGTTTGGCGTTCTGCTCGCGGTTGTTGCCAAACACATTGTTCGCCTGTTCCTGAAATCGGTCGGTTTCGACAGTTTTTCGGCGAAGATCGGTCTTTCCCCGGTGAGTGGGGAGGGGCAGTCCGCTCAGACGGCGCCTCATGAGTATGCCGCCCTGGTGGTGTACTGGGTTATTGTTATTACGGCGGTTATCTTCGCCCTCAGTGATCTGCGACTGCACGGGGCATCCATAGAGGCGAACGCGTTTTTCGACTACGCATTGACTATCCTGACCGTAACGGTGCTGGCGATAGTCGGTCTGGTCCTGAGCATGCTGGTCTATCGGGTGGTCAAGACGGCGGCCACCAACGTGGGATATGCGCGACCGGAGGTCATCGCCGCCGTGGGCAAATGGGTGGTGCTCTCCTTCGTCTTTCTGGTATGCCTCTTCCGCATAGGTGTGCCGCAGGAACTTCTGCTAAGCTTCCTCGGGGTTACCTATATCACCCTGTGTATCACCTTCATAATCTCCTTCGGTATAGGCGGTGCCGGTTTCGCTTCGGAAGTCCTGCGGAAGATGCTGAAGTCCGACGAGAGCAAGGAGTAGCGGGTCCCGCTCCTGACCTCCCCCGCGCTAGCGGGGGAGGGGTTATTCAGCGATTCCCTAACCCAATCGTTTCAGCCCCAGCCGTTTCGCGCACTCCACCGCTTCCTGGTATTCGCTTTTGGTAATACGTCGCGTCAGCTCCGAATAACGGCTGGCCCTATAGCAGGGATAATACTGGTCCATCAGGTTTACATAGGTATCGGGGGAAACCTCCAGGGCCAGGAATTCCAGCACCTGTTCGGTGCCGGCCTGCCCGTGTGGCAGGACCAGGTGACGCACCAGCAGACCCCGTTGGGCGATCCCTTTTGCATTCAGTACCAGGTCGCCCACCTGCCGGTGCATCTCCTTTACCGCCGCCCGGTTGACGGCGACGTACTCCTTGATACCGGAGTATTTGCGGGCGATAGCGGAATCGCCGTATTTCATGTCCGGCATGTAGATATCCACCACCCCGTCCAGCAGCTGCAGGGCCTCAGGGCTGTCGAAGCCGCCGCTGTTGTAGACGATGGGCAGGTGTAACCCCTGTTCCGCCGCCAGTTTTATCGCTTCCAGTATCTGTGGTACCACATGGCTGGGGGAGACCAGATTGATGTTGTTGCACTGTTTGCTCTGCAGGGCCAGCATCATATTGGCTATGGTCTGCGGCTCCACTTCCCGGCCGCGGCCCTTGTGGCTGATTTCCCAGTTCTGGCAGTAACAGCAACGCAGGTTGCAATAGCTGAAGAAGATGGTGCCGGAACCGTGATGACCCCGCAGGGGCAGTTCTTCGCCGTGGTGGGGGGCGAAGTTGTCCACCCGAGCGTTTTCCCCGATGCGGCAGATTACACCTTTAAGGGAAGTGAGCCGGTTTACGCGGCAGTAGCGAGCACAGAGGTCGCATGCCTCCATATGCCGGTAAGCCTGGTCCACCCGCTGTGCAAATTTTCCGCTCTGCAACAGCGTCAGGTAGGCGGGAGTGAAATCAAGGGAAGCTGGCAACGCCGTCTCCGGTGAGATACTTGCCCGGGGTTAACTGCCGGGGCGCTGCGCTGAAGGAGAGAGGTTTGAATCGCTGCCGGAGGGAGGGAAGGGGGTTGTGCGGAACCGGCCCGGAACGCAAAGGGCGGCAAACCCTGATAAGCGCAGAGACGCTTTAAGGTCTTGGCCGGTGTCGCCCCGCTGTTTGAAACCCGTTAATGTCATCCGCTGACCCGATTAAGAAGTATTTTTGTTGATCCATTACCCGTTGTACGAAGGTGTTATCCGTGCGCAGCCTTTTCGTCAACTCCTCGGGGGAGTATATGGAGAGATTTACCTTGCAGCCATGACAATTCTCTATCTCCCCAAGATGGTCCATGACTGCGGCATAGCTTAGATCCCTGCCGATCAGCATCAGATCGATATCGTTATCCCCACATTCGGCGCCATTGGCGACAGGTCCGTAGATGAATGCGATTTTGACGGCGCCGGTCAGCGGGGCCAGGGCCGAGCGCAACACGGCGGCTACGCCGAAGGTCTTCATAACGATGCCGCGCAACTCCTGAAAGACGGGGGAGGTGGGATCGGCCTGGTAGTGGAGCTGATTGCCTTCACGCCTGACCCGCAGCAGTCCGGCTTTTGTTAATCTGTCCAGCTCACGGCGGACGGTGCCGCGCCCCATATCTGCCCAACGTACCACCTCATTGGCATAAAAACTCCTGTCCGGATTGCCGTAGAGCAACCCCAGCACCCGTTGTTGGGTTTTGGTAAACAGCGCATCTCCGACGGGTGTCTGTTTCATGGTCTCTCCGGTTAAAAGACTCAATATGGGTACTATAGACCCCAATTAGGGTCTTATAAAGGTGATAAGCAATATTAAGAATAACTCATAATCAATTGTTAAATATGAATATTACTTCGCGTAGCATGCCTATTTGGATTCCCTTTATGCTGAAGATCTTGCGGGATTTTCTGAGCGGAAGTGAAGAAGAGAGCGATGGAAAGGGGCGAAAAACAAGGCTTTCCACGCCGGAAGGGCTCTTTTGCGGCGATTTCTTAACCGAGGGCAATATTTGCCCGTACCGCTGTCGTTAATTGCTAAGTTAGATTAGAAATATCAAATAACTAACTGTTAATTAAGTAATTATACATGGAGGTTCATAAGAGCCCTCAGGTGCGCTTCCACGCTCCGGGCCAGGGCGCTGAGTTCGTAACCCCCCTCCAGGGTTGAGACCACGCGCCCGGAACAGTGGGTGTCGGCCACCTCGAGGATCCGCTCCGTCACCCAGCGGTAGTCGTCCTCCACCAGGCTGACGCCTGAGATCTCATCCTCGCGGTGGGCGTCGAACCCGGCGGAGACGAAGATCATCTGAGGTTTGAACCGGTTAAGGGCCGGGAGCCAGTCCCGCTCCACCCCCTGGCGGAATTCTTCACCCTTGGCGGTGGCATCCAGGGGGGTGCAGATGATGCGGTCGCTATCCTTGGCAAAAGGCGTGGCGGGATAGAAGGGGTGCTGGAAGCTGGAGCAGATCATGACCCGTTGGTCTTCGGCGAAGATCTGTTCACTGCCGTTGCCGTGGTGAACATCAAAATCCAGTATCGCCACCCGCTCCAGCCCATGTTCCGCCATGGCATAAGCGGCACCCACGGCAATATTGTTGTAGAGACAGAAACCCATGGTCCTGCGACGCTCGGCGTGATGCCCGGGAGGCCGCACGGCACAGAAGGCGTTGTCCATTTCACCTGATATCACCAGGTCGGTGGCCAGCACCGCCGCCCCGGCAGCCCGTTTTGCGGCGATCAGGCTAAGAGGACCGATGGGTGTATCGGGATCCAGGTAGGTAAGACCGGACTCCGGTACGCTGTCTTCCAGCATTGCCAGATAGTCCGCGTCATGTACCCGCAGCAACTGCTCTGCAGTGACTTCAGGTGCGTCGTACTGACGGAGAAAATCGTAAAGGTGTGCGGCTATGAGCCGATCCTGGATGGCGTTGAGCCGTGCCGCGCATTCCGGGTGTCCGACCCCGGTATCGTGTTGCAGGCAATCGCTGTGGCTGATATAGGCGGTACGCACGGGCAGCTCCATCATTCATCCATATTCCGCGTAGCATAACCGTCATTTGCACTTGTTGCCATGGTCCGGAATTAATTCAGACTATTAAAGAAATTTCGCGGGCAAATTACTGAAAAGCAACTATTCTTCTACTGTTACTTTTACCCACTTTTTAGGCTTGGCCGGTAGGAACCAGAATGGAATCGCATTTTTTATATCCGCTTTTTTATCCCAAATCCATCGCCATGTTCGGCGCCAGTGAACGTGTCGATACAGTCGGAGAGGTAGTCTACAGAAATCTTCTCAGTTCCGGTTTCAAAGGCGATGTGTACGCCATCAACCCCAAGCGTGAAACGGTGATGGGGAATACGGCTTATCCTGATCTCGATGCGATCGGTAAGCCGATCGATCTGGCCGTTGTTGCAACCCCGGCGAAGAGCATACCCGCCATCGTTGAGTCCTGCGGTCGTTACGGGATACGGACCATGATCATCCTGTCGGCCGGCTTCAGGGAGATCGGTGAAGTGGGTCAGCGGTTGGAAGATCAGGTACTGGAGATCGCCCGCAGTTACGGGATTCGTTTTCTCGGCCCCAATTGTCTCGGACTGATTCGCCCGGACATAGGGCTCAATGCCACATTCGGCAACAACAACGCCCGACCCGGCAACCTGGCCCTCGTGTCTCAATCCGGCGCACTCTGCACGGCGGTGTTGGATTGGGCGGAAGAGAACGATATCGGGTTTTCCGCCGTTGTTTCCACCGGCATCGGGAGCGATCTGGACTTCGGGAGTATTCTCGATTTCCTGGTGAACGACCCCAATACCGGCAGTATTCTGCTCTATATCGAGGGCATCAATAACGCCCGCGCATTCATGAGCGGATTGCGCGCCGCCGCCCGCATCAAGCCGGTTATCGCCCTGAAAGTGGGGCGTCACAACGCCGGTGCCGCCGCGTCCATGTCGCATACCGGGGCCCTGGTGGGCGGCGATGACGCCTTCGATGCGGCGCTTTCCCGCTCGGGTGTGTTGCGCGTCCAGACCCTCAGTCAGGTCTTCAGCGCGGCAAGAGCCCTTTCCTCCCGTTATCGCAGCTGCGGCGACCGGCTGGCCATTATCACAAACGGCGGTGGGCCCGGCGTGATGGCGGCCGACAGGGCGGCGGACCTCGAGATCGAACTGGCGGAACTGTCCGACGAGAGCATGGCGGCGCTGAACGAGGTGTTGCCGCCGGTCTGGTCCCATGGCAATCCGGTGGACATGATCGGTGACGCCACGCCGGAGCGCTACAGCAGCACGGTGGATATCTGTCTCAAGGACAAGAACGTGGACGGGGCGGTAGTGATTCTTACTCCACAGGCCATGACCCATCCCCTCGCCGTGGCGGAAGCGGTTATCGAACTGACCAAGCAACACGAGAAACCGGTGCTCTGCACCTGGATGGGTGGTAATCAGATCAGCGGCGGTCGGGAGGCGTTTCGCAAGGCGCACGTCCCGGATTTTCGCACCGTGGAGGCGGCGGTTGATGCGTTCTGGTTTCTTGCCATGCACCGCAGAAATCAGAAGCTGCTGCTCCAGACCCCGGCCAAGGCCTCGGCCAGTCTGGCTTCGCCGGATGCGGAAGGGGCGCGCCTTATTATCGAAAGCGTATTGGCGGATAATCGCCGGGTGTTGACCGAGCCGGAGTCCATCGCCCTGCTCGGCGCCTTTCACATCCCGACGGTCAGAAACGGCATCGCCCGTTCTTCCAACGAGGCCCTGATCCTGGCGGAGACCATCGGTTTTCCGGTGGCCATGAAGATCCACTCTCCGGATATCACGCACAAAAGCGATGCGGGCGGAGTACGGCTCAATATCAATAATGCGCGGGTGGTGCGCAGTTCCTACCTGGAGCTTGTGGAGCAGGTGAAGACCGCCCGTCCCGAGGCGCGCATCGAAGGCGTGATCGTGGAAAAGATGTATCGCAGCAACAACGGTCGGGAGCTCATGATCGGTATGGTTACCGATCCGGTGATGGGGCCGGTGATCAGTTTCGGCAGCGGTGGTACCGCGGTGGAGGTGCTGGGGGATTCGGCGGTGGCGCTGCCCCCCCTGAACCGCAATCTCGCCCAGGATCTTATTCAGCGCACCAAGGTGTCGCGCATGCTGGGTGAATTCCGCAACATGCCGCCGGCGGATATGGATGCGCTGGTCGATGTTCTGTTACGGGTCTCGGCCATGGTGTGCGAACTGCCCTGGATCAAGGAAATGGACATCAACCCGCTGATCCTGGATGAAAGCGGCGCGGTAGCTGTGGATGCGCGTTTCCGGGTGGATTTTCCGCGTGCCTCCACCGATCCCTATCACCATATGGCAATCCATCCCTATCCCGCCAGTCTGCAGGTGAATATCCAGTTGTCGGACGGTAGCGACGTGACCATTCGCCCCATACGGCCGGAAGATACGGTTATCGTACAGAACTTTGTCCGCGGGCTTTCCGAAGAGACCCGGTATTTCCGTTTTATGCGCTCCCTGCATGAACTGACTCCCGAGATGCTGGTGCGTTTTACCCAGATCGACTATGACCAGGAGATGGCGCTGATTGCGGTAACGGAGCATGACAGCGAGGAAGAGGAACTGGGAGTGGCGCGCTACATCACCAACGTCGACCGACGCAGTTGCGAGTTCGCCCTGGTGGTTTCCGACCGCTGGCAGCGGAGGGGTATCGGCCACCGGCTGATGCATATGTTGATGGAAGTGGCGAGAAACCGCGGCCTGGAGGAGATACGCGGGGAGGTATTGTCCAACAACCATAAGATGCTGGAGCTGATGAAATCCCTGGGATTCCGTGTCGCCGCCGATCCGGACGATCCCGGAATCAAGCGCGTGATCCATACGCTGTAATCAATCTGACCGATCACCCGGGATGAGGATGCCCTCATCAGTTTTCTGGCGGATTCCATTAAATCCGTGGCAGGTGACCTGCCGGTGCCTTAAGTAACGCCCAAATTTCTTCGGCGTACCGAGCCGGCCGCGGCTGCGGTTGGGATGCGGAAAGTCCTATCAGGGGGTACCTATTATCAATCCGTTGTGAGTCGAGGGAGAAGGATATGCGAAGAGGGAGGTTTCGACCCAGTATTATTTCCTGGACAGACTATCTCAGGCAGGATGGATTGCCTTACTGTCCCGATTTGACCTTTCTGGCAGAAGGGGATTCCTGGTTTACGGTCAGCGGGTTTCCGGCCTATAACCTGCTGTTTGAATTGCGCTTCAACAAGAGTGCCGTGATCGTCAATTGCGGCATGCCGGGAGATACCATCAAGCATATGGCGCAGATCGAGAAGAACAGAAGCCTGCGTGAAGCGTTGTCGGCGGGTGCCCGGTGTTGGGACGGAATATTGTTAAGTGGCGGCGGAAACGATCTGATTGAAGAGATTGACGATATTGTGCTCCCAAAGAACCGGCGGCCTTCAGTCGTCAGTGATCCGTCTCAGTATTGCGATCAGGCCCGGCTGAATAACCTGGTGGTAGAGGTTCAGCGTAGTTTCAGGAATATTGCGGCTTTGCGGGATCGGGAAGGGGGTCCCGGAAAGGGCGTGCCCATATTTGTGCATACCTACGATTACGTGGCTCCGCGTAACGCGCCCGCTACCTTTATTTTTGGGGCGCTGGGTCCCTGGTTGTTTCCGGTATTGCGGGATCGCGAAATACCGGGCTCCGACTGGATGCCCTTGTCCAATTATCTAATCGGTATTCTCGCGGAGGGAATTGTTGAACTGGAGACGGGTGACAATCCGATCTCAGACTTTTATGCCGTGGATACAAGAAATACCTTGAAACCCGCCGAACTTGGTCAATCAGGTGATAGTCAGGATTGGCAAAACGAAATCCATCCGAACGGGGGCGGCTATGAAAAACTTGCCAAGAAGATGGAGGCGGTCTTTGCGAGCAAGCTTGGTAATTGGTGATATCAGGGTTGTTTGAGAGGGCGTCTTCAATTAACTTCCCACTGACAACTGACAACTGACAACTGACAACTGACAACTGACAACTGTAATGCGCGCACACTATTTACAGCATGTACCGTTCGAGGGTCTCGGCAGTATCGCGACCTGGCTTGGTGACGCCGGGTACGAAATCAACAGTACCGGTTTTCACCGGTCCGCAGAGCTTCCAGCGGTGGAGGATATCGATTTACTCGTAGTCATGGGCGGGCCCATGAGCGTGAACGATGAAGATGAGTATCCGTGGCTGGCGGAAGAGAAGGAATTCATAAGACGTATAATAGAGGCGGGCAGGCCCACCCTCGGAATATGTCTGGGTGCTCAGCTCATAGCGGATGCGCTGGGCGGTAAAGTCTTCGCGAATCCGGTCAAGGAAATCGGCTGGTTTCCGATCAGGGGTATTGAAACCGGCGATAATACGCTATTTCGGTTCCCGGAGGAGATCGAGGTGTTTCATTGGCATGGGGAGACATTCAGTCTGCCGCCGGGGGCGGTTCGCATAGCGGAGAGCCGTGGTTGTGAAAATCAGGCGTTCCAGATCGGCCGCAACGTTATCGGTCTGCAGTTTCACCTGGAAACCACACCGGAATCCGCCCGGGCTATTGTGGAAAACTGCCGGGATGAGCTGGTTGACCAGGAATATATTCAGTCGGAAAAGGAGATTCTTTCTGCACCGCGGGAGAGATATGCGGCAATTAACCGCTTAATGGCGGATGTGCTTGAGTGGATAACGGTTGATAGTTAATCGTTGTCGGCTGGGTTTGTTTTCGAGCTCTATTTCTTTTTTTTCGAAGCCGCCCTTATAGCCGCGCTATAGGCCATGTTTGCCCAGGTGTTCATGGCCTCGGCGTCTTCCAACGTCTCCTCCGGGGCCTGAAAGTAGCCTAACCTGCACTCTTTTCCCTGTCTCAGGTAGGAAAACGCCTCGAGTCCCCTGACGGTAAATTCACTTTCGTTCTCATCGTCAGCCTTCAGGTACAGGGTGCTGTCGGTAATGAGCGCAAACATCAGGCCCTCGAGAAAGATCCCGTGTCCGCCGAACATTCTTTTCGCGTATACCGGACCGATGGTCTGCATGAGATCGACCACATGGGTCACAAACGCCTTTTCATCACTGGATAGGGGCATGGGGTTGGAAGTATGAAGTTCGTGGTTGAAAGTCAGAGGGGCGGGCTGTGCCCGCCGTTTATTTGATCGTCATAATAGGCTCGGCATTCCCGTTCCCTGCCTCTGACCACGCGCATGCCGATCAAGGGACCGTGGGTCTCGGTCACCACTGTCTGTTGTCCCTCCTGATGGTGGTGATCATAGAAAAAAATTACCACCCAGTCCCGTGTTCGATCCAGGCGGTGGGCGAGGGCGGTGTTCGAATACATGGCGGTAAAGTGCCAATCCCCTTCTTCCAAGTGCATTACCGGAAGCCAGGCCTTCCCTTCAGGATTGAAACGTTTGGGTGCGATCACGGGCAGCTCTCCGGATTTCGCCATGTCATGGTATATCCGATCCACTTTCAGGATCAGGTCCACATCGGGGCCGGTATGTTCCGAAATACGGCGACGACTGCGTGTGGGTCCGAGCATGGTGGCGAGGGAGGCCCGCAGGGCCTCGAGACGGCGGTTACCTATACCCTTGATTCTCGCCAGACTACCGTCGAAGGCGGCGTTTTCCAGGGCCTCCAGGGTGTCGAGATGGAGTTCGTCATGGATGCGTTGGGCCAGATCGGGGCCGATGCCGGGTACGGTCTGGAACAGGTGCACCGGATCGAGTATCCCGCGCAGTCGCTCCAGTTGAATCCAGCGTCCGGTCTGGATGATTTCGCTGATCGAGGTGGCGATCCCCTTGCCGATATCGGGCAGCGCGATAAGGCCTTCCAGGCCGCCTTCTTCCAGCAGGGTCGCCAGATCGACATCGAGGGCGGCCACTGATTCCGCGGCATGCCGGTAGGCCCGGATACGGAAGGGATTGGCCCCCTGTTGTTCCAGCAGTTCCGCCATTTGCTCCAGCTTCATGGCGATAGCGGTGTTCAGGGGCGCATCCAGAACCATGTCGGCAGGGGCGGAGCGGGTGTTTAACCGCCGCGCTGGTAGGTGCCGATCAGTTGCGTCTGGTCCAGTATATGCCCCTGCATGGCCTGTTCCAGCTCCTTTTTCGTCGGCTGTCCCAGATCCGGCAGTAGGGTGTCCAGGGCATAGAGCTTGAAAAAGTACCGGTGGCGGCCGATGGGCGGGCAGGGGCCGCCAAAGCGGGTTCGTTTCCAGTCGTTGAGCCCCCCCAGGGTACCCGCCGGAAGTTCCGGGTCCGTAACTGCCTCCGGGAGACCGCCGGTTTCGGGTGCAATGTTATAAAGCACCCAATGCACCCAGGTCATCTTCGGTGCCGCCGGATCCGGCGCGTCCGGGTCGTCCACGATAAGGACCAGGCTGCGGGTGTCCGGTGGCAGCCCGTTCCAGGAAAGCTGCGGCGGGATATCGTCGCCGTCGCAGGTAAAACGGACGGGGATTTCGCCGTTATGACGGAAAGCGGATGAACTGAGGATGAGGCTCATGGGGTCTCCTCCTTCTGCAGCGGTATTCTGATACTCGCGGTGAACCGGTTCCTGTTCGGCGGCGTGATTGATCGCGGGGAATGGTGCGAGCAGCACGCCGGTCAAAAGCAGCGCATATGCCGGCCGCAGATCGAAAGCGGGCCGATTAGCGGTGCGTTTCAAGGGATGTCTCCGTTTCCCGCAGTCTCTTTTCATCTAAATAGCATCGAAACGACGATTCCGCCATCAGGTAATGGACGCCAGGATGGAGGTTTTTTCAAGACGATCCGCCAGTATCTCGAGAAGGATTCGGTTGAACGAGGACTGCAGTTGTTCCGAGGCCTCCCGCAGTACGTCCGATTTGAGCTTGATAACGACGACGTAATCATTGCTTATAACGCTGGCGCTGCGCGCGCGCTTTCTTCCATGGATGTAGGCCATCTCGCCGAAACATTGACCGGACTTGATATCTCCCAGAGAGGAATCGCCGATCATGATGCGGGCGCTTCCGGAGGCCAGGATATAGAGGGAACCGCCGATCTGGCCCTCCTTGAGCAGTTCCTTATGCGGAGGAAACTTGCGCCATTTGCTGATGCGCACCACTTCCCATAGCTCCACTTCACTGAAGCTACGGAAGAAGTCGAGGTTCTTGAGGGTATTGAAACGCTCGGTATCCGAGACATCCTCGGAAGGCATCTCCAGCTGGTTGTTGACCTCCACCAGATCCTTCGCCAGCTCGGTCCAGTTCTGATAGCGGTTCTTGGGATTTTTCTTGATGCATTTTTCGACGATCTGCACCAGCAGGGGCGAGATATCGGAACGCAAAGTGGTCAGCGACGGCGGTTCTTCCTGGGATATCTTCTTGATCAGCTCCGCCTGATTCTTGGCGGAAAACGGCAGCCGGCCGCTGAGCAGGCGATACATCACCACCCCCAGGGAGTAGATATCAGCCTGGTGGGTGATGTTTTCTCCCTTGATATGTTCCGGCGACATGTAGGCGGGAGAACCGACCGGATCGACGATCTGGGTAAGATCGGAGTTCTCCATCAGGGCGGTGCCGAAATCGCTGATCTTTACCTCGCCGTCCTTATCCAGTAACAGGTTGGCCGGTTTGATATCGCGATGGATGACCCCCTGACGAGCGGCATAGTCCAGGGCGCTGCAGACCTTGAATATGATTTCGATGACGTTGTCATAGGGGAGCAGGCTCTTGGGTTTGGCGTATTTATCGAGGGTGTCGCCCGGCACATATTCCATAACGATGTAATGCAGATCGTCTTCGGTGCCCGCATCGAAGACCGATACGATATGCGGATGACGCAGCTTGCCGGCCAGGCTCGCCTCGTTGATAAACATCTTCTTGAACTTCAGGCCGTGGTGCGGATCGCTGAAAGCGGCCTGCAGGGCGACCTTTATTGCCACCTCCTGTCCGGTAAAGGGGTCCCGACCGAGATAGACGGTGCTGGTGGCACCCTTGCCGATAAGCTCCAGGATCTCGAATTTTCCGATGGTCTTGCGCATAGGGTTTTCAGCCGGCGGCGACAACAGGGTTGGAGAGTTCGCCGATACCCTCGATCTCCACGCTGACCCGATCGCCGGCGGAGAGGAATACCGGGGGAGTGCGCGCCACACCGACCCCCGGGGGGGTGCCGGTGAGGATGACGGTGCCGGGTATCAGGGTGGTGTCCCGGCTCAGTTCGCTGATCAGGCGGGCGACACTGAAGATCATATCCGAGGTATTCCCGTCCTGCATGAGCTCTCCGTTCAGATAACAGCGTACCCGCAAAGACTGGGGGTCGGGGATTTCGTCACGGGTTACCAGAACCGGTCCCAGGGGACAGAAGCCGTCGAAACTCTTACCCCTCACCCATTGGCCTCCGCCGGCGTGCCGTTGCCAGCGTCGGGCGGACACGTCGTTGGCGCAGGTATATCCGAGAACGTGGGTCAAAGCACTCTCCTCCGGAACATCACGCGCGGCGGTGCCGATAATCACCGCCAGTTCCGCTTCATAATCGACCTCCGGTCCACGGTTGCAGCAGACGGGCAGGACGATGTCGGAGTCCGGATGGTTAAGGGCGGCGCTGTTCTTCATAAAAAGGATGGGGTTCTCGGAGACCTTTTGTCCGGTCTCTTCCGCGTGGGCATGATAATTCAGGCCGATACAGAGGATGTTACTCGGTTCCAGCGGCGCCAGCCGTTCCGCAATGGCGGTGGTTTCACCGCTCTTTTCCAGGCCCTGGAACAGATCGCCGTGGAGCAGTTCCGCCGATCCATCACCCTGGTCGATGCCGTAGCGGGTGCGGCCTTGCGGATCTACAAATCGGGTTATGCGCATTTTTCGGTTATTGTAGTGTCGAAGTGCATGGTTAAACATGTAAATGATACAACAAGTTACGGGAAACGGCGTAAAGCAGGTAAGAATATCCGACTCTGTTCTCATTTGATCCTGTGAGGTTTGGATCGTAGAGTGACCGACGGTACCCAGGAAATTCCCGGAGGGGTGGGACGATGAAACTGAAAAACGGTTCGCTGTTTCGGCAACAGGGCTACATCAACGGCGAGTGGGTTGATGCGGACGACGACGGTGTTCGCACAATAAAAAATCCCTCCACCGGTGAAATTCTCGGCACCGTTCCCAACATGGGGCGGGATGAGGCCCGGCGTGCCATCGAGGCGGCGAATGCCGCCTGGCCCGCATGGCGGGAGAAAACGGCGGCCGAGCGCGCGCTTATATTACGCCGTTGGTACGAGCTGCTGTTGGAGAACAAGGAGGATCTGGCCATCCTTATGACCCAGGAGCAGGGAAAACCCATCAGCGAGTCGCGGGGTGAAGTGGTGTACGGCGCCTCATTCATCGAATGGTTCGCGGAAGAGGGGAAACGTATCTATGGTGACACCATCCCTCAGCACCAGGCGGACCGGCGTGTTGTGGTTATCAAACAGCCTATCGGGGTCTGCGCCGCCATCACACCCTGGAATTTTCCCAATGCCATGATTACCCGTAAGGCCGGCGCGGCCCTGGCGGCCGGTTGTAGCATGGTGTTGAAGCCGGCGGGTGCAACGCCGTTTTCCGCCCTGGCACTCTGCGAGCTGGGGGAGCAGGCGGGTATCCCCGCCGGAGTATTCAGCGTGGTTACCGGTTCGGCCGGGGCCATCGGCGAAGAGATGACCTCTAACCCCATCGTTCGGAAGCTCTCCTTTACCGGATCCACCGCCGTGGGTGTGCAGTTGATGGAACAGTGCGCTCCGACCATGAAGAAGTTGTCTCTTGAGCTGGGGGGCAATGCGCCTTTCATCGTCTTCGACGACGCCGATCTGGACGCGGCGGTGGAGGGGGCGATCCAGTCCAAATACCGTAATGCCGGACAGACCTGCGTCTGCGCCAACCGGCTGCTTGTTCAGGACGGGGTATACGACGCCTTCGCGGAGAAACTGGCGGTGGCGGTAAACGATCTGAAGGTGGGGGACGGTATGGGTGAGGATGTAACCCAGGGTCCGCTGATTAACGAGGATGCGGTGCGCAAGGTGGAACAGCACATCGCCGATGCCGTGGACAAGGGGGCGCGTGTGGTCGTGGGCGGCAAGCGGCACCAATTGGGGGGCAGCTTCTTTCAACCGACTCTGATTGCGGACGTTTCCTCCGAGATGCTGATCGCCCGCGAAGAGACCTTCGGCCCCGTGGCACCACTGTTTCGTTTTCATACCGAAGAGGAAGCGATCTGGATGGCCAACGACACCGAGTTCGGTCTCGCGGCTTATTTCTACAGCCGTGACGTGGGTCGTGTCTGGCGGGTGGCCGAAGGGCTGGAGTACGGCATGGTGGGCATCAACTCAGGTATCATCTCCACCGCCGTGGCGCCCTTTGGCGGCGTGAAGCAGTCCGGTATCGGCCGCGAAGGTTCAAAGTACGGGATCGAAGAGTATCTCGAGGTGAAGTACCTCTGCATGGCGATCAGCTAGGAGCTGGAAGCTTGCAGGGCGGGCTGTACCCGCCGTTTAGTCTACAAATACCGCCACTTGTTGATCCTGGCCGCCTGGCCGCAATGGGTGCCTTCCCGGTCGAGCAGATTCCAGATCATGGCGTCCTGTATCTCGAAACGGCGGCCGCTCGAGGAGATGCGAATACCCCGGTAGTCGTCGATAAAGCCGTCGCGGGAGACGCGTGCCAGGAGCTGCGACCGTTTTTCGCGATTCTCCGGTTCCGCCGATTGCTTGGAATGCAGACAGGTAAACTCGTCCCAGGAGAGTTCGAACAGTTCCAGGGCCACGGCATTGCCGTAGTTAAAGATCGGGTCCTCTTCGGTGCCGTGGGAAAGCACTGCAAAGGGTGCAAGGAAGAGCAGACGTGCGGTCTCCTCCGGGGATGCGGCCGGTGTTATAAATTCATGTCCGGTCCAGTGGCGGAAACTACGCAGCAGGGTCTCAACATGATCCTGGTGCTGTTGATTCATATAGGAAGAGGAAATAGACATACGAAAATCCAATAAGGTAACAAAACCGTTAACTGTTAACTGACAACTGACAACTGTACAACTCCCTTATCTCCTGCGCCCATATGGTCTCGTCCACGGTCTCCAGTACCATGGGAATTTCATCGAAGCGTTCGTCGTTCATGATGTAACGGAATACCCCCCAGCCCAGTTTTCCCTTGCCCAGACTCTCGTGGCGATCGACATGGCTGCCCAGATCCGGTTTGGAGTCGTTCAGGTGTACTCCGCGCAGGTACTGGAAACCTATAACCCGATCGAATTCCGCAAACGTGGCGTCGCACGCCTCCGGGGTGCGCAGATCATAACCGGCGGTAAAGGTATGACAGGTGTCGAGGCAGACCCCGATGCGGGATTTATCCGTCACCTGTTCAATAATAGCCGCCAGGTGTTCAAAGCGATAACCCAGATTGGAGCCCTGGCCGGCGGTATTTTCGATCACCGCCGTCACCCCCTCACTCCGGTCCAGGGCCCAGTTGATGGAATCGGCGACGATGGCAAGGCTTTCCGCTTCGGATATCTTGCGCAGATGGCTGCCGGGATGGAAGTTAAGCAGCGTCAGGCCGAGTTGACTGCAGCGCCCGATCTCATCCAGGAATGCGGTGCGGGATTTCTCCAACGCCTCGGGTTCCGGGTGACCCAGATTGATCAGATAACCGTCATGGGGAAGTACGTGTTCGGGACTGATCCCGACCTTTGCCAGGTTCTCTTTGAACCCTTCGATATTCCTGCTGGTGTAGGGCCTGGCCTGCCATTGGCGTTGGTTCTTGGTGAACATGGCGAAAGCGCGTGCGCCGATGATCTCAGCGTTGAGGGGGGCGTTTTCAACGCCACCGCCGATGCTTACGTGGGCGCCGATGCGTTTCACCTGTGTCCTACTTGAATTTGGAGTCTGGTGTCGTTTCCAACACCGGGTTGTTACCAGTAACGTACCCGCCCGGTATCGACATGAACGAAGTTCGAACTCGGGTAGTAACCGACGCCCCCGGCCTTCAGTGAAAGGGCGGCCCGGCGCAGATGACGAAGATCATATCCGGGAATCCGAATATCGATCGCCTTGCCTTCCATATGCAGGCTACGTTTCGCCACACCACCGGATTTGTTATGCAGCATATTATTGGTTTTCGGGGAACGATAACCGGAGATTACGTGAAAGGGCTTTTCCGTCCCGATCTTGTTGTTCAGGGTGTTGAGAACATCCAGCAGCTGGGGGTCGATTCGATGTCGCTCGCCGGTTCGATGATCGCGAAGCAGGTGTTCGATATCTTGCAGGCTTTCGGCTATATAGTCGCCGTCCGCCCAGTAGGTGGTGCAGAGTTTTTCACCCGTGTGCAGGTTTCTGAGGGACAGGGATCGTTCCGAGGGTATTCTGGAACGGGCGAACACCGGGCCGGCCAGGACAGAGGCGGCCACGGCGGAGGAGCAGATCAGAAACCGTCTGCGGGAAAGCAGCGGGAACTCTGAAGTAACACGTTTTTCAAGGTTATTACGCACTTGGGGCGCCATATTAACGTCAACAGTGTTTTGATCGCAAGGAGATAAAGCCATAACTTCTCAGTCTGTTATGACAAAGATATTGCAAGTTGGAGGAGAAAAATTTGAATAACTTCTTGTTATTAGTCGCAAAACAAGCGTGATTGCGCAGGATGTGACCCAGGTCTCCGGGGTGGTAGTTAACAGTTCTCAGTTAGCAGTTGGGGGTCCTCTGAATAGTTCCTCCCGCCGGCGGGGGAGGTTTGGAAGGGGGAAAGACGGGAATCAGGCAGGGGCCTTGACGGTCGTCAGTTTTCGAATGTAGAAGCTGCGCTCTCCAGACGCGAATCGTTGTTTTCCCAGGCGCGCCGCTGTTTTTGTTCCGCGAGCAGTTGATCCCTGCCGTAGATATCGTTGCGAAAATGGACCACACCCTCATCGTCCATCCAGGCCGTAAGATAGATCACATAGAGTGGAAGTTTGCTGTTCAAAGGTTCGCGCAGTGTTTCGTTTTCGTTGATTTTCTCCAGGATTGAGGTCTCCTCAGTTTCCAGCAGCAGCGCCGCCAGGCGCTTCGGATTTTCCAGGCGGATGCAGCCGGAGCTGAAGGTGCGAATATGTTTGTCGAACAGGGAATGGTTCGGTGTGTCATGCAGATAGATGTCAAAACGATTGGGGCTGAGGAACTTCAGCCTGCCCAAGGCGTTGTGCGGTCCCGGTTGCTGCCGCAGGAGAAAGGGGAAGTAGCTTTCACTGTACTGGGTCCAGTCGATATTCCCGGGATCCACCAGTACCTGCTCACCGTCGATCCGCTGAAAGACATCGATCTGCATATTGGGGAAGTAGCCGGGGTCTTTCTGCTGCTTCGGCAGAAGATCCTTTACCGCGATGCGGTAGGGAACGGTCCAGAAGGGATTGAACACCACGTTGGTTACATGGCTCTTGAAGACCGGTGTGGTGCGATCGCGACGGCCGTTTATAACACGCATTCTTAATGTGGTCTGCTGGTCCTCGATAAGCTGCAGTTCAAAGGCCGCGGTGTTCACCAGCAGGTAGCGTTGCTCCATTTCCCGAGGCATCCAGCGCCAGCGCTCCATATTGAGTTGGATCTGCTCGATACGGGTCGGGAGGGAGACGTTGAGAGCTCTGCGGGTTTCCGGACCCAGCGACCCGTCGACCTTGAGACCGTGCCGGTACTGAAAGCGTTTAATCGCTTCCTCCAGGGATGGATCAAAATACTCCTCATCGCTGACGGCGTGGGGTGTATAGTCGCCCTCCCGCGCCAGACGCTCACGCACCACGGGCAGGGAGTCATGGCGTTCGCCCGGTTTGAGCAGCGGTCCCTCGGGGATCAAAGGCCAGTCACCGGCTTTCAGGAATTCCACGTACTTCCGCAGGGCGCGGCGCAGCCTTTCATAACCGGGGTGGGGCGGCGGCAGGCGGTGCAGGTTATCGCTGAATTCGCCGTCCTGCAGCGTGGTCTGCAGCAGTTCCACGGGGTCGAGGGCCGGCGGTATCAGGTGCCAGCTCCGGTCGGCCTGGCGTGGATCGAGGCCTCCTGAGAAGAGTTCGCCGCTGTAGCGGAGGAACGCATTGGTGAGCAGCAGGTCGGCCCGGGCCTTCTCTTTGGGGTCGGAGCCGTTGCAGTGCCAGCGGTAGCTCCCGGGCAGATAGTTGGCCGGATTCAGACCCTCCCTGTCAGAGCTGTTCAGCGCCTCCAGCAAGGTATCTGCCTTGTTGTTCGGACCACCCGATTCACACCAGACCGGGGCATACCCCCGGGCGGAATAGAAGGTTCTGAGTATATCGAGCCGCGGGCTGGTATGGTCCGGCTCGTCTATTTCGCCGGCGTTCAGAAATCCCTTGATATTTCGGGTGATATCCCGGTTGCTCTGCCAGGCGTTGCCGTTCAGCAGGTCCAGAAAAAGATTGGCCTGAGCCTGGGCGACGACAATCAGCAGCCCGACTAAGAGGGCGAAAATACGTCCTTGATACTTCCGGTAGATCATCAGCTTGCAAACCCCTATACCTACACTGTAGCAAAACCGGGGCGACATGCTGCCGCAATAAACAGGTTTTATATGGGGGATTTGAGACGGGGGCGGGCCCCGCATCGGGAGGTTAGCTGAAAGTTTGGAGTCAGAAGTTCGGAGTGCGGGCTGTGTCAGCCGCTCAAGCTACAGACTTCGAACTTAAGACTTCCAACTCCTGACTACAACGCCCTTATCTTCTCCGCCTGTTCTTCCAGTTTGGCCAGGGCCGATCGGGCGTCCTCCAGTTTATCCCGTTCCTTCTGCACCACCGCTTCCGGGGCCTTGTCCACGAAACTGGGGTTGCCGAGTTTCTTCTCCACCCGTTCCACCTCGGCGCGGAGTTTGCCCACCTCCTTGTCCAGGCGCGTCAGCTCGGCCTCCTTGTCGATCAGGCCGGCCATGGGGATGAGTACCTTCATGCTGCCTACCAGGGCGGTGGCGGACTCGGGTCCTTCGTCACCTTCCGCCAGCACCTCAATGGATTCGGTGCGGGCCAGGAAATCGAGATAGGCGCGGTGTTTTCCGGCCCAGGCCTTGTCGCTGTCGGAGGCGTGGGAGAGCAGTACCGGGACCGGTTTGCCCGGAGCGATGTTCATCTCGCCCTTGATCTGGCGGATGCCGAGGATGAAACGCATCACCCACTCCATCTCCGCTTCCGCATCCGGGTCGAGTTTACTTTCATCCGCCGCCGGATAGGGCTCCAGCATGATGGTTGTCGCTCCCGGCATCCTGCCTCCCGCGACACTAGCACTTCCATGTGCGTCGTCACCCTGTTTCCCGGCTAACGGCTTGAGGGTCTGCCAGATCTCCTCGGTGATGAAGGGCATGATGGGGTGGGCCAGCCGCAGCAGGGTCTCCAGCACCCGCACCAGGGTGCGGCGGGTGCCGCGTAGCTGCGCCGCGCTCGCGGCCGGGTCGTTCAGCACCGGTTTGGAGAGTTCCAGGTACCAGTCGCAGTATTCGTTCCAGGTGAACTCGTAGATCGCCTGGGCGGCATGATCGAAGCGGTAACTGTCCAGGGCCTCGGCAACCCGGGCCTCGGTCCGCTGCAGACGGGAGACGATCCAGCGGTCGGCAACGGATAATTCGATCTCTCCTGTAGGCGCGTTCTCCTGTGGGCGATCCGATCGCCCAGGGGACTGGGCTCCTACACCACAGTCCTGACCCTCGGTGTTCATCAGCACATAGCGCGCCGCGTTCCAGAGCTTGTTGCAGAAGTTGCGGTAGCCCTCGATGCGCCCCATGTCGAATTTGATATCGCGCCCGGTGGCGGCCAGGGCGGCAAAGGTGAAACGCAGGGAGTCGGTACCGAAGCCGGGGATGCCCTCGGGAAACTCCTTGCGAGTCTGTTTTTCGATCTTCTGCTGCAGATGGGGCTGCATCATGCCGCTGGTGCGCTTGGCCACCAGGGATTCCAGATCGATGCCGTCGATGAGATCGATGGGGTCCAGCACGTTGCCCTTGGACTTGGACATCTTGTCGCCGTGGCTGTCCCGCACCAGGCCGTGCACATAGACCTCATGGAACGGCACCCGGCCGTCCATGAACTTGAGGCCCATCATGATCATGCGGGCCACCCAGAAGAAGATGATATCGAAGCCGGTCACCAGCACGTTGGTGGGGTAGAACGCCTTCAGGCGTTCGGTATCCTCCGGCCAGCCCAGGGTGGAGAAGGGCCACAGGGCGGAGCTGAACCAGGTATCCAGCACATCCTCATCCTGACGCAGGGGGTAATCGGCGTCGAAACCGTGTTTGTTTCGCACCTCCTGCTCGTCGCGGCCCACATAGACGTTGCCTTCATCGTCGTACCAGGCGGGGATGCGATGACCCCACCAGATCTGGCGGCTGATGCACCAGTCCTGGATGTTGCGCATCCAGTCGTAATAGGTGTTCTTCCAGTTGTCCGGGACGAATCTGATCCGGCCGCTCTCCACCGCCTCGATGGCCGGTTTCGCCAGGGGTTCGATTTTCACGTACCACTGGTCGGTAAGAAAGGGCTCGATCACGGCTCCCGAACGGTCCCCCCGGGGCACCACCAGTTTGTGGTCCACGATCTTCTCCAGCAGGCCCAGCTCTTCCAGGTCGGCGACGATCTGCTTGCGGGCGGCGTAGCGATCCATGCCGATGTAGGCCGTGGGGATCAGTTCGCCTTCGTCAGGTTCGTTTTCGCGGATGGCCGCGTCCACGGTGAAGATGTTGATCAGGCCGCCGTGGGCCTGTTCGCTGATCTGGATCTCATCGCGATGCCGATGCCACACCTCGTTGTCGTTAAAGTCATGGGCCGGGGTGATCTTGACGCAGCCGGTGCCGAACTCCGGATCGGCGTGCTCGTCGGCGATGATGGGGATACGACGGCCGGTGAGGGGCAGCTCCACCAGTTCGCCGATCAGGTGTTTATAGCGTTCATCCTCGGGATTGACCGCCACCGCGCAGTCCCCCAGCATGGTCTCCGGGCGGGTGGTGGAGACCACCATGTGGCCCTGGCCGTTGGAGAGGGGATAGCGCATGTGCCACATGTGGCCGCTCTCTTCCTCGTTCAGTACCTCCAGGTCGGAGACGGCGGTATGCAGCTTAGGGTCCCAGTTCACCAGCCGTTTGCCGCGGTAGATCAGGCCCTCTTCATACAACCGGATGAACACCTCCTGCACCGCTTCGGAAAGACCGTCGTCCATGGTGAAACGCTCGTGCTCCCAATCCAGGGAGGAGCCCAGGCGCCGCAACTGGCGCGTGATGTTGCCGCCGGATTCCCCGCGCCACTCCCAGATACGCTCGATAAAGGCCTCCCGGCCCAGGTCGTGACGGGTCTTGCCCTCCGCCTCCAGCTGTCGTTCCACCACCATCTGGGTGGCGATGCCGGCATGATCGGTGCCGGGTTGCCACAGGGTCCTGTCTCCCTTCATCCGGTGATAACGGATCAGGGTATCCATGATGGTGTTGTTGAAGCCGTGCCCCATGTGCAGGCTGCCGGTGACGTTGGGGGGTGGGATCATGATGCAGTAGGCATTGTCCCCGGTTTCGGCGGGCGCAAAGTAGCCGCGTTCTTCCCAGGTCTGGTACCAGCGTTTCTCTAGGGCGTGGGGGTCGTAGGTCTTATCCATGGTGTAATTCTTGCCGCGTAAGGTACAAGCGCTAAAGGGTGCGGATTATACCCGAATGGGGCACGGAAACGGAAAAAGGGGATAGGGAATGTTCCGGCGGGACCACCGGTTTGGGCGCACAGGCCTGCGCCGGGATGCGGAAACTTGAAGCTGATCCGGAAATACGCCAATCTGCACAGAAATATGGAAGTCGGGAGTAAGGATGTTCAGGTTTCGCCGTCAGGTCTATCTTGATAATAACGCCACCACGCCCATCCATCCCCGGGTGCGGCGCCGGATGTGCAAGGTGCTGGCCAGGGTATATGGCAATCCCTCGTCTCTCTACCGAATCGCCCGGAATGCAGCGGAGATCCTGGAGGATTCACGCCGGACGGTGGCCACAGCGGTGGGCGCCGAGCCTGAGGAGATCATATTTACCGGCAGCGCCAGCGAGGCCAATAATCAGGCCCTGAAATCCCTGCTGTCGCTCTCCTCGGAGCGCAGCACCGTCATATCCTCCCCTATAGAACACCCTTCGGTGATGGAGACGCTGGCGTACCTGGAGGCGCAGGGACTGCGGGTGGTGTTCTGTCCGGTGGACAGGTACGGCCGGATCCAGATGCAGGCGTTGGAGCAACTGGTGGGAGAGGACACCCTGGCCGTCTGCTGCATGGCCGCCAACAACGAAATCGGAGCCGTCCAGGATATCCCGGCGGTGGTCGCTCTGGCGCAACGCCATGGCACCCTGGTGATTTCAGACTGTGTGCAGGCCCTGGGCAAGATCCCGCTGGACGTGAAGAGGCTCGGGGTGGATTACGCCGTCTTTTCCGCCCATAAGATCCAGGGTCCGAAAGGAGTGGGAGCGCTCTATGTGCGGGAGGGTGCGCCGCTCACGCCGTTGATCCATGGCGGTCATCAGGAAGGGGGCCTGCGCGCGGGTACCGAGGGGCTGCATAATATTGCCGGATTTGCCGTGGCCTGTGCCCGGGTGGACAGGCTGCTGGCCGCTTCCCAGGGGATGCGGGACCTGCAGCGGCGGCTGGAAGAGGGTATCCGGGATATCCTACCGGCGGTTCAGATCAATTCGCCCCCGGAGGGTGGTCTGCCCAACACCCTCAACATTACCTTTCCCGGTTTCGACAACGCCGCGATGCTGGCCTTTCTGGATTATCAGGGGATAGGAGTCTCCGCCGGTTCGGCCTGCAATACCCATGCGAATACCCCGTCCCATGTGCTCAAGGCGATCGGTCTCAGCGAGGGGGAAGCACGCCAGACGCTACGTTTCAGTCTCTGTGCCGAGACCTCGCGGCGTCAGATAGATTATGCGCTGAAGGCACTGCGGGATTTTCTGCTGCAACGCAAACTCCCGGTGTTGATGGTAAGTCCGCGTCAGCTTGACGAGACCATGCTGTACAATGAAAATCTGTTCATCGTTGATATACGCCACGGATATGATCGCAAGCTCCTGGAGGGGCTGCCGAATTCGCATGAGGCAAAATCCATCTTTCTTAATAAGTATCTTCGGGTCATCCCGAAAGACAAGGATATTCTGGTCGTCTGCCAGGGTGGCACCGATGGCCCCGTCGCAGCCTATTATCTACGTTCAAAGGGCTATCGTCGGGTCAGTTTCGTAATGGGTGGTGTTATCGGCTGGAAGCTGTTCCAACCCGAACTCTATCGGAAACTGGCCGGCAGGAACGTCAGCCAACTGCAGGAGGCCTGAATACACCATGCGTTTTCATCTCATCGACCGTATCGACGAGATCTGTCACGGTCGGTATGTAGTGGCGGTAAAGTGCGTCTCTCTGTCCGACGATGTCTTCGATGAACATTTTCCCGGATATCCCATCTTCCCGGGTACTCTGATACTCGAAGGGCTGGCTCAACTCGGCGGTTCCTTTTTCGAAATAACCATGCAGGAACGGGGACTGCCGGTGAAATGCACGGTGCTGAGCATCGTGCGCGAGTTCAAAATCCGCAAGCCGGTATATCCGGGGGACCGACTGGTCTATCGTGCGGAAATCTTGTCCATGCAGGATAACTTCGGCGTCGCCGCGGTGGAGGCGAGCGTCGATGACGAACCGTGCGCCGGGGGTGAGTTGATGTTCACCTTTATCGATCTGCCGAACGAGAAGATCCGTGAATCTCGCGAGGAACTCTATGGGATTGTCACCCGCCAGACACGTTTTGTAAAAAATGAAGATACTGTTTGAAACCTACGATCGCGACGCGCCCATACCGATACAGCGCCATATAAAAAACCGCAAGCTGGTGAAGTACTTCAACCGGGAGACCGCGGCCGCCGTGGTGTGTGCCGCCCGGTTACTGGACGGCGAAACCCTGGATCCTGTCACACCCTTTTACTACGAAACCGGCCTCATGGAGTATGAGGATCTCGGCCTGGATGACATAGCCCGGGAGAGCGTGGACGGCGAGGGCCGCTTCGACCAGCGGGGGTTCGCCCTGGAGGGCGCCAAGGCGGTTCCGCCCCTGACCCAGTTCAAGGCCCTCTATAACATGCCCCTCAGTTTTGTCTCCATCGAGCAGGGTCTGACGGGGGACAACGGCGTGGTCTATGCCTCGGCTCGGGGGTTGCTGGAACTGGCTCTCTGCGCCTGCGGCGGGGAAGCGGTTCTCCTCGGTTGCGGCAAGACCCACGCCGACGGCAGGGTCGAGAGCGGTTTCACCCTGGTGCAAAGGGGGGCGCTGGAGAACGCGCCGCTGCGCGACGGGGATATGGAGGGGATCGAACTGATGCGCCGTTGGGCGGAGGCGGAATGAACCGGGTGGTGATTACCGGGGCCGGGGTGGTGTCGCCCCTGGGATCGGGCAAGGAGGAGTTCTTCGCCGGTCTGCATGCCGGTTTTCGCGGTATCGATCTGATCCGTTCCTTTGATACCCGTTTTTTCCCCAGTGCCCTCGGCGCCGAGGCGCGGGCGGGCGGAGAGGTGATTCCCGGCGATACCCGTTGCGACCGCAAAGCGATGTTCATGAACGGCGCTCTGGCGGAGCTGTTCCGTGATTCAACCGTCGGTTCTTATGAACCGGAGGAGCGGATGCTGCACCTGGGGGCGGGGATTGACTATTTCGATCTTCCCGGCTACGTGGAGGATCCCGCCGGGGCGCACTGGACCGCTTATAGCGCCCGCTCCAGCGAGGCGGTTAAGCGCTTTGCCGGGGAATACGGTCTGGCCGGCGGGCATGGGGCCAATGTCTCGGCCTGTGTGGCCTCCACCCAGGCCATGGGCTGGGCCTTGCGCAAACTGCGCCGGGAACCGGACAAGGCGGTGGTCACCGGGGGCTTCGACTCCATGCTTTCGCACCTTCACTACATGGGTTTCTATAACCTGGGGGCGCTGTCGGACTGGGGCGGGGATCCGGCCGGCGCCTGCCGTCCTTTCGATCGTCAGCGCTGTGGTCTGGTGATCGGGGAGGGGGCGGTGGCCTATCTGTTTGAAAGCGCTCAGCGTGCCGATCCGGAACGTGTTCTGTGCGAGGTGGCGGGTTACGGTTCCACCATGGATGCCTACATGGTCACGGATCCGGAACCCGGCGGGCGCATGCTGGCGGAAGCGGCGCGCCGCGCCATTGCCGACGCCGGTATCACCCCGGAGGAGATAGACAGCCTCGATCTTCACGGAACCGGGACCGTCAAGAACGCCCTGGCCGAGGTACGGGCCCTGGAACTGGTGTTCGGTGAACGCTACCGGGAGATCCCGGCCTTTGCCCTCAAGGGTCAGATCGGACACCTGATCGGCGCCTGTGGGGCCATGGAGGTGTTGGGTGTCATCGACGCCCTGCGTCACCAGCGGGTGTTGCCCAGCGTGAATTGCGAGGAACCGGATCCGGAGATTCCCCTCAAATTGATACGGGGGGCGCCTTATTTCACGCGGATCCGCTACGTACTGAAACTGAATGCCGCATTCGGCGGCCAGAACACCGCCTTGGTGCTGAAGAACTATGAGTCGTAACATGGGGAACTAGGATGCAGGGGGAAACCACCTACGAGGTTTTGGAGCAGATCTGCAAGGCACGGC
The DNA here is from genome assembly GCA_050287965.1 of Sedimenticolaceae bacterium. Lineage (GTDB taxonomy): Bacteria > Pseudomonadota > Gammaproteobacteria > Chromatiales > Chromatiaceae > CBFDBF01. Next base: position 26,197 of record JBNKCX010000041.1, read on the forward strand.
GGGCGCGCCGCGACTTCGCCCCCGAGCCCCTGGACGGGGGGCTGATCGAGAAGGTGCTTGAGGTGGCTTATACCTCTCCTTATGCCTCGGGCAGAAAAAACTGGGAGATTCAGGTCGTCACCGATCGGGAGCTGATAGGGAACATGGCGGAGATGGTGGAGGCGAGGGTGCGGGAGATCCGCGGGCGCATACGCCCCGATTTCGAGAACGAGTTCACCGCCTATGCGGAGAATTTCCTGGGCTTCGCCCGCGCTCCGGCGCTGTTTGTGCCGACCTTCCGGGCGGCAAGGACCCTTACCCCCATGGTGGCTGACGCGGAACCGGCATTGATTGAATGGGAGCGGGACAACTACGTCAAGTCGATCTCCTGCGTCGGTATGCTGATCCTGCTGGCGGCGGAGAGCCTGGGCCTTGCCGCCTGTTACATGACCGGTCCGCTGCTGGCGGAGGCCGAGATCGCACGTTTGCTTGAAGTGAAAAAGGGCCGCAACGTTGCGGCGGTTATCCCCGTGGGTTATCGAACTGGAGAAGATTGATGGATGTAACGACGCGACTGCGGGAGATCCTGCTCCCGGTTTTCGGGCTTGATTCGATCGAGGAACTTCCGCCCGGGGCCTCTTTGGTGGCGGAGATCGGCGCCGACAGCCTGGATTTCGTCGAGATTGTTTATCTGGTGGAGAAGGAGTTCGGTGTGGCGTTAAAGATGGGGGAACTGCTGATCGCCGATGCCACTGTCGATACCGAGACCCTGTTCGTGGAAGGTCGACTGACGGAGGAGGGGGCGACCTTGTTGCAGGAACAGCTTGTGGACGGCAAGGCCCGTTTCGCCCCGGGTATGACCAAGATGGAACTGTTCCGCTCCCTGAGCGTGGAGGATCTCGCCGAGGCCGTTAGACGGCGCCGGGGTCGGGCGGGACAGCCATGCTGACGGGAAAGACCGTACTGGTAACCGGCGGCAGCGGCCATATCGGGCGCGAGATCTGCCGCACCGCCCATGGTTACGGTGCGCGGGTGGTGTTCAGCTGGTGCAACGATGAGGCGGCGGCGGGGCAGCTCGCCGCGGAACTGCCCGGTGCCGTGCCGGTGCGCATGGATCTGGCGGATGTAAGCGATATCAAGAACAAGATCGAAAAGCTCTATAGCGAAGTGGAGACCATCCATGCATTGGTCAACAACGCCGCCATCGCGCAGGTGATGCCTTTGCCCCTGATCGAGGAACAGGATGTGGATCGGGTCATGGGTATCAATATCAAGGGAACCCTCTTCGTCACCCAACAGGTGATCAAGGGGATGGTGCGGAACAGGACCGGGGTGGTGGTGAATGTGGGTTCCATCGGCGGCAACCGGATGTTCGATGTTCCGGTCACCTACGCCATGAGCAAAGCGGCGATGAACGGGATGACCTATGCGCTGGCGGTGGAACTGAAACGCTTCGGCATCCGCGTCAACTCGGTGGTGCCGGGACTGATAGACGGCGGCGTCGGGGAAGGTGTGCCGGAAGAGCTGCGGGCCGACTTCATCAGCCACTGCGCCACCGGTCGCAGCGGCACGGCTGCCGAGGTGGCGGAGTTGATCTGTTTTCTGGCCAGCGACCGGGCGAGCTACATCAACGGCCAGAACATCTGTGTCGACGGGGGTATTTGATGGCGGACGCGGAGGAGATCTACCTGCGTTCGACCCTCGCCTACTGCAGCGATTGCGGAGAAAGCGAGTTCGCCCGTATCGTGGCCCGGCCCGAAGGGGTCTTTATGGAGCGTATGTGCCCGGTTCACGGCAGCCGGGGTATCAGGATCGCCCGGGACCCGGCCTGGTACCGGGCCCGCACCGCCCTGCCCAGGAGCGTCTGCGACAAGGGAGAACGGCGTCCTTCAAAGCTTGGTTGTCCCCACGACTGCGGACCCTGCCAGTGGCACAGCGGCGGGCTTCATCTGCCGGTCTTTTCCATCACCAACGACTGTAATCTGGATTGCCCGATCTGTTTCACCTTTAACCGGCCCGACCGGAAGTACTACAAGCCGGTAGAGGACGTGCAGAAGATCATCGGCCATATCCTCGATTATTCGGGGGGCGTGCAGCTTGTCAATCTCACCGGTGGTGAACCCACCCTGCATCCGCAGCTGTTCGAGATTCTCGACGCCTGCCGACAGCAGGGGATCGGGCGCGTGACCATGAACAGCAACGGCCTGAAGATTGCTGGAGATCGCCGTTTCGCCGAGCGGATCAAGGCCTCCGGGGTGCAGGTGGTGCTCTCCCTCGATACCCTGGATCCGGATAACAGCCGCATCATCCACGGTAAGGACATAACCACGGCCAAGCGCAACTGTCTGCAGACCCTGGAGGAACTGGATATACCCACCACCCTGCTGCCGGTGTGTATCAAAGGCGTGAATGAGACCGATGTGGCCGAGATCGTACACGATTACTTTCACAAGCCTTTCGTGCGCAGCATCACCATCCAGAACATGACCTACACCGGGGAGAACGGCAGCCGTTTCGAACCCAGGGAGCACATCACCCTCGATGAGGTGGAGAATCTACTGGTACGCCCCGGCCGTATCGCCCGGGAGGATTTCTTTTCTCTCTCCGCCTACCACCCCCTCTGTTACTCTGCGGCCTACTACCTTCTGGGTGAGGAATGCATGCTGCCCCTGGCAAAACTGTTCGAACCGGAACAGCTCGCCGAATTGACCTCGGATGCCTATTTTATCGATCCCCGGCGCGATTTCGCCGCGGCTTTCCGGGACGGCATCAACCGGCTCTGGGGGAGCGGGGCGGCGCAGGATGATCTGAGCCTGTTGCGCGGTTTTCTGGATGAGCTCTATCCCGAAGGCCGGCGGTTAACCCCGGAACAGCATCAGGAGGTCCTGGAGCGCCGGGTGAAGATGATCCTGATCCATCCCCATATGGACCGGGATAACTTTGACATCGACAGGGTCAGCAGCTGCGGAGACCTGGTGCCGGACGAGTCGGGGCGGATGATACCGGCCTGTGCCTACAATCTGCTCTATCGCCAGCAGGATCCGCGTTTCTGGAGAGGGCCGGAATGAGACGTTACGCCCTGGGGGTGGTCCTGCTATCGACGGCGATCACCGGCGGGGCCGCGGAACAACGGGTGTCTCCGGGCGTGGAACAGACCATCCGCGACGCGCGGGCGGCTTATGAACAGATCGCGGATTACACCTGTACCCTGCACAGGCGGGAACGGTTCGGCAGGAAACTCGAGGAGAAGGGCGATGTGGTTTTCAAATATATGAAGCCCCGGCGTTTCTATATGAAGTGGCCCAAGGAGTCCATCGAGGCGATTTATGCCGAGGGCAATTACGACAACCGGATGGTTATTCACGGGGGTTGGTTGTTCAAATACCTCAGCGTAGCGGTTGATCCGGCACTGGCGTTGAAGAGTAACCGCCATACCCTTTTGGAGGCCGACATCGGCCATATTCTGGATGTTCTTGAAAGCAATTACCGTCTGGCTCAGATGAACGGTGACGCCCGGATCATATTCGAAGGCAGGGAGTTTCTTGACGGCAGGGAAGTGCTGGTCTTTCGTGGTTTGTTTCCCCCGGGAAAGGGGTACTATGGCCACCGGGTACGGGTGGATATCGACCGGGAGTATCGCCTGCCCATCCGTATCACCGTCCACGGATGGGCGAATGAACTGCTCGAGATGTACCACTATACCGATCTGACACTGAATGGGGGACTCACGGAACAGGACTTCGATATCAGTAACGAGGCCTACCTGTTCCGATTGGGCAGCAGGGTGGAACTGTGACCGACATCGAACGCAATCGACAGCGACTGGCCGAATTTCTCGTCGCAGAGGAACAGGTGCTGGAGTTCGAAATAGACTGTACCCCGGAGCAGCGCATCGCCACCATCTACGCTATCGTTTTTCCGGGATGGAAAAAAGCCCGTTTCTATCTGAACTTCCTGATCGCGCGTATTGCCCGCATCATCGACTGGTCCCCCGCGAAGGTCTTTCTCTATCGTCTCACCGGTATGAAGATCGGCAAGGGGGTCTTTATCTCTCCGGATGTGATCCTCGATCCCCACTTCCCAGGCCTGATTGAGATCGGTGATTACGCCATCATCGGGTGGGGTACCCACCTCTTTACCCACGAATACAGCGGCAACAAGTACCGCGTGGGCCGCATCAGCGTCGGTGCCGGTGCGGTGATCGGAGGCTTCAGTATCGTTCGCGGCGGGGTGCGGATCGGCGATAACGCCCAGGTCGCCTCCACCTGTATCGTCTATAAGGATGTGCCGGAAAACTACTATCTCGACAGCGAGATCCTGCTTACCCGGGCGTTGCTGGATGTCCGTAGGGAGGAGCGACATGGCTGAACTGCCCAGGCGTATTCATCATCACACCCAGGCACTCTGTCCCCAATGTCGGGAAAAGGTGCCGGCGCGGGTAGTGGAGGTCGGCGACAAGGTCTATCTGGAGAAGTTCTGCCGGACCCATGGTGAGAATCGAGCACTGATCTCCTCTGATATCGAGTGGTACCGCAACAGCCTGAATTACGTAAAGCCACGCCAGCATCCCCTCGACGGCGCGGTGAAGGAGTATCGCGGTTGTCCGGAATCCTGCGGATCCTGTCCGGAGCATCAGCAGCATACCTGTCTGCCGGTGGTGGAGATCACTACCCACTGTAACCTCAGTTGTCCGGTATGCCTTAAGGACCTGCAAAACAAAGAGTGGATGAGCCGGGAGGATTTTGCCGGAATCATCGACAACCTGATCCATTGTGAAGGACGTATCGACGTGCTCAATCTCAGCGGTGGCGAGCCGACCATACATCCGGAGTTGATCGATTTTCTTCATCTCGCCAGGGAGAAGGGGATTGTGCAATCCACGGTCTCCACCAACGGTCTGCAGTTTTTGAAGAAGCCGGCATTTCGTCGGGCCTTTAAGGAGACAGGGGCGATTGCCGCCCTGCAGTTCGACGGTTTTCGCGCGGATACCTATACGCGTCTGCGTGGAAGTGATCTCTCTCGCGAGAAGCTGGAGATCATCTCACTGCTGGAGGAGGAGGATATCCCTTATTCTCTGGTGGCTACCGTTGCCAGGGGTGTCAACGATGAGGAAGTCACCGATATCGTCGACTATTTCTTCGAATCCCGGGCAATGAGCCTTATGCTGCAGCCCGTCAGTCTTACCGGCGAGGCACGGCAATTCGGCGACGATTACAAGCTGACCATCCCCGATCTGGTGCGGGACATCGAGCGCAGCCAGTTCGTTACCGCCGGAGACTTCAATCCGCTGCCCTGTTCACATTACTCCTGTTTCGCCCTGGCCTATTATTTGGTGCTTGGAGAGGGACGTTTCCTGAGTATGAAGGAGTTTCTCGGGATTGATGAATATCTCAATGTGATCGCGAACAAGACACTGCCCGGGCTGGACAGCGCCGGTTTTGAGAGTATCCGCAACCGGCTTTATGACGTCTGGTCGCTATGTGATGCCGATTCTCTCAGCGAACAGGCACTGAAACGTATACAGCAGGTTCTGCGGGAGGTTTCCTCGGAAAAACTGACGCCGCAGATGGCTTTCGCCATCGGCGCGCGTTCCATGAAGGCGATCTTTATCCATGAGTTCATGGATGTCGCCACCCTGGATTTTGCCCGTTTGATCAAGTGCTGTAATCCCTATCCGCAGCCGGACGGACGGCTGGTGCCCATATGCGCTCAGAACGTATTTTTTCAGGAATAGCGATGCATAGCTCGACAAAACATATCAAATACCTGAACAATTTCCTGCGCCGGCGTCTGGTGCATCTCAATCTGCAGCTCCTCTATCAGTGTAATTTCCGCTGCAGGATCTGCGACTTCTGGCGGGAGGAATACCGTCATGCGCCCAGGCTTACGCTGGAGGATATGCGGATCGTTACCGAAAAACTGCATGCGCTGTCACCGTTGATCGTTTCCATCGGGGGTGGAGAACCGTTGATCCATAAGGACCTGACAGAAATTATTCGCCTGCTTGCGCAAGACCACTTTCCGGTGATGATCTGCAACGGCTGGTACATGACCCCGGAAAAGGCGCGCGCCATGTTCGAGGCCGGTCTATGCGAAATTAGTATTTCGGTGGATTACGCCGATCCCGCACGGCATGACGAGCAGCGTGGTGTGTCGGGTGCTTTTGATCGTGCCGTCCAGGCGTTGGAGATGCTGCAGCGCAGCCGTACCCATCGCACGCAGCGGGTGCATATGATTTCAGTGGTCATGGAAGATAACCTGGATGAGATTGAGCCGTTGATAAGACTCGCCAGGGAGATCGGGGTGACCTACCTGGTGACCATGTACAGCCATGGACGTGGCAAGAAGCCGAACATGGATTCGCGAGAGGATGTCAGTAAACGTCTACTGGATCTGCGTAAGAGATACGGTAACTTCGTCGCCATCCGCGGCTATCTCACGCAATTCACGCAGGCCATGAACGAAGGTGTCAGTCCCTGTTTTGCGGGGCGTAACCTGTTCAATATCGATTGCCAGGGTAACGTTACCCGTTGTATCGACCGTCTGGATCAGCTGGCCGGTAATATCTTCAAGGATGATATGACGTTAATCCGGCAGAATCTGTTACACCAGTTCGAGACGGAGGACTGCAACGCCTGCTGGACCAGTTGTCGCGGCAATTTTGAAACCCTGATGTACGGGCGGGAGCGCTGGCGCAATCTGATCGACGGATATCGAATCACCAAGGGAATACCTCTGGCGGCGATACGATGAGCATCAAGAATACGAAGCTATACGGATGGGTGGTCAGACATCGGGAACGGCTGATCAACTATTATCTGTTCATCAATATCGCCGGATTCATACTCTGGCAGGCATACGGCATTGCCCACTCTTCCGGATTGAATGTTATCGAGGTTTCCTTTCTGTTGCAGAACCTCGTGCTGGCGGGAGTGGTGTTGTTGCGCAAGGATCCGATTGCCATAGATAACAATCTCTGGCATCAGGCGGTGGCCCTGATCGCCTTTTTCTCCGGACTTGCGTTTATGGGGCGGACCCCCACCGGTGGGCCTATGGTGCAGCAACTTTCCACCGCGGTGCTGCTGGGATCGAATCTTCTCGGCATTTTCTCGCTTCTGCATCTGGGCAGGAGTTTCGGGATATTAATCGCCTGTCGCGAGGTGCGTACCGGAGGTGTTTATAGCATTATCCGTCATCCGATGTATGCCAGTGATATGTTGTTACGTGTCGGCTACGTTATCAGCCATTTTTCTCCCTTTACCTTGGCGCTGGTCATTCTTTCATCGGGCTGTTATATCTACCGCGCCCTTCTGGAGGAACGTTTCCTCGTAGAGCAACCCGAGTACCCTGCCTATATGGAGCGTGTCCGTTATCGTTTTATCCCCGGCCTGTATTAAGGGGATATTCCACTTGGGTCGCCGGTGAATTCCTTTCTCAAGTATCTTTATCATCGTGTGTGGGCAGGAGAATCCCGTTGGTACCCCTTCCTCGGCATCTATTACCTAACCTATCAATGTAGCTTTCGTTGTCCCTATTGCGCCGACGGCGCTAACCGGCCTTATTACGAAAAACCGGATGAGGTCGTCCCGGCTGAAACCGTGTTACAGGTCCTGAAGGGCATGCGGCGTTATTGTGAGCACGTGGTAATCACCGGCGGAGAGCCTCTCGAGCATGCGGACGCCGGCGCGGTGTTGGCGGGATTGCCGACGCTGGGCTTCAAGACCATCGCGCTCAATACCAATGGAGAAGAGGTCGGCGTCTACCTGCCGGCCATCGCAGCCGGCGTGCACAGGCTGGTGTTCAGTCTGGACACGTTAGTGGCTGCAAAGGCGGACGCCTGGTTCGGCCGTGGTCCGGGAAAACTTGCGGATATTCTCGATAATATCGAGGTCGCCGCCGGCTACCCGGGACGCCGCTACGAGATCGTTATCTCGGCGGTGGTTACGCCCAATAATATCGATGATCTGTATGATGTTTACGAATATGCCCGCAGCCGCGGTTTTGTCTTCGCGGTCTGCCCGGAGCTTCAGGGCGTAAAGCCCCCGGAAAAGCTCTGTCGGAGCGAGGGGTACCGTAAACTGTTTGATTTCCTCATTGTGGAAAAGGCAAAGGGTGCCCCGGTTTTCGGTTCGCACCTGTATCTTGAACATATGCGCGACTTCCGCGACTTCCGCTGCCACCCCTTCGCACTTCTTACGGTCTCCCCCGGGGGGCGGATCTACTATCCCTGTCTTGAGATCGGTCACCAGGCGGGTAATGTTCTCGATTGCAGGGATCTGCATGGTCTGCGCGTGGCCGCACGGGAACGCTTCGGCCCGCCGCCGGCCTGCCGGTCGCAATGTTTCTCGGCCTGCAGTCTGGGGTTATCGCTTATGATCGAACGGCCGATGTCGGTTATCGGCGAGAGGCCGTGAGCAACTGCAGGAAAGAAGGGGTTTTATATCGACGCCATCTGATAAAAAATGTCACGGAAAGCCCGCAAGGTTGAAAAATAAGTGCTTTACTAAGCTGTAATGTTTATTAACTCGTGTCCGCAAATAGGAAAGTGGGGTCAATGACACCATTGACCCATCAACGGCCAAGCATTCATTAGGGAGCGGTATCCAGCCATGACACAACAGGAAACCAAATCGACTGTCCAACAATACGTCTTCTCCTTCGAGGAGGGCGACGGCAAAAACAAGAAACTTCTCGGTGGTAAAGGCGCCAATCTGTGCGAGATGACCCAAATCGGTCTCAATGTGCCACCGGGATTCGTGATTACCACGGAAGCCTGCCTCGCTTACCTGGATTCCGAAAGCAAAGAACTCCCTGCCGCCCTGATGCATGAAGTACGGGCAAACATTGCCAAAGTGGAGAGATCGGCCGGGAGAAAATTCGGGGATGGCGACAATCCGTTATTGGTGTCGGTCCGTTCCGGCTCCGCCCTCTCCATGCCCGGTATGATGGACACCATCCTCGATCTGGGACTGAACCGCTCCACTCTGGAGGGGATTATCAAACAGACCGGGGACGAGCGGTTTGGATATGACGCTTATCGCCGCTTTATCCAGCTCTTCGGTAAGGTGGCCCTCGGGGTACCGGATGAACTGTTCGACGAACAGTTTGAGGCGGTCAAGCACCAGGCCGGGGTTGCTGTCGATGTGGGGCTTTCCGCCGGAGATCTGAAGGAGATCAGCGAGCGGTTTCTCAAGGTTTATGAAGATCACACCGGCCGTCCTTTCCCGGAGGATCCCTATGAACAGTTGGAGATCGCCATAAAGGCGGTATTCAACTCCTGGATGGGGAAGAGGGCGGTGGACTACCGCCGGGAGTTCAACATTACGCCGGCGATGGCCAACGGGACGGCGGTCAATGTCTGCACCATGGTATTCGGTAACCGCGGCGACGATTCAGCAACCGGGGTTGCGTTTACCCGCAATCCGGCGACGGGCGAAAACAAGCTCTACGGGGAGTATCTGGTAAACGCCCAGGGCGAAGATGTGGTGGCCGGTATTCGTACACCCAAGGCCATTGACAGGATGGTGGACGAGATGCCGGAGATGGCGCGCCAGTTGGCGGAATTGCGCAATAAGCTGGAGCAACACTACCAGGAAGTGCAGGACTTCGAGTTCACCATCGAAAAGGGCACCCTCTATTGTCTGCAGACCCGCAATGGCAAGATGAATGCCGCCGCCATGGTGCGTACCTCCGTAGAAATGGAGAAAGAAGGACTGATAAGCAAGGAGCAGGCGCTGTTGCGGATCAATCCGGAATTGCTGGAACAGATGCTGTTCCCCCGCCTCGACCCCAAGGCCAAGGTCAAACCGTTGGCGCAGGGGCTTGCGGCGTCTCCCGGCGCGGCCTGCGGCCATGCGGTATTTGATGCAGACCGGGCGGAAAACCTGGGCAAAGGCGGCGGGCAGAAGGTGATTCTGCTGCGGGAGGAGACCAAGCCCGAAGATATACACGGCTTTTTCGCGTCGGAGGGTATCCTCACCAGTCGTGGCGGCAAGACCTCCCATGCGGCAGTGGTGGCGCGCGGAATGGGTAAACCTTGTGTGGCGGGAGCCGAGGGAATTCAGGTGGACGTGATGCGCCGGGAAGCCTATGTGGGTGACGCCATTATCAAGGAAGGAGATCTCATCACTATCGACGGTACCAGCGGCAATGTCTACCTGGGAGAGATCCCTATGGTGGAACCCGAGTTTTCGCCCGAACTCAACACCCTGCTGGACTGGGCCGACGAAGTGGCACGGTTGCGGGTTATGGCCAATGCCGATACCGCGCCCGACGCGGCCCGCGCCGTAAAATACGGAGCGCGCGGCATCGGATTATGCCGTACCGAAAGAATGTTTAATGATCCGGAACGGCTGCCGGTGGTGATCGAAATGATCGTGGCGGAAGGCGACGCGCAACGGCAGGCAGCCCTGGACCGGCTGTTGCCCATGCAACGGGACGATTTCATGGCGCTGTTCGAGGCTATGGTTCCCTGGCCGGTGACCATTCGTTTGCTCGATCCCCCCATCCATGAGTTCCTGCCGGCGGAGCGGCAACTGCAGGATGAGCTGGAGAAATTGCATCATCTGCGCCAGTCTGCTCGCGGTATGGAGGTCCTGGCCGGAACTATGATGTTGTTACGGGAACCGGACAAGGCAAGGGAGGAGGCGGATACCCTGCGCCATGTGGTGGACGGGCATCTGGTAGAAGAAGCTATCGCCAAGAAGGAGACCATGCTGCGTAAGGTACGGGCGCTGTATGAGACCAACCCTATGCTGGGTCACCGCGGAGTGCGGCTCGGCATTACCTTTCCAGAGATATATGCAATGCAGATTCGGGCTATCCTGGAAGCGGCGGCGGAGTGTTCCAAGAAGGGAGTGGAAGTGCATCCCAAGATCAAGGTGCCGCAGGTCTGTACCGTACAGGAGCTGAAGCGGGTGCGCGAGCATGTGGATGAGATCGCAAAAGATGTGGAGCGGCAGTACGGGCACAAGGTCGATTTTCAGTTCGGAACTATGATCGAGGTGGTGCGTGCCTGCATGCGGGCGGAATCCCTGGCCCAGGAGGTGGATTTCTTCTCTTTCGGCACCAATGACCTGACCCAGGCCACCTTCTCCTTTTCACGCGAGGATGCAGAGAACAAATTCCTACCCATGTATAATGAAAACGGCATCCTCCAGGACAATCCGTTCGAGGTGCTTGATGTGAAAGGGGTAGGCAAGCTGATGGAACTGGCGGTGACCTGGGGAAGGGGCGTGAAGCCGGATTTGAACGTCGGTATCTGTGGTGAGCACGGCGGCCATCCTGCTTCGATTCGATTCTGCCACCAAGCCGGGCTGAACTATGTGTCCTGTTCCGCGCCACGGGTACCGGTGGCCAGGTTGGCGGCCGCACATGCGGCACTTTTGTCTAAGATCTAGAGTCTGGGATCCGGGCTTTAGAAAGATCTGTTGCTTTTGTGTTGAGGTAGGTCGTCATTAACCTAGGGAGCCTCTGATAAACCGCGTTTTTGACCAATACGCAATGATCGCGAGGCGTGGTGCGCGGGCTGCATGACAAAGCTATATGGCAAGCGCCACGACACGGTAAGCGCGCCATTAGCTGCGCAAGCCGCCTTGGATCCAAAGACGCAAAGCTGGCGTCTCGGCCATCATGGACTTGATCAGAGGCTCACTACCTTTAAATTGGGGTGGAGATGAAGGGGAAAAGCGTATCACTGGTATTGGGTAGTGGTGGCGCCCGGGGGCTGGCACATATCGGTATTATTGAGTGGCTGGAGGAGAACGATTTCGAGATCAGTTCTATTGCCGGTTCGTCCATGGGAGCTCTGATCGGGGGTATCTACGCCGCCGGCAAACTTGAGGTGTATTCCCGCTGGATCAAGGCCCTGCAGCGAATCGACGTGATTCGGCTGTTGGATCTCTCACTGAGCGCAAGCGGTCTGATCAAGGGAAACCGGATTATTGAGGCGTTACGGGATCTGGTCGGTGACCGCAATATCGAGGATCTACCCATATCCTTCACCGCGGTGGCAACCAATATCCTTGACCAGAAGGAGGTATGGCTGAATCACGGTTCGCTGTTTGACGCTATTCATGCCTCCATCGCAATTCCCACTCTCTTTACGCCGGTGGCGTTTCGCGGCCGGATGTTGCTGGATGGAGGGCTCGTCAATCCGATTCCCATCGCTCCCACCCTGCGCGATAAGACCGATATTACTATCGCGGTCAACCTCGGGGCTAAGCCGCGGCCGGAGTTCGAGCACCAGCCGGAACCCGGGGAACAGCCGCAACAATTGAAGGAAGACAGTTATCGGCGCAGGATCGTTCAGTTTATAGATACCGTGCAGAAAATGTTTGAGCAGGACGAGAAGGAGGAGGAGGAGATGGGGTTGTTCGATATCCTTTCCAGCACCATAGACACTATGCAGAATACTATTGCCAGATTCCAACTGGCAGCCTATTCCCCCGACATTATTATCGATATCCCGCGTAATACCTGTTCTTTTTACGAATTTGAAAGGGCGCAGGAGATGATAGGTATAGGCCGGCAATACGCGGAACGGGTGATCGGCGTTTATCTCTGAACGGAATCAGAGCTCTCTCGGGACTAGACCAGGGACAGAAGTCGATCAGCCTGATTCTCCAGTTCTTTGAGAAGTGCCTCTATATCTGCTGTTCCCGGTTTGTTGGCCGCCTGTTCCATGCGCAGGGCGATATCGTCCAACGCCGGTACCGCACACACCGATGTAGAACCACGCAGATGATGAGCGGCCTTCGCCAGCTCTTCCCATTTGCCGGATGAAACCAGTTTTCTGATCTTCGCGATCTGGTCCGGTAGCTCTGCACAGAACTTCTCCAGCATCTCCTGGGCCAGATCCGCCTGTCCGGCCGTGATCTCCAGAGCCTTGTCCAAGTCTCGTACGGGTAGTCCCTGGTTTTCGTCCGCGGTGATTCGGGGCAGGTTTGCCGGCAGTGGCGGAGAAACGGAATCTATACCGAGATACTTGGATAAGACGCCCCAGAGTACCGACTCGTAAATGGGTTTGACCACACACTCATCCATACCGGCGTTCTCCACCTGCTCACGGGTTTCCGGCAGGATATCAGCTGTTAGCGCCACGATAGGTACCCGCCATTCCCGCTCCGCCTCTTGGGCTCGAATCATACGAGCCGCATCCAGACCGTTCATCTGGGGCATATGTACATCCATGAATATGAGATCGAAACGATTGTCCGCCGCCATATCCACAGCTTTCTGACCGTTATCCACCTCCACGACATGCGCTCCCCCGTCACGCAGAAGCGTGGCGATTAGACGCAGATTTATGGGGTTATCATCTGCGACCAGGATCTGGAAACGTTCCAGGGAAGGTGTGCTCGCCACCGTCGCTATACCGTCGATATTCGGAAAACGCGCCTCACCCCCGGAAAGGAGTATATGCAACACCCGCAACAGGGTATTGCGACCGATCGGTCGGGACAGGCAGGTTGCGGAGCCAACCTGCGCCAGATGGTCTATGACTTCCCGTTCGGAAGAGCTGAGCAGCACAAGCAGAGGCGGATGTTCCTGCCCGCTGCGGGAAGCAATGGTTCTCTCCGCGGCGCCGTCCGCGATTTCCTCGGCACTGAATCCGGCCACGACAAGATCGACTGCATCGTTTTCGGATGATCCATCATCGCCTAATACCTCGATTCCAAAACTATGCAGATGATGCAGGATCGCCAGCCGGTTCAGGCGGTGTTTATCCAACAGCAGGCACTTTATACCCTCAAATGGGCTCGGCTGGGGCGTAATCCACTCCTCCGGGACTTTGGGCAGCTTTATGATGGCGCTAAAGCTGGAACCGATATTCGCCTCGCTTTCCACCGATATATCCCCGTTCATGGATTGGGCGAGTTTTTTACAGATGCTCAGCCCCAGCCCGGTGCCGCCGTATTTTCTGCTGGTAGATCTATCTGCCTGATGAAAAGAGTGGAACAGATCATCCTGGATCTTCCTGTCGATACCGATGCCGGTATCGGATACCAGAAATCTTAGGGTGCATTCGGTATCCGTTTCGTCCTCCACCATCACCCGCACCACCACTTCTCCTTCCTGGGTGAACTTGATGGCGTTACCCACCAGATTGATCAGTATCTGCCGGATACGCAGTTCGTCACCGATCAGCCGCTGCGGGACATCGGAATAGACCAGCAGCACCAGCTCGAGACCTTTTTCATGCGCGGAGGGAGCGAGAAGTACCACCGGTTCTTCAAAACAATTCCTGACATTAAACGGCTCATATTCCGGCTCGAGTTTTCCCTGTTCCAGTTTCGAGTAGTCGAGGATGTTGTTTATTATCTCCAGCAGGTCGGAGGCCGATTTGGCAACCGTTTCAACCAGACCGCGTTGTTCCGGCGTGAGGTTTGTTTTCAACAGCAGGTTGGCGAAGCCGATCACTCCGTTCATCGGAGTGCGGATTTCATGGCTCATGTTGGCCAGAAACTCGGATTTTATCTGACTCGCCTTCAGGGCTCTCTTGCGTGCCAGTTCCAGCTCCACGTTCTGGATCTCCAATGTTTCCATGGTCTGCATGAGATCAGAAGTGGCTTGGTCAATCTGTTGTTGCATCAGTTCATGAGAGTTTTCCAGCTCTCTCGCCATGGAGTTGAAGCCGTCCTCCAGGCTGTATACCTCGCCGCCGGCGGAGGGCGGAACGCGAACGGAGAAGTCACCGTGCTTCATGCGAATCACCGCCTGCGTCAGAATTTCGATAGGCCTTACGATTCGGCGGCTCAACCAGATCGCAACAATGGCGGTCATTCCAAGTGCCAGAAGCGCCATGATGAGACCGTTGCGTATGACCCGTCGCTTGACGGTCAAAGTATAGGTATCGACCAGTTCAACAGTGACGTTACCCAGGATGTCAACGGGATCCTGGTTGGCCGTTTCGCTGAGAGCCTGATCGGGAAAATCAGAAAACTCCGTGGATCCGACCCCTATCAATATCGGTGCGATATAACTGTGCGTATGCATCATACTTTTCCCGGATTGAGCAGACGGGGGTGTCTG
The DNA here is from genome assembly GCA_050287965.1 of Sedimenticolaceae bacterium. GTDB lineage: Bacteria > Pseudomonadota > Gammaproteobacteria > Chromatiales > Chromatiaceae > CBFDBF01. The sequence goes on from JBNKCX010000041.1 coordinate 41,209, forward strand.
CTCCAGATGAAGCAATAGACGTCCTGTATTGTCTTTGACCGATACTGAGACTGCCTGAGTTCTGTCAAATACCGCTTTTACGCTTTTTTTCAAGGCGTCATGATCGCCTGAGAACACGCCATAGACGCTTATGGAGGCGATCTCCCGGGCGACCGCTTGACCCTCGTTCTCGAAGGCGTCTTCAAGCGTCGTCAACTGGGCGATGATAAGGTAGGTAGCCAATGCCAGAGCCAGGATGGCCGCTGGAATAATACTCAACAGCAGTACCTGGAACTTTAATCTGTTGAAGCGACGAAATATCATAGTCCCTTCTCCTTAAGCCTGGCCTCAATGTCCCTTGCTGCAGGCACCAATATTTGTAGGGAGTCGGCAACACTCTTGTTGGTACTGACGGAGAAATACTTCGGATAAGAGGGTGGCGGCAGGGTGCCGTTGTTACGGTTCAGCAAGGAGCCGACTAGTTCCCCAACGTGCCTCCCGATTTCTTCCGGAGAGGAATATACCGCCGCAATAGCGCCGGCTTTTACGTATGCCGCTGAAAAACCCACTACCGGTACCCGATTATGATAGCTGGAGAGCAGAATATTTTTTACCGTGCGTTGGTTGAAAACGGCCGGATCCGGAAGCGCCAGAAGCACATCGCTTTTTTTCAGAAGTTTATGCAAAGTGACGCCGATCTGCTTCTCGTCATTGACGACTCCAAACTGGATGGTGAGTCCGAATTTTGTGCCCAGTCGTTTTAGTTTCTCGACGTTTGCTTGATTACTCTTATCGATGAGGACACCGACACGTTCGCGCCCGGGCATCGACTCCTTGATAAGCGAAAGTTTTCTGTCCAAAGGTTGGTCGATATAGATTGCCGAGACTTTTCGGTTACTTCTATCGTACCCGAGTTGTTCGAATGTGGCGCGGGGCAACACGGTATGAAGAACGGGAGAGGTGGAGTTCTTATCGGCGACCAGGGTTGCGGCTTTACCGCCCACCGTAATTATCAATCTCCATGGTTCCTGCAACCGCTGTTCCGCTTCCTCTAATCCGGAACCGTTCATGGTTATCGTTGTGATAGGCAGGGAAGAACAGTTGCCGGACGGCTTGTTGCAGACTTTCTCAAGATGGGTTGTAAGGGATTCAACGATGGAGGTATAGACCCCTTCCGGACCGCTTTTAAGTATCAGGATGCCCGTGGGCGCAGCATGAAGTTGCGAGTGGGGAAGCAGGAACAACAGAGCGAGAAGAAATAGTCCAAAACAGGTTCGCCCAGACCGGTACAACCGGGTGGAGATACCCTGTCTCCACCTTGGACCTTGTCGGATCTCTGCGTCCGTTCGCACAGAAACGGTTAGTACTTTCCTCTGCTCCATGGCGTGTCGCCTGGTTATTCAATTTTCTTTTGCATGTCCGTAGAGCCGTCCCTGTCGCTATTGGAAGTTTAGTTCCAGTTGTATATAGGCGCTGGTGTCTTCGGTGTTTTCCTCCCGAAATTCCTTGTGTGGTCCGTTGATATTCTGCAGGATAAGCGCGATTTCACCGTCGACATCCGGGAAGCGGAATTCTTTTGCCAGCCTTAAATCCCAGCGTTCGTAGGAGGGCAGGGGGTCCCCTTCGCCTTTCCAGGTAACGGTGTCAAGAAAATAGGCATCAAGACTGGCCTGAATACCGTTTCCAAAACGGTGGCTTACCAGCAGGCTGGCGGTGTGGTGCGCCATCTTGTCCTGCAAGTTGCGGGGAGAGGCGAATGATCCATCTAACTCGATCCTGCGGCGTTCCTCACCCTCTATACTGGCAATGCTATAGCCGAGAAACAGCAGCGATCGATCCGAGGGCCGGAAGGTAAACTGAAATTCCGTACCTACGATTTCCACGTGTCCGCTGTTGAGGTAGCGGAACGAACCCGGATCCGTGCCCGGAAACGAAGGAACGGGCGCGGTCAAATCCTCGGGGCTGGAGATCAACGGTACGATCTTTTCCCGGTAGACCTTGATATCCAGGGTGGAATGGATGGTCGGATATATCCCGAGATAGCCGATTTCAAAGGACTCGATCATCATCGGGTCCAGGCCCGGGGTGGTTATGTGGTCCTGTTCCGCCAAGGGGAGCCCCACGACACGGATGATCTGATCGGCGTGTGCCTCCAGCAGGGTGGGAACACGGTAGCCACGGGATCCGGCGAATCTCAGGGTGTGATTGTCTGCAACATGGTAGTTCAGCGCCAGTCGCGGGGAATACAGTCCGTCATATCCGTCATAGTCCTCATACATGATACCGGCGTTTACCACCAGGTCGTCCAACGGCAGCCATTCCGTGTTGAGAAACCCCCGTCCCTGATTACGCACGATATCGGACTGATTGTTCATGGTCTCAAAGCTGTCGCCGCGATCGTGGCGTGCACCCAGCCCCCAGACCAACCGCAGATCCTCGCTTACGCTCCAGGTGTGCTGGAATTCCAGATCGTACCGGTGCGACTCGAAACCGTATCCACCTGTGTACTGGAGGGCGGGATACGGGGGTGGCAGGATTTCCAGGTAGACGTCTTCAGAATTCTGGTGGTTGTGATAAAACTGCAGACTGAACTCATTGGCAGGATCCGGTGTATGGGTCCAGCGTAGCTGCTGAAAATGGTAACTATTGTCCACATCACGTTCCGGTTGCAGGATATTGTCGGAGAAACCGTCCTGCAGAGTGCCTTCGGAATAACCCAACTTGAATAACAGGGCGTCGTTGGTGCCGACTTGGTAGTCGCTCCGTAACCCGATGGATCCGAAATTCGAACTGTCGTGTCGGTTATCAAAGCCGTCGCTTGATTTGTAGTTAAGGGTGACGCGGTAATCGAGCGCTCCGAGGGCACCGGCATGGCGCATCATGGTCTGGGTGGTGTCTTCACTGCCGCTGGTCGCCTTAACGCGGGTACCACGTTGCTGTGACGGATGCTCGGTTATGATGTTTATGACGCCCGCGAATGAGTTGGAACCGTAGGCCGATGCGTTGGGTCCGCGGATCACCTCGATCCGGTCGATATCTTCTATAGACAGCGGCAGGTCAATCCATGGAACACCCCCGAAGACCGGATCATAGACCGATCGGCCATCCACAAGTACCTGCATGTCGCGGGCGTATTCGTCTGCAAGTCCGTGGTAGGTGGCGCTCTGTTTCGAACCGATATAGCGAGCCACATGGAAACCCGGAACCAGCCGCAGCAGATCAGGGATCTCCAGTGCACCGGAGGCCTTGATCATCTGTTTGTCGATTACGGTAATGGCGGCGGGTATATCCGACAGCTGCTGAGACAGGCGCGTCGCCGATAGGACGATCGGTATCTCCTGGAAGAAATAGTGCTCAGATAGCGGGATCTCTTCCTCCGCCGCCAAGCGTTCAAACGGCAGGGTGGAGAGGGTTAACGCAATCCCGTAGACGAGAGATCTGGGAATAGGGTCTGCAGGTGTGTTCATGTGGACTTACCCGAATAAATCGTTATTTCGCCTCCCTGCCGGCGAGTTCGGTTAATTCTTAAATTTATGTAACCCGCAATTTTCACCAGGATTTAAAATTGCCCACCTGGGAGGAAATGTGGGTTAGGATCAGGATCTGGAAAAACGCCCTTTCCACATAGGTTTCTTATACTACCATCGATTTATACTTTCATTTCATGATTTGACACCATATGAACTACCCAACGATTGAAGAGTGCATAGGCCAAACACCGCTGGTTCGGCTGCAACGGCTGCCTGGAGACCGCCCCAACACCATTCTGGTGAAGCTGGAGGGCAATAATCCCGCGGGATCGGTCAAGGACAGGCCGGCTTTGAGCATGATTCAGCGGGCGGAAAAGCGGGGGGATATCAAACCCGGGGATACCCTCATCGAGGCCACCAGCGGCAACACCGGTATCGCACTGGCAATGGCCGCGGCGATCAAGGGATATCGGATGGTGCTTATCATGCCGGATAACATGAGCCTGGAGCGGCGTTCCCTGATGCGGGCGTACGGTGCACAGATCATTCTCACGCCGGCGGAAGGCAGTATGGAGGCGGCAATTGACAAAGCGCGGGAGATGGAGGCCCGAGGTGAGGGGAGGGTATTGGATCAGTTCTCCAACCCGGACAATCCCATTGCCCACGCCGAGGGTACCGCGCCGGAGATCTGGCAGGCAACCAACGGTGAAATCACCCATTTCATCAGCGCCATGGGGACCACAGGTACCATCATGGGCGCATCGACCTATTTCAAGCAGCAGAATCCCGCCATACAGATCGTCGGGGTACAACCCATGGAAGGATCGGCCATCCCGGGCATTCGCCGCTGGCCGGAGGAGTACCTGCCGAAGATCTATGATGCCAGCAGGGTGGATAGAATCATTGATATAAGCCAGGCGGAAGCGGAGGAGACAACCAGAAAGCTGGCGATGCAGGAGGGGATCCTGGTCGGTATTTCCTCCGGGGGTGCGGTGGCGGCGGCCCTGCGGTTGTCGCAGGAGGTGGAAAATGCCGTTATCGTCGCCATCGTCTGTGACCGGGGTGACCGCTATCTTTCCACCGGTGTCTTTCCTGCGGAATAAATCCCTCCTTTTCCCGGCGTCGGTGTCGCTGGCCGCACTGCTGTTTACGCTCCAGGTGTTCGCCGTCGACAGGCTGGCGATCCAGCTCGGCAGCATCAGCGGCGCCGACTGGTCGGCTGCGGCGGTAACCCTGGAGATTCACTGGCAAGAGGGGGAAAAGGCAAGCTACAGCCTCGCCGGGGAACAGCTGAAGCACCCCGCCTTGACTACGCCCCTAGAGCATTTCGGGTTGGAGTGCTCCGACGGACGTATTAGCGATTGGGAGATCGCCTGCGACCATGGCGCCTTGCATCTCAATCACGCTGCGATAGAGACGCAGGAAATCCCGTTGCGGTTTCGTTGGAACCGGCGGGTGCAGACCCTGGAGATCGAAAGCGATTCAATAGGCCTGCGGGCGGGTTCCCTGAGCCTTCAGGTGAATTCCGATCCCGGGAGCTGGTCCGTTCGACTGCATAGCGATGCCCTCGATCTGAAACAGCTGGAACGACTGTTCCGGCCGTGGGTTCCAAGACTGGCGGGGGTGGAGATCAGCGGCTCCGCCAGGATAACCCTGGAGATTGAGGGCAAGGGAGAGGAGATCGACGGGGTTCGTCTGGATACCCGTTTTAAAAATGTCGCTTTTTCCGATGCGGCCTATGAATACCTGGGGGAAGAGCTGTCCGGGGAGTGGTCACTGCATACCGGGGTGACGGCCGCAGGATGGCGTGGCAGCCAGAAGATACTGCTGCGGCGGGGGGCGTTATTGACCCCCTTCCTCTACCTTGCGCCGGAAAAGGCCCCGGTGACACTGACGTTCGGTTTTGCCGCGGATAACAAACTGCAGCGAGTGCGGATAGACAAGTTGGAATACCACCACCCCGGTATCCTGGAACTGGCGGCCTCCGCGACCCTGGTACTGGATGATGCGGTAACCCTTCAGGATCTGCAGCTGGTGACCGGCAAGACGGATCTGCAAGCGGTAAATGAGGCCTATATCCAACCGATTGCCGCCGAAACGCTGCTGGACGGGATGGAGGTTGCGGGAACGGTGGCGGTGGAACTGACGACCCGGACCGGCGGTCCACTTAAAGGGAAGGTGGATATACGGGACCTGTATCTGGAGCAGGGGGACAAGCTGTTCGCTGTTTACGGTCTGAACGGGACCCTGGTTTCCACATCCGATCCGGAGGGAGAATCCAGCAGACTCTCCTGGGAAGGCGGGCACCTCATGCAGACCGTCGTTTTAGGGGCGGCCGAGGCCGTCCTTCGCTGGCAAGGAGAGACCCTGAAACTGGCGAAACCCATGCATCTTCCGGTGCTCGATGGAGCGATAAAAGTGGAGCGGTTCGCGATCGGGGGTGATGAGGCGGGACCACAGGTGGCTTTCGAGGGGGTTATTACACCGATCTCCATGGCGGAGGTAAGCCGGGCTCTCGGTTGGCCGCAACTGGCGGGAACCCTGTCGGGCGTGATCCCCGGAGTGGCTTACGAAAAGGGGGGTATCACCATTGACGGAGCAGTGCTGGTACGGGTGTTTGATGGAGATATAGTTATTAGGGACCTGCGTCTGGAAGAGCTGTTCGGTGTGTTGCCGCGGGTGCGGGCCAACCTGGAACTTAAAGCATTGGATCTGGAAACCCTAACCCGTACTTTCTCCTTTGGTAAGATAACGGGAAAATTGGATGGAGAGATCAAGGATCTGTATCTGGAGGAGTGGCAGCCGATTTCGTTTGACGCCCGTTTCGCTACGCCGGAAGGCGACGGGAGCAGGCATCGCATCAGCCAGCGTGCGGTGGATAATATATCCAATCTCGGCGGAGCGGGTGTGTCAGGCGCGGTCTCCCGTACCTTCATGCGTATGTTCGAGGAGTTCGGTTACTCCCGGCTTGGTATCAGTTGTCGCCTGCAGCGGGGAGTTTGTGAAATGGGTGGTATCGGCCCGGCCAAGCGCGGCTACTATCTGGTAAAGGGTGGCGGTATTCCCCGTATCGATATTGTCGGTTTTAACCGATATATCGATTGGAAACTGTTGATTGCTAAATTGGAAGACATAAGCCGGCAAGAGGCGCCGGTAGTTAAACAGGAGGAGTAACACTATGAGAGTTATGAGAATCACCGGACTATTTACCGCGTTGCTGCTGTTGGCGGCCTGCGTCACCATCAACATCTACTTCCCGGCGGCTCAGGCGGAGCAGGCGGCGGAAGAGATGATTCAGGATATCCTCGGAAAGAAAGATCAGCAGACCGCACCGCCGGCTGATGACAAGGGAGCTTTGCTTCCGACCCGTACGGATCGCTCATTCGCGAGCATCGCCCTGGATTTCCTGATACCTTCGGCCCACGCCGCCTCCCCGGATTTCAACGTGGATACACCGGAGATACGCGCCCTTCAGGCCAGCATGAAAAAACGCCACTCCTCCCTGGCCCCCTACTATGCGAACGGGGCCATAGGCTATACACAGGATGCGCTGGTAGGGATCCATGACGCCTCGGTGATCCCGCTCAAGGAGCGTGCCCGGGTGCAGAAACTGGTGGCGGGGGAGAACAGCGACCGCGACGCCCTCTATCGCGCCATCGCTAATGCCAACGGTTACCCGGAATGGGAGGCGGATGTGCGTGCGACCTTTGCCAAGAAATGGGTGCAGGAAGCCGGGGCCGGATGGTGGTATCAGGATGAAAATGGCGCCTGGAAACAGAAGTAAAAACAGTAAGATATAAAACTAAATTAAAGTGATGTATAAGGCATAAACCGCCTGATGCATCCATGATCAGGGCGGGGGCGGGGCCCCCGCCTGTTAGTTCCCCCGGAAGGCGGGTATGGCAGTCCAGTCCCCTGCAGTCCGGAGGGACTTTTTTTATTTGGATCGAATATATGGGGCGCTCACGCAGAAAAAAACTTCCAGTGGAGCCGGTTGCGGCCACTATCGAGTCACTGAGCCACGACGGCCGGGGTGTCGCCCGTATCGACGGCAAGACGGTCTTTATTCACGGTGCTCTTCCCGGAGAGGAGGTGCTCTTCACCTACAGTGCGCAGCGACGCCATTACGACGAAGGGGTGGCGCAGCAGATCGTCCGGGCATCGGCGGAGCGGGTGGAGCCCCGCTGTCCTCACTTCGGCGTTTGCGGCGGCTGCAGTCTGCAACACCTGGACAGCGGCGCTCAGATACGTTCCAAGCAGCAGGTACTGCTGGAGGCGTTCCAGCGCATCGGCGGGATAGAGCCGGAAGAGATCCTAGCGCCGTTGGTAACCGCCACGCCCTGGGGCTATCGCCGCAAGGCGCGTCTCGGGGTCAAGTATGTTCCCAAAAAGGGCAAGGTACTGGTGGGATTCCGGGAGCGGGGTTCCAGCTTTGTCACCGATCTCAGCCGCTGTGACGTACTGCATCCGAAGGTGGGGGAGTTGATCACCCCGTTGAGCGAATTGATCGGCGCGCTCTCCATCCGCGACCGGGTACCCCAGATCGAGGTGGCTATGGGTGATGTCGCCTGCGTGCTGGTGTTTCGGATATTGGATGGTCTGTCCGAGGATGACCGCCGCAAAATGCAGGGTTTCGGCGGGGAACATGACCTGTCCATATACATCCAGCCGGGGGGGCCGGAGACGGTGCAGCCGCTGTACGGGACGGCTGCTGATCTCAGTTACGGGTTGCCCGAGTTTCATCTGGAGATCAGATTCCTGCCTACTGACTTCACCCAGGTCAACAGTGAACTCAACCGGCTGATGGTTGGGCGGGCGGTGGAGATGTTGGCGCCGGAGGCGGAGGATAGGGTGTTGGATCTGTTTTGCGGTGTGGGCAACTTTACCTTGCCGCTGGCACGCCGTTGCAGCGGGGTTGTCGGTGTGGAGGGAGACAGTGAGCTGGTCGCCCGTGCGCGCGACAACGCCAGGGATAACGGGATAAGCAACGTCCGTTACTATACCGCCAATCTCTACGAATCCCTGGAGAAAGAGCCGTGGCTGCTCGAGTCATTCGACAAGGCGCTGCTGGACCCGCCTCGTTCGGGTGCCCAGGAGGTCCTGAGGCATCTTCCGAAACTGGGAATAGGGCGAATAGTCTACGTCTCCTGTTATCCCGGAACCCTGGCACGCGATGCCGGGGAACTGGTGAAGCAACACGGTTACCGGTTGCTGGCGGCCGGGGTGATGGACATGTTTCCCCATACCGCCCATGTGGAGTCTATCGCCCTGTTTGAAAAATCCTAGTCGTGTTGCGTTAAAGTCATATACTTTCAGGCATCCTTCTAACCGTAACGGAGTACCCAGGACATGGCGCTGGAGATCGAAAGAAAGTTTCTGGTCAAGAATGATCGGTGGCGGGAGAACGTGGTCTCGCAATCCAGGATGATCCAAGGCTATCTCGCCAGGGGAGGCGCCGACGGCGGTCCCACTATCCGGGTGCGGGTCGGTGGCGGCAAGGCCTGTCTCAACATCAAGGGGGCGACCCAGGGTATCCGTCGAACGGAGTTCGAGTATGAAATCCCCCTGCAGGATGCACAGAAGATCCTGGATGATCTGGTGGTCAAGCCTCACATCGAGAAGACCCGATACCGGGTAAAGTGCGGGGGGCATATCTGGGATCTGGATGTGTTCGAAGGTGAGAATACCGGTCTGACAGTAGCTGAGGTGGAACTGGGATCGGAACAGGAGCAGTTCGAGATGCCGTCATGGGCCGGGATAGAGGTCTCGGCAGACCGCAGGTACCGGAACGCCAGTCTGGTGGATAATCCCTACTCCCGCTGGTAAGGAAGGGTCTTGTTACGCATCTACGGCTTGCTGCTGCTGACTTTTTCGCTTTTTGCCTGTGGTCAGCAGACGGGCGACATCCTGCGTATGGGACTCGCCACCGCTCCCAGCAATCTCGACCCGCGTTTTGCCACGGATGCGGCTTCCAGCCGTATCGATCGCCTTATCTACCGGCGATTGGTGGATTTCGACGAAGCGGGCAGGGTTCGTCCCTCCATCGCCCGTTGGCAGGTGTTATCGCCCACCCGCTACCGGTTTACCCTGACCGACGAAGGGCGTGGGTTTCACAACGGGGAGATCCTTACCGCCGCTGACGTCAAGGCCACCTATGATTCAGTGCTCGACCCGGCGACCGCTTCCCCTCACCGGGCGGCGTTGCACATGATCGAACATATCGAGGTAGTGGACCGGGAGACTCTGGATTTTCATCTGCGCCAACCGGACCCACTGTTTCCGGCCTATCTGGTGATAGGCATTCTTCCCGCGGACGGCATTGCCGCCGGTTACGCCTTCGCCTCCCATCCCCTGGGCAGCGGGCCATTTCGGTTCGTCAGTCGCCCGGGGGAGGGGATACTTCGCCTGCAGCGCCAACGTGACGGGCAGATATTCGAGTTTCTCGAGGTCAAGGACCCCTCGGTCCGGATCCTGAAGCTGTTAAGGGGGGAGATCGACTTGCTGCAGAACGACCTGCCGCCGGAACTGATCGGATATCTTCAGGGTCGCGCGGGAATACGGATAGAGCGCAGGCCGGGATCCAATTTTTCCTATATCGGATTCAACCTGGAGGATCCTGCCGCGGGTCGCCCTTCGGTGCGCCGGGCAATAGCCCACGCCATTGATCGGGACGCCGTTATCCGATACCTGATGAAGGGGATGGCGCGTCCGGCGGAGGCCGTATTTCCTCCTGAACACTGGTTGGGGACGGAAGAGCTGGCGCGGATCCCTTATGATCCGGAGCTCGCCAGGTCACTCCTGGCGGAGGCGGGGTATGGCCGGAACAATCCTCTGAAGCTGATCTACAAGACATCCAGCGATCCGTTCCGGGTGCGGCTTGCCACCGTTATCCAGTATCAGCTCTCGCAGGTGGGGATCGAAGTGGAACTGCGCAGTTACGACTGGGGAACCTTCTACGGCGATATCAAAGAGGGCCGCTTCCAGATGTACAGCCTGGCCTGGGTCGGGCTCAAAACACCCGATACCTTTCGTCATATCTTCCACAGCTCGTCGATACCGCCGGTGGGGGCCAACCGCGGACGTTATCGGGATGCTGAGACCGATTATCTTATCGAGGCCGCTGAAAGGCTGCCCGGCCTTGAAGGCAGGGAGGAACTCTATGGGCGTCTGCAGCAGCGGCTGCTGGAGCAGTTGCCTTATATTCCCCTTTGGTACGAAGAGCACATAGCTGTCAGCCGCAAATCCGTCCGGGGCTACCATCTGGCCGGCGACGGCAATTATGATGGCCTGAATCAGATTGAACGGTGGGAACCCTAAGTGTCGACGGAGATCGTAATCCGCTTGGACCGGCAGCGGCTGGAGTTGATCAGGGACGGCCGGCCGGTGGCCGGTTACCCTATCTCCACCGCGGCAAACGGTGCAGGGGAGGAGTTCGGGAGCGCATGCACTCCCCGTGGGCGGCACCGCATCCGCTTAAAGATCGGGGCGGGAGAGCCGGAAAACGCCGTGTTTGTGGGTCGCCGCCCCACCGGCGAGATCTACACCCCCGAACTCGGCGCTCTGTTCCCGGGAAGGGATTGGATTCTTACTCGCATTCTCTGGCTTACCGGCCTGGAATCGGGGCGGAATCGGGGTGGCGATCGGGATACCCTGCGTCGCTTTATCTATATTCACGGCTGCCCTGATTCCGAGCCCATGAGTGAACCCCGCTCCCACGGTTGTATCCGCATGCGCAACCGGGATCTTCTGGAACTGTTCGACCAGGTGGAGGCGGGAACAATGGTGGACATCATCCAGTGATCAGTTATCTGGCATCGCGGCTTGCCAGTGCGCTGATGGTGCTGTTCGGAGTGGTCTGCCTGGTGTTCCTGCTGATTCATCTGATACCGGGGGACCCGGTTGAGATGATGCTGGGTGAGTCGGCGCGTCAGGCTGACCGGGTGGCACTGCGGACGGCCCTGGGACTGGATCAGCCCCTGCCGGTGCAGCTGGGGAACTACCTGGAGCAGCTGTTACGACTGGACCTGGGGAACTCACTGCACTCGCAACGCCCCATCTCCGCCATGTTGGCGGAACGGATACCGGCCACCGCCGAGCTGGCGGCGGCATCCCTGTTGTTCGCCTTCATCATTGCCGTGCCTTTGGGTATTGCGGCGGCGACCCACAGAGGCCGCGGCGCGGACTACGGCGCCATGAGCTTCTCTCTGCTGGGCGTATCCATACCCAACTTCTGGATGGGGCCCGTGCTGATCCTGATTTTTTCCCTCTGGTTGGGCTGGACGCCGGTGAGCGGCCGCGGCGGGATCGACAGCCTGATTCTGCCCGCGGTCACCCTGGGCACCGCCCTGGCGGCCATCCTGGCGCGGATGGTGCGCAGCAGCCTTCTGGAGGTGCTGCATGAAGGCTATATCCAGACCGCCCGGGCCAAGGGACTCTCGGAAGGGCGGGTGATCTGGCATCACGCCATGCGCAACGCCTGGCTGCCGGTGATCACCCTCCTGGGGCTGCAACTCGGCGCCCTGTTGGGCGGTGCGGTGATCACCGAAACGGTCTTCTCCTGGCCGGGGGTCGGATCGCTGCTGGTGGAAGGGATTCAGAAACGGGATTACCCGGTGGTGCAGGCCTGTGTTCTGGTTATCAGTTTCGCTTACGTGCTGGTGAACATGCTGACGGACCTGGTTTACGGTTGGCTGGATCCGCGCATAAGACTCGCCAGGGAGTGATCAGGGTGTTCAGATTCTCCCTAGCCGTCATTGTTCTCTGGGCCCTGGCTGCCCTGGTCGCCCCGATGCTGCCGTTGCAGCCGGAATTGATCGATCTGCCCCGGATTCTGCACGGTCCCGGGGCCGGGGAGTGGCTGGGTGCCGATGAATTGGGGCGACCGGTATTGGATCGGCTGTTGCTGGGAGCGAGGACCTCGTTCCTGGTTGCCGTCGGGGTAGTGGTGATCTCGGCAGTGGTCGGTTCGTTGCTCGGGGCCTCCGCTGCGTACAGCGGCGGACTGCCCGACCAGTTGCTGGTACGCCTGGTGGACATCTTTCTCGCCTTTCCCGGTATTCTGCTGGCGATCGCCCTGGCGGGAGTCATGGGTCCGGGGATAGAGAACGTGATCGTTGCTCTCTCCCTGGTGGGTTGGGTGGGTTTCGCACGGTTGGCGCGAGCGCAGGTGCTGTCCCTGAAAGGGCGGGATCATGTGGCAGCCGCCGTTGCCCTGGGGCAGGGTCGGACCTACATCATCCTGCATCATCTGTTGCCCTTGATCGTCGCCCCTCTGATCGTAGAGGCGACGTTCGGTATCGCCGGTATCGTGATCGCCGAGGCAGGGCTCTCTTTTCTCGGATTGGGGGTACAGCCTCCGGACGCCTCCTGGGGCAGTATGATCCGCGACGGAGCCCGCTATATGCTGGTGGCCCCGCATCTGGTTCTGGCGCCCGGCATAGCGGTAATGCTGGTGGTACTGGCCGTGAATCTTCTGGGAGATCGCCTGCGCGATCGGTTGGATATCAGAAGTTCGTAGTTTGAAGTGGGGAGTTAGAAGCCTGACTGGCGGATATCGCCGATTCTACGAACTGTTAACTTCAAACTACTAACTTCTAACTTACTCAACGAAATAGCTGGTGAAAAAGAGATCGTCCACGCTTTGCCTGCCGGTCTGTTCCTTCATCACCCTCGCCGCGGCCTTCAAGGCCTGTTTGCGAAAACTCTCCTTGCCGCTGGGGGTTTTCAGTGCACTCCCTTTCTGATCCCCCAGCAACAGCAGCAGTTCATGTCGGATGGCTGGTGCGTGAAGTTTTATGTCTTCCAGGTTCGCCTCGTCCAGGGTCATCAACTCTATCTCGCATCTCGCATAGTCGGCGCCTTCCTGAACGTTGGTGATCAGGGACGGACTTAAAGAATAATAGGCGCCCCGAGTCTTCTCCTCGACGCTCTCCTCTTCATCGGCGGCCATGCCGGGACCCGGGAGGGAACAGAGGAGCAGGAAAAAGGGGAGGTAAGACAGACGCATATTTTCATTCCATTTCTGATATAACAGCGGTCTTGCGCGGATTATCGGCAAGCAAAGCGGAATATTAAGGTATCTCCGGGAAATCCGGTGCCGGAAACGGTAATACTTCACATTTGACTTCCTTGCCGGGTACAGAATGCACCGCCTTTCGCAATCGGGATTTAGGAAACCTTTACCATGAGCCATGGCCCATTGATGTTTGACCTGGAAGGTCTGGAACTGACCCCGGAAGAGCGGGAGATGCTGCGGCATCCTGCTGCCGGTGGTGTCATCCTGTTCAGCCGTAATTACCAGTCTCCGGAACAGATCGAACGCCTGATCACCGAGATTCATGAACTGCGGAAACCGGAACTACTGGTAGCCGTTGACCAGGAAGGGGGCAGGGTGCAGCGTTTCCGGGAGGGTTTTGTTCGCCTGCCTCCGGCCGCCTGGTTCGGGGAGTTGTACGATAAGAACAGCAAGCAGGCCCGGAAAGCGGCGCACGCCGTGGCTTGGCTGATGGCGACGGAACTCCGTGCTGTCGGGGTCGATTTCAGCTTTGCGCCGGTATTGGATCTCGGTCGGGGCATCTGTTCGGTAATCGGTGACCGTGCCTTCCACCAGCGGCCGGTGGTGGTCGCGGAATTGGCCCATAGCTGGCTGCAGGGTGTTCACGAGGCGGGTATGGCCGGTGTAGGGAAGCACTTTCCCGGACATGGGGGAGTAAAAGAGGATTCCCATCTGGCGCTACCGGTGGACAGCCGCCGTCCCGAGGATATCCGGATGGAGGATCTGTTGCCGTTTCAGCGCATGATCGATTACGGTCTGGAGGCGATCATGCCCGCGCACGTACTCTATGAGCAGGCCTCCAGGGAGACGGCGGGTTTCTCCCGTTACTGGTTACAGCAGGTGTTACGGGGGGACCTGGGATTCCAGGGGGTGATCTTCAGTGATGATCTCACTATGGCGGCGGCGGATATCGGCGGTGATTATCCGGAACGGGCAAATGCGGCGCTGTCCGCCGGTTGCGATATGATTCTGGTATGTAATAACCGGGAAGGGGCGGTGGCGGTATTGGAGACCTTGGCGGATCATCAGGACCCGGTATCTCAGATGCGCTTGCTCAGGATGCATGGACGGCAGGGGATCAGCCGCGGTGAGATGCATCTGGACCTGCGTTGGCGGGTCGCGGTGGACACCATAGCCTCGTATGACGAGTCGCCTTCCCTTAGTCTGAATCTTGAGTGACGGTAGATGTCGCTTGAAAAATTCTTTATGCAGGAATCTTAAATAATGGCAATAACCGCAGAACAGGCATGGCGTGTATATCAGGAAGCCGACAGGCTTTATTCCCTTGAGGAACTGGAATCCGCCCTGGACCGCATGGGCGAGGAGATAACCCGTACTCTGAAGGGGAAGGATCCTGTTGTGCTCTGTGTGATGAACGGCGGACTGGTTCCTACCGGCCGGTTGTTGATGAGGCTGGATTTTCCCCTGCGCCTCGATTATCTGCACGCTACCCGCTATCGTGATGAAACCGCCGGCCGTGATTTGCAGTGGCTCAAGATGCATAACGAGGTCCTGCGCGACAAGGACGTTCTTATTATTGACGATATCCTGGACGAGGGCGTTACCCTCGCCGCCATTGCCGATCATTGTCGCAAGGAAGGTGCGTCACGCGTCTTGAGCGCTGTTGTTGTAGAGAAGGAACACGGACGAAGCAACGGTTTTCAGGCGGATTTTGTAGGGCTTTCCGTCGGTGACCGGTATGTTTTCGGTTACGGTATGGATTACAAGGGTTATCTGCGTAACGTTCCGGGAATATTCGCCGCGAACGAATGAAGCATAACCGGATCGTTTAACCGATCAGGTACAGGTATCATTAACATTGTGGAGTAGGTGAAATCCGATGAGTGTGGAATTGGCGATAATCGGCGGATCTGGTCTGACTTCCATGGAATCGTTGGCGATTACCCGGAGGGAGGTGATGCATACCCCTTTCGGTGAGCCTTCGGCTCCGTTGACCTTTGGATTGCTCGACGGCAAGGAGGTGGCGTTTCTGCCGCGGCATGGCGCCGGACACACCATTCCGCCGCATCGTATCAACTATCGGGCCAACCTGTGGGCGCTGAAACATATCGGTGTAAAACAGGTGATTGGTGTGGCGGCGGTGGGAGGAATACGGGGTGATATGGCACCCGGTTCCATCTCCATACCCAACCAACTGGTGGATTACACCTGGGGCAGGGGACACACCTTTTTTGAAAACGATCTCACCCACGTGACCCATATCGATTTTACTGAGCCTTATTGTCAGGACTTGCGATCAGGGTTGATTGCGGCATCCGGCACGGCCGGAATCGAAGTAATCCCGAACGGCACCTACGGGGCGACCCAGGGACCGCGCCTGGAGACCGCAATGGAAATAACCCGTATGGAGCGGGACGGATGTGACCTGGTGGGAATGACCGGTATGCCGGAAACCGCCCTGGCGCGGGAACTGGGCCTCTGTTACGCCTGTTGCGCGGTCATAGCCAACTGGGCCGCGGGCAAGGGGGAAGGGGGGATTATCTCCATGGATGAAATAGAGGCTAACCTGAACGGGGGTATGGAAAAGGTACGCGCCCTGCTGCTTCACCTGGTCAAGTCCCTGTAATCGCACTTGTTTCTCCCTGATATTATGGCATTTCATCTATGTTAATTAACATTAAGAATGACTCGTAACATACTGAATATAAAATATTTATTTTTTAAATTAATCCCTTTAAGGGAAAAATCAGCTGTATGGCGGTAGTGGAAACCAGGAAACCAGGAAACCAGGAAGCCCGGGACAAGTAGTCAGGGCTTCTTTGGTCATCGGAGATGTCCCGGGAGAAATACCCGGCATGTATTCCATATCCGTTGGAAAAATAGTTTAACGCCAGCTTCGCTGGCATAGCCCACCAACTCCTCTCCGTTCTGCAATTGCCAGACCGGGTTGTATTCGTATTTCCCGGTCTGTAGCTAAAGCAACAGGGCTAAACCCCTATGATCAGGAAAAAAGTCCCGGCCGATTCAAGGCGGATAGGCCTTGCGTGCGCCATGTCCGCACCGATAAAAAAACCGCCGATCACCCTTAAGAAACCGCCGGTTAGGCCGAATACTACATAGGCGGCACAGGGTTATTTGGCCTCTTTTTCATCAGCTGTTCTTGTGGAGTACCGGAGATAGCGTTTTTTTCACACTGAAGCGGCACTTCGCGTAAGGAGTAACGCTTGGGTCCTCTGATTGCTAAGGCAGGTGATCAAACATGTTTGCTTTCATAAACGATCTTCCCATAAAGCTCCGCCTCAACGTGCTGGTCGGCCTGATGTTGCTGACGGCGTTCTTCGTCGGATTTCTGGGTTTCAACGGCATGCGCAGTGCGGGCCATGCCATCGATGAGCTTTACCATAAGGACATGGCGCATATGCAGGCGCTTGCGGAAATTCTAGAAACGGCGGAAGACAGCCGTTCCCAGAGCCTTCTCGCACTGCAGCATGATCCGGTTTCACCTTTTGCCGCCATGCATGATCATCCCTTGTCCCTGCATATCGACGCGATCAAAAAGAACGTGGATGCCATCGACGAGAACTGGAAGAAGTTCAAGGAATCCCGTCTGGATGCAAAGGAGAAGCAGCTGGCATTAAGTTTTGAAGAGGGGCTCACCAGGCTTGAGGCTCAGGCCTTGGAAAAGATCACCGCTAGCCTGCAGGCGGGGCAATACTCCGAAGCAAACAGACTGATATTGGAAGTGGTCAACCCGACCATGAAGGAGATAAAGGAGACAATAAGTTCTTTGCTCAGGATCCAACAGGATGAGGCCGCATCTTTCTATGCGGAAACGGAGTCAACTTATCAATCCATGATCTTTTGGGTAAGTGTCAGTCTGGTGGTGGGTACCCTGATCAGTCTGTTGCTTGCGTATCTCACCATTTCGGATATCTCCAACGGTGTGCGTCAGGTCGAACAGACGGCTACGGAGCTCTCGGGAGGAAATCTTCTGGCACGCGTGGGATATAAGAGCAAGGATGAAGTCGGACATATCGCTGATGCCGTCAATTTGATAGCCGATAATTTCCATAACGCCATAAGTGAGGTCAGGGACTCCGTCACCCAGCTTGCTTCAGCGGCGGAAGAGACATCGGTGGTGACGTCACAGACCACTGCCGGAATCAACCAGCAGCTTACGGAAACCAGCCAGGTTGCCACGGCAATAAACGAGATGAGTGCCACGGTGCAGGAGGTGGCACGCAATGCCGTCGAGGCTGCTACTGCCGCGCAGGAGGCGGACAGCACTTTTTATCAGGGTAAGCAGGTGATTGATAAGGTGATCAAAGCCATCGGTGACTTGGCCGGAGAAGTGGAAAAGGCCGCGGGTGTGATCCAACAGCTTGAAGCCGAGAGCAAAAATATCGGTTCCGTGCTGGATGTGATCAAGAGTATCGCAGAACAGACCAATCTGCTGGCCTTGAATGCCGCCATCGAGGCAGCCCGGGCGGGGGAACAGGGACGGGGATTCGCGGTGGTGGCGGATGAGGTCAGGACCCTTGCGGGCCGCACCCAGGAGTCGACGCTGGAGATCGAAGAGATGATCAGCAAGCTCCAGTCCGGCGCCAATAATGCAGTAAGGGTGATGGCGGAAGGCAAGGAGATGACCCAGGTGGGTGTTGATCAGGCCGCCGCCGCGGGTGAGGCGTTGCAGACAATCAACGCCGCGGTAACACGCATCTCTGATATGAACACTCAGATCGCAAATGCCGCCGAAGAACAGAGCGCGGTCACGGAGGAGATCAACCGCAGCATAGTAAGTATCAATCAGGTATCCGAACAGTCCGCAACCGGTGCCCAGCAGACCTCGGCGGCCAGCGACGATCTGGCCAGGCTGGCCGAGCAGCTTAAGGCGTTAGTCGACCATTACAAGGTCTGATATTTAACGCAATTGCGTTAAGCGGGCCGTTTAGTGCTTGGCCTGATAGTGTAACTGCCCGTCCTCCAGGGTTTCGAAGTGGTGTATATCCCATCTTTCTCCCGTGCTGTCGCGCTTCTTTTCCAGCTTCTGGGTGATGATCATCCTTTGACCGTCGGTTCGAACGGTAATCATGCCGTAAACGGCAACCGCCCGTTCGCGCCTTGCGATGAGTTCCTCTATGGATTTTTGTAACACCTTGGTTTCGCTATCGGAGATCGAGTCGTCGGATATCTGCATTACCAGATCCGTTATCTGTTCCTGGATACGGTCGGGCATGGAGACAAACTCCTTGGTGGAACGTGCCAGCTCGGTGCTGAAGATCAACGGACGGCGACCTTTGGCATACTTGCCGTAAACACCCAAGGCATCGGGCCGGGGATGGCAGTGGGACTCCTCATCACCGCTGGAGATGACGGTTGCCATGGGGTTGACCGACTCGATAAAGACATCCTCCACATCCGCGCTGCCGTGGTGACAGGCCTTCATCACGTCGCAGGCAAAGGTTTGGCGGGCCACGTTAACCAGGAAATTACGTTCATCCAGCGTCTGCGGGGTTGGGCTGAGCCGGGTATGTTGTTCCAGGAGGTAGCGTTCCGATTTGATGTTCAGATCACCCCCTAACAGCACGCGGACATTGCCGTAGCACAGTCGCAGAACCACCGAGTGACCGTTTTTCGTCTCCCCCGTACTGCCGAACCAGGGCAGGCGAGGCTTGTTGTTTACCCGCCTGGCCACCGGGCCTAGACATTCGATCACCACACCCTGCGGATTTTCCTCCGGGGCGAAACCCGGCATATAACCGTCAGCCTGCTGCAACATGGTGATACTGCTGTCGGGATTGAGGTCTCTTATATCCTTAAGCAGATTGGGGAAGCGTTTTTTTCCCACCAGGGCCGGTTTGTTCAGAATCTTATCCAGTTGCGCAGGGGTTTCACAAAGCTCGGTGAGTTCGCTGCCTTTTCCGGGTGTACGTGCGCCCAACGGATACTTGCCGTCCCCGTCACGTTCTACGATACCGTTGTGGTAAACCTGCCCGAAACTGAATTTAGGATCATTGATAAGCCCGCGAAGGCCATAGTAGTGATCCTCGTCCGGGTGAGAGATAACCGTGTAGTGGATGCGGGTGTCCTTCCGGTTGAATCGCCAACGCAGGAAGCGATACATATTGTCGCCTTTGCCGGCATCGATAATAAGACGTTTGTCATCCGGGAATACGACAAACACCCCGTCGCCCTGGCCGATATCCACGAAATTGATCTCCAGGATACGGTCAGGCTGGATATCCTCCTCCCGCAACCAGGCGTATTGCTGCTTGTTGCCCTGTTTATCCTCCCAGCGGCATCGGACCTTCAGGAAACCGTTATTCTTTTCGCCGGTGGTGTGAACCTGATAACCCCAGGGGTGGTGTTCCACCGACTGACGCTTCGACATCGTTTTCGGCTCAGGGTAATAGTAGGCGCTCGGGTAGGCGATGAATGGCATGGTAAAGGCTCCCTTTTCTGAATCTCCATAGCGTTGACGGATCTGTTTCAGCGATGATAGTACTTGTCGCCATAACTTGCAGCCTGCTTCGAGCTGGATAGTAAAGGAGAGCTTATCCCGGCCCAATGTATTCGACCCGTGCGACGTTTCCGGCGTCCTTTTTGCGCCTGTAGACAGTGATTTGAGTGGTGACAACCAAGGAAAATGGAATCAGAATGAACCCTTTGTCCGGGGAACACGACTTATATGGTGCGAGGCCGGTACGATATGAGGGGTTTCGCGAGGGGTAATACGGCCGAACTGGTAGAGCGGAATGATTAACACAAAAAGAAACTGGCAGCAGACGGGCACGTTGGCGATGTTGTTGTGGTTGCCTGTTTGCCATGCGCAAGGTTGGGTGGAACTGCAACTGCCGCAGCCGGGTTTCTACAAACCCGACGATCCGTTGATTTTTCTGGTGCCGGCGGATATCCCGGCCGAAGCACTGCAGCGCCTGAGCATGGAGCTGGACGGCCTCGACGTCACCTCTTTCGTCAGCCGTGAGGGCGACCGGGCGATTTTCCGTCCCCCGCAGCCGCTGGCCTACGGACCCCATCAGATACGCCTGGTGGAATATCTGCCCGACGGCAACATAGAGGAGCGCGCCCTGTACAACGTGGAGGTGCGTAAGAATGAGCTCTTCCGCCAGGCGGATGTCTCGGCCAGTATCAATCTTTCGTCCACATACCGGCTGGATAGCAACAATCTGGACAGCGATATCGGCAAGGATCAACAGTCAGGCGGAGGCAGATTCTCCGCAAAGGCGGCCGACGGTGACTGGCAGGCCGACGCCGATATGGATTTGATCTATATGAGCCAGCGCGATCAGACCGCGAACGGCCGCCGACTCGACCTTGCCAGGGGCGTGGTGTCGTTCTCACAAGGTCCGGCATCGGTACGTGCCGGGGACCAGACGATCCCGGGCAGCAGCATGGTCTTAAGTAACTACGCGCGCCGCGGCGTTTCAGGTAATCTGCAACTGAACGATCTGCGCAGTGAGCTTACCGGCTTTGCCGTACGTGCGGAACCGATCAATGGTTTTGCTTACTGGCCGGGGACCGAAGACGGCGGCAAGCGTACCGCCGGCATTCTCTGGACCCTCTCGCCCCTGACGCAACAACCGGAGCGGCTGCAGATCACCACCACCTACCTTAGTGGCAAGGGCGGTGCAGACGGCAGCTCGGTAACCGGTAATGACGAGACCGTGAGCAACGATGCCGGCGGCGTGGTGGTGGATAGTCAGATCTGGGATCAGCGGCTTCATCTGCGCGGGGAATACGCCCGTTCCAGCACCGATTTCGACGGGTCCGGAAACGCTCTTGATGCCAGCAGTGATTACGCCGTGGATCTCCTGGCCGTCTACAATCATCCACAGCAGGAGCTGCGGGGTTCCGCGTTTTATTGGAATCTCGGTGCCCAGCACAAGCGTGTCGGACTCACGTTTTACAGTCTCGGCAACGTCGGCCAGGCAACCGACAGGATGCTCGACCAGGTGTTCGGCGAGTTGAACTGGGGAGGGTGGTCAATGGGCGGTCAGCTCAGCCGTGAAATGGACAATATCGATGACGATCCTCGATTCCCCCATCTCTACACCGACAATGCGGGGATCTGGACGCAGTACACACCCCTAGATATGCCGCAGCAGACCGGGATCATGCGCATTTTTTCCAACCCGACGCTGACCGTTACCGGCAACCGCGTGATGCGGAATTACGAGGATATCCCGGCGACATTTGCCGGCGACGATATAAATGAAACCGTAGACCTGTTCACGGTTACATTCAATTTCGCACCTGGTTCATGGTACTGGAGTATCGCGCAAACCTACGAGAAAACCCGGGAAGAAGCCGGTCCGGAACACGATTTACGCAGGGACAACACCCACCTGGATCTGTCCGTTCCCCTGACCGAGCATCTCAACCTGGGTTCGGGGTTGGACTATGATCGAACGCGGGACCTGGATGATAACTCCGAGACAGAGACCTATCTCGGAAATCTGTACTTTTCTCTGAACGCCCTGGAGAACCGGCTGCGTGCAGACCTGAGCTACAATTACCAGCGGGAAGACAGCGACAGTGCGGGCGTAAACTCCGACTACACCATTCAAGCGTCGACCTCATGGATCGCCGTCGAGGCGCGTCCGAACCGCCCTAGTCTGGCCCTGTTCGTCAACGGCAGCTATGCGCATGATCAGGACAGCTACGAGGTCTTTGCCGGTGTCACGGTGGATTGGCAGGGACAATATTAGGAGCGTCGTATGAAACGGTTCATCGCAACCCTTTTAACAGGTATCGGTCTTTTCTTCGTCCAGAGCGGCGCCTTCGCGGTCGTGGCCAGCGTGGACGTCAGTCCGTCCTCGGTTACCGTTGCCGCCAGCCGCTCGGCGAACGTCAATCTCACCTGGCGTGTCACCACGGCGTTTGCGGTCGGTGCTTTGCCGGCGCTCACGACCTCGCAGCAACTCGTTGTTACCAACGGCGGTGGGGATGTAAGCTTCGGCGTCATCTCGCGTCCCCTTTCACGCACCATCGCGCCGGGGGAGACCGCAGTTATCAGCGAAACCGTGCAGATACCACGCAGCATTATTGAGGCCATGCGGCGCTCGAACGAGTCCTCTTTCCGTCTCCGCCGCTCCTTCAGCGACCCCGACCTGATCGTCGTCGGCGACAGCGCCAGTCTTTATCTCACCGGCGGCTCCGGCAGCGGTCTGCTGCAGATCGACCGCATGGCGCTGACCTTCGATGACGCCTCCACCTTGCGCGTGGTCTCGAAGGACGAGCGATTTAAGGCGCTACTGGACGTTCAGTTTTCCGGCAGCGGCATGTTTCGCGGGGTCTGGGAGATCGCCACCCCGGCTTCGACCCCGGGAGAACCGATCTACACCACCCTGAGACCGGTGCATCAGGTCCTGGCCGGCAACCGGACCCGACATTTCGAGAGCCCCGAACTGCCGAGCCGGGCGGAAGGGGTCTATCTGCTGCGCTTCCGCGTTATCGAACCGGAGATCGGCTACGAGCCGGTCACCGTCCGCTATCTGGTGACCAGTTCCGGTTCACCGGAAAAGCCGCCGGTGACTATCGAAACCCTTTCTCCAGCCGACGGCAGTCTAATCAACACCGATAGCCGCTTTGCCTGGAGCGGCGGCGGTGAGGCGCAAAGCTGGCGCCTGGAGATCTACGCAAAGCCCGCCGACCGCATGATCGATCAGTTGCCCGATCTGGGCGGTACGCCTCCGACCGATAGCGCGCCGGCGGTCAACGGTCCGCTGTTGACCGGCATGATACTGCCGGAACAAACTCGGGAGACAGCGCTGTCGAAGATGGTGTGGCAGCATCTGCAGCCGGGGCAGGGCTACTTATGGCGTATACGGTCCGTGGACGACGAGGGCAATGTGATCGGAGAAAGCCCCCTTATTGAATTCCGCACTCCCTGATACCGGAGGGAACGGGATGACGGAATCCCTGGAAGACAGAGAACTGCCGGGCCTTATCGCCGCCGGAAACGAGTCCGCCCTGGGCGACTTTTATCGGCGTTATCAGGGACGTGTCTACGGTTATGCCCTGCAACGGTTGGGCAATGCAGCGGACGCGGCGGAGATTCTGAACGAGGTGATGCTGGAGGTCTGGCGTGGTGCGGCCCGCTTCGAAGGGCGAGCCAAAGTCAGCACCTGGTTATTGGGCATCGCCCACCACAAATGTGTCGATCTTCTGCGCAAGCGGGGTCGACGGGAGACTCAGAGTCTGGCCGAGGAGATCGATGACCATACGCACCCGGATCCCGGACCTGCGGCCGTCGCCGGAGCACAGAACGGGCGTCATGTGCGCATCTGCCTGGATGAACTCCCCGATGCTCAGCGTCATGTGGTTTATCTCACCTTTTTTGAAGACCTCTCCTACCCGGAGATCGCCCGTATCCTGGAAATCCCCGAAGGCACCGTGAAGACCCGGATGTTTCATGCGCGCAAATCTCTTTACCGTTGCCTCGAGAGAGTGGGGGCGAGGAATTAAACCGTTGCGGCACAAATAGCGACTTAATTGATGAACCGTCTGCAACCGGAGCATACTGAGAACACCATGACCTATCCAACGGATCAACACCCCACGGAACTCCTGCCCTGGCTGGCTAACGATACCCTGGAGGGCGAAGAGAAAACGGCAGTCGAACGGCATGTGACCGATTGCGCCGAGTGCCGCACCGAACTGGAGCTGTTACGGAATCTGCGTTCCAATCTGCAGTCCGAGCCGCCGGCGGATAGCGGCGAACTGGGTTTGCAGCGTCTGTTGCGCGAGGTGCGCAAACCCCCGTCGGCAGCGAAACCGCGCTGGTTGCTGCCGGCCGCCCTGGCAGCCGGTCTGGTGATCGCCGTACAGACGGCAATGCTGATACAGCCGGGTCAGCAGTTACCGGTTTACGGACCGCTCTCCGGTCCGTCTGCCGGAGACGGGATGCTGCAGGTGGAGTTCATGCCGGACGCCCGGGAGGCGGATCTGCGGGAGCTTTTGCGTAGTGCGGGGGTACGTATCGTGGACGGCCCCAGTGCCGTCGGGGTCTACCGGCTCGCCGTTGATCCCGGTCGTGATCCTGGGCAGGTTGCGGACCAGTTGCAGAGTCACGATACGCTGATACGCCATGTTGCACCGGAGCGGTAGCATGGGATGGAAAGGCGGAGCGGCGGTCGGACTCATCATGCTGGGCATGGTGACGATTTCGCAGGCGGCTGATTCCCGCGCGACGCCACCGGTGCAACCGATCGGCAGAGCGGTGACCCCGGTTATCACGAGCGCACCCGTCATCAGTGGGTTGAATCCCACCGGCTGTTACCAGCGGGGAGCTACGTTCAGTATTCTCGGCAGGGGGTTCGGCGCCGCCCCGGCCGGTCGTACCCCCGCATTGCTCGGCTCCGGCTTTGTTCTGAGGTTGATCGTGAACAGCTGGAGCGATACCCGCATACAGGTACGCCTGCCCGATGATCCGCGAATACTTTCCGGTCAGCGGTACGACCTGGGCATCCTCTCCGCTGAAGGTCGTTGGCTGAGCCGACTCGAGAGCGGCTTGGAGATCTGTCGGTCACCGGCTTCATCGTTCTCCGCGAAACAACCTGGAACCGATTCCGACGCCACCGCTTCCGGCGGGGGAGTGGAGGGTGGTTCCTTCTATGCGGAAAATGGAGGTGAAAGCACAGCCCCGCCGGGCGGGGGTGGTTCTCTGCTCGGTCAGGATCTTCCGTCGTCGCCCGACGTGACCGCGTTTGCGGATGAGGACGATAGAGACGAACAAAGCGAACCGGACGAACTGCTGGTCGTATCCCCCGATCTGCCCCGGGCCGAGAAAGTACGTCAGCTGGCCCAGGGGCTCGGGTTAGGCATAAAACGGCGCTCGGTATTGAAGGGACTGGGACTGGTGGTTTCCGTCTTTCGCGTACCCCAGGGCACCACCCCGCGGGAGGCGGTCCAAAAGTTGCGTACCCAGGCACCGGAACTGCGGGTCGATCTCAATCATAGGCTTACGCCGCAGGGAGACGATCGGCATGACTATCCCTCACATATGATCCACTGGCCGGTCTCCACGGGGAATTGTTGCAAAGGGTTGCGCATCGGCCTGGTGGACGGTCCGTTGCCCGAGAGCCATTCCGTGCTGGCCGGCGCAACCATCGAAAGACACTCCTTCATAACCCAGGGGGTTACACCCGGACCTACGGATCATGCTCTGGCCGTCGCGGCGATCCTGGTGGGTGGGGATGGAAGGGGCCTGACGGCGTCGGCGCGGCTCTACGTGGCGGAGGTTATGCGTCTTCGGGACGACGAGCATGTGGACACCACCGTGGATGGGTTGGTGCAGGGTCTCGACTGGCTGGTGCAGCAACGGGTGGACCTGATCAACCTGAGTCTGGGTGGACCACACAATCTTGTCCTCGACGCCGCGGTTCAGCGGTTGCGGGATCTGGACATACCGGTCATAGCCGCAGCCGGTAACGGCGGGCCTTCCGCTGACCCCGTCTATCCCGCGGCACTTCCGGGCGTGATCGCCGTTACCGCCATCGATGCTGAGCGCCGTCTCTACCGGCAGGCGAACCGGGGAGGTTATATCTCCTTCGCCGCACCGGGGGTGGACATCTGGGTGCCGAGAGGCAGGGATGCCGCCTATGTGTCCGGTACCTCTTATGCCGCACCCTATGTGACTGCGCTCCTGGTTCTTGAGCGACAACGGTTGCCCACATCCACCTGGTCGGAACGACTTCAGGCGTTGATCGATTCCGCGGTTGATCTGGGCGAACCGGGGCGCGATAACCAGTTTGGTTACGGTCTGCCTTTGGCACCGGGCGGGTAGTACCGAACCTACATCCGGTTCTTGTTGAAGGGGGTGGTTTGCAGTTGTTGTTATCCACCCGGCGAAAACCGGGATCCAGGTGCCGGTCTGAAATCCTGGATTCCGGAGTTTCGCCACGTACGCTCCGTCCGGTAAAGAGGCTCTTCCGCAGCACTTCCCCCGCTCTCCACGGAATTTCCATGGAATTTCCGCATATTCTCCATCTCCTTACCAATCTCTCTTTCTTTAATAAGGCCATGAACCTAACAGGGGAGAGCGGTTATGGCGGAGACAGGCACAAAGTGGAAAGTCGGATCAGACAAGGTGCAGATACTGCGGGTATTGGGCATCGTGTTTCTCATATTCCTGCTGCAAATACCGATTTACCAGATCGATGATCTGATAGATGAACGAAGAGTGACAAGAAATAACGCAGTCGCGGAAGTCACGGAAAAGTGGGGTAAGCAACAAGTATTAAAGGGACCCTTGATCGTGGTGCCGTTTCTGGAGAGCGTGGAACGGTATGAGGGATCGGTTCGGAACCTGGAGCCGAAAACGTTCTATGCCACATTTCTACCCGAACATTTCAAAGCCACCGCGCAGATCGACAGCGAGGTTCGTTATCGCAGCATCTACGGTATCCCTCTCTATCGCGCCCGAATTGAGCTGAAAGGTGATTTTGATCTGGGGAAAATGGCGGCCGCGGCGGGTGATACAAATCTGCAGTGGGACAGGGCGCAACTGGTGATAGCCATGACGGATCCTAAATCGATACAGAACGAGTCCGCTCTTAAAATCGATGGTAAAACAGTCGCCTTAGAGCCCGGAACCGGCCCCGGGTTGTCCGAGCAAAGCGGATTTCATGCCGCCGTTAGCTCCGGCAGCCCGCTCGGAAAGAAGACCTTCGAGTTGACTCTGGAGCTTGGAGGGAGCCACGGGCTTTTCGTGGCTCCGGTCGGGCGGCACAGTTCTATCAGTATGACTTCAGACTGGAAGGACCCGAGCTTTCAAGGCAATTGGTTGCCCAGTGTCCGGACGGTAACCGAGAAAGGATTCAGTGCGAAATGGGAGATCCCTTATCTCGGCAGGAACTATCCGCAGAGCTGGCTCTATAGTGGACGGGGACAACTGCAAAAGTTAGACGAGTCGACGGTGGGTGTCGATCTGGTATTCCCGCTGGATACCTATGGCAAAACGGAACGCAGCATCAAATACGAGCTGATCTTTATCGGTCTCACCTTTGTCGGGTTCTGGTTGTTCGAGATCCTCAGCGGCCTCCGTATTCACCCGATGCAGTATCTCCTGGTCGGTGGCGCAATCTGCCTTTTCTATCTCCTGCTGCTCTCTCTGGCGGAACACGCAGGTTTTCTGATCGCCTATTTTATAGCCGCTACCATGGTGGTCGCCCTGGTTGGTGCCTATGCCAGTATCGTGCTGCGTAGTAAGGGGAGGGCGGCGCTGGTGGGGGGAGGAATGACAGCCCTCTATCTCTACCTGCTGGCTCTGTTGCAGGAACAGGAGTACTCCCTCCTGGCCGGTTCCGTCGGACTGTTTGCGATTCTTGCTGCGGTTATGTTTCTGACGCGGAATATCGATTGGTACAGATCTTCGGGAGAAGTCCATGAACAGGAAGGAACGAACCGGGTGCTTGGCAACTAATAGGCGCAATATTATGAATTACTCCATAAAGTGGTTACTGATCGTGGGTTTGAATTCCGTTTCCGGCTTCTTTTGGGGGAGCTTATGGGGAGCTGATAACGGCAAGGGTATCGAGCATTGGTTGGGTATGATCGCCGGAGTGGTGACCTGGTATCTGGTCTATTTCTTTCTCGATGATTACCTGCTGAAAACCGGACGGTTGGAGAAGCGTCGTAAACTGGTTCTTAGTGCATCTCTCAGGATTCCGTTTCAGCTCACCGTGATTCCGGACTTCATTGCAGGCGTGACCGCGTTGTTGACCTGCCAATATCTTGGGCTGACAAACGGATTTCTCGTATCTTATAACGATTTCCTTGCATCCTATAGCGTCACAATGGTCACCGGTCTGTATTTGGGAATTATATGTCTGGTACTTTACATCCTGATCGATGTTATTTTGCATATCCGCAATAGGTATATCGATTCGGCAATAGTCGAGTAGCATACAATCGCCCCCCGGCAAAGGGGGGGGCGAAGGACGTGCTCTATTTACCGGGCTATTTTTCGAATACGAAGTTTTTATTCTCGGCCTGTTTCCTGACCGTCTCGGCCAAAGCGTCACCCATGCTCGGGGCGGCTGTAGCCTGCTCCTGTTTTACCTGCGCGACATAGGCATCTCGCGCCTTACTCAGCTCAGTGATTTCCTGTTTGATCTGATTGCGTTCTTTTGTTTTCTCACGCACGTACTCTATCTTCTCCTTGCTCGATAGGCCCTGCATGGGTTCAGGAAGTTCCGCCTCCCTTATTTCCGCCAGATTGGATTCATCGATCTCTCCGTCCTTTAGGGCGTCTACCAGATCCCATTCCGCGTTGTTGTAAAAGGAGGAGGATTTGGATTTGGCCCTCTTGGCCAACAGGCCGGCGGAGATATTGCTGCTGAGCGTGTCCTGTGCTTCCTGACGCTGAACCTTGGCGGCGCCTTCCTTGCCGTAGGGGAGGTAGGTTGCGTTCAGCTTGGCGTTCAGTTCCGTGAGCTTGTTGTCCTGAGGTGCAACGATATGGACGATCTTCTCGTTGGCATCGATGCTCATGTACGACCCGTCGGCAAGCAGGGCGCCCGATTGCCAGCTGTCCCTGATACCTACCTGATGGTCGCCGGCATGGATGGTATTGACGGTAATACCGCGCTGAACCGCAAGTTTGACAACCTCGTGATAGTCGATCGGACCCTGAGCAAAGGATTCGTTACCGGCGATGAATATGGCTTTGATATCCTGGTCGGAATGGCTCCATTGCAGGGTTTCAAGGGCGGATTTGATAACATAGCCGCAATATTCGCTGCCGCCGTTGGTGGTGAGCGCGAACAGACCCTCGGATACCTGATCCAGTTCCCGGGTGAACCCGTTCAGTCTGCGGATGTATCCGGTATTGGCGGAAAGATTATCGTTGCCGTATTCAAACAGTGCGATCTCCAGTATAGGTGTGACACCGTCTTTTCTGGCAGTTGAGAATTCGTTGACGATCTGCCATAGCTGATTTCTGGTCTGATCGATCAGGCCGTCCATACTGTTGCTGGTATCGAGCAGTATGGCCACCTGGATTCTCGGTGTTTCAACCCGGCCCGGGACGGTATTTTCGGCGAGCAGGGACGTGGAAAAAAGCGCGGCAGCGAGCAGAGCGGCCGAAGAGAGACGGCTCGGGATTCTATTCGTGTGTTGCATGGCGACCTCCAAGGAGTGGAAAAATGTCTCTTGGATTTCATGCTATGCAAGGAACCAGAAAGCGGGTAGACATACTATTGTAAATATCGCGCCGCGGAGTTTACGAAAAATTTACATTCGAGATTGAACGCGGAACTTGTATTAGCTCTGTTTGAAGAGGTAGACGTAGTTTCGGCTTACCACCAGGGGCTTTTTGTATCCGTGCAACTCCAGCCAGTGGCGTCCGGTAATGTCGCGTGTGACGCGAATGACGGCTTCGAGGCGAACGATGGTCGAACGGTGGATGCGCCAGAACCGTTGGGGATCGAGTCGGGATTCCAGGTCTTTGAGTGAGGTGCGGATTACCCACTCCTTGCCGGCGCTGAAGACGGAGATATATTTATCGCCGGCATGGAAATAATCAACTTCATCCACCGGCAGCAGGGTGATCTCATCCTGCCGCCCTACTTTCAGCCACTGAAGATAGTCGGCAGCCGGCCGGATCTGCCGGGACAGATCCCGTAGCAGTTGCGAAAGATCGGGCGGGTGGTTACCGATATGTGCCTGCAAGCGTTCGATGGTGGTCTGCATGCGCTCGTCCATGACCGGTTTCAGCAGGTAGTCGACAGCCGCCTTCTCGAATGCGTCAATTGCATACTGATCGAAGGCGGTAATAAAGACAATCCTACAAATATCTCCGATCTGTTCCGCCACTTCGAGACCGCTCAGGCCGGGCATCTGGATATCGAGAAATGCAATATCCGGTTTGTGGGCGTGGATGGCTTCGAGTGCCGTCACCCCGTTGGCCGCCTCCGCAATGACGGTGAGTTCCGGCCAGAGTCGGGCCAACTGCCGCTTGAGATAGCTGCGCAGCGGGGCTTCATCGTCGACGATAAGCGCGGTGGTTGATCGCTCCTTCATGTCTGCGGCTCTACGGTCAGGGGTAGATTCAGAGTGGCGATTACACCCGAGGGTGAATTCTCGGCAAGAAGAAAATCACCCTGTTCGCCATACAACGCGGATATCCGCTGGCGTACATTCCTCAACCCCACGCCTGCTCCCGATGGTGTCTGCAATCCACAGCCGGTATCGATCACTTCGATTGCCAGTCGGCCGTCGGTAACGCGGGCACGTACCGTCAGGGCGCCCCCATCGAGCTTGGGCTCGAGGCCGTGCCGGACGGCATTCTCCACCAAAGGTTGAATCAGCAGGGGGGGCAGGTGGATGTCTTCCAAATCCACCGGAACATCGAACCGGTAGTTGAGCCGATCGCCCATACGGATCGACTGTATCGACAGGTAGGCCCGTAGCAGTGCCAACTCCTGGCCGAGGGTAATGGTATTGCTCCGTGTGCTCTGCAGGGAAGTGCGAAGATAGGAGGTCAGACCCTCCAGCATGGTTTTGGCACGGGCCTGATCTTCGTCGATAAGGCTGAGAATGTTGGAAAGGGTGTTGAAAAGAAAATGGGGTTCGATCTGCACCTGCAACAGGCGTAGCTCGGTCTCCGTCATGCGTTGTTCGTTACGTGCACGCTGCAGTGACTCCTGCTGCAACTGCCTTTGATGTTCGGAGAGGCGGCTGCGGGCGTAGAAATAGTAGGCGATCGCCGAGCCGAAAGTGAGTGCGCTTACGGCGGCGATAAGAAGGATCCGCGGGTTCTGTTCCAGCAGCAGCGACGGACTGGAGCCGATGAGATAACTTCCGGCTATCATGCCGATCATACCCCCCAGGGGTACCGCTATGATGAAATCGCTGGCGGTTTTACGCCGGTCACGGCGAAACAGGCTGGCTCCCCAGACGGTGAAAAAAATGGAGAGGCCGATGCAGAACGAGAATACCGTGTTGTAACGCAGAGAGGCGACCTGCAACAGGGTGAGTGCTACGGCCACCAGCAGGGTCAACCCCAGCAGTATGCCCAGCTCTATCAGAAAACGGGTAACCGCGTGCTCTCTGCCGATTCCCACTACTTTATTCCCCATTGCCATACCAGCAGCGCGACCCACTGCTCCGGAAGCTGGCGATAGACGGCGTTCGCCGGACCGCCATAGTGTCGCAGTGCGAAATCAAACCGGTGCCGGTCATATTCGTATTCCAAGTTCAGGGTCAACACCCGGCCATTATCCTCGGGGGTATAGAGCAAATCCAGATAGGGTTTGAATCGCTCGCCCTCATAGGCCAACCGCGCCAGACCATTCCAACGCAGCAGATTTTCCCCCTGCAGATAACGGCTGGAGGCGGCAATATTGGAGTATACCGCCTCATCGGGTATCCCCGCCTGGCCCAGCAGGGCGCGCTGTCTGCCGCTGAGGGCGAAAAGCGATTTCCACTCATCCCGGGAATAGGCCTGATCATCGTACCAGGCCTCGCCGAGGAGGGACCATCCGTCGGGAGCGGTGAAGCTGCCGCCGATAAGCGCCTTGATACCGTCGTGGGATGTCTCCATCCGCAGCGGATCACTCGTCGCCAACGGTATACCGCCGCGTTCGGTAAGGGGATTGATCAACCGTTGATAGTGCCGTTGATAGAGCAGGCTGCCGTGCCATTCAAACCTGTCGTCCAGAACCCGACTGATCCCGGCACCGATTTCCCATTGCTGGCGTTTGCTGAGCCGGGCCACGCCGTGCAGATCCGCTTCACCCGCGATGCGATAGACTTTGAGCGCGAGGGAGGCGTCTTCCCTGATCTGCTCCTCCTCGCCGTGGGTGGGATTGGCGAACACGAGTGTTGCCGCACCGGTGTCGCTGAAACCCTGCCACGCCAGCAGCGGAATACCTTCCTGTGGAACAGGGTAGAGGCGGCGCCGGTCCTCGCGCTGAATTACATCGAGGGGACGGAAACCGAATCCCACACCCCATCCCATCACCTTCTTGCCCAGCGTAATCTCCTGCTCCAGCACCTGCGTGTCCCAATAGAGTTCGTTAAGGAGGGTATGATTCTGCGACCGGCCGCCGCTGTAGGCCTCGTTGCGCAACAGCAGCTGACCGTTCACACCCCCGTTACGGTAGCCCAGTTCCAGCTCCTGTCGTGATTCGCGTTTTTCAAATCCGCTGATCTCCGTTGGAACAAAAAACGCGCTCTCCTTGTTGACCCGATGATATTCGGGCATCAGACGCAGCTGGGCGTTCCACTCCGCCGTTGCCGGATGCCAGCAGCAAAGCAGACACGGCAACAGCGCAAGCGGATACCGTGTCATCGGGAGATATCGTTGCGTATCAGATAGGCGGGGTTGTAGAGCTTGTCCGGCGTGGCATGCGGATGCATATCGAGATAGCGTATTTCGGTTATGCGTGCGGTTTGTATACGATCCACCAGTTTCATCGCAACCACCTGACGACGGCCGTTGAGTTCGCCCATTTCAAAGTGGGCGACTTTTGCCAGTTTCCCGGAGGCGACAAAGAGATTCGCCATGACCGGCCGGTTATCCTGTTGTGCCAGATAGAGTTCGATGGCTTCATAGGTTACGCCTTTCCGTGTCGCATGCAGCTCCAGAACCCGGCAGGGGACGCCGTCCACCTCCTCCTCGCCTTTGAGTATGCCGTTGTAGTCCTCGCTCCAGGTCAGGGTGGCGATATCTCCGCTGGATGCCTCACCCAACAGCT
The DNA here is from genome assembly GCA_050287965.1 of Sedimenticolaceae bacterium. Lineage (GTDB taxonomy): Bacteria > Pseudomonadota > Gammaproteobacteria > Chromatiales > Chromatiaceae > CBFDBF01. Next base: position 74,397 of record JBNKCX010000041.1, read on the forward strand.
TTTGGGAAGCGGTGATGCGGACGGGACGGCGGGAGGAGGGCAGGATGATCCAGAACTTGTCGTCCAGCAGCAGCATTTTCTGCCCTGCCTCATTGGGGGAACGAAAGAGCACCAGTGAGCGGCGGCCCGGTTTTGTGAATACCGTATACTCGCGGGTTTTCTCCAATTCGCCCTTTTTAAAGAGCCTGATTTCCGTCTCCACCTGTACCTCGTCACCGGGCAGGCGAAAACCGTCGGCCTGCCGCAGCCAGTTCGCTATCTCATCATCGGCAACCGCCATCTGGCTCGTCAGGAGCCAACAGATCAGTACGCGTTTAAACATGGGTTAATGCCTCCACCAGGGGCCTGCGTGCTGCCTTGCGGCTGGCGAACCAAGCGGCAAAAACACACAGCAACAGCACGGAAACCGCCGTTAACAGATATAACATCCCATCGACATAGATAATCAGCGGATAGGGGTGAGAACGCGAAGGCGGTGGGGGCATCTGGATATCGGCCATGGAGAAAAAGAGGGCGGTAGCGGACGACAACAGCATCGCCAGGATCACACTGATGCCGCCCATTACCAGAGCCTCAAGCATAAAGTTGCGTATCACCTCCACCGGATGGGTACCCATGGCTCTTAGGGTGCCGATCTCCCTTGTACGCTCCACCACACTCATGGAGACCACATTGGTCACGGCGAAAAAGACCATACCGAGAATGATCGCCCCGAGCAGACCGAAGATGTGGTTATAGAGGCCGCGCACGGCCAGGTAGTAGAAGGCCGTGTCGAGCCAGGTCTGCAGGGCGAGAACGGGATACCGACTTCTGATTTCCGCGCCCATACCGTCGGTATCCTCGGTCCTGTGGAGGTAGACGGAGAGGGTGCTCACCCTGGTGGTCTGCAGCAGCGCCTGTGCCGTCTCCAGCCGGGTTAGCAGAATACGTTTATCTATCTCCGGTACGCCGGTGGTGATGATGCCCTGGACCGTGACGTCCTGGGCATTCAACCCACCGTCTACGGTGGTTGACATGAGCGTGAGAAAATCCCCCACCTTGGCGTTCATGATCCCGGCCAGCCCTTCACCGATCAATACCTGCGGGTCACCTTCCCGCGGCGGTTCGGCACTGAGGATGCGGCCGCTCACTACCTTGAGGAAAGGCCCCTTGACCTTGAACTCACCCACATCCACCCCGGTACCGACAAATACCGAGGACTTGTCGCCGTTGCTGATCAGACCGTTGAACTCTACCCGCGGCAGGACTGCGCGGATCTTCGGTTGCACCAGCAGTGAGTTGCTGATGGCCTGATAGTCCTCGAGACCGCGCGCCATGGGGTTTTCTTCCTGTTTATCGAAGTAACCGGTCTGCGCCAGAATCAGGTGACCATTATCCAGCGCGGACATTTCACGCAGGGAATCGTAGGTATAGAGGGCAAAACCGCCGCTGACCAGGATGCCGGTGCAGCCGACCGCGACGATAAGAATGGTCACCACGCCCCGGCGGCGGTTGCGCAGTACATTCAAAACAGCGAATTTAAGCCATCTCATTGGATTACTCCGTCCCGCAACTGAAGTGTTCTGTCGCAACGGGAGGCCATGCGTTCATCGTGGGTGGCGATAAGAAAGGTACTGCGTGACTCACGCGCCATTTCGTGCATCAGATCGATCACGGTTGCCGCAGTCTCGCTATCGAGATTGGCCGTCGGTTCGTCGGCGATCACCAGGTTCGGTTTCTTCACCAATGCCCGGGCCACGGCCACCCGCTGGCGCTGGCCGCCGGAGAGGTGATCGGGCCGATAATTCAGCAGGTTCTCCAGACCGACCCGCGACAGCATCTCCACGACCCGTTTTGAGCGGGTCTTCGCGCTCATTTCCGTCAGCAGCAGCGGGTACTCCACGTTCTCGAATACCGTCATCACCGGTATCAGGTTAAAGCCCTGGAATACGAAACCAATCTGCTGCCGCCGCAGGTCCGTGAGCAATTTTTGGGATTGATTGTTGATCTCGATGCCGTTAAACAGATAATTGCCGCTGTTTGCACGATCCAACAGGCCGCAGAGATTGAGCAGGGTGCTTTTCCCGCTGCCCGACGGTCCCTGCAGGGCAATAAATTCTCCGCGGTGAATACACATATTGATCTGCTTGAGAGCCGGTACGGCGGCATCACCCAGGTGGTAGGATTTTGAAACGTCACGAAGTTCGATCAGGTTGGTCATGGTCAAAGGCCCGTTTTCGATACCGGAAACCTAGCCCAAGGCCCGATCGGCGTCCGGTCCCTGCGACGGATGGCGGAATAGGGGGATGAAGTGCAAATTTCGGCGCTGAGGGGACGGCAAGTACCGTGCGAATCCCCTATTGCCGGCTTGAAAAAAACACGCCCCGGTAGATGCCGCGGCTAGTGGATTTACGTTAGACGCTAATCTTAATACGGTGACTAACGGGCTGTGGAAAGCCGTATTTCGGCTTCGCGGCGCAATCCTTCGACGTCACGTTTAGGTGGCAGCCCGAAAAGACGGCTGTACTCGCGACTGAATTGCGAGGGGCTCTCGTAACCGACACGGAAGGCGGCGCTCGTCGCGTCCATCCCTTCGTTCAACATCAAACGCTTTGCTTCATTTAGTCGTCGCGCCCACTTCTGGTACTGCAGCGGGCTAATGGCCGTGAGCTTCTGAAAGTGGTGTTCGCTTATCTGCACCCGGGTACCGTGGCAAAGCTGAATAATTCGACAGCTAGCGAGGAAGAGGGGTTAAACGCGCGGTGCGGAGCGTTAGCGACGACCTTTATGAAAAAGCTGTAGGCCACTGATTTAAATACATACATTATTTAACATAATATATATTATACGCAGTAATGCATAGTGCATTTGAAGCCGGAGCATATTACCTGCAGCCAATCCGTTCAGGCTTCGTTCAGGGCTAAGCGTGTTAAATATAGAAAAATAACAACGGGGAGCTTGGACTATGCGATTATTCCCAAAATATGTCTCTTACATTCGATACAACGTGAATACGCTGTCAGTTATAGCTGTGGCAGCCTACTTCGCCTATAAGTACCTTCTGCTCATCCACAACGTCCAGGAATTCAATCTAATCGGTGTTGTTCAGCAGGTACCGACAAAAAATATTTTCTCAATCCAGGGGGTTGTCGGTGAGCTTGGTATACCGGTACTGATATTGGTGTCAGTCTCAGCCATAACCTGGGCTATCGACACCCTGGCATTGAGCACGAAAAAGCCCGGCTAAGCCTGACCTTTTAACTCACACCAGCGAGTGAATTTTGCTGTTATATTACTTTAAATATTTTATGTATCTATTTGTTTTTAATGTTTTTATATAGATACTTTTCGATTCATATGCCACTCAGTTCAGATCAGTGAATGAACCCCGCCTTTGGCGTTGCGCTACGTGAATTTCAGGAAAGTTTCGTTATCCAACTGCCGGGGATTTCACGTACGGCTATCCGGATTTACTGTTTTTTTGTTTCTTCAACCCGTTTTCGTAGTACCCTTATTCAATAATGAAGGAATAGAAGGCGGTTTGCATTGGTTAGTGGTTTTTTAGGGAATACACAACAACGACCAAAGGTTTGGTTTCGGGGCAGAGAGAATCACAAAGAATGATTGTCGATGCGGCTCGTCTAGAATCCATGATCGCCCTTCTCCGGGAACTTGTAAGTCATCCAAGCCAAGCCGGGATAGACTCACCGAAACCTGTGATAAAAGCCATCTCCGAGTGGCTCAGTGTTCGAAATATCGTACATGAATGGATTCGCGATGACGCTGGCCGACCCCTGGGCCTGGCGGGAGAAATTCGGGGTTCGCGGGATGGTCCAACTTATCTACTCAACGCTCCCGTGGATACGGCGCCCTTTGGTGATACTTCGGTCTGGAAATATCGGGCTGACCGACCAACCATCGCGGACGGCTGGCTTTTTGGACGCGGAGCGGCGGATAGCAAAGCGGGTGTGGCCGTATTTTGCCACGTCCTGGTAGATTTCTTGAAGCTGCGTGATCAGTTCTCCGGTTGCCTGGGTTTTGTGTTTGATGCTGATGAGCATAGCGGCGGCTTTGCGGGTATTCGTCGCTATATTAAGACCCATGGAGACCAGACAACCCTGTCCGGCGTGATGATCGGCTATCCAGGAAATGAGCGGCTTGTTACAGGAGGCCGGGGATTTTTGAGGGTACGTCTGGTCATTCACGGAATGGGAGCTCACTCAGGATCTTCCAGTAATCGTGGTGTTAATGCTATCGGTCGAGCTGGTACCTTGTTGAAGCGTCTGACTACGACCTCTTTTCCAGAGCCCGACGTGAGTTTTCCTCTGACGCCTAAAATCACCGCCACCACGATTCATGGGGGCGGTAGTTTTTCTCTGGTGCCTGATAGATGCGAACTGGAAATGGATCTTCGCCTGACCCCTACCTTCGATGACACGGCCGCCCGCGCGCTGGTAGAAGAGATAGTGGCGGATTTTGATGCGAACAGCGCGGTGCCCTCCACTGAAATAGAATGGTTGCCAGGTTGGCCGGCTTGTTTTCTCGATCCTTCAAGCCCGATGGTGGAAGCTTTACTCCAGTGCGCTCAAGATGCGTTTGGACGTACCGTTTCAGCATCCGTCGCCGGCCCCTCAAGCATCGCCAACTATCTGGCGACTTTAGGCATCCCTGCTACTGTAGGTTTTGGTGTAACCTACCGCGGCGCCCACGGAGCGGATGAATGCGTTCTGCTCGAAACCCTGGAACCTACTTTTGTTACTTACCAGCTGGCCTTGATGCAATTGTTGCGATAACCCCCTCCCCTGTTTATGAAGGGAATGCGATAACAACAATAAGGAGACTCAGATGATAGGAACTGAGAAACAAGGAAAGGAAACAGACTTTCATAAACAGGAATTACGTATCGCCTTGGTTATGAACGGCGGGGTGAGCCTTGCGGTTTGGATCGGCGGTGTCGCCCGCGAGATCAATAGATTGGTACGCGGCGAAGGCTTATATGGTCATCTCTGTCGTACTCTAGCGATTAGTCCCAGGGTCGATATCATCAGCGGTACCAGCGCCGGAGGAATCAATGGGGCATTGTTGGCGCTGGCCATGTCTCAGGGAAAGTCTCTGGAAGCGTTGCGTGAGATATGGGCGGAGGAAGGAGATATCCTCAGGTTGTTGCGTCATTCTACCGAGAACGATCCGCCGTCACTTTTGGACGGCGATTACTTCTATAAGGCCATGGTTAAAGGCTTTCAGAAAATCCGCGATCAGCAGGGTGCGGGGCTATTACCTCCCGACCAGGTGCCCATTGACCTGACGCTCACCACCACCCTGTTGTGCGGTGAAGTGAACAGCTTTCCCGATGATGTCGGTGCTGTGATCCGGGATGTCACTCATAGGGGGCAGATACGTTTCCGTCGCGATGGCGATCCTAGTGACGATCCTTTTAGCAAGCAGGATATCACCGAGAAACTTGCGGTTGCGGCCCGGGCCACGGCTTCCTTTCCGGGCGCCTTCCAACCTTTCTATCTACCGGGTGTCAACGAGGTGGTGAAGGTATCAGGGGAGTCCGTCCCCTGTCTGATTGGACACACCAATTTCAACGAACATTGGGAAAAAGGGCGTTTCGTGGTGGATGGCGGGGTACTGGATAATATTCCTTTGGAATCCGCTATTGAAGCCGTTTTCAGCCAACGGGCCGAAGGAGAAGTACGACGAGTGCTGGCCTACGTGGTTCCGGACCCCGGCAATATCCCGGATCCGTCGCCTCAGGAACCCGATAAGATCCCTTCTCTTCTTAATACCACTCTGTCATCGTTGATAAGTATTCCACGGGTGGAGTCGATATCGGGTCAACTGCGCGCAATTGAAGCACATAACAACAGAGTGGCCCGGCAACGGGATACCCGCCTCATAATATCCCGTGCTCTCAGTCGGAGCGAGGCAGATGAAGTAGCGAACGCGGTTTTTCCAAGTTATCGATTGCTTCGGTCGGGTGGTTCGGCCGAGTATATCGCTGATTCTCTGGCGGAAGGTGCTGCGCGCTATGGGGATGCCACGGAACTAGGTGATACCTTCTTGGGGCGCAGGGCGCGAGGGAGGATCGCCGATATCCTCCGTGAAATGCACGATGTGCCTTGGGTACCCCAAGATTTCTCCGTTTTTGCTCAAATCGAGGAATGGCGATGGGGTTTGTTTACCCTGGAAAACATCATGGCCGTGGTACTCGATATGTTGCACCGTGGTGTACAACTGGTACCGGTGCGCCGGAACCAATCGACGGAGTCGCTCTGGTTAGAGTTGAAGGAGATGCAGAATAAGGCTTTTGATGTGGTTGCTGAGATGGCGGAGTTGCGTCGTCTGGATCACGGGTACTGGCTGGAACGGGGGAAAGAACTCGCGCCAGAATTGGCCAAAATGGAGCTTAGGGAAGGCTTCGACAGTCAACGTTTGAGGGAAACGCTGACTACTGAAATTCGAAACTGGGTGTCTATGCTCGACCCGACATTCGCCAAATCGGACTCTATTCGACCTCCACGCAAGTTCACTGTTTTGGCGGAAATGATCGGTGATCTGTTTCTGACCTCGATCAATGTTTTACAACAGGTGATTAACCTGCGAGTGTCGACTCGTTGGTTAGGAAAGCATTCGGAACTCTGGACCCTGCTTAACTTTTTTAAACCGGAAGACACTAACAAGCCACGGCAAGTCATATTGCAACGACTGTTGGTCATGGATATTGTGCAATATGCTTTTGGGATTGAGGCGACTCGTGAGCAGTATCTGGAACTGATACAGTTCAGCGCTAATGTACCCACCGCCTTCGATGGGCCGAATCGCCTGGAGCAGAAGCTGGCCGGTATACAGGTAGCTCATTTCGGAGCCTTTTATAAGCAATCCTGGCGGATTAATGACTGGATGTTCGGTCGTTTGGATGGCGCTGACAGGATCATGCGCATTCTCCTCGATCCCAAGCGTCTGGCTCGTCTCTATGGAAATATCCAGGGTAGTACCGAGGCCCCGAATTCGAGGAGCGGAGCCAGGACAGTAGTGAATCTGCTGCATGGGATCCTATTCAAGGAACTGGAGAGTGAAAATGATAAAGCCTTCCTGCAGATCCGCTGGGATAATCGGCGAGAATCCATGCTAGAGGAACTCAGGTATCTCGATAGTGACGACGGGATTCCAGATCAGTTATCGCAATGTGCAGCCATGATGCTGGAGCGGCTCCATCTGAATATCCTGCGTCGGGAACTACCCGTTCTGGCGGATGCGGTTGGGGATGATGAACTTGATGGCGCGGACCAACGGGGGAACGGTCCAAAGTTCCTTAAGCGTTTCCGTAGTGCTTTATGTATCGATTCCAGGGTGCCGCCCGGTAAACTGACCGAATATCCGCAGTTACCCGCTGAGAAGCTTATACAGCTGTTCAAAGGGGCCAAGGTTGGGGAGGAGAAGATTCTGGAAGAAGTCGGTACCGATCGGTTCACCGTAACCGCTGCCCGCTCCGCGGCAGTGACGGTATCAGCCCTGGCGGGCAAAAACTCCGGGCTAAAATGGTGGCTGCGCAGTATCTTCGCCATAGTGCGTACTCCCATGGTTATTCTGGATATCCTCGTATCCGCCCTATTGAAGAAAGGAAAGGTATTTGTAAGCTTGTTTGCAATAGCTATGGCCGTGGCTGCAACCATCTTACTGTCCGCACCCCTGGCCGATGCCGAGTGGTCAAATGCCGTTATTTGGACGGCAGGTATTATCTTGGCTGTGGGTTTCGGCTTGTTGTTACGTAGCTATCGCATATTGCTGTTTCTATATGCTGTCATAATCATACTGGCATTGATTCTCTGGAAGGGATTGCCCTGGATCAGAACAATATTCGGGAGTTGAGGCAATAACCAATAGCAGAATGATTGGGAACGAATTCCAACTCGACCACGATCTCGTCTACCTCAATCACGCCGGTGTAGCGCCCTGGCCGACGCGGACACGACAGGCCGTGGAGAATTTCGCCGCCGAGAACGCGCTGCGTGGTGCCGAACGTTATCCGGTTTGGATGCGGGTGGAACGGGAACTGAGGGAAATGCTGGCGCGGTTGATTAATGCCCCGTCGGCAGATGACATATCGCTGCTAAAGAACACCTCGGAGGGTCTTTCCTTCATCGCCTATGGAATCGAATGGCGAACTGGGGATAACCTGGTTATCCCGGCCCAGGAGTTCCCCTCCAATCGTATTATTTGGGAGTCCCTGGCGCGTCGCAGAGGTGTGGAGGTGCGGTACGTCGACATCAGGGCCACAGAGGAAGCGGAACGGGCGCTGACTGACCGTTGTGACGGCAATACCCGTCTGGTGTCCGTAAGTTCCGTGCAGTATGCGGACGGTTTTCGCCTGGACCTGGATAAAATCGGCGCATTTTGCAGCGAAAACGCCATACTTTTCTGCGTCGACGCCATTCAGAGTATCGGTGCCCTGCCCTTCGATGTGCAGCGCTGCAGGGCGGACTTCGTGGTTGCTGACGGACACAAATGGATGTTGGGACCGGAAGGCGTGGCGTTGTTCTATACCAGACCAGAGATTCGGCAACAGCTGCGATTGAATCAGTACGGCTGGCATATGGTCAAGGAACCGGGGAAATTCGACAAGAAGGAATGGGAGGCCTCTTTCACAGGTACCCGGTTTGAATGCGGAAGCCCGAACATGTTGGGTATACACGCACTGCATGCGAGTCTGTCCCTGCTCGAGGAGGTAGGGATAGCGGAAGTTACCCGGCGGATAATGGAGAATACCCGGTTTCTTATGGAGGCGATCGATTCAATGGCGGGCCTGGAGGTGATATCGGATAGCAGTGCGGAAAGACGATCCGGCATTGTTACTTTCAGGCCGGCGGGCGGTAATCCGGAAGAAATCGTGGCACAGTTGATGAAAAACCGGGTCGTTTGCGCCGCTCGAGGCGGCGGAGTTCGTTTCTCACCCCACTTCTATACCGAACGGGAAAGGCTGGAGGAGGCACTGAGGTTGGTCGAAGGATTATGCAGTTTATGTCTCTAGGAAAGGAAATCGACCTGACTTTTAAGCGATGCCGCAACGATCCGATCAAATATGGAGACGTATTTCGGATCCGGTCCGCGCTAAATACTTAATACTAAGTTAAACTTCCAGATATCCTGTAATGCATTCCGACAAGGATCATGCGCTATGTTCGAAGCCGCCAAGCTGGGCCGGAAGGTAAGCAAAAGTGTCTACAAGGAAGAGATACCGGAACTGCGGACGGAGCTGTTGGAGGCCCAGCGCCGGTTGAGGACCAGCAATACCTCGGTTGTCGTAATCATTTCCGGCGTGGAAGGTGCCGGTAAGGGCGAAGTGGTCAACCGTTTGATGGAGTGGATGGACTCCCGTGGAGTGGAGATCCATGCGTTCTGGGATGAGACGGATGAAGAAAAAGAGCGTCCCCGTTACTGGCGTTTCTGGCGTATCCTGCCTGCCCGTGGAACCGTCGGTATCCTGTTCGGGGGGTGGTATATGGGGCCGATACAGTGGCGTATGACAGACCGTTGTACCGACGGCGAGCTGGATGCCGAGCTGACACGGATAGCAGATCTGGAACGTATGCTTACCGAGGACGGGGCACTGGTTATCAAATTCTGGTTTCATCTTCCGAAAGACGAACAAAAGGCGCGACTGAAAAAGCTGAAACGGGATGATCGCAGCCGTTGGAGAATGGCCCCGAAGAAGGGAGAGTTCTCCGCCCACTACGAGAAATTTGAAACGGTCTCCGAACGTATTATCCGGCAGACCGATACAGGTATCGCGCCCTGGTACCTGATCGAGGCCACCGACGAACGTTATCGTGATCTCACAGTAGGAAGAACCCTGCTGAAGGCTATCCAAGAACGCCTGGACGTGCCTGATAGCTTCTGTGTGACCGGTACTTCCCATGCACCGTCGTTGCCGACCGATCCGGATGCCCAAGTGACCGTTCTCGATCACCTCGACCTCGACCAGTCCCTGGAAAAGAATGAGTATAAAAATGAGCTGGAGCGACTTCAGAAGGAGTTGAATCTCCTGGCCTGGAGGCTCTACCAACAGAAACGCTCCTGTGTCATGGTGTTTGAAGGCATGGACGCGGGCGGAAAAGGCGGCGCCATACGCCGGGTAACCAATGCCATCGATTCCCGCCTGTATCGCACCATACCGGTGGCTGCTCCTACCGATGAAGAGAAAGCCCACCACTACCTTTGGCGTTTCTGGCGTTATATCCCCCGCGCGGGTCGCCTGACTATCTTCGACCGCTCATGGTATGGACGGGTGCTGGTGGAACGGGTGGAAGGGTTTGCCTCGGAGGCGGAGTGGCGTCGCGCCTATTTGGAGATAAACGAGTTTGAGGAACAACTGGCGGAGAGCGGAACCATCATGCTCAAGTTCTGGTTACAGATCAGTCAGGAAGAACAGCTTGCGCGGTTCGAACAACGGGAACAGATCTCCTACAAGCAACACAAGATCACCGAGGAGGACTGGCGTAACCGGGAGAAGTGGGAGCAATATAAGTTGGCGGTCAATGAGATGGTGATTCGCACCAGCACCGAATATGCACCCTGGTCCCTCATAGCTGGCAATGACAAGAAATTTGCCCGCATCGAGGTGTTGAAAACTGTTTGCGAGAGGCTACGTGCCGAACTGGACGGTGAGACGAAAATAAGTGATTAATTAGTAGTTAGGAGTCCACGGCTCTTTCCTAAACTTCAAACTACAAATCAAACAGTCGAAAGAAGTTCTCGCGGGTGGTCTCCGCAAGTTCCTCCGAGGAGCAACCTCTCAGCCCCGCGATGCAGTCGGCAACGTACCCTACGTAGGCGGGGATATTTGGTTTGCCGCGATGGGGAACGGGTGCAAGATAGGGTGCATCCGTTTCGATCAACAGTCTGTCCTGGGGTACTTTCGCCGCCACCTGCCGCAGTTTCTCCGCGCTGCGGAAGGTGACGATACCGGAAAACGAGATGTAGAAACCCATATCCAGCGCCGCACGGGCCGTTTCCCAGTCTTCCGTGTAACAGTGCATTACCCCCCCAACGTCACCGGCGCCCTCTTCCCGCATGATACGCAGAGTGTCCTCTTTCGCGGAGCGGGTATGGATAATCAACGGTTTGGCACAGTTGCGGGCGGCCGCGATATGGTGGCGAAATCGTTCCTGTTGCCACTCCTGGCCTTCGTCGCTGCGGTAATAGTCCAGCCCGGTCTCTCCGATGGCGACATTTTTTGGGTGGGTTGCCAGTTTTTCCAGTTCTCCGGCTTGCGGCTCCCGGCGCTCTTTTTCGTTGGGATGGACCCCGACTGATATGGAAATCTGCGGATATTTCTCTACCAGCGCCAACATGGAGGGATAGCTTTCCAGATCTATGGAGACACACAGAAGGTGTTGCACACCGCTGTCCGCGGTGGTCTCCATAAAGCGATCAAAGCTGTTGTCAAAGGGACGCAGATCGATACGATCCAGGTGACAGTGGGAATCTACAAATCCAGGCATAACAATATATCGGCGATTTCATACGGGGACCCACCCGTTTGGGCAGGCCGGGTTTTCGGTGCCGGCATTCGAAGGAATATAGTGAGTCGCTACATGGTATGAGTTTGCCGGTCGCTCTTGAGGGCGCCGGCCAGATAGGTCTCAATCTTGCTTCGCGCGATTCCTCCGTCCTGATCACTGAACTGTACACCGATACCTGCGGCGCGGTTGCCCTCGGCACCCAGCGGTGTAATCCATATGATCTTCCCGGCTACGGGAATACGCTCGGTCTCCTCCATCAGGGTCAGAAGCATGAAAACCTCATCGCCCAGGTTGTATTTTTTGTTGGTAGGGATGAAAAGTCCGCCGTTCTTAACGAACTGCATATAGGCCGCGTAGAGCGCATTCTTGTCTTTGATAGTTAATGACAAGATGCCCTGACGTCCGCCACCGGGAAATGATTTTTCGTCCATACGTCTAAATGCCTTTGGAGAATTCTTGAGTTCCGATCAGGTTCAGTAAAAGTTCTTCGAGCAACAGGCGCTTATTCAAGGTGCTGTCCAGTTGGCGGTTCGCTTCGTAAACCAGATCGAGAAACCGGTACAGACGCTTTAATTCTAGCCTGACCGAAATCCCTTGCAACCTTTTATACTGATCTCTGTTTATCAAATGGCCGGTATCGGATCCCGCCTTCAGCCTGAGCATATCGATTATCCAACCGCTGATCCAATGCAGCGAGGTGGCGAGATCCAGTTTTTCCCATCTACCAGCTGTAGCGACCGGATCCAGCTTTTCTTCAATTACCGCCACGAATTCCTCAAGCATCTGCTGCCGTTGCCCAAGGATGTCCTGCGCGGCGTACTCCAGTGCCAACAGCGGTGCCCCGTTAGCCAGCTGCAGGAGTATTTCCGCATTGTCCGTCTTGATCCGCTCGTTTATCCAGGACAAGGCGATTTCCGCGGGCGGAGGCGCGAAATTTACCTGCTGGCAACGGCTGCGAACCGTGGAGGGCAGATCACTGGGACGTGCGGAGTTTAGGATGATCAACGTGGAGGCGACCGGTTCTTCCAGGGTCTTCAACAGGCTGTTTGCCGCTGCCCGGTTCATGGCCTCGGCCGGTTCAATGAGTATCACCTTATAACGGCCTGAATGGCTGGTAAGACTCTCTCCCGCGGTGAACTCCCGGATGGCATCGATTCTGATCGCCTTCCCCTCTTCTTCCGGCGCGATGACACTGAAGTCAGGGTGATTACCGGACAGAAACAGCAGGCAGCTGCGACAGGTCCAGCAGGGGTTTCCGTCCGCATTCGGCGCTTCGCACAGAAGCGAGTGTGTCAGGGCTTCTACCAATCCGCGTTTTCCCAAGCCCCTGTTGCCCGCGAACAGCAGCGCATGGGGCAGCCTCGCCGCTGAACGGGCGTTCTGCAGACGCTCCCAGATCGCCTGGAGCCAGGGATAAGGGGGATAATTCGCTGTTCCCGCCATCTTGTTACTCCAACAGAAGGGATTCCTGCAGGATTTCCGCAATCCTTATCTGGACCTGATCCAGGGGTTGGGAGGCGTCGACGACCTTCACCCTTCCCGCCTCATTCCAGGCGATCTCCAGGTAGGTGTTGCGTACCGATTCGAAGAATCGTGTCGCCTCTTTCTCGAATCGATCCGGGTCCGAACGCTTGCCCGCCCTTGCCAGGCCGATCTCTACCGGCAGATCCAGCAGCAGGGTCAGATCCGGCCGTAGGTCCCCCTGGGTCCAGGTTTCCAACGCCCGTATACGCTCTTTGTCGATACCGCGGCCGCCGCCCTGATAGGCATAGGAGGCGTCGGTAAAGCGGTCACACAGCACCCAGATTCCGGCCTCCAGCGCCGGCCGAATCTTCTGTTCCAGGTGCTCCGCGCGGGCTGCAAACATGAGCAGCAGTTCGGTATCGTCTCCCATACCGGTATGCTTATGCCCCAGCAGCAGATCCCGAATCTCTTCTCCCAAAGGTGTCCCCCCCGGCTCGCGGGTAAAGAGCACCTGGCGGCCTGCCGCTTCCAGCAGTCCACGGATAAAATCCAGGTTACTGCTTTTTCCGGCCCCCTCGATACCCTCGACGGTGATGAATTTTCCTTTCGCAACAGTCATGTTCGGTATTCAGTTGTCAGTTGTCAGTGAGTTAGTTTATTGTTTCCGATACGTCCCAGGCTATCATTTTGTATTCCCGTCACCTACTACAAACTTCTAACTTCCTACTTTTTCAACTGATACTTCCGCACGGCGCGGTTGTGCTCCTCCAGGGTATCGGAAAAGTAGTGACTGCCGTCACCCTTGGCAACGAAATAGAGACTTTTCCCTTCCGCCGGATGCAGTACCGCCCGGATAGCGTCGCGTCCCGGCATGCTTATGGGTGTGGGGGGAAGTCCGCGACGGACGTAGGTGTTGTACGGTGTATCCCTGGTGAGATCGCGCCGTCGAATGTTGCCGTCAAAACGCTCTCCCATGCCGTAAATAACCGTGGGGTCGGTCTGCAGCTTCATCCCCTTGCGCAGGCGACGGATAAAAACCCCGGCGATCTGCGGCCTTTCCGCCGCAACCGCTGTTTCCTTTTCCACGATGGATGCGAGAATCAGGGCCTCATACGGGGTCTTCAGGGGAAGATTGTCCGCCCGTTGATTCCACTCCTCCTGGAGAAACTGCTCCATGGCATCATAGGCCTGTCGCAGCAGCACCAGGTCGGATGTTCCGCGAATAAACAAATAGGTATCCGCCAGGAAACGGCCTTCCGGGTGTTCGCCCGGATGGCCGAGCCGTTCCATGACGGCCTCAGGAGGGATATCGAGGGCATTCTTCTTCAATGCCTCCTGCCCGGCGATGGCTGCCATCACCTGGCGGAATGTCCAGCCCTCCACCAGGGTGAAGCTGTAGTTAATCACCTTTCCGGAGGTCATCTGATCAAGTAACTGCTCGGGGGTGGTACCGAAGGCTATATGGTACTCACCTGCCCGAATCTTGTGGGCCTTATCCTCCCAACGTGCGATAACACGCAGGTACAAGGCACTGCTGATCATGCCACGTTGCTCCAAATCCTTCGCCATAGCACCGAAGGAGGTGCCGGAAGCCAGCACATAGTTGACGCCCTCTTCCGGAATCTGAAGCGGTGTTGCGGAAAACTGGCGAAGATCCATCAACAGCCAGGCCGCGAGGAAACTTAGAACAATAATCGATAGTCCCACTAAGCGGTGCAACATGGACTACTCCGGAGTGAACGCCTGCCGGTTGACCGTTTCCAACAGCTCCTTATTTATACGGTCAATCGGGAATCTTTGACCGGACACCTCTCTTACCGGCCAAATACCTATCAGGGAGTTGGTCAGAAAAAGGGCTTCCGCATCCCATAAATCAGTTAAGCCGAGATCCGTCACCTCCACCGGTATGCCCCTTTCCGCCGCAATATCCATAACCAATCCTCTCAGGACCCCGGCAACGCCGCAATCCCGCAGTTGCGGTGTCCGCAACCGCCCGTGCTTTACCAGAAACAGATTGCTCTTGGTTCCCTCTATCAGATGCTCATGGTTATCCAGCATCAGGCCCTCTGCAACCCCCGGATCGTCCCACTCACCCCGCGCCAGCACCTGCGGCAGACGGTTGAGATGTTTTATCCCGGCAAGCGCGGTGTTGCGATCAAGACGGGTGGAACAGATGCGAACCACGACGCCTTCGGAGGAAGCAGCACCCGGAAGCTCCGGCCACGGTGTGCAGCAAAGCAGGCGGGAAGTGACAGGATTCGAAGGCGGTTGGTAGCCGCGCCCCCCTTCTCCGCGGGTCAGGATGATCTTCAGCACCCCCCGGGGGCGATCGCCGATCTCGGCGAGGGCCTCTTGACGTAGAACATCAGCACCGGGAAACGGTATACCCAGGCATTCGCAGTCGCCGGCCAGGCGCTGCATATGGCGCCGCCAAAGACAGGGTTTTCCGGCGGTAACGGCGATGGTCTCGAATAGACCATCGCCATAGTGGAGACCGCGATCAAACGCGGAGATGGAGGTCGTGTAATTCCCGTTTATAAGCACGGAAAACCGGATTTACAGGGGCCTCTGATTAATTCCAGGGCGCCTCTGGCTTCCAGGACTCAATCCTGTACACGACGGAACGCCAAAGTCCCGTTGGTGCCGCCGAACCCAAAGGAATTGGAGAGGGCGATATCGATCTTCATATCCCGGGCGGTGTTGGGGACGAAATCCAGATCGCATTCCGGGTCCTGATTTTCCAGGTTGATGGTTGGAGGCGCCACCTGGTCTCTGATCGCCAGTACGGTAAAGACCGCTTCCGCGCCACCCGCAGCACCCAGCATGTGACCGGTCATGGACTTGGTGGAACTCACCGCCAGTTTATAGGCGTGATCCCCGAAGGCACCCTTGATGGCCAGGGTCTCCGCCAGGTCCCCCGCCGGAGTGGAGGTACCGTGGGCGTTGATGTAATCCACCTGGTCCGGATTCAATCCGGCATCCCGCAACGCCAGCAGCATACAGTCCCGAGCCCCTTCCCCGCCGGGTGACGGTGCGGTCATGTGGTAGGCGTCAGAGTTCATACCGACGCCGATGAGTTCGGCGTATATGGTAGCACCTCTGGCCTTGGCGTTTTCGTAGGCCTCCAATACGATGACACCCGCACCATCGCTCAACACAAACCCGTCACGATCCTTGTCCCATGGCCGGCTGGCGCCTGTTGGATCGTCATTGCGGGTAGAGAGAGCGCGGGCCGCGGCAAACCCTCCGAGTCCCACGGGCGAGGTGGCCATTTCCGAACCACCGGCGATCATGGCGTCCACATAGCCGTCACGGATCAGTCGCGCAGCCTCACCGATGTTGTGACTGCCGGTACTGCAGGCCGAAACGATCGAATAATTGGGTCCTTTGAGACCGTATTTGATCGACAGGTTTCCCGCTACCATGTTGATGATATTGGCAGGCACGAAAAAGGGAGAGATCTTGCGGGGACCACCGGCCAGATAGGCCCCGTAGCTGTTCTCGATACCCGTGATGCCACCGATACCGGCCCCGATCGCGACGCCGATACGGGGCGCGTTTTCTTCCGTGATCTCCAGTCCCGCATCCTCAATCGCCTGACAACCCGCCGCGAGGCCATAATGGATAAAGCTATCCATTTTTCTCGCTTCCTTGGCCGAGATGTATTCCGTGATATCAAAGCCATAGATCGGTCCGCCGAAACGGGTACTGAACGGTTCAATATCATCAATATGGGTAATGGGCTGGATGCCGCTCTTTCCAGCGAGAATACTCTCCCAGGAGGCGGCAACGGTATGCCCTACCGGTGCTACCATTCCGAGCCCAGTTACTACAACCCTTCTCTTTGCCATTTGAGGTTTGCCCCCTGCGTGGGTAAGTCAAATGCAAGGCGCCGCGAAACAGCGGCTGGTGACAAGCTTGACAGCCAAATCAGCTGCTGTGCGTGTTTACGTAGTCGATCGCCTGTTGGACGGTGGTGATCTTCTCCGCTTCTTCGTCGGGTATTTCGGTTTCGAATTCCTCTTCCAACGCCATTACCAGCTCAACAGTATCGAGGGAGTCGGCGCCCAGGTCATCAACAAAGGAAGCCTCCAAGGTTACCTCTTCTTCTTTGACGCCTAGCTGTTCAACGACGATTTTCTTAACCCTTTCTTCGATAGAGCTCATGTTATTTTCCTTCCTCCGAATTCAGTAAAAGATCACTTAGAGCGACCGGGGGGTATTGTATTCACAAACCCGTCAAGTTGAAAGCCTGACGGGGATTCTCTTTAATCCGTGACGAAATAGGATATTTTATATATAAAACAATAGAATATGTTTATTTATTAATCTTGATTCGAATTAATATTCGGCATAATCACGACATAAACATTCCGCCGTTTACGTGCAGTGTCTCACCGGTGATGTATGCAGCCGCATCCGAGGCGAGAAAAACCACCGCCTGCGCGATCTCTTCCGCCTGTCCCAGGCGACCGAGAGGAATGGCACTGAGCAACGCCTTACGTTGTTCTTCCGGCAGCTCTCGTGTCATATCGGTATCGATAAAGCCAGGTGCGACCGTGTTTACCGTGATTCCGCGCGAGCCGACCTCGCGCGCCAGGGACTTGGTAAAACCGAGCATGCCCGCCTTGGCCGCCGAGTAGTTGGCCTGCCCCGGATTCCCCGTAGCCCCGACCACCGATCCGATATTGATGATACGGCCCTTACGCGCCTTCATCATGCCGCGTAAACAGGCCTTGGAAAGCCGGAAAACAGAAGTGAGGTTGGTCTCCAGTATGGATTCCCACTCCTCGTCCTTCATCCGCATGAGGAGATTGTCCCGAGTGATGCCTGCATTGTTCACCAGGATGGTCGGGGCACCGTATTTCTCCCCGATGGTGCCCATAACCGCTTCAATTGAAGCCGGGTCGGCCACATCCAGTACCATCCCGCAGCCTGAGATTCCCGCTTCCGCAAGACGTTCCTGAATGGCGTCGGCCCCGGCTTCCGTGGTTGCGGTCCCGATCACCGTGGCACCTTTGCTCCCCAGGGCTTCCGCGATGGCCCGGCCGATACCGCGACTGGCGCCGGTTACGAGCGCTACTTCATTCTCCAGTATCATCTCTCCACACCGCCGATATTCATTAATAGTTCAAGAGAACGGATCCCCAGGTGAATCCACCACCGAAGGCCTCCATCAACAGAGTTTCGCCACGCTGAATACGACCGTCCCGCACCGCGGTATCCAGTGCCAGCGGTACCGATGCCGCCGAGGTGTTGCCGTGTTCGCCGACCGTTACCACCACGTGATCCATGGACATTCCGAGTTTCCTGGCAGTGGCGTTAATGATACGGATATTGGCCTGATGTGGGATCAGCCAGTCCACATCCGATTTATCCATTTGATTTGCTTCCAAGGTCTCATCGACGATACGACCCAGGGTGGTCACCGCCATTTTGAAGACCTCGTTGCCGCGCATCTCTATAAAGGCTCTCCCCTCCCGGAACGCCTGAAATCCTTTGGAGATCCCCGCCGGTACCCGTAACAGGTTCTCGTAATTCCCATCGGCATGGAGATGGGTGGAGATGATTCCCGGCTCTTCACTCGCTTCCAGCACCACCGCGCCGGCGCCGTCCCCGAAAAGAACGCAGGTCTGACGATCATTCCAGTCGACGATGCGTGACAGGGTTTCCGCACCTACCACCAGGGCGCAGCGCGCGCCGCCGCTGCGGATAAACTTGTCCGCCACCCCGAGGGCGTAAACAAAACCGGTACAGACCGCCTGGATATCGAAAGCGGGGCAACCGCTGCTGCCGATACGCTGTTGCAGCAGACAGGCGGTGCTTGGGAATACCTGATCGGGGGTGGTGGTCGCCACAATGATGAGATCGATATCTTCAGGTTCCTTGCCCGCGGCTTCCAACGCCCGGAACGCGGCCTGTTCGGCGAGATCGCAAGTGGTTTCGTTGTCCGCCGCCACATGCCGTTTACGAATACCGGTACGCTCCTGGATCCACTGATCTGAGGTATCGACCATCTTTTCCAGATCGCGGTTGGTAAGCACCTTTTCGGGAAGGAAGCTCCCGGTGCCGGTTATTCTCGCATAAATCACGCTTCGTCCCTTTCGAAGAACTGATCCTCGACACCTTGGGCGATACGCTCGGGGATATGGGTAATCACCTCTTTTTTGGCGATGCCGATGGCGTTTTTAAATGCCAGCACGTCAGCCCCGCCGTGGCTCTTTATCACGATACCGCGCAGTCCCAGGAGGCTGGCGCCGTTATAGCGTCGTGGATCGATGCTACGGCGGAACCTGTTAATCACAGGCAGCGCCAAAAATGCGGATGAGCGGGTGAAGAGATTACGGCGAAAACCCTGTTTCAGGTAATGACTGACCATTTTCGCCAAACCCTCAATACTTTTCAGCGACACGTTTCCAACGAAACCGTCACACACCACCACGTCCACACCACCTTTGAATATATCGTCTCCCTCGACATAGCCGACGTAATTTAAGGTGCTGGCCGAGATCAATTCGTGAGCGACCTTGACCTGTTCGTTACCCTTGATCTCCTCCTGCCCGATATTCAGCAGGCCAACCCGCGGAGACGGATTATCGTCGACTGAAGAGACCAGTGCGCTCCCCATGAGCGCGAACTGAAACAGATTTTCCGCGTTGCAGTCCACGTTGGCCCCAAGATCCAGCATCCAGGTATGTCCCTCGATCGAGGGGATCGCCGTTATGATGGCCGGACGGTCAATGTTCGGCAGCATCTTCAGGACAAACCGCGCTATCGCCATCAGGGCCCCGGTATTTCCGGCGCTGACACAAGCGTTAGCGGCACCCTCTTTCACCAGATCGATAGCCACACGCATGGAGGAGTCCTTCTTTCCCCGCAGTGCCCTGGACGGCAGTTCATCCATGGCAACCTCTTCCGTGGCGTTGCGTATGCGCAATCGCTCCCCGTGAGGATTCCGTGGCAGGTGTTTGTGAATCTCCTCTTCCCGGCCTACCAGAATCAGATCTATATCCTTATCCTGATCGAGATACTCCAAAGCCGCCGGGACCACCACTTCGGCACCATGGTCACCTCCCATGGCATCAAGAGCGATGGTGATTCGGTTTATTTCGGTCATTCGAGGGTGACTTCTTCTTTTGTATTTAGAAGATGTTCAGTCAAGGACTGATATACGCGACCCGGCCACGGGCCGGGTCCCCATATGGTCCCGTGTTACTCGTCCTTGCCTTTGACGACCTTGCGGCCACGATAGAATCCGTCCGGGGACACGTGATGACGCAGATGCGTTTCGCCGGTGGTGGAGTCTATGGAAAGGGTTTCCTTCGAAAGGGCGTCATGGGAACGACGCATACCCCGTTTTGAAGGAGTTTTTCTGTTTTGCTGGACCGCCATGGTTCAAGCTCCTACTCAGTTTCTGTATGTTTGGTCTTCAATCCCGCCAGTTGCGCAAAGGGATTTTCCGGCTTTGCCGAATCCTCCCGGATTGCATCCAGCGGAGCGCTGTTTTCATTTATGTTGTCCGTCGCACACGATCCGTAGGTATGCATGGGGACCTGGGGAATGGACAACATCAGTTCATCTTCCACCAGGTCGTTCAGGCGCACCCTCGAATCTTCCATCAGGAGCGGTTCGACGGATTCCGCAAGCTGTTCCGCCTCCCCTATCCCCTCCACCGCCACCAGGGCGATCACTGCATCCACAGGAACGGTCAACGGCCCCAGACAACGCTGGCACTGCAGGACCAGATTCGCTTTGACGAAACCGCTGATACAGACCCGTTTTCGCTCATCCCGGGTGAATACCAGTTCGAATTCCGCTTTTCCATCCGATTGCTGCAGGAAAGGGGCTAAACGAGGCAAATCAGCCAGCGTTACGGCCCCCGTGATCCGTTTCCCGATATCCGCAAAATGCCACGGATCGATAAAATCAGGCAAGCGCGACGACATAAGCGCGCAATAATATTACGCACCCCCCTTTTTTGTCAAAAAAACAAAGGACTTAGCTGGGGATTATTCCTAGTCCGGGACCGGGACTAAATCCCCCGAAAAGGGCCGTATCAGCCTGTTTACTGCCCACCGACGACGGCCAGCAGTACGCCTGCGGCCACGGCGGAACCGATCACGCCCGCCACGTTAGGTCCCATGGCGTGCATCAACAGGAAGTTGTGGTGATTGGTCTCCAGACCGACCTTGTTTACCACCCGGGCCGCCATCGGTACTGCTGAGACACCCGCGGCACCGATCAGCGGATTGATCTTACCGCCGCTCAGTCGGTACATGATCTTACCCATGATCACCCCTGCCGCCGTACCCACGCAGAAGGCAAACGCACCCAGGGCGAGGATTCCCAGGGTCTCCACGGTGAGGAATCGGTCGGCGGACAGCTTGGAGCCCACGGCCAGACCCAAAAATATGGTGACGATGTTGATGATTTCGTTCTGTGCAGCCTTGTTAAGCCGCTCCACGACCCCTACTTCCCGCAGCAGGTTTCCGAACATCAACATGCCGATCAGGGGTGCCGCCGAGGGGAGAAACAGGATGGTGAGCAATAGCACCGTGAACGGAAAGAGGATCTTCTCCAACTTGCTGACGGGACGCAGCTGCTGCATCTCCACCGCCCGCTCCTTCTCCGTGGTAAGCGCGCGCATGATGGGTGGCTGGATAATCGGCACCAACGCCATATAGGAGTACGCCGCCACCGCGATCGCACCGAGCAGTTCGGGCGACAGACGGGACGCGAGGAAGATGGCGGTGGGCCCGTCCGCTCCGCCGATGATAGCGATGGCGGAGGCGTCAGCCAGATTGAAATCGAATCCGGGAATGATATTCAACGACAGGGCGCCGATCAGGGTCACGAAAATACCGAACTGCGCCGCCGCACCCAGAAACAGGGTCTTGGGCATGGCGATGAGGGCGCTGAAGTCGGTCAGTGCGCCGACCCCCATGAAAATGAGCAGCGGGAACACCCCGGTCTCGATTCCCACGTGATAGATGTAGCCCAGCAACCCTTCGGGGCCTGCTATCCCGGCCACGGGGATATTGCTCAGGATGGCGCCGAAGCCGATGGGCAACAGCAACAGGGGCTCGAATTTTTTTCTGACCGCCAGGTAGATGAGCACACAACCCACGCCCATCATCAGGGCCTCGCCCCAGGTCATGTTGGCAATCCCCATGGATTGCCAGAGTGCTTCCGCGCCGCCGCCCATGGTATCAGCCGAGGGTCAGCAGGGGATCGCCGGTGTGCACCGCGTCCCCTTGTTGGACAGCGATGGAAGCGACGGTCCCGCCGGAGGGCGCCCGCACCTCGGTTTCCATCTTCATCGCCTCCAGGATCATTATTACGTCACCCGAGGCGACCTTCTGCCCCTCCTTGACGTTGACCTTGAAGATATTGCCGGCCAGAGGGGCGGTGACGACCTCTTCGCAGGCCGAGGCCACGGGTGCTGCTGCCGGAGCGGCCCTGGTCACACTTCTGACCGCCCCACCTGCGGAGACGGTGACATCGTAGCCGGTGCCGTTGACCACCACGTGGTAGGATTCCGCCTCACCCCCTGTGGCCGCCGGTGCCGCAGCGGATGCAGGTTCCGGCTCGGTGCCGGGGGCCGGTTCGAAGGCCTCCGGATTGTTGCGGTTTTCCAGGAATTTGAGACCCACTTGAGGAAACAGGGCGTAAATCAGAACGTCATCGATTTCATTCTCCGCCAGCTCAAACCCCTTCTCCCGGGCCAGCGCCTCAAGCTCTTCGGTGAGTTTCTCCACCTCCGGTGACAGCAAGTCCGCCGGGCGGCAAGTAATCACCTCCTCCCGGTCTTCCAGAACCTTCTGCTGCAGTTCGGCGTTGACCGGGGCCGGTGTGGCTCCGTATTCACCCTTGAGGACCCCCTGGGTCTCCTTGGTAATGGATTTATAACGTTCGCCGGTTAGTACGTTCAGCACCGCCTGGGTGCCGACGATCTGGGAGGTGGGGGTTACCAGCGGAATAAAGCCGAGGTCTTCCCGTACCTTGGGTATCTCCTCCAGCACCTGATCCAGCTTGTCGCTTGCGCCCTGCTCCCGCAATTGGTTTTCCATATTGGTCAGCATGCCCCCCGGAACCTGGGCCACCAGGATACGGGAATCAACACCCTTGAGGGCACCCTCGAATTTTGCATATTTCTTGCGCACCTCGCGGAAATAGGCCGCGATCTCCTCCAGCAGCGGGAGGTTCAGACCGGTGTCCCGGTCGGTCTCTTCCAGGATGGCCACCACCGATTCCGTGGCAGAGTGCCCATAAGTCATGCTCATGGAGGAGATGGAGGTATCCACCATATCGATCCCTGCCTCCGCCGCCTTGATATTGGTGGCGGTGCTCATGCCGGTGGTGGCATGGCTCTGCATGGCGATAGGAACGGATACCGTCTCTTTCAGGCGGCTTACCAGTTCGTAGGCGACGTAGGGCTTGAGCAGACCTGCCATATCCTTGATGCATATTGAGTGGCAGCCCATATCTTCCAGGCGGCGCGCCATATCCAACCAGTAATCGAGATTATGAACCGGACTGACGGTATAAGACATGGTGCCCTGGGCATGTTTATCCACCGCCAGGGTGGCCTTGATGGCCGTCTCCAGGTTACGGATGTCGTTCATGGCGTCAAAGATACGGAACACATCCACACCGTTGGCGGCGGCCCGCTCCACGAAAGCCTCCACCACGTCATCCGCATAGTGCCGATAGCCGAGAATGTTCTGGGCGCGAAACAGCATCTGCTGCGGGGTGTTCGGCATGGCCTCCTTCAGCCGCCGGATACGTTCCCAGGGATCCTCACCCAGATAACGGATACAGGAATCAAACGTGGCACCACCCCAGGTCTCCAGAGACCAGAAGCCCACCTGGTCCAGCTTGCAGGCGATGGGCAACATATCCTCGATCCGCATACGGGTGGCGAGGAGGGATTGGTGGGCGTCACGCAGGACGACGTCCGTTATTCCTAGTGGTTTCTTTTCGCTCATGAATCTTCTTTTGTCAGCTCTCGGAATTGGTGGTTAGGAAGCGCCGGATCCGGTTCTCTATCGGCTGCTCCGCATTTCTTATTTTGACCGGTAACGCTTGATCGCCGCCGATATGACAGCAATCAGCTCACCCCTGTCTCCCTCCGGTCTCGCTGCAGCCGGGGCTGCCGGTTGGGATTCGGATGGGTATTTGTCCGCCAGAACCCGGGTAAGGCGAGACATACCGTTAAGAGCCAGCACCAGTACGGATAGGAAGAGGAAAACGATACCCATACCGAGCAGCATCAGGTTTACGCCATCCATCAACAGGTCGGTAACAACCATGCAACTACCCCCTGGGTACCTTTAATTCAAGAAATTTCTATGTGGCTGGCCACACCCCTTTCGCGGGAAAAGGAATAAGTGCGGACGACTTTTCTATTTGAATCGCGCCCTATTGTCAAGAAGAACGCATGTCAGGATAAGCATATCCTGTTGTTTTTATTTATATTGTGTTGCATTGGTAATCTCAATGGTTGTCATTAATCGGAAAATGCAGCTGTTTTATCGGTAGGCAGCAACAAGAGGGATTCTGGTAAACTGAACCCTTCTGGATTCTATTTTCCCGCTTGGTATATTTTTCCTAGATACAATATCCATGGGTATAAAAGTAACATCAATGCCGGCGATCGTGCTCGCTTCCACATCCCCCTTCAGGCGGGAACTTCTGGCGCGTCTGGGACTGCCTTTCACCACTATATCACCGGACATCGACGAATCCCGAGAACCCGGTGAACCCCCACACCGGCTGGTGGAACGCCTGGCGCGGGAAAAGGCAGAAGCAGTGGCCGACGCGAAGACGGGCGTTCTGGTAATCGGGTCGGACCAGGTTGCCTGTATCGGTGACGGTATCCTGGGAAAGCCCGGCAACAGGGATAACGCGGTCCGCCAACTGCTAGCGGCATCGGGACAATGCGTAACCTTTTACACCGGGCTTTGTCTGCTGAATACCGCTACCGGCCGAACCCAGGTTACCTGCGAACCCTTCAAGGTGTATTTCCGCGACCTGGGACAGGATGAAATCGAGCGCTATCTGGACGCTGAAGAACCCTATAACTGTGCCGGCAGTTTCAAGTCCGAGGGGCTCGGTATCTCGCTGTTCGAAAAGATGGAGGGGGATGATCCCAATGCGCTGATCGGCCTGCCGCTCATTCGTCTGGTATCCATGCTGAAAGAGGAAGGGATCAGCGTCCCCTGATGAGACTTGCATTTATTTACCACGGAGGACACAGAGAGCACGGGGAAGGAAAAGAGTTTACTCCGTGTACCTCTGCGCTCCCTGTGGTAAAACAAATATCTACGTAGCTGGCCAGCCCTCCCCGGGCCAACCTGCACAAAACGGTTTCACTGATCCCTGCTATTTAAGGAAAAGAAATGTCCAAGGCACCGGATCTGTCGCATACCCGCAATATCGGCATAGCCGCCCATGTGGATGCCGGCAAGACCACCCTTACGGAACGGGTCCTGTTTTATTCAGGCGCCTCCTACAAGATCGGCGAGGTGCATGATGGGGCCGCACACATGGATTATCTGGCCGAGGAACAGAGTCATGGTATTACCATCACTTCGGCGGTAACACGCGCTTCCTGGGCGGACCACATGATCCAGCTCATCGATACCCCGGGACATGTGGATTTCACCATTGAGGTGGAACGTTCCATGCGGGTTCTGGACGGTTGCGTCATCGTTTTGGACGGGGTACGCGGTGTGGAGCCCCAGACCGAATCGGTTTGGCTCCAGCGTAACAAGTTCTCCCTCCCCTGCCTTTTCTTTATCAACAAGATGGATCGTCCGGGAGCGGATTTCGAACATGCCATGGAGAGCATGCGCAAGCGGTTGCATGCGGATCCCGTACCTCTCACCGTACCGTTGCCGGATCAGCAAGCGGTGGTGCATCTGGTGGAACGGACCCTGATCCGCTTTACCGGCGAGCACGGAGAAATCGTCGAACAGATGCCGTGTGACGACGATACCTGGGCCTCGGTTGCGTCGTTCCGGGAGAATCTGCTGCTGGCGGCGGCGGAGATAGACGAGGCCCTTGCAGATAAGGTGCTGGCAGAACAGGAACCGGACCCTGAAAGGGTCTGGGAAGCCCTGCGCCGGGGTACCCTGGAGGGCAGAATTCACCCCTGCTTCGGCGGTTCCGCCCTGCGCAACCTGGGTATCCAACCCCTGCTCGATGGCGTTGTGAGGCTGCTCCCCTCGCCCCTGGACCGTCCGCCGGCCAAGGCGCTGCTTGAGGATGGAAGCGAAGAACTGGTAAGCGTAGGAAACGATGGACCGCTGGTAGCCCTGGCGTTCAAGGTGCAGCTGTGGGACGGGCGCCGACATGTATTTGCGCGGATCTATCGCAACCGCCTCAAGCCCGGCGATACCGTTGCCGCCCTGCGGCCTGATGGTGAACATCTGCAGGAACACGTGGCACGCATTTTCGATCTGGATGCCAACCGCAAAAGCAAGCTGGATGAGGCGGTGGCGGGCCAGATCGTTCTGCTTGCCGGGCTACGCTATGTCTCTACCGGTGACACCCTTTGTACTCCTGATCACCTGTTGACGTTGGAGCGGATAGAAACGCGAGAACCGGTAATAAGCCTCGCCATCGAACCAACTTCCAGTGAGGAGGAGGAGAAGTTTCTGGAGGTCCTCGACAAGCTGCAGCAGGAGGATCCCACACTGTTGTTTGAGCAGGACGAGGAGACCGGCCAGCGGCTACTGAAGGGGATGGGCGAGCTCCATCTGCAGATAGTGATCGAGCGGCTGGAACGGGAATTTCATCTCCAGGCGCGTACCGGAAAACCGGCTGTCGCCCTGCGTGAGACCGTTACCGGCCAGTCCTCGGCCTCGATCCTGTTTCAGCCCCCCCCCGATCCGGCGGAGAAGATCGCGGAGATGAAAGCGGGCGTAACGGTTTCCGTTAAGCCACGTGAGCGGGGGTCGGGTGTCGGTATTGTCATCGAACCGGGAATGCAACCAGAGGGCCATGATCTATCGCCTCCGCAACGGCAGGGTCTGGAGGAAGGGGTGCGTCTGGTGCTCGCCAGCGGCCCCATGGAGGGCGCCCCCCTGGTGGATCTGGAGGTGCGGGTGGATAAGGTCGAGCTGTTCGGCAGGGCCTCTTCCGCGGATGCGTTACGGGCCGCCGCCGCGAAGGCGACCCTCAAGGCGATCCAGGAGGCGAATCCCGGCATCCTGCACCCCATCATGGCGGTGGAAGTGGTGGTTCCGGAGGAGAATCTCGGCACGGTTCTGGGGGATCTGCAGGGCCGCCACGGCGTGATCCTGGACACGGAAAAATGGAAGGATACCGCCACCATCACTTGCGAAGTGGCGCTTGACCGGTTGCTGGGCTATACCACCGAACTGCGCAGCATGACCCAGGGGCGTGGTCAGTTCAGTACCATATTCAAACGATTTGACCAGGCCTGAAAAAAACCGGAAACTATCCAGGGTAGTAGGGACACACCATAGATTTTCGGCTGCGGCCGGTAATTTCGACAGGATATAAGGGAAATTCCACGATGAAACTCTTTATCGGAAACCTCCCCGCCCACGGAACCCCGGAAGATCTTTCCAAACTTCTTAAACCGTTCGGCTATCGCAAAGGGATCGAGTTCAACGCCTGGCAGGACTGCGAGGGAGACATGAACTACTACGCCGTGCTGGACGATGAACCGGAACGTGTGGCACGGAAAATTATCCGGGATCTCGGCAACAGCCGTCTTCTGGATTCCCCCCTTGAGATTCGTGAGTTTTACCAACGCCACTCCTACCAGAACGAGCGCCGGGAACTGGGCTGGCGGGATCAGGAATGGCAGGGGGAAGAACGACGCGTTCGGGAAAGACGTCAGGGAAGCGTGCGATTGTTCGGGGATGAGGAGTAATTGCTAGTTAGAAGTTTGTAGTAAATAGTCATCAGTTCACAGTGAACCCCGCCATATACGCGGGGTTCTTTTTTGACCGGCAAAACCTGGTTTCCCCCTTCCCTGCCCTACATGTCAGCATATTTTACACCTGGGTCGGAGCAGGTTGTACAGATCAGTCGATAAGTTTATGTAACATACTGTATTAATTCGTTATTTATTGGTTTCCAATAGATTGGATCAATTCTTGCCGGCTTTAACGGAATAAGTAACGTCTTGCGCGGATTGGTTAAGAGCCGGTCGGTCTTGTATTTGACTCAAGAGTATTGATATTGAAGGAGCATCTTAAATGAAGAGAAGAAAAGGATCGTGCCTAAGATCGGTTATGGCGGCGACGATCATACTGGGAGGTATGACTGCGGGCGCGGCAAATGCCGGCGTACTCTATTTCGACTATAACATGAATCACGATGGGACAACCGCCAGCGCCTCGCTGTTTCTGTTTGGAGACAGTGGCCAGACTGCGACGATATCCAATCTTGCGGGATTCAGTCAGACGGTCACCCTCGGATCTGACGGGTTCTATAACCTGGCACTTTCCACCTCTTACCAACAGGGTGGTACCGGGGTGAAGAACACCGGATTCAAGGTGGTTTCCCCGGATCCCATCGCCGGGTACTTCGTAAACCGTAAAGCTTATACGACGGATATGACCTACCTCTTCGACAGCGACTCGCTTGGCACGGATTACGTGGTGGCCAGCCAGGGCAACGGCTTCGACGAGGGCAGTCAGGTAATGATCCATGCCACGCAGGACAATACCATCGTAAGTTTTACCCCCACCTCGGGCGCCCCGGTCACCGTCACCCTCCAGGCCGGAGAGACCTATAAATATGCCGGAGGCAACGTGGATCTTACCGGTTCGTCTGTCAGCGCCGACAAGCCTGTGGCCGTATTCGGCGGACATGCCTGTGCCCAGGTACCGGTTGGGCAGACCTATTGCGATACTCTGATTGAACAGATGATACCGACGGATCGCCTCTCCTCGAGTTATGCCTTGGTCGCTTCCCGGGGCGCTGAAATCTCGCCTTTGCAGAGTGATCTGGTACGCGTGGTCGCCACCGCAACCGGCACACAGGTTACGCTCGACGGGGCGGTGGTTGCGACGCTCAATGCAGGGGAAGTCTACGAATTCTCCCTCGCCGCAGGAACCGGTGCCAGTCTGGAGACATCGGAACCGGTCCTGGTCGCTCAGTACCTCAAGGGCGGTCTCGGTACGCTTACCGATCCGGCCATGGCCGTAGTGCCGGGTTCCGATACCTGGCTGGATGCTTATCGGTTATCCACCCCCAGCGGAGCCCAGGCGTTTGATGTCAACTATGCTGCGATCGTCATCGATACGCTTGACCTCGCAACGCTGATGCTTGACGGGATCCTTGTTGATACCTCGGCATTTTCAGCAATCGCTGGAACGGATTACAGCCGCGGTATCATCGATCTGCCGCTGGGGTTGTTTGATCTGAGCGCGGCAAACCCGTTCCTGGTGATGTTGGGCGGTGGTTCAGCTGCCGACAGCTATTTTACCTTCGGTGGCGCCACCTTTGCGCCGGGGGTCTCTCTCCCGCCTGATCCGCCTACCGTACCTGAGCCGGCTTCCATTGCGTTGCTTGCTGCCGGTATCGCCGGACTGGGCATGCGTCGTAAACGGCGTAAAGCTTGAACATAAGAGATTTGCTCGTAATCAAAACGGCGGCCTTCGGGTCGCCGTTTTTTTTCTAATCAGTTAACAGTTTTCGGTTAACTGTGGTCAGTTCGCCATGAACCCCGCCTTAGTGCGGGTATTTTCATGTCAGCAAATATATCTCCTTTCAATACCGTTCCCGGAAAAATGCCAGATTTCTCACGTTGAGGGGGACGGTGCCTTGTCCTATACTCCGATGTCAAGGATCTTACATCACCTATCGGGGATGTCTTTATGGATAGAAGAATTAGAAGAACCGTAGTGTTGTTGTTTCTTTCCGGATGCAGCGCATCGGCCGCCGCGGCCACCAATGTCTTCTATCACGATCTCGCCACCGGCCGCAGCACTTTTGATACCTTAATCACCGGCCTCGGCGGCACCGTAAGCACCGACAAGCTCTCCGGCATGACCAGCGGAGTCGATACCTGGGTTCGAACCGATTTCACCATCACCGCGTCATCCACCCGGTCGGTCTCTACCCCCTTTACCGGCTCGAGTGTTCCGGACAACGACGGGCAGGGGATCTCCATGACGGCCGCGACGTTGGGCACCAACCCGCCGGGGTCATTATCCGCTTCCGGGCTGGATTTTACCTTCAACAGTGCCGTAAACGCCTTCGCCGTTGAACTGAACGACTGGGCGACCTGCTGTTATCCCACCAGGCTCTATATCAGCTTTGACGACGGCCCGGCGATCCTGGTGGGTGAAGCCTTCTCCTCGGGGGATAACCCCGGCTACAGTGACGGAATAAATACCTTTATCGGAGCGATAGACGACAGCGATACCTTTTCCAAGGTTACCTTCTGGGGCGAGGCCGCCGGAGGCGACGTTCTGTACGGTGGTGGAATTATACGCTGGTCGCTTTTGCCCATCGGCGCCCTGGAGGGAATATCCGTCTATGACTCCGCTGTGGCCCTTTCCAACACACCGGCATACGGCGCGGCCGTTGTGATCGACGACACCCCCGATCTACAGCAATTATTCACTGACGCCGGTCTATCCACGGATCGAGAGGTTTCCGACGGGGTGACCCAGACCCTACCGCTGCTGGTGGGTAGTTCCACGGTTCCTACCCTGAACGCGCTGTCCGGTATAAACAAAGTCATTCAGGCACGCCTGGAAATCAACCAGGGGATGTCTTCGGGAGACGATTTCTCAGAAGACAGATATCTCTGGATGAAGCCCTTCGGATCCTGGATTGAACACGAGAACCGAAACCAGGTTTTCGGGTTTGATGCGAACACATGGGGTCTGATTATGGGAGCGGACACGGCTGCTTCTGATTCCGTGCGTCTCGGGTTAGCCATCGCCTATGCCAGGAGCGATGTTGATAGCAAATCTGCTCCGGCTCCCCATGACATTGATATCGATATGTACCAGATACTCGGCTATGGCAGCCGCGATCTCGGTGAGAACACCGAACTGAACTTCCAGCTTGGCTTTGGTTACAACAGAAACGACGGAAATCGTACTATCGCCTTTACCAATACGGTGGCCCACTCCAGTTATAACAGCTATACGGCCCACTTGGGTATCGGTCTGGCACATGCCTATCAGATCAACGACAATAATCGCGTTTTTGCCGCGTTACGGGCCGATTACACCCGCATAGAAGATGAATCCTATATGGAATCCGGAGCGGGATTGCTTAATCTCAGCGTTGATGACCGCTCTGCCGATGAATTGATCGTAGGCGTCGACGGCAAGCTGATTCATAAGCTCAACGAAGATACGAATCTCCACGCAAACATCGGCCTCGGTTACGACTTTTTGAATGAACGTGCCAGCGTCACCTCGGTCTTTGCGGGTGCCCCGGGCAGCTCATTTACCACCGACGGCCTGAAACCTTCCCCATGGATCGGCCGCGCGGGGCTCGGGTTTGTTCATAACACGCCGGAAGGCACCGAGATCACGCTTCGTCTCGACACGGAATTCAGAGAGGATTTCCTGAATAATACCGCCTCCCTGAAGGCCCGCTGGATGTTTTGATCCGGCGACAACCTCATCGAACCGGCCTCGGATCAGCGCACTCTCATTTAAACAACCCCGGGAGACGGGGTGTAGAATTGCGTCATGGCCAGGTGTTTATCCTTACTGCTTATCGCCCTGCTTGTCGGTTGTACTACGGTACCGTCAACCGAAGAACGTAAGTTCGCCGCTGATCGTATGGCGGTAGACCAAGGTTGGCACGCCGTCTCGCTTAGCACGGAAACGTTTGACCTTGTCAGCTATGTACCTGATGGTTACGGCGCCGGTGAAAGGCTCACAGTCTATATCGAAGGCGACGGCTTTGCCTGGCGCACCCCCTCCCTGCCCTCCTCCGACCCCACTCCGATAGACCCGTTGGCGTTGAAGTTGGCGTTGGCACATCCTGGCGGCAATGCCGCCTATCTGGCACGCCCCTGCCAGTACAACAGGGAAACCGAAAGGCACCCCTGTCCGCAACGTTATTGGATGGGATCGCGATATGCACCGGAAGTCCTCGCTGCCATGAGCAGCGCGCTGGATCAACTTAAACAGCGGTTCAAGGCGAGGAGACTGACGGTAGTGGGCTATTCCGGAGGCGGCGCGATCGCCGCACTGTTGGCCGCCGAACGGGATGATATCGATCATTTGGTCACCGTGGCCGGCAATCTGGATCACCGTGCCTGGACGTCCAAGCATCGAATAAAGCCGCTCAAGGGTTCCCTCAGCCCCGTAGAGCGCGTCGAAAGACTTAAACATATACGACAATGGCACTTTGCCGGAGGTAATGACAAGATCGTCCCGGCAGACCTGATTCAATCGTTCGTGGATAGATTTCCCGCCGGAAGTCCGGTTGCCGTGCTGATAA
Organism: Sedimenticolaceae bacterium; assembly: GCA_050287965.1. Taxonomy (GTDB): domain Bacteria; phylum Pseudomonadota; class Gammaproteobacteria; order Chromatiales; family Chromatiaceae; genus CBFDBF01. Next base: position 106,829 of record JBNKCX010000041.1, read on the forward strand.
TGCCGGAATTTGATCACCACTGCTGTTGGATCGGGAATTGGCCCAGACTATGGGCCATGACGAGGGATGAAGAATAGTTTGTAGTTAACAGTTTTTAGTGGCCCTCAAAACCGCCAGGCAAAAACAAACCCCGCCGAGGCGGGGTTCAGGCTTACAGCTTTAGTTTATAGTTTTTAACTCTGTTTCTTCTTCCGGGAGAAACCGAATCCGGCGAGGCCGAGACCAAGCAGGGCCATGGTGGTCGGTTCCGGAACCTGTTCCACTTCGTCTCCTACGAACTGTATCAGGTTTTTCAACAGGCTCTGAGAATCCGGCTGGTCGTAAGACCCCTGCATGAAATTCACATCAAAGATCGTTGTCAGCGCGCCACTCGAGGCGTTGGTCAGATCACCGACACCAAAGGCAACACCAGTACCTCTACCGCTAGCGTCGACAGTAATAAACTGACCGGTACCCGCACTGGTCACACCGCCAGGAGCGGCATAAGTCACATTACCGTCGGGAATCAGGTTAGGTCCGGTAAAGGGGGCTACGACATCTTGAGTTGAGCTCGGTACAACAAAGCTCAATGTGCCACCGCCAGCAGCGGCGATTAAAGAAAGAACCGAATTATTACGTGTAGCGAAATAGCTGTTCTCACCCATGACGAACATGCCGCCACCGTTCTGCAGGAAATTCAGATATTGTGCTTCCTCAGCAGCGGTAATGGCCGAAACGTTGGAAAAACGTATGTCCCAGACTTGATCGAAAATAGACAGGTCTGCGGGAACGCTATCCAGAATGGTCGTTGTATTGCCTGCTGCAATGTGCAGACTATTCAAGTTGCTGGTAATGCTGGAAGTAGTGTTCGTTTCAGAGGTAACCGAAGCACCATTGATAATTGCGATCATGCCCGCATTCGCGCTTGCGGTCAGCCCCAGAAACCCTAGGAAAGCGCAGGTTTTAAAAAAAGAAAAAGCCTTCATCAAATTACTCCTCACATTGAAACGGGGTATATTTCCTCAAAATCTTATATCTACTAAAGCAATAATAGCGCCAATCTGTAATTATCTATATATATCATGTAATTAGTGTTATATTTGACGACTAACAAACCTCATTCTGTAAAAAATCCTGACACTAAAACCGCGTTTTTCCGCAAAAAACCCCGACAAGCGGGGTCTTTTCTGGGTAAGGGTTTTTGGGCGTGAGATTACTCGGACCTGCGGTCCTCGCCCCTTCGGGGCCGTCTCCGCTGCGCTCCGACGTTCTGCGCGGCTGCGCCGCTTGTCGAACTCAGCTGTTTTGATTTCGTGAGTTCGAATCCGACCCTCGGAAAAACAAAAAGACCCCGACAAGCGGGGCCTTTTCGTTTTTGGCGGAGGGCGTGAGATTCGAACTCACGAGGGGCGTGAACCCCTGCCGGTTTTCAAGACCGGTGCATTCAACCGCTCTGCCAGCCCTCCAAATCGAGACGCGAAGGATACCTGATTCACACTCCCCTGTTCCACTCCTGAAGCAGGGTCTTGATTAATCGTGCGTTTCTCCCAATATATGGGGATGAGGAACCAACGCCGTTTTCTGGTAGTCTATGTAGTCAGCACAGTAATTTAAGGAGATCCTAATACTATGAACCGCTTTGATACCGCAGTCGCCCGTTCCCAGGAGCAGGTCCTTGCGACAAACAAAGTCATAAAGAATACCTATATGCTGCTATCGGCCACGCTGTTGTTCAGCGCGGTAATGGCGGGTATTTCCACGGTGCTGCATCTGCCGCCTATGACCAATCTGCTTACCCTCGGCGGCGCTCTCATTCTGATATGGTTCGTGCTTCCCCGAACCGCCAATTCCGCCGCCGGCCTGTGGGTGGTATTCGGGATTACCGGCCTCTTGGGTCTCGGCCTGGGGCCGACGCTCAACTACTACCTGACCTTTTCCAACGGACCGCAGATCATCGGCACCGCCTTTGGGGGCACGGGCGTCATATTCCTTGCGCTCTCGGGTTACGCCCTTACCAGCCGGAAGGATTTCAGTTTCATGGGCGGATTCCTGTTTGCCGGTCTGGTTCTGGCCCTGATCGCCATCGTCGCCAACCTCTTTCTGGCGATCCCGGCCCTGTCCCTGGCCATATCAGCGGTGGTCATCATGATCATGAGCGGGTTTATTCTTTACGATACCAGCCGAATGATTCATGACGGTCAGGCCAACTATCTCCTGATGACGGTGAGTATCTACTTGAGCATCTTTAATATCTTTATACACCTGCTCAATATACTCGGCGCCCTCGCGGGCGAAGATTAACCCCCTGATTATTCAGGTGATAAAACAGAGAAAGCCCCGGTTGAGTTTCCGGGGCTTTCCGTTTGCGGGTGAGGATAGTTTATGGACTGGATGAGCATAGGCTATGCGCTGCTTGCCGGAGCCATGATCGCGGTGCTGCTGCCCACGGCGAGACATATGCTGAAGAACAGCCCCAGCGCCCCTGCCGGCGCGTGGTTGAACGTGGCCCTGATATTCCTGGGGGTTGCCGGTTTTATCACGCTGCTCGTGCTGATGCTTCGTTAGGCGGATATCACCTCCACTCCCCCCATGTAATGCTGCAGCACCTCGGGCACCCGGATGCTGCCGTCCGCCTGCTGGTAATTCTCCATCACCGCAACCAGGGTTCTGCCCACCGCCAGGCCGGAACCGTTCAGGGTATGTACCAGTTCGGGCTTTCCGGTCTCCGGGTTACGCCAGCGGGCCTGCAGCCGGCGGGCCTGGAAATCCCCGAAGTTGCTGCAGGAGGAGATCTCCCGGTAGGTGTTCTGGGCCGGCAGCCACACCTCCAGATCGTAGGTCTTTCTCGCGGAGAAGCCGAGATCACCGGTACAGAGAGTGACCACCCGGTAGGGCAATCCCAGTTTCTGCAGAATGGTCTCGGCGTGGCCGGTGAGCTCTTCCAGGGCACGGTCTGACTCCTCCGGCCGGACCACCTGCACCAGCTCCACCTTCTCGAACTGGTGCTGACGGATCATGCCGCGGGTGTCCTTGCCGTAGGAGCCGGCTTCACTGCGGAAGCAAGGGGTATGGGCCACGTACTTACGGGGCATGTAATCCGCTTCGATGATGACGTCACGTACGATATTGGTAACCGGCACCTCCGCCGTGGGGATGAGGTAATAGTCCGATTCACCGCTCAATTTGAACAGGTCCTCCTCGAACTTGGGCAGCTGCCCGGTGCCCTGCAGACTGTCCGCATTGACGATGAACGGGACATAGGTCTCCCGGTAGCCGTGCTCCTTGGTATGGGTGTTGAGCATGAACTGGGTGAGTGCCCGCTGCAGCCGTGCCAGGGGTCCGCTCATGACGGTAAAACGGGAGCCCGTCACCTTGGCGGCCGTTTCGAAATCCATCATGCCCAGGCCGGCTCCCAGGTCCACGTGGTCCTTGGGCGCAAAATCAAACACGGGCGGTTCACCCCAGCGGCGCTCCTCGCGATTGTGGGCCTCGTCCACACCTTCCGGTACGTCGGGTGCCGGGATGTTGGGGATCTCCAAGGCGATGGTCTGCAACTCCTGCTGGAGGGCCGTCAGCTCCTCCTCCGCACCCTTCAGCTTCTCCCCCAGGTGGGAGACCTCCGCCAGCAGGGGCTGAATATCCTCCCCCGCCGCCTTCGCCTTGCCTATGGACTTGGAACGGGTATTGCGCTCGTTCTGCAGTTCCTGGGCGGCAACCTGCAGTTCCTTGCGTCGGGCCTCCAGACCGGCGATCTTCTCCTGGTCCAACACTACGCCGCGGCGCGCAAGCTGCGCGGCCGTGGCTTCCAGTTCATTTCTCAGTAAACGGGGATCCAGCATGTATTAATCACCACTATTGACCTTGGCGGGCCAGCTAACGATGTGGCCCGGCGTTATTAATCTGTTCAGGTGTTCCAGCACCCGTTCCACTTTCTCCGGCTGGTCGAAAAACTCCAGTACCAGCGGCAGATCAAGGGAGACGTCCAACAGCATCGAGGAGTGCATTTTGCCCGATTTTCCAAATCCCGCGATACCGCGAAAAGCCGTGACCCCTTTAACCTTCTCGTCATCATGCAGCAGTTGCAACAGCTCCTGCAGCATATGCTCGCCTTCCGTAAGATAGATGCGCACCATGGTTACATCCGCCGTATTCATATCTGTCTCCCTAACATCACGCCCATCCAGGCGGCAGCGATGCAGGCCAGTACGCTGATGACCACGTTGAGTATGGCCTTCATATAGTCCGCCTGCTCGATCAGGTTAAAGGTCTCCATGGAAAAGGTGGAGAATGTGGTGAATGCCCCCAGTACCCCGATGAGGATCGCGGCCCGAATCTCCGGGCCCACGGTCATCCGTTCCAGAAAAAATATGTATAGGAACCCCATGAGTAGGGATCCAAGTACGTTGACCGCCAGCGTGCCGTAGGGGAATCCACGCCCCAACAAGATGTAAACGCCACTGGATACCCAATAGCGAAACAGCGCACCGGCGGCGCCTCCGATAGCAATGGCGATAGTGGCCTGCACGACCCCGTTTCTCCCCTGTAACAGGCCTCGCATTTTACACAGAGTGGGTTGCGAGTACGATATTCCGCGAAGCGGTAGATTATGCCACAGCCTCTATCCGGGCTCGGTTACCAACGCATAGAACGCAAAGACGCGGAGTCGCAAAGCACTTTAGGTCTGGCGGGAAGCCCTGTTGTCCCTTCTGGGTAGGAACCCCGTCCTCCGGGGCGATTGAACAATACCTATTTTTTTGCCGGAGGAGTAGACCTCTGGCGGGAGTCAAAGTCCCCCGATTTGCCGGGGGATACATATTTCTAAAAACTCTGCGCCTTAGCGCCTCTGCGTACTTCGCGTATTATTCTGGAGGTTTGGTAGAGGGTTATGTGTCTTTCCCTTGTTTCCGGTCACGCTCCCGCAACTGGTGCAGTTTTTCCGCGATCTTTATCTCCAGCCCCCGGTCCACCGGATAGTAGTAGCGCCGTTCGCCCATTTCCTCCGGGAAATAGCTCTCACCGGCCGCGTAGGCGTCCTTTTCGTCGTGGGCGTAACGGTAGTCCTTGCCGTGCCCCAGTTCCTTCATAAGCCGCGTGGGGGCGTTGCGCAGGTGCATCGGGACCTCCTGGGTGCCCGATTCCCCGGCGTCTCTCATAGCGGCGTTAAAGGCGGTATAGGAGGCGTTGCTCTTGGCGGCGCAGGCCATGTACAGCACCGCCTGGGCTATGGCCAGTTCCCCTTCCGGGGAGCCTAGCCGTTCCTGGGTCTCCCAGGCATCGAGGGCCAGCCGCAGGGCCCTGGGATCGGCGTTGCCGATGTCCTCCGATGCCATGCGCACCACCCGTCGGGCGATATAGAGAGGGTCGCACCCCCCATCCAGCATACGACACAGCCAGTAGAGAGCCGCGTCTGGTGCCGTTCCCCGCACGCTCTTATGCAGGGCGGATATCTGGTCGTAAAAAAGATCGCCCCCCTTATCAAAACGCCGAACGTTTCCGGACACCACTTCTTCCACCACGGAACGCTGTATCTGTTCCCCTTCGGTGAGATCGGCGGCGATCTCCAGGAGGTTGAGGGCGCGCCGGGCGTCCCCGTCCGCGGCTTCGGCCATCAGATCCAGAAGCTCCGGCGCCAGGGTCAGATTGCGCGCCCCCAGCCCGCGCTCGGCGTTCCTCAGGGCCTCCGCCAGAATGGGCTTCAGTTCCTCCGTACCGAGCCGTTTCAGGACATAGGTCCTGGCCCGGGAGAGAAGCGCGTTATTGAGTTCGAACGAGGGATTCTCGGTAGTGGCGCCGATGAACACCACGGTACCGTCCTCCACGTGCGGCAGAAAGGCGTCCTGCTGGGCCTTGTTAAAGCGGTGTACCTCGTCGATAAACAGGATGGTGGGCCGGCCCTGCATCTGCTTGGCCTGTCTGGCCTGGTCGACGGCGGCCCGGATCTCCTTCACCCCGGACAGTACCGCTGAGAGACTAAGAAACTGCGCCCCGGAGTGGTGAGCGATGAGCCTGGCGAGGGTGGTCTTGCCGGTACCGGGCGGACCCCAGAAGATCATGGAATGGAGCCGGTCGGACTCGATGGCCCGGCGCAGGGGTTTGTCCTCCCCCATGATGTGCGCCTGGCCCCGGAACTCTTCCAGGGACCGGGGACGCATCCTGTCCGCCAGCGGCCGTGTGCCCCCGTTTTCACTGTCACTGAAGAGATCCTGGCCGTGCATGGCGGTCACGTCAGTGCTGAAACACCTCATAGCGGTCAGGCAGGTCCAGTTTAAAGAGATCGTCACTCAATTTCGGGTTGAAGACCATGTCGTAAAACTGGAATCGGGTCACCTGCCCGAACTTGTCCGCCATCTCCAGGCGTTGCAGTTCGTTATCGCCGAAGGCCAACAGGATACGTATGAACTGACTCTCCTGGTCACGCGGGATCAGCTCCACCCAATCCAGCCCCTGACTGCTCCCGATATCGACCACTTCGAAATGCTCCTCCACGGCGTCATCGCTACTGAGCAGGAGGGCGGGTGTACCGTTGAAGGCATTTTTCTGCGACTGGGTGCTGGCCTGTTCCAGTTCCGGATCATAGATCCATACCTGCCTGCCGTCGGCGACGATATGCTGAACATAGGGTTCCTGATAATCCCAGCGCAGACGCCCCGGCCGGTGGATATAGATTACACCCTGAGCCTGGACCGCCCGTTGCTCCTCTTCATTCAACACCGACTGAGTGAACCTGGCCTGGAGGGTCTGGTTGCTTTTTAGAAATGTCCGCATCTGCTCGGAACCGGATCCCGCCCAAGCACCGCCGGCACAGATAAGCAGCAGTCCCACACCGACTGCTAGTTTAAGCAAAGGGGTTGGTATTCTCATAATCACAACTCGGGGGGTGGCGGGGCCAGTACCTGGCGATTACCGTTGGATTCCTGGGGGCCGACGATGCCGGTACGTTCCATCTCCTCGATCATGCGGGCTGCCCGGTTATAGCCGATTTTGAGACGACGTTGTACGCCGGAGATGGATGCGCGGCGGGTCTCGGTCACGATCCGTACCGCCTCGTCATAGAGGGGATCGGCATCCTCCAGGTCCACGCCGCTTTCCGACGGCAGCCCGGGGATCGGCTCCACCGTCCCCCGCAGGATCTCGTCCACATATTCGGGCTCGGCGGATTTCGCCAGATGGCTCACCACCCGGTGGACCTCGTTGTCGTCCACATAAGCGCCGTGGATGCGCTGTGGCAGGGCGTTACCCGGCGGAAGGTAAAGCATGTCCCCGTGTCCCAACAGCTGCTCCGCGCCCATCTGGTCCAGAATGGTCCTGGAATCCACCCGGGACGAGACCTGAAAGGCGATACGGGTCGGGATGTTGGCCTTGATCAGGCCGGTAATGACATCCACGGAAGGACGCTGGGTGGCCAGCAGGAGATGTATTCCTGCGGCACGGGCCTTCTGGGCAAGGCGGGCGATCAACTCCTCCACCTTCTTGCCCACCACCATCATCAGGTCAGCCAGTTCGTCGATGATTACGACGATATAGGGCAGATGCGCCAGCTGTTCCATCCCTTCCAGCGGATCGACGGAATCCGGCTGATAAAGGGGATTGGGTACTGTCTCCCCGTTCGCTTCCGCCTCCTTGATCTTTTTGTTGAAGCCGCTGATGTTCCGCACCCCCATGGCCGCCATCTGCCGATAGCGGCGTTCCATCTCCAACACGCACCAGCGCAGGGCGTTGGCAGCCTCCTTCATGTTGGTAACCACCGGTGTCAGGAGGTGGGGAATACCCTCATATACCGATAGCTCCAGCATTTTCGGGTCCACCATGATGAGACGGACGTCTTCCGGGGTGTATTTGTACAACAGGCTCAACACCATGGCGTTGATCGCCACCGATTTACCGGATCCCGTGGTCCCGGCGATCAGCACATGGGGCATCCGCGCCAGGTTGGCTACAACGGGGTTTCCGGCGATGTCCTTGCCCAGCCCGAGAGTCAGGGGGGACTTGGAACTCTCATAGGCCTCGGACTTCAGCACCTCGCTGAGATAAACCATTTCCCGCTGCTCATTCGGGATCTCGATGCCGATCACCGATTTCCCGGGAATCACCTCCACCACACGGACGCTGATGGTAGACAGGGCGCGTGCCAGGTCTTTCGCAAGATTGGTAATACGGCTCACCTTGGTACCGGGTGCGAGTTGCACCTCGAACAGAGTGATCACCGGTCCCGGATGGACCGCCTCCACTTCCGCCTCGATACCGAAATCTCTAAGCTTGAGCTCAACCTGCCGGGACATGGCTTCCAGGGCCTCCTTGGTGTAGCCGTGTCCCACCGTCTGCACCGGATCGAGGAGCGCCAGCGGGGGCAGCTTTTCTCCGCCGCGACCCTGGAATAGCTGGGTCTGCTGCTCCTTCTGCGCCCGTTCGCTCGGTTTTACCTGTTTGATGACCGGTTCGATCTTGGGCGGTTTCTGCTTCTCCCGCCGTTTCTGTTCGATCCTGACCGCCTCGCTGCGCTCGCGCCGGGCCATCTTCGCGGTCTGCCGGTCCTGCCACAGATCGCGCAAATGGATCAGTCGGCGGAATAAGGCGAGGGTCATCCCACCGGTCTTGTCCATCACCGCGATCCAGGAGACCCCGGTAAAGAGGGTGAAACCGCTAAGAAACAGGGCAAGCAGCAGCAGTGTTCCACCGATATTGCTGAATATCCCCACCAAGGGCCCCATGAGGGAGCTTCCGAGGATTCCTCCGCTCCCCGTCGGGAGTGGGATGCTGAACTGTGAGATATGCATGGCCGCGAGGGTACAACCGGCTATGAGGGTCACCAGAAAGCCGGACCAGCGCAGGGCGAGTACGCTCAGGTTAAGGGAATCGTCGGGATTACGCTCTTTGAATATGAGCCAGCCGCTCCAGGCCACCATCAGCGGTAACAGATAGGCCAGAAACCCGAAGAGGTTTAGGAAAACATCCGCGATCCAGGCGCCCACCCGCCCCCCGGCGTTCAACACCTCCCGCTGTGCCCCGGTATAGGACCAACCGGGATCGTTTACCGAGAAGGTGACCAATGAGAGCAGCAGGTAGGCCCCGATCGCCAGCAGCAGCAGCATGGCGCCTTCGCGCAGGCGTCTGTTCACGTGGGACACCAGGGGTTCCTGTTGAGTTTTACTGGCTTGGCGCAAGATTCAGTAATTCCTAATAATAATTTAAATATTATATAGTTATAAGTGATATTTAGTCTATTTTATTAATAAAAAATATTACCCCGGCGTCTACCGAAATATCCCCCTAGACGCCCTTCGCCCCGTCCCGCAACGCCCCAAGGATTATCTCTCCATTCTTGACATTTATTCCGGAACTTAGTGCCGGATTCTTCTCCCATCCGTCACCGGCCAGTATCTTCACGTAGGGTATCACGGCGGCGGAGAGGGCCTGGGAGGCGCTCCTGGGGACGGCTCCCGGCATGTTGGTGACACAGAAATGGGTGACCCCGGATTGCTTGAAGGTGGGGGCCTCATAGGTGGTGGGACGGGTGGTTTCGATACATCCCCCCTGATCCACCGCCACGTCGACGATCACGCTCCCCGCCTCCATGGAGGCCACCTGCGCGGCCGATACCAGGCGCGGGGCCTTGGCTCCCGTGATCAAAACCGCTCCGATAAGCAGATCGGCTTGACGAACGGCCCTGTCGATCAGTTCCCGATAGGGGTAGAGGGCGGTGATATTCGCTCCCAGGGTGCGCAAGGCGGCGAGTTTCCGGCGGTTTTTGTCAAATACCGTCACTTCCGCCCCCAGGGCCGAGGCCACCCGGGCGGCGTTTTCACCCACGTTCCCGCCGCCCAGGATGACCACCCTGCCACGTTCCGTGCCGGGCAGACCACCCAGCAGCATGCCCTTGCCCCCCTGCGGACGGTGCAGAAGCGTGGTGCCGATCTGTACTGCCAACCGCCCGGCGATATCACTCATGGGCGCGAGGATGGGCAGGTCGTCGGCTTCCTGCACGGTTTCGAAAGCGACGGCCGTGAGGCCGATATACAACAGGCGTTGCAACAGATCCGGCATGGCCGCCAGGTGCAGAAAACAGAACAGGAGATGGTCCGCGCGCAGCATCTCCAGCTCCTCCCCGATGGGCTCCTTGACCTTGATCAACAGCTCGGCGCGACCGTAAACGGATTTTGCATCGGGCAGGATCTCCACACCCAGCGATCGGTAGTGTTGGTCGGAAAAACCGCTGGCGTCCCCGGCACCGCTTTCCAGGAACACCTCGTGGCCATCCTTAATGAGTTCGGCACAGGCTTCCGGAACCAATCCAACCCTCCCTTCCTGGGGTTTTATCTCCTTTGGAATACCGATTAGCATCCCTTCTCCTTTAACTCAGTGAAATTGCCACCATATAGGCGGAAACAGTCTGAAACCACCCGAGAGGTGCGGCCGATATACGGTCCGCGCGGTATCTCGAGATAGTTCCTAGACCATCAGAAAAACATTACGTACCATGTCCGTGATCTTCGCCCACCGCGGAATTCGCCCGCTGAGATCCGACTACTTTCATAAACGGAGTGATTATACATGAGCGAAACAAAGCATTGCCGTCTGCTTATTCTTGGCTCCGGACCCGCGGGTTACACAGCCGCCGTGTACGCCGCCAGGGCCAATCTGAGTCCGGTACTGATCACCGGCATGGAACAGGGGGGGCAACTCACCACCACCACCGAGGTGGATAACTGGCCGGGTGATTTCCAGGGCGTCCAGGGGCCGGAACTCATGGATCGTATGCTTAAACATGCGGAACGCTTTAACACCGAGGTGATCTTTGACCATATTCATACTGCGGAACTGACCCAGCGCCCCTTCCGCCTGACCGGGGACCAGGGAGTCTATACCTGCGATGCACTGATAATCGCCACCGGCGCCTCGGCGCAATACCTGGGCCTGGAATCGGAAGAGGCGTTCAAGGGCCGCGGCGTCTCGGCCTGTGCCACCTGCGACGGCTTCTTCTATCGGAATCAGAAGGTAGCCGTGATCGGCGGCGGTAATACGGCGGTGGAAGAAGCCCTCTATCTCTCCAACATCGCCGACGAAGTGACCATCGTCCACCGGCGCGACAAATTCCGTTCGGAAAAGATCCTGGCGGATCAACTCATCCAGAAATCCCGGGAAGGGAATGTCAAAATCGAATGGGATCATGTCCTGGACGAGGTGCTTGGTGACAATACCGGTGTAACCGGAATACGCATCAAGAACGTAAAGGACGGCTCCACCAAGGAAATCGAACTGCAGGGCGTTTTTATCGCCATCGGCCATAAGCCCAACACGGAGATCTTCAACGGTCAGTTGGAGATGGAGAACGGCTATCTCAAGGTCAGAAGCGGTACCGCGGGAATGGCCATGCAGACCAGCATCGAGGGTGTCTTCGCGGCGGGAGATGTAATGGATCAGGTCTATAAACAGGCCATAACCTCGGCCGGTGCCGGCTGTATGGCGGCACTGGATGCGGAAAAATTCCTGGATTCCCTGGAGGCTGAATCTTAAGAAACCTCCGGTCTCAGGAGGGGGCGGGCTTCACCCGCCATTCGGCCGAGGTGATTTCGACGGGCACAGCCGGCCCTGCTTGCCTTATCGGAATCAATCCCCCCCCAGACGCTGTTCCAGGACATGGTCGTGCAACAGGACCTTCTGGTATCGGTTGAGCATTTTGAATCGGGCCCCGGTTATATAGCGAGGGGCCTTGCCTTCATCATCGCTTTTGCGCAGTATCTGGCTGCATATACCCGCAAACAATTCGATCCCCTCTTCCGCCTCACATACGTCCAGTTTGAACCGAAGCTGCAGGGTCTCACCTTCTTCGCCTAAGGTGGTGACGCTCTCAAGCCGTGCCCCGGTGGTACTCAGGTCCTTGATAAATACAGGTTGCCAGAACTCCTTCTCGTCCGGCCGTTTGGTGTTACGCACCAGCGCCGGGATATTGGTCTCTACCCGATCCGCTTCGCGAACGGTTATACATTCCACCTCTCCCGGAAAACTGAGGTGGAGATAGGGGTACGGTTTCACCGCCGTGTGCAACACCTTGGTTACGAATCCGTAAACCTGGCTTCCACGCAGCATACGCACGGCAAATCTCTGATCTTCCCGGATAAACTGGATTTTGCCATTTACGGTTGGTGCGGTCACCAGAACGCTTCCCCCGGGCAGATACCCGATCACCGATACCGTATAGCGATCATCCTTGTCCGGAGAGATGAGCTGAAGTTGCACAACGTCGCCAACCTCGAGCTTTAAAACGTCTTCTGTCATACTTGATCTCATTCACAGCCACGGCCGCTGTGTTTCGGCACCTGAGCAAGCGTAGTGTAGCAGACACGGAGAAGCAGGCTGAAACCTGGAATATCCCGCTACCCATACGGTACGGGTAGGAACCGACCTGAACCAACATGTTGTATTTCCTTGATCCCGGCAATCCGGATGCCCCCTTTCCCCCGGTAGAGCTGGCGCAGCGAGAGCCGAACGGGCTGTTGGCGGTAGGCGGGGATCTTTCGCCGACACGTCTGCTGAACGCATACCGCAACGGCATATTCCCCTGGTACAGCGAAGGTCAACCGATTCTCTGGTGGTCACCCGATCCGCGACTCGTGCTGTTTCCGGATCGCCTGAAGATTTCCCGAAGCCTGCGTAAGACGTTACGCAACGGAGAGTTCGAAATATCCGTGGACGGCGACTTCCGTGGCGTCATCCATGCCTGCGCCGCCCCGCGTTATGATGAAGGTGAGACATGGATCACGAAGGAAATGATCAGCGCCTACGAAAATCTTCATCAGGCGGGACATGCCCACTCCATCGAGATATGGTTGCATGAGGAGTTGGTCGGGGGACTCTACGGGGTCTCCACAGGGAGAGTGTTTTTTGGAGAATCCATGTTTAGCAAAGCGCGTGATGCATCGAAGGTAGCGCTGGTCTGTCTGGCCCGTTATCTGGCCTCCTGGGGTTGTCAACTGATCGATTGCCAGGTCTATTCTCAGCATCTGGTCTCTCTTGGCGCTGAAGAGATTCCACGTCACCGGTTTAGCGCGATACTGCGGGAGGCCGTTGCACGCCCCCTATCGGCTGATGCCTGGCATGCGGCTCGTTCCAGGCCGCTTCCGGTTGCCGGGGGAGGTCGCCCGGGATGAGCATGGAGCACCGTCAGGTCAGGCTGTTCCGTACCACTGCCCATCCTTGTCAGTATCTTCCAGAGAGGACGGCCCGCACGCTGGTGGTGGACCCCCAGATGGAAAAGAGCAGCGATCTCTACGATGCCCTGTTGAACCTGGGTTTCCGCCGCAGCGGTAACGACTTTTACCGTCCCTATTGCGGGGACTGCCGGTCCTGCGTTCCCATTCGCATACCTGTCGACCGTTTCCAGCCGCGGCGCAACCAACGCAGAACATGGGAACGGCTGAGTGATGGCGCGCAGGTCTCGATCCATCCGGCGCGGTTCGATGCGGAATACTTCGATCTTTACTGTCGCTATATCGAGACCCGCCATCCCGGAAGCGAGATGTCCTCTCCGACGCCCGATGACTTCACCCGTTTCCTTATCAGTCCCTGGGGTGACACGCTGTTCGTGGAGGTACGCCGGAACCGGAAACTGCTGGCCGTTGCGGTAACGGATCTGCTTCCCACGGGACTCTCCGCGGTCTACACCTTTTTTGAACCGGGAAGAGCCGGTGAAAGCCCGGGGGTATTCTGCATCCTGCGGCAGATCGAGGAGGCCAGGCGGCGACGTCTGGACTGGCTCTATCTCGGTTTCTGGATCCCAGGTTGCCGGAAAATGGAATACAAGAAGGAGTACCGCCCGCTGCAACTGCTGCACAACGGGGCCTGGCGTGAATTTCAACCGAATGAACCGATCGATTTTCCCGTGCCGGATTCTTCCTCGGGCGACCTGTCGGAACTCTAATAGGTTCGTTTTAGTCCGCTTGTGGTATACTGCCGCCCGCAAATTAAGCAGTAGGTAGCAAAGGAAACCGAATGGCGAAAGAAGATTTTATCGAGATGGAAGGGACCGTGGTCGAGACCCTTCCCAACACCATGTTCCGCGTTGAACTGGAAAACGGTCATGTCGTAACGGCCCATATCTCGGGCAAGATGCGTAAGCACTATATCCGCATCCTTACGGGTGACAAGGTTACCGTCCAGCTGACCCCCTATGATCTGAGCAAAGGCCGAATCACCTACCGCGCTCGTTGAAAATCCGCCGGGAGCAGTCGCGTGATCCCGCTCAGTGAACGACGCGGCCCTCCAGTTCAAAAGCCAGTTCCCCGTCAGTAATCCTGATCCGCACCACACCGCCCTCGGCCAGTTCACCGAAAAGCAGTTCTTCCGCCAACGGTTTGCTGATTTTTTCCCGAATCAGGCGCGACATGGGGCGGGCACCCATCTTATCGTCATAGCCGTGTTTCGCCATCCATGCCTTGACCTCCTGATCCACTTCCAGGAATACCCCTTTCTGCTCCAACTGTCCTTCCAGCTCGAACAGAAACTTGTCAACCACATGCTGAATGACCTCCGGTGACAGTGAATTGAACTGTACTACCGCATCCAGGCGATTTCGAAACTCGGGGGAAAACATCCGCTTAATAGCCTCCATGCCGTCGCTGGAGTGATCCTGAGCGGCGAACCCTATGGAACGCCGGCTCATCTCCTCGGCACCGGCGTTGGTCGTCATGATAATTACCACGTTACGAAAATCCGCCTTGCGGCCGTTATTGTCGGTGAGGGTGCCGTGATCCATAACCTGCAACAGGAGATTGAACACGTCCGGATGGGCCTTCTCAATCTCGTCCAGCAGCAGTATTGAATGGGGGTGTTTGTTGATCTCCTCCGTCAGCAATCCGCCCTGGTCATAACCCACATAACCCGGGGGTGCGCCGATGAGCCGCGAAACCGTATGCCGCTCCATATATTCCGACATATCAAAGCGGATCAGTTTCAAACCGAGAATACGTGCAAGCTGGCGGGCCACCTCGGTTTTACCGACACCGGTCGGTCCCGCAAACAGCATGGACCCCACCGGTTTCTGCTCCGCCCCCAGACCGGTGCGGCTGATACGCATGGCGGAGGTAAGGGTATCGATGGCTTCCTCCTGTCCAAACACCACCATCTTCAGATCCCGATCCAGGTTACGCAGGGCTTCGATATCCGACAGGGAAACACTCTGGGGCGGAATACGCGCGATTTTTGCCACGATATCCTCGATCTCAGGCACACCGATCTCCTGGATACGGGTCGCGGAATCCTGCAGCTGCACGTTGGCCCCCGCCTCGTCGATGACATCTATCGCCTTGTCCGGCAGGTGCCGGTCATTGATATAGCGCTCCGAGAGATCCACCGCCGCGCGCAGTGCTTCATCGGTATAACGTACCTGGTGATGCTCTTCGAAGCGGCTTTTTAGACCGATCAAAATATCCACCGTCTCTTCCACCGACGGTTCCTTGATATCGATCTTCTGAAAACGTCGCGCCAATGCTCGATCTTTCTCAAAAATTCCGCGGAATTCCTGATAGGTGGTGGAGCCGATACAACGCAGTTCTCCCGAAGCCAGGACAGGCTTGATCAGATTCGAGGCATCCATAACACCACCGGAAGCCGCACCGGCCCCGATTATGGTGTGGATCTCATCGATGAAAAGGATTGCTTCAGGCTCTTTCTTAAGCTGCGCCAGAACCGCCTTCAGACGTTTCTCAAAATCACCCCGGTATTTGGTACCTGCCACCAGGCTGCCCAGATCAAGTGCATATATTGTGCAGTGCGAGAGAATGTCAGGCACTTCCTCTTCCACTACCATCCTCGCCAGTCCTTCGACAATGGCGGTCTTGCCGACACCGGCCTCTCCCACCAGCAACGGGTTGTTTTTCTGCCGCCGGCAGAGAATCTGGGTGATACGTTCTATATCAGACTTACGCCCGATCAGGGGATCGATCTTCCCAAGTTCCGCCCGCTCGTTCAGGTTGGTTGCGTAGTTCTCCAACGGAGTCCGGGCCGGATCCGCCGCTCCTTCCTCATCCTCCACCGCGGGAGATATATCCTCTCGCTCACCGTCATCGTGGATCTTGGGTACGCCGTGGGATATATAGTTGACCACGTCCAGGCGTGTTATGCCCTGCTTACCCAGCAGGTAGGTCGCATGAGATTCCTGTTCGCTGAAGATCGCCACCAGGACGTTGGCACCGGTGACCTCTTTTCGCCCGGACGACTGGACATGAAAGACGGCCCGCTGTAACACCCTCTGGAAACCCAGGGTGGGTTGCGTCTCCTGCTCTTCCCCATTGGGGAGCAGAGGCGTGGTCTCATTGATGAAGCTGTTCACTTCCTGACGCAGGCTGGAGGTATCCGCCCCGCATCCCCTCAGAACTTCCACTGCCGTCGGGTTATCCAGCAACGCCAGTAAAAGATGTTCCACCGTCATGAACTCATGCTGGCTCTCTCTGGCCTGTCTGAAGGCCTGATTGAGGGTAAATTCGAGTTCTTTACTTAACATGGGAATGAGTTCACCTTTACCACTACCGCTTTCGTCACAGTTAGACCTGCCCGACGGCAAATAATTCGCTTATGCCTCTTCCATGGTACAAAGCAATGGATGCTGATTAGTTCGGGAGTAGTCGTTCACCTGAGCCACCTTGGTCTCCGCGATATCGTAGGTGAATAACCCGCATATCCCCATACCGCGGGTGTGCACATGCAACATCACCTGGGTAGCCTTACTCCGGTCCATCTGGAAAAAAGACTCCAATACCTCCACCACAAAATCCATCGGGGTGTAATCATCGTTGAGCAGTATCACCTTGTACATGGAGGGACGTTTTAGTTTCGGTTTGTCCTCCTGTACCGCGAGACCGCTCTCGTTTTCTTCTTTTGGGAGATCTGCCATATGCGAAATTCTAGCCGAATTTCCTATCCGATGCTGCTGCGCTCAGCCCGTCCAGGAAGCTGTTTTAATATTATATTCTACTTTAAAACCGGTCGTTTTCTTATTGATTTTACGTAATTTTACATATTTTTTTCCATCGCCTTTGAAAGATTTCTACAGTAATTGCAGGGATAACACCGTCGATGCTTTGATTCCTTTCCGCCCGGAGGTCTCCAAGTGCTATTTGACCAGGAATTCACTAGGGCTATACTGTTCAGAT
Organism: Sedimenticolaceae bacterium; assembly: GCA_050287965.1. GTDB lineage: Bacteria > Pseudomonadota > Gammaproteobacteria > Chromatiales > Chromatiaceae > CBFDBF01. Next base: position 123,952 of record JBNKCX010000041.1, read on the forward strand.
TCCGGGCGGTAATTCCCACCTAGGCGACTCTGGGGAAACGGCAGGGAATGTACCCTCCCCCACAGACACAGTACCCATACAAAAACAAAATTCCGTCCGGAATAGTATCTCGAAGATGTTGCAGTAGGAGGAGCAGGAAATATGGCTACAGGTACCGTAAAATGGTTCAACAACGCCAAGGGTTATGGCTTTGTCACGCCGGATGAAGGGGAACAGGATGTTTTCATCCATTTCTCTGCTATCGAAATGGACGGGTATAAGACCCTGAAAGAGGGCCAGAAGATCCAGTTCGATATCAATGAAGGGCCAAAGGGACTCCATGCGGCCAATGTGCAGATGATAGAGCTGTAATACGGCGTTTTTTGTCTTGCCGGCCTACCCGGGATTCATTCCTGGGAGGTCGTGTTTTGCGCAAATTTCTTCCAGACAACAGGTCTCGCAACGAAGTTTACGCCCGGCGCATGCCTCTTTGGCATGACGTACCAGCAGTGCATGGTATTCATTGTAACGTTTGACATGAGGGCCGAGAGCCGATTCGAAACCAGCCCGCAATGACTCATAGTCTTCATCCCCCTGTGCCAGCCCCAAGCGGGAGAAGATGCGACGGGTATAGGCATCGATGACGAATACCGGACGCTCGAACGCATAAAGCAATATATCGTCCGCCGTTTCCGGCCCGATACCCTTTACCGACAGCAGCACCTTCCGCAGGGCGCCGGTATCCATCTCCCGCAGGGCGCACTCTCCGCCGTTTTCGATTAGAAAACCACAGAAGTCCAGGAGCCGCTCCGCTTTAACATTGAAATATCCGGCGGGACGGATCAACTCCGACAGTCGTGCTTTGGGAACTGCAGGTAACTCCCGAAAAGAGAGTACGCCCGCGTCCTTCAGATTCCGGATGGCCCGTTCCACATTGGACCAGGCGGTATTCTGGGTAAGGATGGCGCCGATCATTACCTCGAACGTGCTCTCCGCGGGCCACCAGCCCTGGCGGCCATACCGACTTAGTAAACGATCAAATACCCTCAGCAGTTCCTCGCGGGACGGAGAAAAACTCATCGTCTCCGTGATTCCCCGGGAGACGGTCGACGCGGCCGCTTAACACCCTCCGCCCGTCGGCCCGGTATTTTCTCGCGACCGGCTTTAGGTCTTTCCCGTCCCTGACGGGATTTCAATCCTACCGTCTCCAGCAACTGCCCGACCTCCTCCGGTGTCGCCTCTCGCCAACGCCCCGCCAACAGCCGGCTGTCGAGCATCACCGGTCCGAAACGAACCCGCTTGAGGCGATTAACCTTGGCGCCCACCGCCTCCCACAGACGGCGCACCTCCCGGTTTCTACCCTCCATGATGACCACGTGGAACCAGCGATTCGCACCCTCGCCCCCGGATTCAACGATCTCCTCGAAACGGGCGGGACCGTCTTCCAGCGTCACACCTTGGACCAACTGCTGAAATTGTTCTTCTTTCACCTCACCCAGTACACGGACAGCATACTCCCGCTCGATGGGACGGGCGGGATGCATCAGACGATTGGCCAGTTCCCCGTCCGTGGTGAATAGCAGCAGGCCGCTGCTGTTGATATCGAGACGTCCGACCGCGATCCAACGCCCTCGATGCAGTTTGGGTAACCGTTTAAATACCGTGGGCCGTCCCTCCGGGTCGTAACGGGTGACCAGCTCTCCCTCGGGTTTGTTGTAGAGGATGACCCGACGCTCCACGCTCTCCACCTGCTCCGCTCGGATACGTCGGTCATCGATCTGGATGAGATCCTGGGGATTCACCCTGTCACCCAGGTGTGCCACCTTACCGTTAACCTTAACCCGGCCGGCCTCGATCCAGCGTTCGATCTCCCGGCGGGAACCGAATCCGGCATTGGCGAGCAGCTTTTGCAGCCGCTCGCCTCTGGAGATCGCGTGTTTGTCACCCATGAGTGACGTCTTTCTCCTCTTCCGCCCCGCCTTCCGTATCGCTCAGGTCTTCAATTTCCTCCCGGAATTCATCCATCCCTGTGGTTTCCTCGGTAGACGCCTGCAGTTCCTGTTCCTCTTCCTCCACCGCCTCCGGGTCCATCGGCGTTTCGGGGTCGATAGCCTGCGGCATCTCATCCGTAACGGGTTCCGTCCCTTCGTCTTCCGCCGGGGCCGATTCCCCGTCCAGGGTCGGCTGATGTTCTTCATCCGGAATGACTTCCAATTCCAGCTCGCAGTTGATGGAATCCAGATCCTTTATCTCAGCAAGGGTGGGTAGCTCCTCCAACCCTTTCAGACCGAAGTAGTCCAGGAACTCCCGGGTAGTGGCCAGCAATGCCGGCTTTCCCGGCACGTCGCGGTGACCCACCTCGCGAACCCACTCCCGTTCCATAAGTGTCTTGACGATATTACTGCTGACACTCACTCCGCGAATATCCTCGATCTCGCCGCGAGTGATGGGTTGACGGTAAGCGATCAACGCCAGTGTTTCCAGCAAGGCTCTGGAATACCGCGGCGGCCGTTCCTCCCAGAGACGGGATATCCAGGGTGAGAAGTCCGCCCGTACGTTGATGCGAAAACCGCTGCCGACCTCTACCAGTTGGATCGCCCGTCCCTCATACTCTCCGCTCAGTTCCGCCAACGCCTCACGCACCGTTTTCCGCTCCGGTCTCTCATCCGGCAAAAACAGTTCCAGCAGGTTATCGACGCTCAGGGGGCCGCCCGCCGCCAGCAGCGCCGCTTCCACGATGTATTTGATTTTTTGCTCTACCAAGTTTGTTCCTTTAGAAGTTTTCAGTCTTCAGTAATCAGTTTTCAGTTCACGGTAACTGACCGCTGTTAACTGACAACTGTTAACTGTTAACTGCTTTCAAATGTATCGCCCCAAACGGCTCCGCCTGGACCATTTCTATGAGGGAGTCCTTCAACAGTTCCAGGATGGCCAGGAAGGTCACCACCACGCCCAGTCTGCCCTCTTCGAGAGTAAAGAGTTCTATAAAGGCGGTGAAGGTATCTGTACGGACCCTGTCCAGGATCTGCGACATACGTTCACGCATGGAAAGGGGTTCCATCTGCACATGGTGCTGGGAGAACAGTTCGGCCCGGTGCATTACCTCCCGCATGGCAAATATCAGATCGCGCAGATCCACATCCGGATGACGCCGTTCCACGGTCCTCTCCGGAACATCCACCTCGGTCTGAAACACATCTCTTCCCATACGCGGCAGGACGTCGAGATCCTCCGCCGCCTGCTTGTAACGTTCATACTCCTGCAGACGACGGATCAATTCCGCCCGCGGATCCTCTTCGTCGCTCTCCGCCTCTTCATGTCGCGGCAGAAGCATACGGGATTTGATCTCCGCCAGCATGGCAGCCATCACCAGGTATTCCGCCGCCAGCTCCAGGCGTATCTCCTTCATCAGATCGACGTACTCCATGTATTGGGCGGTGATCTGGGCGATGGGGATATCCAGAATATCCAGATTCTGGCGCTTGATCAGATAGAGCAGAAGGTCCAACGGCCCCTCGAAGGCGTCCAGAAACACCTCCAGGGCATCGGGTGGGATATAGAGATCCTTGGGCAGGGTTGACCAGGGCTCGCCCTGGACCACCGCAAACGGCATCTCCTCCTGCTCCGGGTGGGACTCCTGTGGATTGTGTTCAGTCTCACTCATAATTCAGCGATAGTACAACGACATGGCCTGCCGTACCTCATCCAGGGTGTCCTGCGCCATGTCCCGGGCCTCTTCACACCCCTCGGCGATGATGTTGCGCACCAGTTCCGGCTGTTCCTGGAATTCCCGCGCCCGTTCCTGGATGGGATTGAGTTCCCGCAGCACATCGTCGATCACTGTCTGTTTACATTCGATACAGCCGATGCCGGCGGTGCGGCAGCCTTCCTGTACCCAGCTTTTGACAGAGTCATCGGAATAGATCTTGTGGAATTCCCAAACCGGGCACTTTTCCGGATCACCCGGATCGTTGCGGCGCACCCGGCTCGGATCCGTGGGCATGGTGCGCAGGGCGTTTTCCACCACCTCCGGCTCGTCCCTAAGGGCAATGGTATTGCCGTAGGATTTGGACATCTTATGGCCGTCCAACCCCGGCATCTTGGAGGCCTGGGTCAACAGGGGCTGAGGTTCCGGCAGAATGATACGACCACCCCCTTCGAGATAGCCGAAAAGCCGTTCTCTGTCCCCCACCGTCAGGTTCTGTTGTCCTTCCAGCAGGGCGCGGGCGGCGGCCAGGGCGTCCTGGTCCCCCTGCTCCTGATAGGCCCTGCGATACCCCGAATATAGCTTGGCGTTCTTTTTGCCCATCTTCTTTACGGCCTGCTCCGCGGCCTCTTCGAAACCGGCCTCTCGGCCATAGATGTGATTGAAGCGGCGTGCCACCTCACGGGTCAGTTCCACGTGCGCCACCTGGTCCTCCCCTACCGGCACCAGGCCCGCCTTGTAAATCAGGATATCCGCGGACTGCAGCAATGGATACCCGAGAAACCCGTAGGTGGCCAGATCCTTCTCCTTGAGTTTTTCCTGCTGATCCTTGTAGCTCGGCACCCGTTCCAGCCATCCCAGGGGGGTGATCATGGACAGCAGCAGATGGAACTCCGCATGTTCCGGCACCAGGGACTGGATAAAAAGCTTCGCCTCTCCGGGATTGACGCCGGCCGCCATCCAGTCGATCACCATCTCCCAGACGCTCTCCTGGATGATGCCGGGATCGTCATAGTGGGTGGTCAGGGCGTGCCAGTCGGCAACGAAGAAGAAACACTCGTACTCATGCTGAAGCTTGACCCAGTTTTTCAGTACGCCGTGATAATGGCCGAGATGAAGGCGGCCGGTGGGCCGCATACCGGAAAGGACTCGCGCATGCTGTGCGGGAACAGGATTCAATTTTATTCCTCTTTAGCTTGGTTGAAGCAGTATCTCAATAGCTTGTACGACAATATCAGAGGCCGGCAGAATGGCAACGGTCAACCCGATAATGGGCCAAAGCAGATAGCTGAGCAGACCGGAAACCAACAAACCGATCACAATGAACATGCCGTACGGTTCCAGCCGGGAAATGGTCGCTGAATATCTGGGTGGCAGCAGCGCGGTCAACACCCTGCCCCCATCCAGGGGCGGGATGGGCAGCATATTGAGCGCCATGAGCAACGCATTGATAAATACCCCCGCGCCTCCCATCAGTATCAGCGGCAGCGCAATCCACTCGGAAAACGGATAGACCAGTTCTCCCACCTTTGCCAGAAGCGCCCAGCAGAGGGCCATTAACAGATTCGCGGAAGGACCGGCCAAGGCCACCAGACCCATATCCTTATGCGGATTCTTGAAGTTCCTGCCGTTCACCGGGACGGGCTTGGCCCAGCCGAACAAAAATTGGGTGAACAGGAACATCAGAAGCGGCAGGATGACCGTTCCCAGGGGGTCGATATGGCGCAGAGGATTCGCGGTTACCCGCCCCAGCATTCGCGCGGTGTTGTCCCCCAACCGTCCCGCTACCCAGGCGTGCGCGGCTTCGTGGATGGTGATGGCGAAAAGCACCGGTAAGGCCAATACCGCGATACGTTGTATGATATTCAGGCTTTCCATGAGGGGATTATACCGGTCGGAAGGATCGCGGACAGGGCGTTATTCCTGCTCCTGAAGCAGCGAACAGTCGCCCTTGCCCCTGCGGGCCACTACCGGCGTTTCCTCATCCAGAATCACCACCGTGGTGGGCTCGAACCCGCAATAACCGCCGTCTATCACCAGATCCACTTCGTGACCGAGGATATCGCGCATCTCATAGGGATCGGTCATGGGCAGCTCTTCCCCCGGCAGAATCAGGGTGGAACTCATCAGGGGCTCCCCCAACTCCTCCAGCAGCGCCAGGGCGATGGCGTTATCGGGGATACGGATGCCGATGGTTTTACGCTTCTCGTTCTGCAGCCGCCGGGGTACCTGCTTGGTGGCCTTGTGGATAAAGGTGTAGGGACCGGGGGTGAGGGTCTTCAGCAGGCGATACTGTTGATTTCCCACCCGGGCATAGGTGGCGATCTCCGACAGATCCCGGCAAACCAGGGTGAAGTTGTGTTTGTCGTCCAGGCGGCGAATCGCGGAGATTCGATCCATCGCACGTTTATTGCCCATCTGGCAGCCCAGGGCATAGCTGGAATCGGTGGGATAGATGATCAATCCCCCCTGCCTGATGATCTCCACCGCCTGACGAATCAGACGCGGCTGGGGGTTGTCCGGATGAATCTGGAAAAACTGGGCCATGGCGTTTAAACAGCGAACTCATCTACGCGGAAAGCGCGATCCCCCGCTCCCGCCAGTCGTACCATACCGGTTTCAGGCCTTCCGGCAAGGTTGCGAGCCGTCCGAGGTCGATCCAGGGGGTTTCCCGGCCATGGTAGTCCGAACCCACCGAGGCCAGCAGGTCGAACCTTTGCGCCAGACGGGCCATATTGGAAATCTCCTCCCGGTTATGGGTACCGGATATAACCTCCAGCCCGTCACCGCCGGCCTCGATGAATTCACCCACGAGCCGGTTCAGCTTGGTATTGGTCAGGGGGTAGCTGGCAGGGTGCGCGATTATCGCCTGCCCTCCGGCCGCATGGATCCAGGAAACCGCCTCCTCCAGCTCGGCCCATTCACCCGCCACATATCCCGGTTTACCCTGCCCCAGATAGCGCTGGAACACCTTGCGCCTGTCCGCCGCATAGCCTTCATCCAGCAGAAACCGCGCAAAATGGCCACGGCCGATGAGACGGCCGTTGGAGAGCGCCCGGGCACCGGCGTAGGCGCCCTCGATACCCTGTTTCTCCAGCCTGCGCCCTATCTCCTCGGCCCGCTCCTGGCGCACCTTCTGCAGATACCGCAGACCGTTGCGCAACGTCTCACACCCCGTTTCCACCCCCAGTCCGACGATGTGGACCAGATGACGGTTCCAGGTGACCGAGATCTCCACCCCCGGCACCAGGGCGATACCGGCGGCAACCGCGGCGGCGGCGGCTTCCTCAATCCCGTCCAGGGTGTCGTGATCGGTCAGTGCCAGTACCTCGAGCCCGGCTCGTCCGGCCATTTGCACCAGTTCCGCGGGTGTCAGGGTTCCGTCCGACGCGGTAGAGTGTGAATGCAGGTCATAACGTGAATACATCTGATCATTCTACCTTAAACCCGCAATACTTGGTCGGATTGTTGTCGCTAAACCCGGCTTTAATCCGACTGTTGTGGTACCGTGGCGGTTTCCGGCCCAATTCTCGCCCCGTTTAGGGGGAACCCGCGAATGTGGCCTACCAAGCAGACGCGACAGGGATACATTTCCTATTCCTGACGACGGACAAGAGGGGGTTAGTGAGGATGTTTTACGCAATCATGGGAACAGACCGGGAGGATAGCCTGGAAGCGAGACTGCGGGTGCGCCCGGAACATCTGCAACGTATCCAGACCCTGCAGCAGGAAGGGCGCCTGCTCCTTGCGGGCCCCCATCCCGCCCTGGACAGCGAGGACCCGGGACCCGCCGGTTTCAGCGGCAGCCTTATCGTGGCGGAATTTCCGGATCTGGAAAGCGCTAAAGAGTGGGCAAACAACGACCCCTATACCCTGGCGGGGGTGTACGCCAGCGTCTCCGTGAAACCGTTCAAAAAGGTGTTGCCATAATAGTGGGGCCGAGACGATAAAAAAGACGGTGGCCGCAGCCCGCCCTACGAACCGATAACTGATTACTGATTACTGATAACTACAAATTATTCCTCTTCTTCGGACAAATTCCTGCCGATGCCGGAAACCGGTACAACCTTCACCGCTTGCGGTTCGTCCTTGTAATAGGGTCGCTCCATGGCGACGCCTGCCTCGTCCGCCAGCTCCCTTTCGCGTAATGCGATCAATTTGAGGCAATCCCGGACATCCTCAATAGTCTGTTCGGTAAGGGGGCTGGGGCTCCCCGGAGGTGGGGTAATGTCTCTTATAACGCTGGTCAGTACCTTGCGCATAACCATCAGGATATCTCTTTCTTTGCAGGACATTTTCACCTCACAGCGATTGGGAAATAGGAATCTCTTATAACCCACATGATTGTTCCTTTCCCTTATTGATTCAACCATACCTGCATCAGGGAAGCACAGAATTGTGGATTTCGTCCCTGGTCACATAGTTTCGGAACCGGCAGGCTACGAATCGCCGGCGGATTCAGATTTGCGGACTTCTACCCCTCTTTCTCCGCAATCCACCGCTCCAGTACCGGCACGAGATCCCGGCGTCCGAACGGTTTGGCGATGTAATCATCCATCCCTGCATCGAGGCAGCGCTGACGATCGGACTCCATGGCATTTGCCGTGAGTGCAATGATCGGGACCCGCTGTTTTCCGGCTTTTTGTTCTTCTCTTCGAATCACCCTGGTGGCCTCATAACCGTCCAGTTCCGGCATCTGGCAATCCATGAATATGAGGTCAAAATCATCTTGCCGCCACTTTTCCAAGGCATCCTGCCCGTTTTCCGCGAGGATCACCTCCATCCCCATTTTCTGCAGCATCAGCGCCGCCACCTTCTGATTAACCAGTACATCCTCTGCCAACAACACCCTGCCGTCGAACTTCACCTTGAGATCGGACTCCCGTTTTTCAAAATATTCGGCAGGTTCATTGGTAGACCGCTGGTCAGCGGCGCCGGTGCGTAATCCGAGGATACCGGACAGTACGCGATGCAGCACCTCGGAAAGCACCGGCTTGGTCAGAAAGGCGGAGAATCCCTGGGTCTTGTAATGCAGGGCGTCCTCTTTCTGGGCGCCGGAGGTCAACAATACCAGAGGTAATCCCGCTAACGTTGCGTCTTTCTTGATCTCTCGAGCTAACTGTTCGCCATCCTGTATCGGCATAAAGTGGTCCAGTATTACCAGGTCAAAAGGACTGTTCGTCGCTGCTGCAGACCGCAGCTGCAGCATGGCTTGCTCACCGTTCTCAACCGCCTGCACCTCCATGCCGAAACTGTTGAGCTGCCCCTCCAGAACCTTTAGATTCACTCGGTTATCATCGACAATCAGAACCCGTACTCCGGTCAAGTCAGCTTGGGGCGCCGTTACAGGATCGGAACAAAGAGGAAGCTGCAGGGAAAAGTAAAAACGCGAACCCTTCCCGTGTGCACTCTCTACCTTGATCTCACCACCCATCAATTTCACCAGGTTACGACTTATGGCGAGCCCTAGACCGGTGCCGCCAAACTGTCGTGTTGGGGAGGTATCGACCTGGGTAAAGGACTCGAACAACCGCGCCTGATCCTCCGGTGATATACCGATACCCGTATCTTTGATCGTGACGTCCAGTCGTGCCTTCTCAGGCGTATCCATCTCTCCCCGAACATCAACGATCACGTGGCCTTTCTGCGTAAATTTGATAGCGTTACCTACCATGTTCATCAATACCTGGCGGATCCGTCTGGCGTCCCCCATTAACCTTTTCGGTGTACCCAGATGGTAATTCAGGATCAGATTCACCCCCTTCTCTTCAGCATTTGGCATCAACAACCGCACCACGTCATACACCGTCTGTTCCATGTCAAACGGCTCAGGCATCAATTCCAGCTTACCCGCTTCCACCTTGGAAAAATCCAGGATATCGTTGATGATGGCGAGCAGTGAGCGGCCGGAATCATGGATCGTCTCAACGTACTCCTTCTGTTTATCGTCAAGCCTGGTATCCCTAAGCAATTCCGCCATTCCCAGCACCCCGTTCATGGGGGTACGGATCTCATGACTCATGACCGCCAAAAATTCCGTTTTTGCTTTCGATGCGGCTTCCGCCTGTTGGTGCGCTTCGATCAGGGCCTGTTCAGCTTTCTTCCGTTCGGAAATATCCAGGCAGGTTCCGGTTACCCGTACCGGTCTGCCTGCAAAGTCCCGCGCCATAATCTTCCCGCGATCCAGAATCCACCGCCATTCCCCGGGCTCTTTCTCTACCCGGTACTCGGCCTGATAAAACGGAGTCCGCCCCTGAATATGCTCCTGAAAAAGCTGCTCTACCCGAGCCACATCGTCCTGATGAACCCTTTCTTTCCAGCGTTGAAAATCCGTGACCTGATCACCTGGGGGATAACCCTGCATTCTCGCCCAACGCTCATTGAAAGTAATCTTCCCGTCCCGGATATTCATGTCCCAGAGTCCCTGGTCCGCCCCGGTGAGAGCCAATTCAAGCCGCCTCTCGCTCTCCTCCAGAAGTGTTTCCCGCCCATCACTCTCGATACGAAGGGCGATGTTTTGCATAGTCTTGTTGCAAAAGCGCCAGGCATTAAGGCTGATCATCGTGAGGAACAAAAGGGTCATTACCCCCAGCGCCAGAGAAAAGGTTGTTGCTTCGATGAACAACTGAAGCAGCAGCGGGCCCAGGGCCAGCGTCAGGAAGGTAAACACGGACTGCCACATCGGAGAGAGCGAGGTAACCGCGCCGGCGGATACACCGCCCAATACCAGGACGAGAAACGTCTGATACATAATGTCGTTGCTGGGAAAGAAGAATACTACCGCCAAACCCCACGCCGTTCCTGCCGCCAAAACACCGAAGAAGAAGCGATCCGCCCAGACCCCGGTCTGATCAAAAGCAGGCGCGGCACGACGATACTTCAGTACCAGGAATCCACGAAGGGCGGATATAAGGGAAATGCTGATCAACCATCCCGACAAAAGCCTGCGGTCCGTCACCGGCCATAGAACGACGACGGTCAGGACCGACATTACCAGGGTCGCGAAGAGTGAGAACGGGAGGGCGTCGTATAGCAGTTGCGTCTGCTCGGATCTGACCCGCTGCGTCTGTTCTTTGTCGGTGGATTTATAGGGCTGAATGGGGTTCATCAACTTCGTATAACGCTATTCCGGTTAACGTCTCTTACCCCACCAGGGGCATTGTCTATACAAATAGAATATCGTCTCCGGAGGGGGATTCCTTTAACTCCGGGCCTTTCCTGGAGGGGATCGACGGCACGACCTGGCTATGATCAGGCAGGGCGCGGGAGCAGGCAGGGTACATAAGGAACCCTTCTTCGTCCACCACCCGCCGAGCAGGGAATATAACCAGGGCCCCTGGAAGGGGCCCGAGTACGCTGATTAATACACTTGAGGAGCCGCTCGCTACCTGCCGTCCGGTCTCCAACGCCTATATATGGCGATAACGACGCGACAATGTGTGCAACAGCCAAGCTACGGCCGACACCCCCGTCAGTGCGACCATAGCCGCCATTCCCAACAGTGCGAGATACCAGAAATAGACCAGCAGAGGCAATTCCAGAATTCCGCCCAGCGCGGTCAGACAAAAAGAACCCATAATTACAGCGGAAATCACCAGGGTGGATTTCTTCAGCCCTTCACTTGTATGGTTCATGACGCACCTCCTTGGATCGGTTAATAAGTTTCATCGATTTAAGTTGTTTCTCTATCCTGAGAGAACGTCTCCTCGGTCGATGATCCGGCACGTTTATCAAATACGAGATACATCCTTTTGCCGTTTACCGATAGCTTATACGGAGGTTATGAAACCAAGCTGAATAGGAACGAACAAATCCCGCGCATTCAGTAGGGGATGAAGATCGATCCTGCATTGCAGCAGGACATCAGACGTTTACTCAAGAGTTCTACATGCGCTGGATTGGTCGTGCGGAAGGAGTGGAAGAGAGATATGGATCAATCAGAACAGGCGTCTCACAACTCAATCATCATCGTCATCGTCGTCGTCATGGTGACGCCGGTAGTGCTCTTCGCGCCCATCTCGAGACTCATCACTCCGGGAGCGATAGGTGTCCGTATCACGGGAACGCCAACGCCTTTTCGCCTCATCTTCGTCTCCGCTACGATGACACTCAACACAATTCTCGTAATCGTAGATCCCCTCTTCCCTATGTTCTCCACGAATTTTGGAACGGGAATGTTCGTGACAGCCATAACAGGTGTAATCGTTATAGTCATTGTTGATATGGCAGGACTCGCAATCTGACTTGTGGTGACGATCAAACCTGAAATAGTCATCATGACGGAATGTCGCGGGCTTCCAGCCATCGACCGTATGGCATTGGCTGCAATTACCGCTGATTTTGCGGTGCAGGGAATCCTCAGGATTCGCATGACAGCCCTCACACCGGCTGTAAACGGATTGCGCAATCAATTCATGGGAGAAATTACTGATGGGACGAAAAGCCATTACACCGTTGTGATCACTATGACAGGCCACACAATCCTCTTCGACCAGTTTCTGATGAAACGCCACGTTCTTTTTCTCGCCGCTGATCGGTATGCCATCGGTGGTTTTAAGCCCGATATCATCGACTTTATGACAGGTTACGCATTTCTCCGGCGTGCTGCCGAAGAAAGGAGTATGGCAGGCAAAACAGTCATCGGCGATCTCTTCATGGGCCTGGATCGGCTTACCCGGACTGATCATGAAATTTGGTACCGCAAAAGCCAAAGCGATAAGTATCACCAGGTTCAATGAAACGATCAGCAATAGATTCTTATACTTCATTGCCATTGCCAGAAGAGAAAGATACTCAGAATGTGCGCCAGGCCAAGAACTACAAAGGCGAGAGTGATCGGCAGATGCACCACACGCCACTGCTTCATCACCTCCACCGTCGTTGCATCCCAGAAGAGCTGTTGTTCAATCGCCTCCGCCGTCATTCCCTGTGCCCGGTAGTTGGCCTGCTTCTCCGACAGCAAACGCCTGGATCTGTCCAACAGGTACTTGCCGGTCATACCACTGATCACATTCACCAGCATGGCGACCAGTGCCAACCAGGGGAGCACGGCATAGATATGAATGCCCGCATGCACCAGAACCATCAGCGCTCCCACCAAGGTCAGGGTTTCGTGTAGAAACAGCAGGTGTTTCGGTTTCCCGAATTCGATTTTCTTGCGTTTACGCAGCGAATATAGAAATGAGACGAGAATCAGCAGGGTGCCGGGGATGCCCAACCAACGGCCGATCCAGACCAGGTCCAGCAGATGCAGCAACCCGTCGAATATCAACGCGCCCAGTATCAGCCCGAAAAAAAGCAAAAGAAACGGTAAAACCTGTCTTCGAAGAATCGAGCGTTCCATGAAATCTCTCTATAGTGCCGGTTTCAGATCACTCTTCAGCCGACTCACGCATTGCATCCTGCCGGAATTAATCCATTGCGGGTCAACGTATCCGTTGCCATTACTGCTTCCTCCGGTTTGCGACCACCCTGACTGAGTCGGATAGCCCGATGCTAAACGAGTTACATGAAATCAAACTGAAAATATCGGCCGGGTGACGGCGATTTGTCTTTTGAAATGCCGATCACGGAGAGCGGCGCTGATTACTACCCTTCCTCGCGGAGCAGAGAATCCAGACCGGCCTCATCCAGCACGGCTATACCGAGTTCCTTCGCCTTATCCAGCTTGGAACCGGCCTCGGCTCCGGCAATCACATAATCGGTCTTTTGGGAGACGCTGCCCGTCACCTTGGCGCCCAGGGCCTGAAGCTGGTCCTTTATCTCCTGCCGGGGACGACTGAGGGTACCGGTAAGAACGAAGGTCTTTCCGGCCAATGTTGAAACCCCGGGCCTCTCGTCCTGTTCCCACTGGATCCCGGCGCGCGCTAGCCGATCTATAACCTGCCGATTGTGGGGCTGGCGGAAAAAGGTAACGATGTGCTCCGCCACGATCGGACCCACATCCGGAACCTGCTGCAGATCTTCTTCATCCGCCTGCTGTAGCCGCTGCAGATCGCCGTAATGCAGGGCCAGCGCCCGAGCCGTAGCCTCTCCCACCTCCCGGATCCCCAGGGCGTATAGAAACCGCGCCATGGTGGTTCTTTTGCTTTTTTCGAGGGCTTTAGTAAGGTTGTCGGCGGATTTCTCTCCCATGCGCTCAAGTCCGGCCAGTTGCGCCCGGGTCAGGTGAAAAAGATCGGATGGATCCTCAACCAGACCTTCGTCCACCAGTTGCTCCACAAGCTTATCCCCCAGACCCTCTATGTCCAGGGCACGCCTGGAGGCAAAGTGTTTGATGGATTCCTTGCGCTGTGCCGGACAGAAAAGACCGCCGCTGCAGCGGGTGACGGCCTCGTCGCTATCCCGTATCACCTCGGAACCGCATATGGGGCAGCGATCGGGCATCCGAAATTCCATAGTCTTTTTCGGCCTGCGGTCCGGAACAATCCTGACCACCTGAGGAATCACGTCCCCGGCCCTGCGGATAATGACTGTGTCCCCCACCCGGATATCCTTGCGCCGAATCTCGTCGGCATTGTGTAAAGTGGCATTGGTAACGGTTACTCCGGCCACGTTTACCGGCTCCAGCCGTGCCACCGGTGTCAGCGCCCCGGTGCGACCGACCTGCACGTCGATGGCCAACAGCCGGGTCATCTCCTCCTGAGCAGGAAACTTATGCGCTATCGCCCAACGGGGGGCGCGGGAAACGAAGCCGAGGCGTTCCTGAAGATCCAAACGGTCCACCTTAAAAACCACGCCGTCTATGTCGTAGTCGAGGCTGTTCCGGCGTTCCAGCAGATCGCGATAATAAGCAAGACATCCCTCGAGTCCGACCACCCGCTGCAGCTCAGGTGAGATCCGCAGCCCCCAGCCGGCCAGAATCTTCATACCCTCGTTGTGGGTCGCAGCCAGCGCGCCGCCGGAAATGTCGCCGAACCCGTAACAGAAGAATGCCAGGGGCCGGGATGCTGTCACGCCGGAGTCGAGCTGGCGTAAGGACCCGGCGGCGGCGTTGCGGGGATTAGCGAACTCCTTCTCTCCTTCTGCCTGCGCCCGTGCATTCAACGCCTCGAACCCGGCCTTGGGCATATAGACTTCGCCTCGTACCTCTAGAATCTCCGGCCAACCGACGCCGATCAGACGTAGCGGCACCGATGGGATGGTACGGACATTCAGGGTTACATCTTCGCCCTGGCTACCGTCACCACGGGTGGCAGCCTGCACAAACACCCCTTGTTCATAGCGCAGGTTTATCGCCAGACCGTCCAACTTCGGTTCGGCGGCATACTCAATCTCTCGATCGCTCCGCAGCCGCTCCCGTACCCTTCGATCGAACTCCGCCATCTCCTGCTCTGTCAGGGCGTTCGCCAGCGACAACATGGGCACTTGATGCCGCACCTCCGGAAACATTTTCAGGGGTGCCGCCCCTACCCGCTGGGTAGGTGAGTCAGTGGTAATCAGTTCCGGATGTTGGCTCTCAAGGTCCTGGAGTTCCCGCAGTAGACGGTCGTATTCGCTGTCCGGAATCTCCGGATCATCCAGCACGTAATATCGGTAGTTGTGATAATTGATCTCTTCCCGCAGTTTTGCCGCCCGTTGCGGCACGGGGATGGATTTACTCATCGTGCGCTTTTTGCCAACTGCAGTTTGCGGTGAAACTCCTGAATCTCTTCCCGCATGTGTTCGATGGTCTGTTTGCTGAGATCGCTGTGGCTTTGGTCCTGCAACTCTCCATCCAGGAGGGTGGCCAGTCGCTCCGCGGTATGCAGCATCTCGGAGAAGATGCTCAGACCGTCCTTTGGTCCCGGCAACAAGGTAAAAAGCACCAGGCCCGGCGTAACAAAATCTTCCATCTGACTCGGAGAGAACGTGCCCGGTTCCACCAGGTTTGCCATGCTGAAGAGGGGACCTTTTTGCGGGTCCTCAACGTTGGGGAAATGATAGATATCCATATCACCGAACTGCAATCCCACCTCGGAGATCGCATAAAGGATCTCCTGCCCCGGAAAGTTCCCTTCACGCGGCACCACGTTCAACTGGATAAGCTTGGTCGGAAGTGGTTTCTTCTCAAAAACAGCCGGCTTCTCGGCCGGCTCCAAGTTTAAAAACGGGAAAGAAAACTGCTCGATATCACGGCGAATTCCCCGCTTCTTGCCTTTCTCTTCCTTGACCAGGTCGCCGAGTCGTTCCAGATCCTGATCCACGGCCCCTGCTCGCGGGGTAACTGCCGGAGTTTCTTCTTCCGGGGTGGTTTCCGGTTCCTCCTCGGAAGAATCATCCTCGGGAGGTGTATCCGGGGCCCACAACGGTTCCCTGTTATGGAATGAGGGGGTTGCGGTACCTGTGACCGTATCGTCCTGATAGCGTGTAGCGGTATCACCCCGCTCCTTGCCCTGTTTATATCTATCGGCAAGATAGATTCCCAGGATCAGCGCCAGGCCGGCGAGAAACAGGATGAGACGGAGAATGTCGGCTTCCATAGTTATAGTCTGCGACAAGCGATAAGCCGCGCTTCCACGGCGTTTAAAGCTATTATACGCCAGGATTCAATAAGAACTCTCGGCGTAATCCGCATCTCGGCCGTCAAAGGCATGTTCAGAGGTTCCCTAACTCGCCGCCATCAGCGCCGCCTCTTCCACATCCACCGAGACCAGCCTTGAGACTCCCGCCTCGTGCATGGTGACGCCCGTGAGGTGCCTGGCAATCTCCATGGTGATCTTGTTGTGGGTGATAAAGATAAACTGGACCCGATCCGACATGGATTTCACCAGATCGCAGAAACGGCCTACGTTGGCGTCGTCCAGCGGTGCGTCCACCTCATCCAACATACAGAAAGGCGCCGGATTGAGCTCGAAGATGGCGAACACCATGGCCACCGCCGTCAGTGCTTTCTCGCCACCGGAAAGAAGATGGATGCTGGTATTGCGTTTACCGGGCGGTCGTGCCATCACGGTTACGCCGGTATCCAGCAGATCCTCACCGGTCAGCTGCAGATAGGCGTGGCCCCCGCCGAACAGCCGGGGAAACTTCTCCTGCAGACCGTTGTTGACACGATCAAAGGTCTCCTTGAAGCGTGTCCTGGTTTCGCGGTCTATCTTGCGAATGGCGTTTTCCAGCGTCTGCAGTGACTCCGTAACATCCGCATGCTGCGCATCCAGATACTCTTTGCGCTCCGACTGTTCCTGAAACTCGTCGATAGCGGCCAGATTTATAGGACCGAGACGGCGGATACGCGCATCCATCCGTTCCAGTTCCTCTTCCCAGGCCTCCTTGCTGGCATCCTCGGGCAATTCCCGGAGTAACTCAACAGGGACAAAACCGGTTTCCTGGATCTGATCCTCCACGGTCTGGTGATGGATCCGAACCTCCTGCCGCTGCATCCGTTCCTGCTCCAGGAGGTTTCGTTGATGTTGTACCTTCTGCTCCGCCTCGTTGCGTTCCTGTTCATGTTTGCGCAGAGCCGCTTCAATCTCCTCCAGGGTACGACGCGCACCCTTCAACTCCTCCTCTACTTCGATGCGGAGTTGAAGCTGCCTTTCCAGTTCACCGCCCCACTCGGAGAGGGGTTGCTCCGCCGTCTCCAGAGCTCTGCGCAACTCATCTCTGCGCTCGGTGAAATGAGAAAGTTGACCTTCCATACGCTGCAGGCTTTCCGTGAGGGATTGCCGGGATGAACGCATGGATTCAATTTTCAGAGCGATTTCATGGACCAGATTACGCTGCTGTTGTGCCTTGTTTCGCGCCTCGTCCAGCAGGGAACGCAAACCGTCGCGCTGCGCGATCAACCGCTCACGGCGCTCACCGAGCGTCTCCATCTCGTGCAGTGCCTTATGCAAGCTGTCCCGGGCCTGATCCAGCCCTTCACGTTCCTGCTGTTGCTGGCGCTGCAGCTCCGCCACCTCACCACGTATGTTGTCGTCCCGGTTTCTTAAATGTTCCGCTCTGGCCTTTCTGCCACTGAGATTGGAACGTATCTCCGAAAGATCACGGTTGGCCTCGTTAAACTGCCGTTGCAGTTGCTCCCTGGTATTTTCCACCTGTTGCAGGCGTTCTCTGCCCTGTTGAACAGCGGTTTCCAGTTCGGCTGCCTTGCTCTCCAGTTCCCGCTGCTGGGCGGCCAGATCCCGGATCTCCTGTTCCCGTTGCAGTACGCCCTGGTCCTGATCCGCCGATCGGCTCAGGCGCAGCCAGTTCGGACCCATCCAGATGCCATCCGGGGTGACCACCGACTCACGGCCCCTTAACCGTTTCCTGATCTCCAGGGCCTGCGACAATCCGTCTGCCGCATGGACTCCCTCCAGCAGACCGTCCAGGGGCCAGGGAGACCGTACCTTGCCGAGCAACAGATCGGCCGAGGTATCCCCCCGCCCCGAAGCGGCCGTGGTATCGAACAGCGTTACCGTGCCCTCCCCCAAACCGCTCATGGCCCCGGCCAGCCCTTCCAGGTTACCGGTGCAGACCGCCTGCAGATGAAAGCCGAGAACCGTCTCCACCGCCTGTTGCCAACCGGATTCTACCTCGATGCGTTCCGCCAACCGCGCTGCCTGTCCCAGTTCGTGTTGTTCCAGCCAACCGGATACCGCGCTGTCATCCTTGCCGAGGGCCGCCTCCTGCAACGCCTCCAAGGAAGCATAACGCCCCTTGAGGGTCTGCAGCTGCACCCTGATGTCGTCCTGCTCGTTACGCAGTCTGGAATTGTTGTCGCGGAGGGTTACGATCTGCTCCCCTACCTGGGAGAGCTGCTCCTGCAGGTGTGCCACCCGGCTGAGATTCTGCTGCTCCTTCTCCTGGAGTTGTGCTATCTCCTGCTGCAATTGCGGCTCCTGAAGCCGCTCCAGTTCCTCGGAAAGACGCTTTAATCTGTTTTCGTGATTTCTTTCCTGCTGTTCCAGATGGTTGATACGGGTTCGTTCCACCTGAGCGGTCTGGGCCGGTTGCGCCGCCTGACGGTTGAACTCCTCCCACTCAAGCTGCCAGGCATGCATCGCCTGTTCCTCTTGCGCCAATTTTTCAGCGACTATCCGCTCTTCCTCCTGCGCCGCGGCGAGTTTCGGTTGTTCCTGCGCCAATACGGTTTCAAGCTCTTGCAGTCGCCCGCTGTCCTGTTGCTGGTGATCATGTGCTTCCTGCCAGGATTTTTCCGTCTGTTCCAGATCCAGTTGCTGCTGCTGACGCAGCTCTTTGGTATGTTTTATCGACTGTTCGAGGCGGGCTATCTCCGAACCTACGGCGTAGAAACGTCCTTGAACCTTGTTGAACTGCTCGTTCGCGTCAGCATGGTTTTCCCTGCAGTGCTCGATTTCCGCCTCGAGACTGCGCTGGCCGGCGACCGCCGCCTCCATGGCGGTTTCCCGTTCCGCCAGCGCCCGATCATGGCGGGTCAGTTCCTGTTCCAGGGAACGCCAGCGAAGGGCCAACAGCTCCGCCTTGAGCTGTCGTTCCTTCTCTTTCATCTTTTTGTAACGTTCCGCGGTAGCCGCCTGACGCTTCAGGTGTAGAAGCTGTTTCTCCACCTCTTCCAGCAGATCGTTGAGTCGATCCAGGTTGTCGCGGGTATGCCGGATGCGGTTTTCCGTTTCCCGGCGGCGCTCCTTGTATTTCGAAATCCCGGCAGCCTCTTCCAGAAACGCGCGCAACTCCTCGGGTCTGGCTTCGATAAGGCGGGAGATCATTCCCTGCTCGATAATGGAGTAACTGCGGGGGCCAAGCCCTGTACCCAGAAACAGATCGGTGATATCGCGGCGTCGGCAACGCACGCCGTTGAGGAAATAACCCGATTGACCATCACGGAAGACCTGTCGTTTTACCGAGATCTGTCCATACTGGGCGTACTGTCCTCCGGCACTGCCGTCGCTGTTATCGAACAGCAGTTCGATACTCGCGGTACCTACGGGTTTGCGTGAAGACGAGCCGTTGAATATAACGTCGGCCATGGATTCCCCACGCAACATCTTGGCGGAGCTTTCACCCATAACCCAGCGGACGGCATCGATGATGTTGGATTTGCCGCACCCGTTGGGACCGACGATACCAACCAGGTTGCTCGGCATGTGCACGGTCGTCGGATCCACAAAAGATTTGAATCCGGCGAGTTTGATCTTCTCAAGACGCATGGGCGGCTAAGATACCGTCTGACCGTCTACGATACAAGGGAATCTTAAATCTATAATTAACATCAAATAAAATTTATAACTTCTTGTTTATTAGTGTTTTTTGTATGACTTTATGGGGAATACGACCATTCTCCGGTCACTGCCCTTTTTGGCAAACCGAGACTCCCGTATAATCGGCGCCCATTACTTAATTTTCGACTTGGCAGTTCCCTATGACAACCCGTCCGCAAAAGACCCTGGAAACCTTCGCAAACCCGCACCCGGACCGTGACTATACCATTCGTATCGAGGTTCCGGAGTTTACCTGCCTCTGCCCCAAGACGGGACAACCGGATTTTGCCGAATTAACCATAGAGTACGTCGCCGACAGGCTCTGTGTCGAACTTAAGTCGCTTAAGCTCTACGTCTGGTCCTTCCGTGATGAGGGGGCGTTTCACGAAGCGGTTACCAACCAGATACTCAGCGACCTGGTGGCGGCGATTCAGCCGCGGTATATGCGACTCACGGCGGAATTCAATGTGCGCGGTGGAATTTTCACTACCGTGGTAGCGGATCATCGTGCCGAAAACTGGAACCCTCCGGCTTCGGTCAATCTCCCATAGGCCCCTGTCAGTATAGGTAACACGTTTATTCAGCACGCAGATTCAGTCGCCGAAACAGGCATTTGGAGAACGGTGTAAACTCGTATACAGTTCCCTGGTTACCTGTCATCAGCACTGAAACCCAGGAAATAACAAGAAAGAAACCGGATATGTTCGAATTGAATAAGACACGAATAGGCATTGTGGGACTCGGCTACGTCGGCCTACCCCTGGCCGTGGAGTTTGGGAAACGATTTCCAACCGTGGGACTGGATATCAATTCCAAACGGATTAAAGAACTGAAGCAGGGATATGACTCCACCCTCGAGACCGATGCGGAAGAACTGGCTCAGGCGCAACAGTTGAGTTTCACCGACCAACCGGAAGAGCTGCGAGAGTGCAACGTCTACATCGTCACCGTTCCAACCCCCATTACCAACCATAAGCAACCGGACCTCTCCCCCCTGGTTTCCGCAAGCAAGTCGGTGGGTAAACTGCTGAAACAGGGTGACATAGTGATCTACGAATCTACGGTCTATCCCGGCGCTACCGAAGAGGTGTGTATCCCGATTCTGGAGTCGGAATCCGGCCTGGTGTTTAACCGCGATTTTTTTGCCGGCTACAGTCCGGAACGCATCAATCCCGGTGACAAACAACATCGCCTGGTCAACATTACCAAGGTTACTTCCGGTTCCACTCCCGAGGTGGCGGATTTCGTCGATACCCTCTATGGCAGTATCGTCTCCGCCGGTACCCATAAAGCCAGCAGTATCAAGGTAGCGGAAGCAGCCAAGGTAATCGAGAACACGCAGCGCGACGTCAATATCGCCCTGATCAATGAGCTGGCACTGATTTTCAACCGGCTCGGCATAGACACCGAAGAGGTACTCGCAGCCGCGGGAAGCAAATGGAACTTTCTCCCCTTCCGCCCCGGACTCGTGGGTGGACATTGTATCGGCGTCGATCCCTACTATCTGACCCATAAGGCACAGGCCATAGGTTATCAGCCGGAAATCATCCTCGCCGGCCGCCGAATCAATGACAACATGGGTAAGTATGTAGTCAGTTCAGTGATTAAGAAGATGATTCAGCATAACATCGCGGTCGCCACTAGCCGGATTCTGATCCTCGGTCTTACTTTCAAGGAAAATTGTCCCGATATCCGCAACACCCGCGTCGTGGATATGGTCTCCGAGTTGCAAAGTTACGGGGCGGATGTGGATGTCTATGATCCCTGG
Organism: Sedimenticolaceae bacterium; assembly: GCA_050287965.1. Taxonomy (GTDB): domain Bacteria; phylum Pseudomonadota; class Gammaproteobacteria; order Chromatiales; family Chromatiaceae; genus CBFDBF01. The sequence goes on from JBNKCX010000041.1 coordinate 145,550, forward strand.
GTGGATAAAGAGGAGGCCCGGGCGGAACTTGGGATCGAACCGATCGATGCACCGGAAGACAACAGCTACGATGCAATAATCATCGCCGTCGCTCACCGGCAGTTCGCTGAAATGGGTGCGGATCGACTTCGCGGACTCGGTAAATCCTCGTCTATCCTCTACGATATCAAACACCTGTTATCTGCCGACGAGGTGGATGGGAGGTTATAGTTGGAAGTTCGAAGTTGACGGAGTTGATTGATGCCTCTTACCACAAACTTCTAACTTCACACTTCTAACTACAAACTTCTAACTATTTGGAGTAAACATGAAAGTCTTGGTCACCGGCAGCGCCGGCTTTATCGGATCGGCCCTTTCCCTGCGGTTACTGGAGCGGGGGGACGAGGTGATCGGTATCGATTCCCTGAACGAGTATTACGATGTCGAGCTGAAAAAAGCCCGGCTTGCCCGCACCACACCTCATCCCGGATTCACTGATCTGCGGATTCACCTTGAAGACCGGAAAGCTGTCGCCGATGCGTTTTCCACATATAAACCCGATCGTGTGGTCAATCTCGCGGCCCAGGCCGGTGTTCGCTATTCCCTGGAGAATCCCCAGTCCTATATCGACACCAATCTTGTCGGTTTTGGAAATATCCTTGAGGGTTGCCGTCATAACGGGGTGGAACATCTGGTATATGCTTCCAGCAGTTCTGTCTATGGCGCCAATACCAACATGCCGTTCTCCGTTCATCACAACGTTGATCACCCGTTGAGCCTTTATGCCGCCAGCAAGAAGGCCAACGAGCTTATGGCCCATACCTATAGCCATCTCTACAACCTGCCGACCACCGGTCTACGCTTTTTCACCGTCTACGGTCCCTGGGGCCGTCCCGACATGGCGCTGTTTCTCTTCACCAGGGCAATCCTTGCCGGGGAACCAATAAATGTCTTCAACTACGGAAACCATCGCCGCGACTTTACCTATATCGATGATATTGTCGAAGGGGTGATCCGCACCCTGGACCGGGTGGCGGAACCGAACAGCGACTGGTCCGGCGAGGCACCGGATTCCGCGTCCAGCTCAGCCCCCTACCGGCTCTACAACATCGGCAATAATCAACCGGTGGAGCTCAGGCACTATATCGAAGTACTTGAAGATTGCCTGGGTAAAAAAGCCGAGCAGAACCTGCTGCCGCTGCAGCCGGGAGACGTGCCGGACACCTACGCGGACGTGGACGACCTGGTGCGGGACGTGGGCTACAAACCCGCTACCTCGGTGGAAGATGGAGTACGCCGATTCGTTGAGTGGTACCGGGATTACTACGAGGTCTAGCGGAACCCGGTGGTCTACTGAGCGGGCGGGTACTCCGGGTACACGGGTAAATCACCCGCCGGACACGACCACTCCGCCCGCGAATCCCAGAAAATCCTCGACTGCGGCAAAAGCGGCGGATTTTCGTCCAGGGATCCGGCCGGAATTATCGCCAGCTCATATTCCGGCAGAACCCGCGGCAACTGACCGCCACAATTGTTACAGAAACAGGTGGTGAAACGCTCCGATTCCTGTACCTTATAACGGCGTACCGACTCCTCCCCTTGAGTCCAGGCGAAACTGGACGGCTTTAGCACCACGTTCGTGCTGTGCCCGGTCCCCGTTGCCTTACGACAGCGGCCACAGTGGCAGTGGGAAAACCGCAGGATCTCGCCTGCGATCTCATAATGAACGGCACCGCAAAGACAACTTCCGGTAAGCCTTGTCTGGGTCATGACGATCTTCCCTCCTGCGCTGGTGTAAATTCCATGCTGTTACCCGCGGCCTGCAATGCACTGCAGTTGACCGGTATAACTCTCCTTGACGGATTTCTTCATTATCCCGCAGGCGGTTTTCGCTTCGTCCTCCGTAAGCCCCCATATAATCATGCGCGCATTGCGTTCGTAACGGTTGCCTTTATTCATACTGAAATATGTAGTGTATGTCGGCTGATCGGAAAACAGTTTCATGTAACGGTCATCCAGACTCCCGCTACATTTTGATAACTTAATCTTGCACGGCTTGCAGTTCTTAAACAGTCCCTGCAGAAATTCCTCCGACCTCATTTGGCAATCCTCATCGGACACCATTTCCGCCACCAATACATACTCTAAACTTCTCGATATTTCCGGCGCTTCGAATATGACACGGGATTCAAGATAGACCGGATCGCTTATCTCCATTGGATTTTCAATATAAGAACTCATATAGCCGTAACCGAAATAGCCAGCGACCGCTATAACCACCAACAGCAGAAGTTTATTCATTTTACTTTTCCTTGTTTGCGCTAATAGTGTAATGTTCTCGGAATATTGACTTTATGCCACCCGTTTATTGCCCGGATTCAGTTTTCTCCATTTTTTCGATTATCGCACCGGTTTCGTTCCCCTCTTCTGTCCCGTCAGGGTGTCGTTCAAGGTAATCAAAAACATCTTCCTGTTTGATTTCCACCACCTGTCCGGCATGAAGTGTCGGGATATAGAAAGGTTCGTTGTTCAATACACCCCGTATATTGTTCTCCTTCCATTCGGTTATTTCCACCCACATCCATTCATTTCCGCCGTCAGGCACCTTGAACGGCGCTTTAACCAGGATGTATCCGCCGGGCTCCAGACCTTCATTAAACCGTTTTTGCAGTATAGGTAACTTTTCCCTGGCGCGTTGACTCGCCGCCAGAAGCTCATCGGTATGTTCTACGTGTGTAACATCGTCCTGCGATCCAAACAGGGTATCGACCAGTTTCGTCTGTCTTGCATGTACGTCCCGGCCCGGATACCTGCCGAAGCCAATCTCTATAAGGCGGTTATTCGGATCCCCCTCTTCCCAAATACCTTTCTTCAGGGCCAGCTGTGCGGTACCCGTTGCGTTGGGATAGAGGTATTTGATCTGGTATTCGCGCACCTCCGAATTTTTGATTTTGTGGATATCCAGGTCATATTCCCCGGTTGTTTCGATAACCGCCCCCTCCGCCATTGCCTGACAAAACAGATTAATCAGATGCCCCATGTCCCGATTATTCGACCAGGCGAAATCCTCCACCACCACGTCGGGCAAACCAAATTTAGCCATCCCCAGCGTGATCGCACGAACATATTCACCGGACTTATAGGAATGGATCGTGATGAAGTCGGAAATATCAGGGATACTGACCGCCCACGATTCCACCCGTCTCTTTTTCCACTCCTCGGGCGTAAAAACCTCGCGGTTCTCCTCGTCCCACAAAAGCCCGCCGCTTCGTGTTGCCAGTTCGGCGACGATTCGATTTGCATTTTTCAAGGCCTGCCAGACATGCTCCTTGCCATGAGCAAAATCCATGATAATGACATAGCGACTTTCCTGAAGTTGCTCTGCCTGCTGAGTTGTGAGTCCGCGCCCAAAGTACTTAATGAACTCCAGATCCGGGGGCGTATACTCTTCCTGAACCTTTTCCGTCGTAGTGACACTGACGACCGGCGTTCCGGGAGTTTCCGGTATTTCAGCGACCAACGTGGGACCGGCGGGTTCTTCCGATAACAATTGGCTAAGGATTTTTTTCGGGTCGCCTGACGGTGTCGGCAGGTAGTATATGGCGTACTGGAAGTGAATATGGTCATTCATTAACGGACCCGCCGGAACCAATTCCTGTCTTTTCATTCCGCCTTCCTTGGCGCTCAATTTCCCGGGGCTCGCCATCACTATAGCGACGACAACCGACATCAAAATATACACTAAAGAGCGCTTCACCTCGGCACGGCACTTGTAGTTCGACAGGTCATTTTCCGACATCATTGTGATCAATCTCCGAATATGGACTGCGGCATCATGGTTTTCGATAAATACAGGAGTCAGGACGGATAACTGCAGACCTACCGCCTTACGAACGTCGCCTTAACCCGTTTCGAGACCAGCATATATGGAATCCAGATCAATGCTCCTATCACCGAGCGGGAAAGCTCAATGCTCGATTCCGCGTCAAACATCTTCTCGCCAGGCATCACCAGCGTGAACGCCCAGGCATCGATTACCTGAAAGGCTATGGTAAAACAAAATACCGATATATAGAGAGCGGGAAACCGGGCTTTCTTACCGAAGAACTGAAACGCAATATAGACCCAAACCAGAACCAGCGCACAGTTCACAAATATCTCGCAGATCAGCAGCGGCGCCCAGAGCGGATGGTATGCTTCGGAGCCGGGCGTAGTCACCGCCGCAAATGAACCGTCGGCGAACATCGCGTTGTAACCCGGCAGAACCTGGCTAACCATACGTATGGGGGATAAGACCACCCCTATTCCAACGAGTACGAGCCAACCTCCGAGCCCTTCCAGACGATTTGCTCCAGGATGGTTTTCAACTGACAGATCGGATGATGGTGGTGAGTATGGATTCTCCGGGCTTATCTCATTATTCGTCATTTTTCGTTCATTCTGCGTTATCTGATATTTTTTTGAGCTCCCTAATCGCGGTCGCATTGTTATTCTCTGTCGCAAGATCCAGCGCGGTTTTGCCTTGTCGATTTTTATTTTCCGCATTCGCCCCATGATATGCCAGACGCGCAATTATCCCGGGATTGTGATTGTATCGTGCCGCAATCATCAAGGCGTCTTCATTGTTATGCACTTTCTGACTAATATCGGCACCGAGCCTGACAAGTTCATCAATCACCTCAACACTCGAGCTGTACCCGGCCGCACCGGTAAGCGGGGTGCCCTTGAATATGCCGTCTGATTCGTTAATATCCGCGCCCCGCGCAACCAATGCCGCAATTATTTCCGGATTTTCTGTTGCTATTGCCGCCCACATAAGTACCGGGCCGTTTCTATTTCCCGTATCAAGCGCTTGCTGTGGGACTTCATTTACTGAATCCAATGTCGCGCTACTCCAGAACTCCCGCGTACTGTATTTACGGTGGGGATTTGACAATTTTATAAAAACGGCGAACAGAACGACGAGTACCAGCACAATTACATATATACGATTTACCGACACTTTTTTGCACCCATGTTGGATTTGTTATTTACCTGGATGGGAAAAAGCCAAGCTATCTCCCCATCCTCACCGGCAGACGACGCGGTCCCCAATCACCCGGTTTCGCTTCAAAGACACCGGCACAACGGCCGCCGCAGAAGCGACACTCACCTGCCTCCGTCAGGTTCCAGCTTCCCAACTGATACCAGTCCCGCTCTATGAGCAGTTCGCCACAGTTATGGCACCATGTGCTGTCGCCTTGCGGATCATGGACATTACCGGTATAGGCATAGTGTACGCCATTTTTCAGCGCTATCCTGCGCGCACGGCTTAGGGTTTCCAGCGACGTGGGAGGTTTATCGCGCATCTTCCAATCCGGATGGAAAGCGCTGAAGTGCAGCGGCACATCGGATCCGAGATTCTCAACCACCCAACTCGTCATCTGATCCAGCTCCTGATCCGAGTCATTTTCGCCAGGTATCAGCAACGTGGTGAGTTCCAACCAGACATCGGTTTCCGATTTTAGATAGAGCAGAGTCTCAAGTATCGTGTGCAAATCTCCTCCGCACAGCTTTCGGTAAAACTGTTCACTGAACGCCTTCAGGTCCACGTTGGCCGCATCGATGTTGCGAAACAGGTGCTCCCTGGGTTCCCCGGCACAGACATAACCGGCAGTCACGGCTACCGCCATAATCCCGAGTTCGTGGCATGCCTGGGCGGTGTCGTTCGCATATTCAAGAAAAATGACCGGATCATTGTAGGTAAACGCCACGCTGCGGCACCCAAGTTCCCGGGCCTTGCGTGCGATAGCCCCGGGCGACGCACGATCAGCCAGGATATCGATCTCCCGCGATTTGCTCATGTCCCAGTTCTGACAAAACCGGCAGGCCAGATTACAGCCTGCGGTGCCGAAGGAGAGTACCGGGGTTCCCGGGAGAAAATGGTTTAACGGCTTTTTTTCAATGGGATCCACACAGAACCCACTGGAACGGCCGTAGGTAGTCAATACTATCTGCCCGTCCTGGCAGGCCCGCACAAAACAGAGTCCCTGCTTGCCCTCCTTCACCCGGCAGGCGCGGGGACACACGTCACACTGAACACGGCCATCCTCCAGCGTGTGCCAGTAGCGGGTCGGAAAAGTGTCTCTTTGGGCGTCCATATCCAGCTCCTTTCTATTATGCAACATGTCCCTAAATATGCTTTCCACATACCCTGTTCCCGGCAAAATCAGAATAATCAAGAAAGCTTTTTTATACAGGCTATTGTTTCAAGTATCTTTTTATATATTCCTGGCGTTTCCCGTTACAAAGATTATCTCTCTTTGTTGAGGCTGGTGCGACTCCAGGGAATATAGTTTTCCTGATTTGAGTATAGCTGCCCTTGATTTTTCCCAGTCAGCGGCGCATGTTTATGGTAGAGACCGGTTCAGGGAATAGGAGCAACGGTAATGAAGAAGATCCAAAAGCCGACGGTCGCAGGTATTTTCTACCCGGACGATCCTGAAAAACTTCGCCTTCAAGTACAGACCTTCCTATCATCAGCGCACTCCGGGTTGGTTAACTCCACCCCCAAGGCATTGATCGCCCCACACGCCGGCTATATTTATTCCGGACCGGTGGCGGCCAGTGCTTATGCCCAACTGAATACCGTCGCTCACCGACTGCAGAGAGTGGTGATACTGGCCCCGTCCCATCATCTGGGATTCCGTGGCATCGCATACAGTAGCGCGGACGCCTTTCAGACGCCGTTGGGAGAACTCGAGGTGGATAAAGCGGCCCTCGAGCTGCTGGGGGGATTGCCCTATGTGCACGCTCTGGATGCCGCCTTCGAACAGGAGCATAGCCTCGAGGTACACCTGCCTTTCCTGCAGGAAACGCTGAACACTTTTAGAATTGTACCTCTGGTGGTCGGCGATGCAGATCCTGCCGAGGTTGCGGAAGTAATTGAAAAGCTCTGGGGCGGCGAGGAAACCCTGATTGTGATCAGTTCTGATCTGAGTCACTACCACGACTACGAGACCGCCCGCAGCATGGACACACGCACCTCCGAGGCGATTGAAAATCTGCAGCCGGACGATATCTCCGTGCAGCAGGCCTGTGGCCGTATTCCGGTAAGTGGGCTGCTGATGGCGGCACGTCACCATAATCTCAGCGTCATGACGGTTGATCTGCGTAACTCCGGAGATACCGCGGGTCCCAAAGACCAGGTGGTCGGATACGGCGCTTATGTCCTCTGCTGATCCGGCACGGACACCGTTAACGCCTTCACAACGTGATGTCGTGCTGGCCACTGCGCACGCTTCGATCCGGCACGGACTGGACCGGGGATCCCCCCTGGAAATAGACATCGAGGAATATGAACCGGCGTTGCGTGCGGAACGGGCCTGTTTCGTCACACTGAATCGAAACGGTAATCTGCGCGGTTGTATCGGTCACCTTGAGGCGATCCAGCCCCTGATCCTGGACGTGACGGAGAACGCCTTTTCCGCCGCCTTCCGTGACCCGCGTTTCTCACCGCTCCGTGAAGAGGAAATGGAAGGCCTGGAGATCCACGTTTCCATTCTGACCCTCCCGCAGCTGTTGGAATTTTCCTCCGAACAGGATCTGCTTTCCCGGCTCCGGCCCGGTATAGACGGGCTGATCCTGGAAGACGGCAGCCATCGCGGCACCTTTCTTCCTTCGGTATGGGAATCGCTGCCGGAGCCCCGCGCCTTTCTTCAGCACCTCAAGTTGAAGGCCGGTCTACCGATTGATTACTGGTCTGACACGATAGCGATATTCCGCTACGAAACCGAATCTTTTCCGAGCTAGCCGGTTAAGATGAGGCTTTAGGGGATCACCCCGAGTAACGTTTATTCCTGAGCCTTTCGGCATCCCCCGAGTGAACCGACACCGCAGGTTTCCCCGTCGATCCAGATGGCGTTATCCAACCGCGTCCAATCCAGCTTGGCCCCGCCCATCCGCGCACTCGTAAGGTTGGCAAAGCTGAGATCCGCGCCGCTCAAATCGGCGTTGGTCAGATCGGCGTTCTGGAGATTGATTCCCTTCATGGCGGTGTTTATGAACTCCCCATAGCTGAGATCGGTCCCGGAAAAATCCGCGTACATCAGATCCGCTCCCTTGAAACTGCTCCCCGACAGTCGCGCCTGCCGCAGCACCGCATTGTTGATCTGCGCTCCCGCCAGATCGCTGTTCTCCGCTACGGTTCCGTCAAGCCTGCAATTACGCCAGTTAACCCCGGGTGCCGGGGAGGCAAGGCAATCCGGCTCCGGGATGTCCTGAGGCGCGCCTATGTAGAGCCCGCCACCGATTGCCACACCCACCAGAACGGAAATCACCAGTATCCCGACATAGGGATTCTTGCGTTGCGTCTCCAGTTCCAGCAGTTCCGATTTCGCCGCCCGGTGCCGGGCCAGCAGTTCGTCCTCCTGGCGACGGCGTTCCGCATGACGCCGCTCCTTGAATTCGGCATCATCGGCACCGGTACGCCGCTCCCGACCGGTGCGTTCATCCTCCCGCATACGCAGTAGATCCAGCGTCTCATGATCCCCTGTCTCCAGGGCCTTGCGCACCTCCGGCGGCACAACATCCGGCACTTCGGAAACCCGTTTCCAATTTTTCCGGTCCAGGCTCGTTTCATCATCCAGCCGTACCCGCCCCAGAAGTACGGAACGGCGGACAGCACCACATGGAAAGGGACCCCGTATCTCCCCTTTGCGCCGGATATACCAGAGAAGCTGTCTGTTATCGCTTTTCTCTTGTTCTGCCATGTCCGTCCTATTTCAATAAACCGGTCCGTCAGCCGCTAAACTGTCTGTAAAAGACACTGAGCCGCACGCCCTTGTGAAGATATCTGACCTCATCTCCAATCCCCGTCTCGCCGTTGAAACGGTACGCACCAACGTACTCAACAATCTACGGCCGGGGCAGATCCTGCACGCCAGTGTCTTGACGCCTACCAGTCAAAACAGCGTCAAACTCCGGATCGGTCTTGCGGAACTGGTGGCCCGAACCCAGGTTTCCTTCACGCCGGGGCAGAGAATCACCCTCGATGTGGTAAAAACCGGCGTACTGCCTGAATTACGGGTGCTACCGCAGGTCGAGACCCGGCAATTCCAGGCGGAAGCCCTCCGTACCGCCCTGCCGAAGCAGATTCCTTTGCCCCGGTTGTTCGAAAATCTTCAGATCCTGTCTAGTACTTTAGCAAAGAATGTTCCAATTCCAGCGTTCTCAAAGGGGGAAACAAGCCCGGCGCAAGACGCGAAACCCGCCCTCATCAAGCTGCTCTCCACGGCCCTGCAGTCGTCACGGGCAACCAAGGGCGACGTGGAGATGCTGCAGACCCTGCGTAATCTGGCGGGGACGGAATCGCTGCAGAAGGTAGGGGAACGTCTCGGTCCCGAGGTGGTCAACCGGATAAGGACGGTTCTGGAAAACACCCCTACCCGATCGGAGGTTTCGTCTCCGCCGCTGCTGCGCAGGATCATCCAGGAATCCGGGCTGTTCATGGAGCCGAAACTGGCCTTCGGCCAGCCCTCCGGGGCCGATCTTAAATCCAATCTGCTGTTGTTGCTGTTGCTTATCCGCAGCCGGATCGAGCAGTTCGTCCTGCCCGAACAGAAAGACCTTCAAGTCCATGAGCGTCCTTCCCAGCCCCCGCCTTCCCCACTGGAAAGCGGGGTATCGAAGCTCCTTAATCAGCTGTTCCGGCAGATCGAGGGTAGCCTGGCCCGGATACAACTCAACCAATTGGCTTCGCTTCCCACCGAGGACGGCAACAACCGCCAGGTCTGGCAATTTGATATCCCCGTGAGGCACCCCCACGGGTTCGACAGTTTTCAGCTCAAGGTTGAACGGGAACGGCACCACGGCAAAAAGCGGGATACCGCACACCGCTGGCGGGTATCACTCCATTTCGATCTGGAGCCGCTGGGGCCTGTACAGGCCCAGGTGACACTCCTGGGGGAAGAGGTCTCGGCCCTGTTCCTGGCGGAACGCAAGGAGAGCGCGACCCTGATCGAGCAACATCTATCCGCCCTGGACCTGGCGTTCTCCCGGGCAGGGCTGAAGGTGGGTCACCTGGCGGCGAAAAAGAGCGGAAAGGTGCATAGGGAGATGGCCAACGCCTTTCCCCACCGTCTACTGGATGAAAAGGCATGAAGCGGAATACACAACCTCAACCCGATATCGCAGTGGCCCTGCACTATGACGGGGAGAACGCACCGCGGGTCACAGCCAAGGGACAGGGTGAACTGGCGCAACGGATTCTGGTGCTGGCGGAACAACACGGTATACCCCTGCATGATGACCCGGAGTTGGCTGCGATCCTGACCCAGATACCGCTGGGAGATGAGATCCCCGAGACCCTCTACCTGGTTATCGCGGAGGTAATCGCGTTCGCTTACATGGTATCCGGGAAAAGACCGCCGGGCTTTCAGGAGGGCTGATATGGACATACGACGGGCAGAGCCCGCGCTACATACTGACAACTAGAAACTTCCCAATTCCGACTTCAACGTTTCCCGCGTTGGTTCCGTTCGTCGGACTCCTTCTGCTCACGCACATCCTGCTGTTTCTGCTCTTCCCGCTCGTAACGTTCCACCACCTTACCGAGGGCCTGGGTTCGAACGTGCTTCTGTTGCCAGTTTTCCTGGCGCACGGAACATTCGCTGCGACTCCGCTCCACCACCGACTCCTGCTCGTGTATGGCGCGCTCCAGTTTGGTAAGGAAAGCTCGGTACTCCTGCAACTGGGTGGCGGACATACCGCTCTTCGCCGAGGTATGGAAACGCTCCAGGTACTCCCGGTGATAACCCCGCAACTCCTCAAGCCGTTCCTCATGCTCACGCATCCGGCGTCTGGAATCGCCCAGCTCCATCGCCGCCGTCCGCTCGCGGGATGCAGCGACTCGCTGTACCGGTTTTAATCGTTTGGATGGGGGCACCATATTTTACTGTCTCCTCCCGGCCCTCGTATATTTCATTATGACTTAACGGTTTACAGCCACCTCAGGTGGCGGCGGGAACAGCGTAGTAAGCTGTTCGATACTCTGACCCAACAAAACCGGCGTATGCATATCCTGTCGCAGGAAAGTCTCCAGCAGGGGCATCGCTTCGATCGCTGTATCGATCCGTTCATCCGTGCCCTGTTCATAAGCACCGACGTTGATTAGATCCCGGTTCTGCTGATAAATAGAGTATAGATGCTTAAAGGCCCGAGCTGCCTCCTGGTGATCGATTGTCGTGATATCGTTCATGGCGCGGCTTATGGAAGCCTCTATGTCGATAGCGGGATAGTGGCCCATCTCCGCCAGTTTTCGGGATAGTACGATGTGTCCGTCGAGAATTGCGCGGGAAGCATCCGCTATGGGATCGTTCTGGTCGTCCCCTTCTGTCAGAACGGTATAGAAGGCGGTAATGGAGCCGCCCCCCTTCTCTCCATTTCCTGCCCGCTCCACAAGCTGCGGCATCTTGGCGAATACGGAAGGCGGATAACCCTTGGTTGCCGGAGGTTCATGGATCGCCAGGGCGATCTCCCGCTGTGCCTGCGCGAAACGGGTGAGGGAATCCATCAGCAACAGCACCTGCAACCCCTGATCCCGAAAAAACTCGGCGATACTGGTGGCCAGCATGGCGCCGTGGATCCTTCTTAACGGCGGGTGGTCGGCCGGCACCGCCACCACCACCGCTCGGGCCATACCGTCCTCTCCCAGGATGTTTTCAACAAACTCCTTCACCTCGCGGCCCCGCTCGCCGATCAAGCCCACCACGGTAACGTCGGCATTGGTATAGCGGGTCATCATGCCCAGCAGCACACTCTTGCCGACGCCGGAACCGGCGAACAGTCCGAGCCGCTGGCCGCGTCCGACACTGAACAGCGAGTTGATGGCACGTACTCCCACATCCAGGGGCTCGCGTATGGGGGTGCGCGTCAAGGGATTAAAGGTCTTCCCGGTCAGCGGCCGACGTGCTTCGGTGTGGATCGGTCCCCTGCCGTCCAGGGGGCGTCCGGCACCGTCGATCACTCGTCCCAGGAGCTCATCGCCCACCAGGGCCTCGCAGACCCGCCCTGTGGGCACCACCCTGGCGTCCTGCTCCAGACCGCGGATATCACCCGTAGGCATCAGGTAGAGGCTTTCACCGGAGAACCCCACCACCTCCGCTTCGATGCGACCGCCGCTGTTGCTGATAATATCGCACTGTCCGCCGATGGCCGCCCGGCAACCCACCGCCTCCAGGGTAAGCCCGACCATGCGTGTCAATTTACCTTCCAGCACCAGACCCCGACCCCCGCCCAGCCTGTTGCGGCAGCGTGCCAGCCGTTCCCGCCAGATAGATTTGCGATCCGCCTGGGGAAGGTCCCTTCTCATATGTCGCTCTCGTCCTGTATGACATCCCTGGTGCGTTCACCCCCCAGCAATTGGGTGACCAGGGTCGTCAACCTCGATTCCAGGGTGGCGTCCACCTGGGAAATATCGGTCAGGACCTTGCATCCACCCCTCTCCATCACCGGGTCTTCCACGATGGTCCAGCCCACTTCCTTTGCATTGACGTCATAGATCTCCCGTACCAGCTCGGCATCTTCCGGCTGCAGCACCAATCGTACGTGCCGTGCCGATACCGGCAGAACCGATAACGCCTCACGCACCACGCCGATAATCTGCTCCGGATCCGTCTTCACCTCGCGCCGTACCAACTGCCGGACCGTAGCGATAATCAGCTCGACGATCTCCCGTTCGATTTGGTCGTCCATCTGTTTCAACGGGGTTTCGAGGGTACTGATGATGGCTTCCAGCTGCTCAATCCGCTCCAGCAGTTGCTCCCGACCCTTGGCAAGAATCTCCTTGTGGCCGAATTCGAAGCCCTCCTTCTTCCCCAGCTCAAACCCTTCCTTATAGGCGTGCTGGTGAATCTGCTCCACCTGTTCCGTCGTCAACAAGGTACCCCGTCCCTCGATCCCGGACCCGCGGCCTGAACTGCGACCCATCTCGGGTGGACTCCACTGCTTGGCCGTTTTCCCGGCGTCACCCGAGATGACCTTGTTAGATAAATTCTTCTCCGCCACCGGCGCCTCCCAGGTTGATCTCGCCCGCATCCGCCAAGCGTCTTGCAACGGCAAGAATCTCCTTCTGCGCTCCCTCCACATCGCTCACGCGCGCCGGCGGAGCGGCCTCTAGATCATCGCGCAACATTTCCGCCGCACGTTGCGACATGTTCTTGAATATCTTCTCCTTGAGGACATCATCGGCACCTCGAATGGCCAACAGAAGCTGATCCGACGCGATCTCGCGCAGCAGCGTCTGGATACCCCGGTCGTCCACATCAACAAGATTCTCAAACACAAACATATTGTCCTGGATCTCCTGAGCCAGGTCCTCATCCGCCGCCGTCACCTGCTCCAGGATCTGACTTTCAATGCTTCCCTCCACCAGATTGAGTATGTTGGCCGCCGCTTTAATCCCTCCCAGCGCCGAGGTCTTGACACTGGTTGCCCCGGAGAATTGGGCATCCAGAATCTCATCAAGTTCCTGCAGGGCCCCCGGTTGGATCCCTTCCAGGGTGGCGATACGCATTATGACGTCCGTACGCACCCGCTCAGGAAACACCGAAAGGACCTCCGCCGCCTGATCCGGTTCCAGAAAAGACAGGACAATGGCAATGATCTGCGGATGCTCCAGACGGATCATCTCCGCCACGGAACGTGGATCCATCCACTTGAGCTGTTCCAAACCCTTGCTGTTGCGCCCCAGCAGGATGCGATCGATGACGTTACTGGCCTTGTCCGACCCGAGGGCGGAGGTGAGGATATTGCGGATGTACTCGTCCGAATTCATCCCCAGGGCGGTCTGGTCTTCCAGGGTGGAGACGAAGGAGCGCATCACATGCTCCATCTGTCTGGTTGAGACGTTGCTCAGATTGGCCATCGCCAGGCCCAGTTCCTGCACCTCTTTCGGGCCCATATGAGAGAGGATGGTGGCCGCATCCTGCTCGCCCAAGGCCAGCATCAGGATAGCGGCCCGTTCCACTCCTCTAAGCCTGGAGAAGCCTTCTTTCTGCAGCTCATCTGCCATCTTCGGCCACCCAGCTCCTCACCACCTGTGCGACCCGTTTCGGGTCCTCGTGAACCATCTGTCTCGCCGCGTCGAGGGTATCCTCGTATTTGCCCTTTACCGGCAATCTTACCGGTTCCCCACTGCTATCCAGTTCGCCCGCTCCGACGCCCCCGGGGATCCCCGCGCCTCCAGGCGCGTGCACGATCATGGGCGCCGCCGTCAGTTTTTTCATGGTTGGGCGCAATACCACAAAGATCAAGATCAATACCAGCAGCGTTCCACCCACCGCCTTGGCCACATCCCATACCCAAGCCTCTTCGTAAATCGGCACCTCCGGCAGAGGCTCAGGTGGCGGCGGCGCCAGGAAGGCCTGATTGATCACACGCACACTGTCTCCGCGCTGGGCGTTGAATCCGATCGCTTCCTTCACCAACTGGGTGATTCTGCTGATCTCCTCTGGCGTACGCTCCTGACGGACCGTATCACCCGCATCATTGGTGGTTACCACATCGTCCACCACCACCGCCACGGAAAGACGACGCAGGGTACCGCTGGAGAGACGGGTATGGCTGATGGTCTTATCCAGCTCGTAGTTGCGGGTGGCACGCTTACTGACGTTAAGCGGTTCCGCCGCTCCCGCCTGCTCGCCCCCGGCCGCCCCCGCCGCCTGCTCCGGCGCCGTTCCCGCCGCCGGAGGCTGGTTGCTCAGGGCCCCGGGTATGCCCCCCTGGGCCGCACCGAGCCGACTGGACTGCTCGTTTATCTGCTCGCTTCGCAGGGCGGGCAGATCCGGATTGAACCGCTCCTCGGTCTGTTCGGTCAGGGTGAAATCCACATCCGCCGTCACCTGGGCACGAACCCTGTCTGCGCCCAGAATCGGCGTCAGAATCTCCTCCACTCGTTGCTGGTAATGGCTTTCCAGCTGAGCGGTATACTCAAACTGGGTGGCCGTCATCATCATCTCCCGGGTGTCCATCTGGCCGCTCAGCAGGTTGCCCTTGTGATCCACCACCGTAACCCGGCTGGCATCCAGCCCTGGAACACTGGAAGCCACCAGATGAATAATGGCCGCCACCTGTCCCTTCTCCAGGGTACGTCCGGAATAGAGCTTGACGGTTACCGACGCGCTGGGGTGCTGTTTCTCGCGCACGAATACCGACTGCTTCGGTGTCGCCAGGTGGACGCGGGCCGTCTGCACGCTGGCCAGAGTCGCCACCGTACGGGCCAGTTCCCCTTCCAGGGCCCGGTGGAAACGGGCCGCCTCCACCGCCCGGCTGGTGCCGAATCCACTCTCCTGCTGAAGCAGCTCGAACCCGACACTGCCGCCGCGCGGCAAGCCCTGACCGGCAAGTTTTAGCCGGGCGTCCTGCAGCTGACTGCTCTTCACCATCACCGCTCCGGTGGTACCATCGACCTTGTACTCGATCCCCGCCTGTTGCAGCGCGGCCACCACCTCGGAGGCATCCTTTTCCGCCAGATCCCCGTACAGCAGGCTGTAATTCGGGGTCCATGCCCAGAGGGCGATCACCACCCCCAGCGCTACGCTGACGGCTATACCGACCATCACGGCAAGCTGACGGGCCAGGGGGTTCTGGGTCAACCGCGGTGCCGCAAGTCGATTGCCGGCCCCGGTTCCGGTGTTCGTGACTTCTGCCATTGGACGCTAACCTCTGTCTGGTTATTTATTATATTAATCAATTAGTTAAATAGGCATATTCATAATTTCCTTATAAGCGTCGACCAGCTTGTTACGTACCTGGACCATCGCTTCAAAGGAAAGACTGGATTTCTGAATCGCCACCATCACCTCCGCCAGTTCCACGTTACCTTCTCCGGTTTCAAAGGCCTTTTTCAGCTCACCGGCGTACTGCTGGCTCTCATTGACGCTATCGATGGACTGCTTCAGCAGATTGGCGAATTCACCGCCCGATGTCTGCTCGTTCTGGGGTGTTACTCCGCCGGCCTGGGCCGCCATAACCCGCATCTGCGCCAATACTTGGTTAATGTCTACGGTACTCATCTGTATCACCTTTTCGGAATCTTTTTGCCACGCATCACCTTTCTATGCAGATTGCGCACCAATTTTCCGAGCGAACCGGATACCGGCCCCTCACCCGGGTATGGCCACGCCCGACTCCCGCAGGCGGGCGATCTTGTAACGCAGGGTCCGCTGACTGATCCCCAGACGTTCAGCGGCGTTCTTTCTGCTGCCGTTGCCGTCCCGCAGGGCCTTCAGGATCATTTCATCCTCTACCGAGCGCAGGTCTTCGTTCAATCTGCCCTTGCTGTCCGCCCCCGCATTCTGGGGTCCGCTTGCCTCCTTTCCGTTCTCCAGTTCAAAGGAGAGCGCATCCGGTCCGATCTCATCGCCCTCGCGCAGGATCAGCGCCCGCTGGATCACGTTTTCCAGTTCCCGGACATTTCCCGGCCAGCCATGACTCAACAGACGCTGCTCCGCCACGGCGGAAAGCCGGAGTTCACTGCCGTCATGCTGCCGGCTGAGACGCCGGATCAGGAACCGGGCCAGGGGCAGGATATCCCGCTCCCGCTCCCGCAACGGCTTCAGATAGAGAGGAAACACGTTCAAACGGAAATAGAGATCTTCCCGGAATCTGCCCGCCGCCACCTCTTCGCGCAGGTTGCGATTGGAAGTGGCCAGCACCCGGACGTCCAGGGGAATGACCTTGCGCCCACCGAGGCGCTCCACCTCCTTCTCCTGCAACACACGCAGCAGTTTTGCCTGTAGCGCCATGCTCATCTCCGAGATCTCATCGAGCAGAAGGGTACCGCCCTGAGCCTGTTCAAACTTGCCCTCGGCGGAGCGATGAGCGCCGGTGTAGGCCCCCTTTTCGTATCCGAACAACACCGCCTCCAACATATTCTCGGGGATGGCGGCACAGTTAATGGCCACGAACGGCCCCTCCGCCCGCAGGGAATTCCTGTGGATATAACGGGCGAAGACCTCTTTTCCGGTTCCGCTTTCCCCGCCGATCATCACCGTGGCATCACTGCGCGCCACCCGCCTGGCAAGGTCCAGCAGTTCTCTGGTCTGGAGATCCTCGGCCACCACCTCCTCCCCTTCTTCCGTTTCCGGAAACAACACCGACTCCTGCACCTTCTGCAACAGCAGTTCCGCCTCGAAGGGCTTTGCCAGATAATCGACGGCGCCGTGGCGCATGGCGGTCACCGCCTTTTCGATATCGCCGTAGGCGGTCATGAGCAGGACCGGGACCGCCGGGTGAAGGCTCTTCACCCGCGCCAGCAGTTCATTGCCGTCCATGGGGCGCATCTGCACATCGCTCACCACCATTCCCACGGCGGTGGTGCTCAATATCTCCAGCGCCGATGTTCCGTCGCTGCTGGCCTCGACGTTGTAGCCGGCCAGTTCCAGGGTCTCGCACAGCGCCTCCCTCAGTTCCGGATCATCTTCTACAACTAATACGGTTGCCTGGTTCATGCATAACTCCTTACCGCCGCGGGAACCCGACTTGCGGTACCTTCCACCCTCGGTTCTTGAGAAATCTGTCCCACACCTTTCATCAGCGGGAGTTGGATCTGAAAACAGGTGCCTTCGCCCTGTTCCGTACAGAGTCTTATCTGGCCCTGATGGCTGAGAACCACCGCCTGCGCTACCGCCAGCCCGAGTCCGGTACCGTCATTGCTGGTGGTGAAGAAGGGATCGAATATACGGTCGCGAATATCCTCCGGGATACCCGGTCCGTTATCCCGTATGAGCAATTCCAGCCACTCAGCGCCCGACCGCTTTAGTTCTATGGTGAGCATCACGCTTTCACCGCCGTGCTCGAGGGCGTTGTTGGCTAGGTTCGTTACCGCACCCAACAGGGCGTCGCGGCTACCGGCCACCGTGCAGTCGCCGGCGGTGAAATCCTGCAGCGAGATGTGCATCCGGCGTTCCTGCACCACCGGCTCCAGCATCTGCACCAGTTCCCGCAGCATCTCGCTAACGGTGATGGATTCCGGGCTGTAATTTCCCCCGCGGGCGAACGCCAGCATGTCATTGATCTGACGTTCCATATGCAGCAGCCGGGCCCGGGTGCGCTGGGCGAATCGGGCGCGTTTATCCGCTGAGAGATTGTCGTTGGCGAGATGGGAGATATAGAGCAAGGCCGATGACAGCGGGGTGCGTATCTGATGTGCCAGTTGCGCGGCCATTTCACCCATGGCGCTCAGGCGTTGTTGCCGGTCAAGACGCTCCTGCAACTGCCGGGTTTCGGTGACATCGAGCAGCAGCAGGATGCGGCCGGCCTCGGGCTCAAGTCTGCGCTCGATCAGGGTCACCAGGCGACCTGACAGCAGTCGCTGTTCCTCCCCGCTCTGGTTCTGTTCAAAGGTGTCTCGATAAACGCTACCCCAGGGCTGACCCGGGTTGATGGATCCAAGCAGCTGACACGCCGCCGGGTTGAGTTGCTGAATCAGGCCGTCGCCGTCCAATACGATGACCGCCGCCGGCAGTGCGTCCAGGAGTTGCGTCAGGCGGTTCGCCAGTCGTTCCTTCTCCGCAAGCTGGCGCAGCCGCTCGTCACGGGCGAAGGCCAATTCCCCGGTGAGTTGATTAACCCGCTGCTGGAGCTGGTGATAGGAGTCCGCAAGCTGTTCCGATACCTGGTTAAAGACCTGAAAGGCATCTTCCAGCTGTTTTCTCTGTTGCGGGTTTTCCCCGGCCATCTGCATCTTCCGCCGTCAATTATCGTCGCCCTCAGGGGCCTTACGAGACTGACAGCAAGAAGTATGCCTAATTATTTATTGTTATTATTCAATTGGTTACAAAGCGTGATTTTTCGTGCGTCAAATTCCTGTCGACTCCGTTGTCCGCTGCAGGCCGAATTTGCGCAGTTTTTCCACCAGGGTGGTGCGCCGCATCTTCAGCCGTTTGGCGGCATGCGCCACCACGCCGTCCGACTCATCCAGGGCCTGGCGGATCAAGGACAGTTCCAGATTATTCAAATGCTCTTTCAGGTCCAATCCGTCCAGCGGCAGGCGTGGCACGCTCTGAATGGTATCCGGTGCAATACCCTTCACCGTTACCTCCGGCAGATAGCCGTTTTCCGGCGGCAGGGTGATACCCTCCCGGAATTTTTCCGGCAGATCCCCGACATCCACTACACCATAGGGATAAAGGATGGCCAGCCGTTCAATGAGATTGGCCAATTCCCGTACATTACCCGGCCAGGGATACTGGGTAAGGGCCGAAACCGCCGCCGGGGTGAGACGCACGGAGCCCCGCTTCTCTTTTTCGATACGGGCAATCAGATCGGTTACCAGGATAGGAATGTCCTCTATGCGATCCCGAAGCGGCGGCATATCGATGGGAAACACGTTCAAACGATAATAGAGATCTTCCCGGAAGCGTTCCCGTCTGATCTGGTCCTCCAGGTCACGGTGGGTAGCGGCGATAATGCGTACATTACATTCAATGGTCTTGTTACTGCCGACCCTTTCAAAGGTCCGCTCCTGCAGCACCCGCAGTATCTTCACCTGCATCGGCAGGCTCATGTCCCCGATCTCATCCAGGAACAGGGTACCCCCTTCGGCCATTTCAAACCGTCCCTGCCGGGAGTTTATGGCGCCGGTGAAGGCACCCTTCTCGTGGCCGAAGAGCTCGCTTTCCAGAAGTTCCGAGGGTATAGCGCCGCAATTTACCGGAACGAAAGGTCGACCGCGGCGGCCGGAATGGTAATGAAGTTTGCGCGCCACCACCTCTTTGCCGGTACCCGATTCCCCCAGGATCAGGACCGTTGCATCCGTATCCGCCACCTGCTCTATCATCCGATTGATACGCCGGGTGGCGCGGCTGTTACCGGAGAGGCTGCGAAACAGCTCCAATCCCCGCTGGGAGCCCTCCTCCGTGAGCCCACTCTCCTTGAACACCTGTGCCCGGTGCAGGGTGTTGGTCAGCATCTCATAGCGACAGGGGACAGGCAGGGTCCCCAGGAAGACGCCGCCATTCATCTGCCCATTACCCTCTTCGTCCGCGTCCAGCACCCGGAACAGCGCCACTTTCGGCGACGCTTGCTGCATAAATCCGGCAACCTCCTGGACAACGCCAGGATCGAAGCCGGAACCCATCATAACCGCGGCGATCTCTTCACCCCTGCCGCTGAAGACCCCTTGCAATTCCCGAGCATCTGCTACCACCATGAGACCGAAGTCGATGAATTCCAGTATGTTTCTAAGGTAGCCGATGCGCTCATCGCTATTGTCGAGAAGGAGGATCGTACCGTTGTTGCGCGATTCCTCGATAGTTGCAGATTCCGCCATTTGGATTTGTGCCCGGTGATAAAAAAACCGTTTCAACCGGGAGGAGTTAACCACCCTCAAGACGATATGTCAAAAATACGTCGTATGGAAAAGATATGACATAAACCGCCTGATTGGTAAGGGATTAATCGTTTGGTTCCGGGGAATAGGCAAATATTCCCCGCTAGAGAGGTAAAATTCAGTCGCCGGCCGGTGACCCGGGTCGCTGTTGCGCGATCAGACGCCGATGGTGCCGGAAGATCATCTTCTCCAGATGGTTCTGCACCGCCTCTCCGAGGGCCTCGAACCCGGCCAGTACCCGCCAAGTCTCACCTGCCTTCTCGATCTCCAGTATTCGCCCGGGTAGCTGCACCGAATCCGGCAGGCGCGGTTCGAGGAATAGATGGATCCACACGCTCTGGCCCGGCCGGGGCGCCGCACCCGAACAGCGCCATTCTATGCCCCCTGCGGCAAGCCTGATCAGTGTCGGCTCAGGCTGCCTCCCCGCTTCCGGTCCGAGTCTGGAAAAGAGATCGAGCAGCAGATCCACCTTGGTCTCCAGACGTACCATAAGGGCCTCGTACTCCCCCTCTTCCTCGGGTTTTTCATAGCCCTGCTCTGCCAGGAGATTTATGCAGCGCAGCAGCCGTTCGTTCCGCTCGGCGATGCGCGTCAGGTTTTCCCCCGTGCCCTGATCGCTGCGCTCTTCCCATCGCAACGGCAGTTGGTCTTCGTAGACCAGGGTATCCTCCAACGGACCGGTTTCCTTCTGTGACAATGTGTGGTTCCTCCTGTTACTAGGGCCTATTAACAGGCCCAAGCCTTGACACGGACAAGGCGGCGACTTAGAAAGAAATATTAGGAACATTATAGGTCTTCTGAATTTGAACGATATCCCCCTGAGCATGCTGTTTGGCCTGCTCTTTTTACTAATTCTTCTTTCGGCCTTTTTCTCCGGTTCTGAAACGGCGCTGATGACGCTGAACCGTTACCGGTTGCATCATCTCAAAGATTCCGGTCACGCCGGAGCGGAACGGGCCCATCGTCTGCTGCAACGACCCGACCGCCTTATCGGTCTGATCCTGCTGGGGAACAATTTCGTCAACATACTTGCCTCCTCACTGGCGACCATCATCGCGCTCCGAATCGGCGGTGAAGGATCGATAGCCATCGCCGCCGGACTTCTTACCCTGGTTATCCTGATCTTCGCCGAAGTGGCGCCGAAAACCCTTGCGGCTCTGCATCCCGAACGTCTCGCCTTTCCGGCCGCATGGGTCTACTCACCGCTGCTCCATCCCTGGGCACCCACGCGCTGGCTGGTGTGGCTGGTGAACGGCATTGCCAACGGCATCCTGAAACGTTTCGGCGTGTCCCCGGAAGACGGCACGGAACAGATCCTCAGTCAGGAAGAGCTACGTACCGTGGTCCTGGAAGCAGGAGCCATGATCCCCAAGCGGCACAAAAAAATGCTATTGAGCATCCTCGATCTGGGAAACGCGTCGGTGGAAGAAATCATGATCCCGCGCAACGAGGTCGATGGAGTGGACCTGGAAGAGCCTTTGGATGAGATCATTTCGCAGTTCCGAAACAGCCTCTATACCCGGGTTCCCATTTTCGAAGGGAGTATCGACAATGTCATCGGCATCGTCCATATCCGGAGTGCCATGAATGCGCTGGTCCAGGGCAATCTCACCAAAGAGGTTATACGCGAGATGGCGGAGGAACCCTATTACATCCCCGAGGGAACGCCCCTGAACAGGCAGTTGCTTAATTTCCAACGGGAAAAGCGCCACGTGGGATTGGTGGTCGATGAGTATGGAGACCTGCTCGGGCTGTTGACCCTTGCCGATGTATTGGAAGAGATCGTTGGAGAATTTACCACCGACCCTTCCGACAGCATCCCAGACGTCCTGCCTCAGGAAGACGGCAGTTATCTGGTGGCCGGCAGCGCCAACGTGAAAGAACTGGTCAGGGTTTTCCATTGGGACCTGCCGGTGGACGGGCCACGAACCATAAACGGTCTGATCATCGAATACCTGGAAACGATTCCGCAACCGGGAACCAGTCTGCTTCTCGCCGGTTATCCTGTGGAAATCCTTCAACTTCAGGACAACGCGGTTAAGACCGTACGAATCCTGCCGCTACTTAGGAAAGAAGCGACCGATCAGGAACAGAAGTAATGACCCAACTCATTGAACGGAATACAAAACCCGTTATACTTTTTTTGCTATGAGCACTGTCCCCGAAACCCAACGACTACCGGGTGAAGACGCGATCGACCGGATCGTCAGTCGCATCGATTCGCTCCCTGCCGGATATCTCCAGGTGATGAATGGAGAACATCTTGGCCGCATCATTTTCCTGAACCGCTCCCTTACCCGGCTCGGTCTTTCCGGTGATGCCTGCGCCGTGGTCGCCCACCGCTCCGACGGTTATTACCTTTCTCATCTGGATGGAGAAAATCCACCGTCGCTGAACGGTGCTTCCATCGGTGATCGCACCATAAAACTGAAGAACGGAGACACCGTGGAGGTCCAGGGGATCTCCATGAAATTCCATGAAGGCATGCCCGGAACCCTGTCCAGCCGGGTTCGCTCAAAGGAGTAGCGCTTGCATGAATGACGAAACACACGAGGAGCGGCGCCATTTTCATCGTGTCCTGTTCGACGCCCAGGCCAACCTGCGACTTGGCGACAAAGATCACCTGGCCAAGCTGGTGGACGTCTCCCTCAACGGAGCCCTGGTAAAAAGACCGGAATCGTGGAGCGGCAAGGTCGGAGACGATGTAACCCTGAGCATTCCGCTGGACGAACAGCAGACAATCACCATGCGCACCATGGTAACCCACATGATAGGGGAGTATTTGGGGCTGCGCTGCCATCATATAGACATGGACAGCATCACCCACCTGCGTCGCCTGGTGGAGCTCAACCTCGCGGACGCGCATCTCCTGGAGCGGGACCTGGAGGCGCTGGGGTAGATTCTCCCGGACCTCTGGAATAAAACAGAGGCGCAGAGCATTTACAGAAACAAACAGAAACAGCTTTGCGCCTCCGCGCCTTTGCGTTCTCTGCGTTCTCTGCGTTAAGTACTCGGGCTTTGTGGAAGCTGGGTACAGTTATCAGATAACGTCCAGCAACTGGGACAGACGATCCACGGCGATCACCTCCAGTCCCGTTATCTTCTTCCTGGGCGCATTGGCCCGGGGCACGACAGCCCGCCGAAAACCGTGTTTGGCCGCTTCCTGCAGGCGCTCCTGGCCGTTGGGAACCGGGCGAATCTCTCCCGCCAGACCGACTTCGCCGAAGGCGACCATATCCCGCGCCACGCTACGGTCGCGAAAACTGGAAAGAACCGCCATCAGCACCGCGAGATCCGCTGCAGTTTCCGTGATGCGCACGCCACCTACCACATTGACATAGACATCCTGGCCATACATGGCCACCCCGCCATGGCGATGCAATACCGCCAGCAGCATGTTCAGACGGTTTTGCTCCAGTCCCAGGGTCACCCGCCGCGGATTTGCCAAGGGGCTTTCGTCCACCAGGGACTGCACCTCCACCAACAGCGGTCGGCTGCCCTCGCGGGTAACCAGGATGGCGCTGCCCGCTACCTCTTCGTGATGACGTGAGAGAAAGATGGCCGATGGATTGCTCACTTCGCGCAGACCCTTGTCGGTCATGGCAAAGACCCCGAGCTCGTTCACCGCGCCGAAGCGGTTTTTGATGGCGCGGATGAGACGGAACTGGCTGCCTGACTCCCCTTCGAAATAGAGCACCGTATCCACCATGTGCTCCAGCACCCGGGGCCCCGCCAGGGTTCCCTCCTTGGTAACGTGACCCACCAGGAAAATGGTGGTGCCTGTCTGTTTGGCGAAACGCACCAGTTGTGCGGTAGCCTCCCGCACCTGTGCCACCGCTCCGGGCGCCGACTGCAGCAGCTCGGTGTAGACGGTCTGGATGGAGTCGATCACCATTACATCCGGCCGTTCCTTTGCCGCCAGCCCCAGGATCCGTTCCACACAGGTCTCGGCCAACAGCCGTAACCGGTCACAGGGAAGCCCCAGCCGCCTGGCCCGCAGACTGATCTGCTCCGGGGATTCCTCGCCACTGACATAGAGGGTTGCGATCGGCTCGGGGAGCTGCGCCAGGGTCTGCAGCAGGAGGGTTGATTTGCCTATCCCCGGGTCGCCCCCGATAAGCACCACGGACCCGGCCACCAGTCCGCCCCCCAACACCCGGTCCAGTTCATCGGTTCCGGTGGGCACGCCCTGTTGGCCATCCGGCTCTATCTCCGCCAGCGAGCGAATACGCGCCTGGCCGGCATCTCCCGCATATCCGGCGAACCGCCCGCCTTTGGCCGGAGAGCTCTCATCCGGAACCTCTTCCAGGGTATTCCAGGCCTGGCAATCCGGACACTGCCCGACCCACTTGGGAGACTGGCCGCCACAGGCGGAACAGACGTATACGGTTTTTCCACCCTTGCCCATGAGTAACTACCTGCCGGTATGACCGATCAGGTGTCTGTATCCTTATCTGTCTCGATCATTTTCACGCGACGGGCAACGCCGCAGAGCAGTTGATAGGGGATGGTGTCGGCGGCGCGGGCGACTTCCTCCACCGGCAGTCCTTCACCCCACAGGACCACCGGGTCCCCCACCCGTACCCCAGGCTGGGTACGCAGATCTACCGTAATGGAATCCATGGAGACCCTGCCCACCAACGGAACTCTATGCCCGTTGACCAGAACCGGGGTTCCAAATGCAGCATGCCGCGGATAACCGTCTCCATAGCCGATGGCGATGACACCTACGTTCATATCTTCGGGACAGTGCCAACTGCCGCCGTAACCGATGCCGTCACCCTTGCGGTAATGGTTCACTGCGATCACTCGGCTGCGCAGGGTCATCACCGGCAGCAGCCCGTCATCTTCCGCGGTGCGGTTCAGGAAGGGCGATACCCCGTACAACATGATGCCGGGCCGGACCCATTCGGTGTGGGACTCCTTCCAACCGAGAACCCCACCAGAGTTGGCGCTGCAGGCATCGGTGCCGAATTCCCGCACCAACTCACGGAATACCTGCAGTTGCCGGGCTGTCGCCGGGTCGGAAAGATCATCCGCGTTGGCGAGATGGGTCATCAACCGCACTTCGCCCTTCACCGCCGTACAGCTCGAGAGACGCCGGAACACCGTCGTCGCCTCTTCCGGCGCAATACCGAGCCGGTGCATACCGGTATCCAGTTTCAGCCAGCAGGTAACGGCACGGGTAGAATCCAGTTGCTCCAACTGTTCAACTTGTCCCCGCTCATGGATAACCAGCTCCAGATCGTGGTCGGCCGCCGCCACCAGGTCCTCCTGGTCGAAAAATCCTTCCAGGATGGCAATCGGCCGTTTCTCACCGGCCTCGCGCAGCGTGACACCTTCATTGACGCGTGCCACCGCCAAGGCGTCGGCTTCGTTCAGTGCCGCGGCTACGCGCAACATGCCGTGGCCGTAGCCGTTGGCCTTGATAACCGCCATGACACGGCTATGGGGCGCCGCCTCTCTTACCCTTTGCAGATTGTGGCGAAGAGCGGAGAGATCGATCAGGGCACTAGGATCATGACCCATCAATAACCCTCGTCTCCATAGACGTCATCAATGAAGTTCTCGAACTTGGTGTATTTTCCGAGGAAGGTCAGCCGGGTGGTGCCGATGGGACCGTTACGCTGTTTACCGATGATGATCTCCGCGATTCCCCGGTCAGGGCTCTCTTCGTTATAGACCTCATCACGATAAATGAACACAATCAGGTCGGCGTCCTGCTCAATAGCCCCGGACTCGCGCAGATCCGACATGATCGGGCGTTTATTTGTGCGCTGTTCCAGGCTGCGGTTTAGCTGTGAGAGAGCGATCACTGGTACATGAAGCTCTTTCGCCAGCGCTTTCAGAGAACGGGAGATGGCTGAGATCTCGTTAGTGCGATTCTCCCCCTCACCCGGCGCCTGCATCAGCTGCAGATAATCGATCACGATCAGACCCAGGTCGCCATGTTCCCGTTTCAGCCGTCTGGCCTTGGCTCGCACCTCGGTGGGAGTGAGGGCGGCGCTATCATCTATATAGAGCGGCGCATCCGCCAGGATACTCACGGCGGAAGTCAGGCGGGGCCACTCGTCATCCTCCAGCTTTCCGGTACGCACCCGATGCTGATCGATACGCCCGAGGGACGACATCATGCGCATGGCCAGAGCATCTCCCGGCATCTCCATACTGAATACCGCCACCGGCACCTTATTATGGATCGCCACGTTCTCCGCAATATTCATGGCAAAGGTGGTCTTCCCCATGGAGGGCCGGCCCGCGACGACGATGAGATCGGCCGGCTGCAGCCCGGAGGTCATATCATCGAAATCGGAAAAACCGGAACCGAGCCCGGTGATGTGTTCATCCCGTTGAAACAGGGTCTCGATGCGATCCACCGCCCTGGTAAGCAGTACCTTGATGGGGTCGAAACCACCGGTTCCGCGGGACCGCTGTTCGGCGATCTGAAACACCTTCTGCTCCGCTTCATCCAGCAGTTGCACGCTGGAGCGTCCTTCCGGACGGAAGCCCCGATCGGCGATCTCGGTACCCACGCGTATCAGCTGACGCATCACCGAGTGCTCCCGCACGATATCGGCATAAGCGCGGATGTTGGCGGCGCTGGGGGTATCCTTGGCCAGGTTACCGAGATAGGCCAGACCCCCGGCGTCCTGCAGAACACCCTCCTTTTCCAGTTCCTCGGAGAGGGTGACCACGTCGAACGGCTTATTGTGTTCCGCCAGTCTCTCGATAGCGTTGAAAATCAACTGATGCTCGCGACGATAGAAATCATGTCCGCCGATCCGGTCGGCGATCTGATCCCAGGCCTGGTTATCCAGCATCAGGCCCCCGAGCACCGACTGCTCTCCCTGGACCGAGTGGGGCGGAATCCGCAACATGTCCATCGCTGTTTCAGCGTCTGGGGGGCTGGTGGGAAAGACCGGTTTTTGCATGCTGTTTCAGGACAAAGAAATCGGACTGGGACGACATACTAGCACAAAAAAAAACCGGGCTTGGGAAAGAAATCCCAAGCCCGGTTTTTAGCTGTTATGCCTTACTCTTTTTCCGGCACGATCGATAGTTTCAGAGTGGTGTCCACATCGGAATGGAGGTGGATCTGAACCTCGAAATCGCCGACGACGTGGAACGGGCCCTCGGGAAGCCTGATCTCCCGCCGCTCCAGCTCCACACCGGCTGCATTGACCGCTTCCGCGATATCGGCGGTACCGACGGAACCGAACAGCCTGCCCTCATCACCTGCCTTGGCCGGTATGGTGATGTTCAGGGCCTCGATCTTGGCCTTGCGTTCCTCGGCCGTAGCCAGGATCGCCGCCGCCTCCTTCTCCAGTTCGGCACGACGGGCTTCAAAGGCGGCCAGGTTTTCCTGGGAGGCCGGTATGGCCCGCCCGGTCGGGACCAGATAGTTGCGGCCGTAGCCGGACTTGACGGTCACCTTGTCCCCAAGGCCACCGAGGTTTTCAATCTTTTTTAGTAAAATAACTTCCATCTTGGGTGCCCCTCGGTCAACTATCAGTGTTTATCGGTATAAGGCAGAAGCGCCAGAAAGCGGGCCCGCTTGATAGCGGTGGCCAGTTGACGCTGATAGCGTGCCTTGGTTCCGGTAATACGGCTGGGAACGATCTTGCCGCTCTCACTGATAAAGGCCTTAAGCAGGTTCAGATCCTTGTAATCAACTTCATTGATCTTTTCTGCCGTGAATCTGCAGTATCTTCTGCGACGAAAATAGCGTGACATTTTAGTTCCTCGAATTCTTCAGATTGGATCCGGCCGCACTTTCGGCCCTGGATCTGTATGGATCAGTCGTCTTCCTCTTCGGACTCCTCGTCCAGATCAGGTTCGCTGACATCCTCGACATCCTCGCGAGCCCGCTCTTCGCGTTCTTCGCTGGACTTTGCCAGCGATGACGCCTCGGTGATGGCCTGCTTACGCTTTATAACCAGGTTACGCAGAACCGCGTCATTAAAACGGAATGCGTTTTCCAGCTCCGAAAGCACCTCGCCATCGCACTCGATATTCATGAGCACGTAATGGGCCTTGTGCAGTTTCTGGATGGGATAGGCGAGCTGACGACGTCCCCAGTCTTCCAGGCGATGGATCTTGCCCTCTTTGGATTCGATGATCGAACGGTATCGGTCGATCATACCGGGAACCTGCTCACTCTGGTCCGGATGGACCATGAACACAACTTCGTAATGTCTCATTTTTGCCCCTTATGGATAAACAGCCTCCCGCCTGTAGCGGTGAAGCAAGGAGTTGGTGCGGTATTCCCCACACCGGGAAGCCGCGCATATTACCTTGAACAGGGAGCCTATGCAACGGATATTGCAGGATTTTTTCGCTCGGCAGGTTTTGTTTACGCTGGATGGCGATTTGATATCAATCACCCCCTCTAGCCCCCCTGAAAGGGGGAGAACCGCGTACGCCCCCCCTCCAGGGGGGGCAACCGGGGGATCACCGGGCGTTACGTTGGCGCACGGCCTCGAACAGGCATATCCCAGTCGCTACTGAGACGTTCAGGCTCTCCACCGACCCGACCATAGGCAGACAAACCAGGGCGTCGCAGGCCTCGCGGGTAAGGCGCCGCATCCCCTTCTCCTCCGCCCCCATCACCAGGGCCAGCGGACCCTTCAGGTCCGCGTTGTAGACCGGAGTATCAGCCTCTCCCGCGGTACCGACGATCCACACCCCAGCCTCTTCCTGCAACCAGCGCAGGGTCCGCGCGAGGTTGGTCACCTGTACAAAAGGGGTGGTTTCCGCCGCCCCGCTGGCCACCTTACAGGCGGTGGGGGTAAGACCTACGGAACGATCCTTGGGGGCGATCACCGCATGCACGCCGGCGGCATCGGCACTGCGCAGGCAGGCTCCGAGGTTGTGGGGATCCTGGACGCCGTCCAGGACCAGGAGAAACGGCGGCCCTTCCAGCTCCTGCACCAAGGCCTTGAGGGTGGATTCATCCAATGCCGCCGGCACCCGGGAATGGGCAATCACCCCTTGGTGATTGATATCCGGCTGCAGGGTGTTCAGTTCCTCCCGGGAGACATAATGCACCGGCACACCCGCCGTCCGGGCCAGATCGACGATCTCGCTGATCCGGCGATCCTTACGCCGGGCCTCCACCCAAATCTGCTCCACCGAATCGCCCCCGTGTTTCAGAGCGGTGCGCACAGCATGGAATCCGACGACTGTCTGCTTCTCTGGCATGGTGTGTATGTAACCGTAATTTTGCGAAGAGCCGTGCAGCTCCCCCTTCAGCAGGACATGAATTCCAATAAATCCTAGCGGCGTTTTTTACGGGACGGTCCCCGGCGCACCCGCCGCTTCCCTTGGCCGGCTTTCTCCATCTCGTCCGGGAGAAAATCGATCTTGCGCTCATCCAGATTGACCGCCGCAAGCCGGACCCGGATGGGATCACCAAGCCGATAACTCCCGCCGCCGCGTTCCCCGGTCAAGCGGTGGTTGACCGGATCGAAGTGGTAATAGTCATTCTCCAGGGCCGTGATGTGTATCAGACCGTCCACATAGATCTCATTCAATTCGACGAAGAGACCGAAGGAGTTGACGCTGGTGATGATGCCGTCAAAGCTTTCACCCACCCGGTCCATCATGTACTCGCATTTGAGCCAATCGACAGCGTCCCGGGTCGCCTCGTCGGCGCGTCGTTCGGTGCTGGAGCAATGTTCGCCAAGACCCTGCAGCTGCGGTTGCGAATAATCGAAATCCTCCGCCATTCCATCGTTTATGAGGTGTTTCAGCGCCCGATGTACGATCAGGTCGGGATAGCGCCGTATGGGAGAGGTGAAATGGGTATAGGCGGGAAAAGCGAGCCCGAAATGGCCGCTGTTCTCCGAACTGTAGAGGGCTTGGGTCATGGAGCGCAGCAGCACCGTCTGGATGAGATGAGCTTCGGGACGTTTCTTCACCGATTCCAGAAGCTTTGCATAGTCGGCCGCCTGAGGTTTGTCCCCGCCGGAAAGGCGCAATCCCAAACCGCCGAGAAACTCCCGCAGATCGCTGAGCTTTTCCTGCTGCGGGGGCTCGTGAATCCGATAGAGCGCCGGCAGCTTCCTGCGCAAAAGCAACCGCGCCGCCGCCACGTTTGCCACCAGCATACACTCCTCGATCAGACGGTGAGCATCGTTCCGCACCACGGGGACGATACGTTCCACCTTCTTCTCTTCATTAAAGATGATGCGGGTTTCGGTTGTGTCGAAATCGATGGCGCCGCGTTTTGCCCGGGCACCGTGCAGAACTTTGTAAAGCTGGTAGAGTTCTCGGAGATGGGGCAACAGACCCTTATGTCGCTTCTGCAGCCCGGCGTCGTTCTCCACCAGCATGGCGGCCACCTCATCGTAGGTGAGCCGCGCGTGGGAGCACATAACACCCTCGAAAAAACGTGAGCGCTGAATGGTGCCATCCTTTCCGATGTAGAGCTCACATACCATGCACAGGCGGTCCACCTGCGGATTCAGGGAGCACAGACCGTTGGAAAGTACCTCCGGCAGCATGGGGATCACCCGATCCGGGAAATAGACCGAATTGCCCCGCAGGCGGGCCTCCTCATCCAGGGCGGTACCGAGATCCACGTA
Organism: Sedimenticolaceae bacterium; assembly: GCA_050287965.1. Classification (GTDB taxonomy): domain Bacteria; phylum Pseudomonadota; class Gammaproteobacteria; order Chromatiales; family Chromatiaceae; genus CBFDBF01. Next base: position 176,486 of record JBNKCX010000041.1, read on the forward strand.
GCTGGAAACATCAGCGATGGCCACCAGCAGGCGCCAGCCTTTTTCTTTCCGTTCGCAGTAGACCGCATCGTCAAAGTCCCGAGCGTCGGCCCCGTCGATGGTCAGCAGCGGCAACCCGCGCAAATCCACACGCCCCTCCTTGGCCGCCTCATCCACCTCCTTATCCAGGCCTTTGATCTCTTTTTTTACCTGCTTGGGCCACTCCACCGGCAGTTCATGGGTGCGGATGGCCAGTTCAATCTCCATCCCGGGCGCCATGTGATCGCCGAGGACTTCCACGATTCGACCTACCGGCTGGGTTCGCTTGGTGGGCTGCTCCATGATCTCGGCCACCACCATCTGGCCGTGTCCGGCACCGTTCCATTGGCCTTCCGGAATGACGATCTCCTGATGCAACCGCTTGTTGTCCGGCTGCACGAAACCGAGTCCCGATTCCAGATAGAGTCGGCCCACCACCTGCCGGTTACCCCGCTCCAGCACCTCCACTACCGCACCCTCGCGCCGTCCCCGCTGGTCGATGCCCACCACCCGGGCGACAATCCGGTCATCGTGCAGCACCGAGCGCATCTGGCGCGGGGTCAGAAACAGGTCGTCACCTCCATCGTCCGGTTTGAGAAAACCGAAACCGTCCGGATGCCCGATCACCCGCCCGACGATGAGATCCTTCTTGTTAACCAGGCAGAGGGCGCCCACCCGGTTACGCACCAGTTGTCCGTCCCGTTCCATCGCGTTCAGGCGCCGCCGCAGGGCGATAAGCTCCTCGTCGCCTTTCAGGTCGAGCTGCTTCGCCAGTTCTTCCATAGCCAGAGGCACACCGGTCTGTGCCAGATGCTGCAGGATATACTCCCGGCTGGGGATGGGGTTCTCGTACTTTTTTGCTTCCCGCGCGCGGTGGGGATCCTGCTGGCGGGCGGTATTCTTGCGGGGGCGCTTGGCCAAGGTAGTGTTCCTGAGAATTTTGTCTTTAAATATAAAGTAGGGATTGTAGCGCACACCGGCGGATGTGGCCCCATTAATCGCCCTCGGTGAGGGCGTTGACAACCCAAACGGTCCCGGTTAAAGTTCCCGCCTTCCGCAGGTGGCTCGCCCGCCGTGGATATTGCCGAGGTGGTGAAATTGGTAGACACGCTAGCTTCAGGTGCTAGTGGGCGTTTAGCCCGTGGAGGTTCAAGTCCTCTCCTCGGCACCAATGTTATATACCACCCTGCCCAGGGTGGTATGTACCTGAAATTCAAAGGTCTTGCGTCCGCCTCTCCTAACGGGGCGGACCTTGATCTTTGAGAATCCCCTCCTCTCATCTCTCAATAGTTTACGCAGGGCTTGTCTCGCCTTGGGAACGTTGCTGTGCATCAGGTCGTTAAACTGACCCATTCTCTCAACCGCCCGCTTTTCATTCTCGGCAACCCGAGTTTATCCATGACCGGCGGCTCAACGTAACGCTCGAGACTGACCGGGGATTTGCATCTAAAACGGTAGCTGTCATTGCCGGCTTCGATGATGTGACAATGAAATGATGGGTCAGCCGGTCCAGTAAGGCGGCGGTCATCTTCGAATCACCGAACACAGAGGACCATTCCGAGAAGCCGGGGTCACCCCGGCAGGCTTTTGGCAATTGTCATAGTCATGATTAAGCGTCAGGATCGACGTCCTCTATATTTGCGCATCCTGCTTGCTCTTCGCTCGCAGCACGCCATGCAAATGCCTACTTCTTAAATTACCTTTATTGGCTGGGTGCTTTTTTCAGGTATTGGGTGGTATACGCCTGGACACTCAAATAATGTCTACAATGTAAGGGGCTACCTCTTGGCATCGCGGGGACAATAAGTACCCCACAGAGACTTCTTCGCTGGTAGAAAAGGACATAACCATGCTTCCTGACGCACTGGAACTACGAAAATTCGTTGTACCGGAATTTGTATATGGTGATGGCGCCCTGACCCTGGTTGGTCGCTATGCCCGAAATTTTGGTGCCAAAAAGGCGATGATAGTCACTGACCCCGGCGTAGTCGAAACGGTATGGCTGGGCCATGTCCTCGATTCCCTCAAAGACGTGGAGATATCCTGGGTGGTATTCAAGGATGTCACGCCCAACCCCAAAAATTATGAGGTATCTGCCGGAGTCCAGTTCTTCCGCGATAACGAATGCGACATCATCATTGCGGTAGGCGGCGGTAGTCCGATGGATTGTGCCAAAGGTATCGGTATTGCCTTTGCAAATAACAAAGACGTCCTCACGTTCGAGGGTGTGGACGAAGTGGAAATGCCCGGGCCACCTTTGATTTGCATCCCCACTACCGCAGGAACATCCGCCGACGTATCCCAGTTCGCTATCATCAACGACACGACACGTAAGGTGAAGATTGCCATCATCAGCAAAACGGTGGTACCAGACGTTTCACTTATTGACCCGGAGACCACCACTACCTTATCAGCGGAACTGACCGCGACTACCGGCATGGATGCATTGGTGCATGCCATTGAGGCCTATGTATCAAACGCCAGTTCCCCGATAACCGATATTAACGCCCTGGCGGCCATTCCCCTGCTGTTCAACAATCTGGTGCCAGCCACCCAACATCCTCTGGATATGACATACCGTAACAATATGATGCAGGGCAGTCTGCTCGCCGGTTTGGCATTCTCCAATGCAAGCCTGGGACTGGTTCACGCCATGGCACATAGTCTGGGTGGTCTTTCCGGTCTGGCCCATGGTATGTGTAATGCAATGTTATTGGAACACGTAATTGATTTTAACTATTCATCCGCCTCCGAACGCTATGATCAAATAAGCGTGGCCATGGGATTGGATCCTGCCGGTCTGGCACCAGAGGAGAGGAAACAGTTATTGATCTCGAAACTGGTTGAATTACGCACTGAAGCAGGCATTACTAAAACTCTTGGAATGCATGGCATCACTGCCACGGATATCCACCAGCTTTCCATCAATGCCTTTAATGATCCCTGCCTAGCCACCAATCCCCGCAAAGCCAGCGTGCAAGAAATAGAGGCGCAATATGAGAAAACGCTCTGAGTCCAGGGATACAGGATCTTCGCTGCGCAACAAGATCATCGGGCTTGGCGAACGCTCGATCCGGAAAAGCTACTATCCACAACTAAGACAGCAGCTAGCAAACATGGAGGAAGTGCGCAAGGAGTTGGTGGCCAGTCGGGCTCAATACCGATCCCTTGTTGAAAATATCAATGATGTAATTTTCAGTTTGGACACGGAAGGCGTGATCACCTACATCAGTCCAGTTATCCAAAACCTGACCGGATTTACGCCCGAAGAAGTCATAGGTAAATCATTCAAGGAATTTATTCATCCCGAGGATATAGCTGTAGTAACGACAAGCTTTATACGCGTTCTGGGAGGGGGGAACCTGGAACCACAGGAGTATCGAGTCATCGTCAAGGATGATTCATATCGCTATATGTGCTCTTCGAGTCGTCCACTGCTAGAGGATGGGCATGTGGTTGGCCTGACTGGCGTTATGAGTGACATTACCGAACGCAAGGAAGCACAATTGGAACGCCAGTCCCTCGCTGAGCAGCAACAACAGTTCCTACTGAAGACCATCGGCGCAATTGCCGCCACCGTTGAGGCGCGAGATCCCCATACTGCAGGACATGAACAGCGCGTCACCCAACTTGCCACTGCTATTGCGCAGGATATGGGACTGCCCAGGGAGGTCGTTCAAGGCATCACATTAGCGGCCAGTATCCACGACCTCGGTAAACTGCGCGTTCCCGCAGATATACTCAGTAAGCCTTCCCAACTTACCCCTCTTGAGTACGAACTCATCAAGGTTCATCCCCAGGGTGGTTTTGATATCGTCAAAGACATCCAGTTTCCACAGCCTATTGCGCAAATGGTGCTACAACACCACGAGCGACTGGATGGCTCTGGTTATCCGCAGGGATTGAAGAATGAAGAAATTATACTAGGTGCCAGAGTCCTGGCGGTCGCTGATGTAGTCGAAGCGATGTCTTCTCATCGCCCATACCGTCCCAGCCTGGGAATCGATGCGGCGCTGGAGGAAATTATCAAACATCGAGGCATACTTTATGATCCGGATGTGGTGGATCATTGTGTTGCCCTGTTTCGAGAAAAACGGTTTGTCTTCCTGACCGTACCCCCATAATTCGAGCCACGCCGGATGCGGGATTTCCCTATAATTCTGACCCAGGCAGCTCCCAGACCGGGTGAATGTTCGTTGGTTCATGGATTTTGTCAGCGATCAGCTGGCGAGTGAACGGGGGGGGCCGGGTGTTGAATGTTGTGGATGACTTCAGCCGTGAATGCATATTACAGGTAGTGGATTTCCCCCTATCCGACCGGCGTGTTGCGAGTGAGTTGGCACGATTATCGGAAAATCGCCCACTACCCAAGAGCATCGTTTGTGACAATGGCCCGGAGTTTACGGGCAAGACCATGTTTTTCTGGCCACAGAAGTCCGGGGTGAATCTGCACAATCACGTACTGTTTTCCTCCAGCTCCGGCGATATAGCCGTCTGTCCGACTGCTATAATTAAACGGTAAGTCCGATCTCGGCCAGGAGTAATATTGTGGATATTTCCGGAGTCAGTTCGCTTGCCGTCAGTACCCTGGTGAATACGGCAACCCCGAATGAAGCCGCCAGTATCGCCGCGCTGGAGAAAGCGTTGGAGATCCAGCAACAGATGGCGGCTCAGCTCATCGCGTCGCTGAAGCAGAGCATACCTGAACCAGACAGCACCGGCTCTTTGGGCAGTGTTATCGACGTCTACGCCTAAGTACCGCAAAACCAACAACCCCGCTTTCCGGTGTCATCCAATCTCTGGTTGTAAACGGAATTGGAAGAAGATATGCTTTTTCGCCACGCATCTGGTTGAAGGAGTCGACTTACATGAAGATCACACGGTCATCGTTTTGCGTCATCGGACTGCTATTACTTGCTGTCGTTGCTGGATGCAGCCCGACAGATCCCAAATCCCGCATCCAAAGCGCGATCTCCACGCTGACGTCCGATGCAAGCTCCAGCAGGAAGGCTGAAGCATGTAACACCCTATCCGCTGCACTGGCGGAAATCCCAAGTGAAGAACCCGGTCGCGGGGAGCTCGCCGCGCAGGCAACCACTGCACTCGAGAACGCGGTCTTGGGGTCCGATAAAGAAGTACGGAATGCCGCCATTCAAAACCTGGCGAATACGGATGGGTATCTGCAAGCCACCATGGACAAGCTGATCATCAGCGACGATCCAACAGTTCGCGAACGGGCTGAAAAACTCTTCACGACAATGGGGTCGCGCGCTACTCCTCTGTTAGCTTTGGCCTACATTTCAACGCTTGAACCATTTGAAGATGCCAAACCCGGGATCTACGGCGGATTCGCGCCTATCTCCGCCGGGAACTACGATCCGTACGAAGGGATCCCGGGAATGAAGAGAATGTCCGAAAGCGGACAAGAGCGGATGATGGCCTTTGTCCGGATTTTCGGGGATGTCGGCGATGAGGCTTCGGTACTTGCATTATTGACTGCCGCCGCCTCCGTTCGCAACGGCCATCCTAATTTTTCCGCAGAGAACTGGAAAGCGCTGGAAGCGCTCGGTCCGGAGAAGATCGCACTCTTACCCGACGAAGCGAAAAGCACTTATCAGGCGTTAAAGGCATCGGAGGAATAAACAGCGACGCCATATTCCGTATTTCCGAACAAATTATGCGGAGCGTTACACCTTAATAGCGTCATTACCTTGCGTTGGCTTTTAGAAGAATATTGCGAACACTTTCGCTCTGAGCGAGGCTTAGCGCCGTCAATTCCTGCCCCTGAATATTGGCGACGACATTGACATCAGCACCTCGTCCGACAAGATATTCGACAATGTCGGCCTTTCCGGTGCCACTGGCCGCCATCAGCGGCGTCAGCCCGTTATTGTTGACAATATTGACATCGGCACCCTTTTCCACGAGCAGCTGGACGATTTCGATATTTCCGTTAAGGGCGGCCTGCATGAGCGCGGTCGTACCCAGGTTGTGTTTGGCGTCGACGTTTGACACCTTCGGCAATAACATCCGCACCACTTCAACATTCCCTTTGTAAGCGGCATACATCAGCGCCGTCCACATATCGTTATTCGCGGCGTTGGCATCTGCGCCAAGCTGGAGCAGTGCATCCGCGACATCCGCGCGACCATCGCGGGCGGCGATCATTAAAGACGTGGCATTCTCTCGTTGGCGCGCGTTCACATCGGCGCCTCTCGCCGCGAGCAACCTGACAGCCGGCAGATGACCGTTCTGGGACGCCAGCATCAATGCGGAATAGCCCGTTTGGTCCCGCGCATCGATCGATTTTGTTTTCGCCGAAAGCAGATCGACCACTTCGGTATGACCATAAAACGCCGCCGCCATGAGCGCGGTCTTGGCCTCTATATTTTGCGCATCGACGTCAGCCCCTCGCTGAACAAGAAGTTGCACGAGGTCCGAAAATCCGTGCTGCGCGGCTCTAATGCACGGCGTCATTCCATTGCTACCGGCCGCATTCACATCCGCACCCGCCTCGATCAATACCCTGGCCGTCTCAATGTGGCCCTTCTCCACGGCAAACAGCAGCGCCGTCTCACCCTGGCTGTCCGGCTGATTGACATCGGCTCCGCCGCTGAGCAAACGCCGCACCTGCTCCGCATCGCCCTCGTAGGAAGCCTGGTACAACGACTCCGCATGGACATTCACAACGGCCAGAAATGTACATACAACAAATATGGCGCTCTGCGCCATCAACATCCTCAAGAAACCAACCATCGACTGTTTGACATAGCCCCGGTTATCCGTGATCGCCATTCTCCTGCTCCTTATTCTTCGTATTTATGCCCCTTGTGCGGATAATCCCTCGGTTCTATGTGATTTTCAAGCAGAACCGCCACAAGACTGCAACCAAGCCATACTGGAAACAGTATATGCAAAATCGCGAACGGGGTGGAAGGTGAAAGAGACGGGAGGTTGTTAGTACGGAAACCAAGGTCGAATCACAGTCTTCCAGTATAAATACCCCGTCAATCTATTCTCACCCGTTGCGTATAAAATGGGTTTGGTGGTGAACACGCCGTCACCCACTTTCTAACCTACCGCACGCGGCGCCAAGCTCCGCTCAGTCATTCTGCATCAATTGCCGCCAGGATGGCTCGCAACAAATCCTGTGGTGATGGCGGGCACCCGACTATCTTGACATCCACCGGGATGACATTTTCCACCGCGCCACAACTTGCGTAGGAAATACCGAACTCGCCGCCGTCACAGGCACAATCACCGGCAGCAATAACGTATTTTGGCGAAGGTGTGGCCATCCAGGTGCGGCGTAAGGCGGTTTCCATGTGGCGCGAAACCGGACCAGTAACCAGCAAGACATCGGCGTGTCTCGGTGAAGCGACAAAATGTATACCGAAGCGTCCTATATCGTGATATGGATTATTAAGGGCATGAATCTCCAGCTCGCACGCGTTACAGGAACCGGCGTCAACCTGACGAATGGCCAGGCTGCCGGCAAAACGCCGGTCGATACGGCGTTTGACCTGCGCACCAACGGCCAGAAGTTCGTTATCGCATGGAGGCTTCTCCGTGACCCTGCCGGTATGAAGTATTTTATTCAGGATTTTCAGCATAAACTTCTCTTACAAATCCTGTCCGGAATAAGAACCGTTAACCGATTTGTTGCATACCGGAAAGTCGGGCACGATATTGCCGTGTATCAGTTGCTCCAGGGCCGGCCAGTTGAACCAGCTTGGATCGCGCGGAAAAAAACGCGCCACACGTCCCGCCTCATCAAAACGAACATAAGTTACAATCTCTCCACGCCACCCCTCCACCAGCCCCAGACCTTCGCCGTTTTCCACTCTATCAGGCCACGCTTCCGCCACAGGGCCTTGCGGCAAATCCGCGAGCAAGACGGTTATTAGTTCGAGTGAATGAAAAATCTCCTGTGCGCGAATTTGCAATCGGGCGGCCACATCACCTTCCTGCAGACACGGGGATTTCACCTGCAACCGGCTATAGGGGGAGTATGCGTGATCTCGTCGCACATCGCAGTCCTGACCGCTGGCCTTACCCACATAACCTAAAGCACCGAGCTGCCGTGCCGTGTCTATATCAAGTGTACCGGTGGTAACCAGACGATCTTCCAGTGAAGGATAGTCATCCAATATCGGACGTAGCCCGTCAAACTCGTGTATCAGGGTGTCGCACTGTTGCTGCAGAATAGTCAGTTCCTGGCAAGGCAGATCTTGCAGCACGCCTCCGGGAATGACGCGATCCATCAGCAGTCGGTGGCCGAACACTGATTGATTAACGCGCTGCCACTCTTCGCGCATACGGCTGCATTGCATGTGGACAAAGGAGAAACCTACGTCATTACAAATAGCGCCGATGTCGCCAAGATGATTGGCGATGCGCTCGCGCTCGGCAAGAATGGCGCGCAGAGCCGACGCACGTGGCGGAATCTCAATACTCACAGCACGTTCCATGGCCATACAGGCCGCCCAGGTGTGGGATACGGTTGTATCGCCAGAGACGCGCCCCGCCAGGCGGGCGAGTGCTGCAGCGTCTCGGCCTACAGCAGTTTTTTCAATACCCTTATGCACATAACCCAGACGCTGTTCCAAACGCAACACCTGTTCACCGATCGCCTGGAAGCGGAAGTGACCCGGCTCGATAATACCGGCATGCACCGGACCCACCGGTATCTCATAAACGCCACTGCCATGTATGGGGATAAATGGGTAGTCACTGTCTGCGGGCGTACGTTTTAACATCTTACCCTCTACCGGAAAATCATGACGCAGGGGATAAACGTCCTCCGCCCAAGCCTGATGTCGGGTCCACCTGCGGACGTCCGGGTGATCCAGGAATCCGATGCCCAACATATCCATCAGATGGCGTTCCATGCGGTTTACACCCGGGTAGTAAGGCGTGTGGGATACCAACACCGGATTACTTAAAGGCACCATAGTGGCAAGCATCAGGTAATCGCCTTCAAATGCCAGGCAGGCTCGCACGCAAATATGTTCGTCTATATGATCTCCCCAGATGCCTGCATGACGTATGCCTGATCTCATCGCCTCGCGCGCGGCCGTCCCCCAATCTTCCGCATCCAGGACCAGACAGTGTGCCGGGGTTAGAATTTGCGGATCGCATTCCGCTGGCAAAACGACGTGTTCATCCTCCAAACGTCTGAGATATTCAGGCAACCAGGTGAAGCGGCTCATAACAGATGCGATCCGGTGATAAGTTCTGTAACACGATCCAACCATGTTGATAAAAATGCGGGGATGGAGAGTCCCAGCCACAACACCAGACCCATATGCACTAGCACCGGAAGCATGTTTGCACGCACCGGTTGTTGCCCTTCTGGTACCGGACCGTAAACCATAGGGTGCAGATGGCGAAAAAGGCCGGCGAATGCGATGGCCAGACCGGTCAGGAGGGCGACCGTAAACCAGGGATAACTCTGCATGGTGGCGGTAAGCAACAGGAATTCACTGGTAAACACGCCAAAAGGAGGAAAACCGGCGATGGCAACCACACCGAACAGCAGCCCCCACCCTACCGCCGGCTGGGTACGAATCAGACCGCGAATATGGTCAATGGATTGAGTGCCCGCAATATGTGCGGCATGTCCGACAGTAACGAAAATAGCGGACTTGGTCAGTGAGTGCACAAGCATATGCAACAAGGCACCAAAGGTGGCCAATGGACCACCAAGACCGAACGCAAAGGTCATCAGACCCATATGTTCGATGGAGGAATAACTGAACATGCGCTTAATGTCGCGCTGGCGGTGGAGAAACAGACCCGCCACCAGGAACGATAACAGGCCGAACCCCATCAACAAGTGACCCGCCAAATGCGGTGACTCCGTGGTGGACAAGGAACCGTCCACCAGCATCTTCAATCGCACCACAGCATATAGAGCAACATTAAGCAGCAGACCGGAGAGCACTGCAGACATAGGCGTGGGGCCTTCGGAATGAGCATCGGGCAACCATTGATGCATGGGCACCAGTCCGACTTTGGTACCATAGCCTACCAGCAGAAACACAAAGGCCATGGACATAATAGAGGATTGCAACCGCGGAGCCACTTGATATAAGGCGCTCCAGCTCAATCCCAACGCCGGATCACTAATGACGTGTTGTGCGGCGAAATACAACAATACCGTTCCGAACAGGGCCAGGGCTATGCCGACGCCGCAAAGGATAAAGTATTTCCACGCCGCCTCAATGGCCTCCGGCGTACGGTATAACGATACCAGCAATACCGTAGCCAGGGTTGCGCCTTCCACCGCGAACCACAATACGCCTAAATTATCCGTTGATAGCGCCAACAGCATGGTAAACATAAAGGCCTGGAACATGGAGTGATATAGGCGTATGCCGCGTTGGGTTACCCGTCCGCTCTCACACACATGGCGCATATAAGGCCGTGAGAAGACAGAAGTAGTCAGCCCTACGAATGCCGTCAATACCAGCAAATAAACATTAAATGCATCCACCCGAAGCATGGTATTAGCTATCACGTCCTGGGAAGCCACGTTAACTGCAAGTACTACCGATGCGGTCAAGGTGATGGTACATATGACAATATTGACCCATCCGGCCCACGACAGACGCCGCAGCCAAGGAAGCAGTAAAGCACCTGATAAAGGCATCAATACCGTAACCATCAAGGCGTTCATTGTTCTTCTTCCATGCGTTCAGTGAGGCGGTTCATACGATCCACATCCAGCGAATCGATACTTTCCCGAATCTGGAAAAAGAAAAGGCCAAACAACACCATAGCCACCAGCACGTCAAAGGCTACGCCCAGCTCCACCACCAAGGGCATGCCACCGGTAGCCGATACCGCCGCCAGGAACAGCCCGTTCTCCATGGACATAAATCCGAGCACCTGGGCTACTGCCTGAGCGCGAATCACCATCATCAACAGTCCGATCAGCACCACGGCCATGCTTACAGCGACGATATTACGAGTGAACAATAGCTCTTGTTGCACCAGCGGCGTCACCACCCAGTAGCTGAAAATCACCAGGGCCAGGGCGGCCATGATTACAAGCGCCGGATAACGCAAGAGTTCACGATGCCGATCCAGATCCAGACGACACACCAGTTGATGCAGCATCCAGGGTATAAGCATCGCCTTCAACCCCAAGGTCAGCGCTGCCGAAAAAAACAGATGCAGATGTTCGCCGCTGGCAGCCACGATAGTGGTCACCAAAGCCACAAAAACACCCTGCCAGGCAAATACGTGAATGGCTGCCACCAGCCGCGCCTGCTCCAGCAGGACAAAGGAAGTAAACAACACCACTGCCGCCAGAATCAGCATCAATTGCTGCAATATTTCCAGATGCACCAGGCTCATACACCCACCTCCAGGATCACGTGACTGAGCAATCCCAACAGCGCCAGTAGTAATGCCAAGTTTAGAAATGCCGGGATTCGAAACAGACGCATCTTCGCCAACACAGTTTCAGATACAGCCAAAGCCACACCGAGCACCATGAGCTTGCCGACCAGTACTGCGAATGCCACACCGAGGTAGCCTACCCCGACCTCCTGCGCCATGCCCCAAGGGAAGAATACATTTGACAGCAACACACCGTAGAGCAACAGCTTAAGCTGCGCCGCCCACTCCATCAACGCCAGGTGATGTCCGGAATACTCCAAAATCATGGCTTCATGGGTCATGGTCAATTCCAGGTGGGTGGAAGGATTATCCACCGGGATACGCCCGGTCTCAGCAATAGCCACCAGCACCAGACCAGCCAGGGCGAACAGATAGGAAGGACGCAGCAAGCTGGCATCCGTAAGTTGGAAATTCACCACCGTAGCAAGATTGGTGCTATGAGCGGACATGGTTAAGGTGAACACGGCCATTAACATCGCCGGCTCCGCCATTGCTGACACAAACATTTCACGCGAAGCGCCCATCCCACCGAAGGCGGTACCCACATCCATACCGGCCAGCGCCAGAAAAAAACGCGCCAACGCTAACAGCCCCGCAATCACAATCACATCGGCAATAGCGGCAGTAGCCAGATCACAGGTAAGCAGAGGGATAGCCGTGGCCGCCAGCCAGGTGGCTACAAATACAATATAGGGTGCCGTGCGAAATAGCAGCGATGAGGTGTGCGCCATACGCACTTCTTTGGCCAGCAACTTATAGAGATTCTGATAGGGTTGCCACAGGGAAGCGCCGCTTCTGTTTTGCAAACGCGCCTTGACCTTTCCCACCCAACCGGCCAATCCTGGCGCCAAAACAAGATAAAGCAACGCCTGGAATACGGCTAGCGCCCAAGCACTGATGTTCACACTACCAGCCATAACAACACCAGCAGAGTCCCCAGTATCCAGCTGAGATAATTACGAATATTCCCCGACTGCATACGCACCACCTGGCGTGCGGCGCGTTCCACGGAACGTGCCACCGGAGTATATAAAATACCCCAAATCCGATCGCCCACATGCAGACGGTGCCGTAAACTCCCGTCCTCCTGCTTATCTACACCCTCGTCCACATGAAACAGCAAACCGAACGTCCTGCGTATCGGCTGCGCGAAGGAGCTGGCGGTATATTGCATATTAAAGTCTGGAGGAACGAACCCACAGTCCCAGGCATCGCAGCGGCGCACCCGACGAATTCTGCGGCGAAACAGCCACAAACCAAACACCAGCACTATGAACAACGTGGTTGCCACCAGCGGCGCTCCGTAACTGGCGGTCTGGGAAGATACCGGCGTCAGCCATAACCAGCCGTTGGCGGTGGCCTGTTGCAGACCCTGTCCGAGTAATTGTCGCGGTACGGCATTTAACATATCTATGAAGACCGTTGGCAATACACCCAGTAAAAGACAAAGCAGCGCCAATATCCCTTGGCCGGAACGCATACTCAAAGGTACCGGACGCGCTCGACGAACGGCCCGGCTACGCGCCTGTCCCAGAAAGGCTACTCCGTATACCTTGACGAAACAGGCCGCAGCCAACGCCCCGGTCAAGGCAAGCATAGCCGCGGCAATCGGCACAATACTGCGCAGTACGCCGCTAGACAGTTGCCATGCCTGCAACGCAGACTGAAAAGTGAGCCATTCGGAAACGAAACCGTTAAATGGAGGTAATGCGGAAATAGAGATGCACCCGATGAGAAAAAACAGACCTGTCCAGGGCATGCGTCGCAACAAACCACCCATCTTTTCCAGATCACGTTCATTGGCACTGTGCAGGATGGCACCGGCCCCAAGGAACAATAGCCCCTTAAACAATGCATGGTTGATGGTGTGATATAGAGCGGCAACAAACGCAACAGTGCCGATAACTCTGTGACCCTCCGCCAGAAACAGCAATGCCAACCCTAACCCGATAAAAATAATGCCGATATTCTCTACTGAGTGATAAGCCAGCAGCCGTTTGAGATCGTGTTGCATCAACGCATATAACACCCCCATGAGCGCCGAGACACTACCGATAATCAACACCGCCACCCCCCACTGCCAGTGAAAATCCCCAATGAGATCGAACACGACGCGAATAAAACCGTATACCGCCACCTTGAGCATCACGCCCGACATGAGGGCGGAGATATGGGAAGGTGCTACCGGGTGGGCCTCGGGCAACCAAACGTGCAAAGGCAAAAGACCCGCCTTCATGCCAAAACCGGAAAAAACCAGGACAAATGCGATACTGGCCCAGCCGAATGAGAGCTCAGCGCCTCGCATGGCGTCGAAATCGAAACCATGTCCGAATGCGGCCAGCACACCAAAGCCGAGTAATATAGCCAGACCTCCGATATGCGCCATGAGGAGATACAGAAAAGCGGCACGCCTGTTCGCGGCGTGGTCATGGTGAAAGGCAACCAGCAAATAGCTGGACAAGGACATCAGTTCCCAAGCCACCATGAACAGAAAGGCATCGTCGGCCAACACCACCAATAGCATCCCGGCGAGAAACAGGCCGGTAAAGCCACCCAGCGTCGGCAACGAATCGTGGCCATTTTCAAAACCACGCAGGTAACCAAGTGCATACACGCCAACAGCAACGCTAACAACACCAATGACGCAAAAAAAGAATCCGGACAAGCTATCCAAACGAAGCTTCCAGTGTAGCCAGGGCAGTCCCAAAGGCAGTTCCGCGCTGGCAATACCGCCCTGCAACAGCGCAACCATGCCAGCAATAAATGCGGCAAGCCCGGCCAGAACAAACAGCGGAACACAAACGCCACGCAACAACCGAGGATAGCGAGCGGTAAACAGCGCCACCAGTGTTGAACACAGGGCCAGCCCTATCGACGCACCAGCCAGCACCAGGAGAGGAAATGAGTTCACTTCGTTAGCTCGATTGAATTTTTCAGACGCGCCCTGTAGCCGCCATCCGCACGGGTGGCACCCTCACCGATCCGCTCCACGCCAGCGCATTTATGCTATCCACAACCGTGACCAATAGACCTGCGTTACCGCGCACATAACCTCCTTCCTTATTCTTCCATGCGCTATATAGCGCGCAAGGAGAAATCTGACACTTTTGCGAGTCTACTCCGATCTACGCCCGAGAAGACACATGCGACATGGATTAGCGCTGAATAATTCACGCAATCTATATCCATATAGATGCTTTTTATAGTTTAAGGGGTTATGGCGCCCAAGCACCCAACCACATCCTATATCTGTTTTCACCCTTTCATATTTGGCAGTCATGATAGCCTGATTGCACGGCCGACTCAGAGCGCACATTGCCATTATCACGCTGGATTTAAAAATATATTTTTTTATCGAACTTTCGCCGGTCGGCAAATAAGCAGCTGACTAAATACAGTCCCACACTGTTGTGTTGCTTTGGGCCCGGGCTGTATGCCGACAACCGTATAGAATATTGTTTGCACAATTTTCCACTTGATCCGCGCGGTAATTTACTGCTTAATTGATCTCACAGGGAACATTAACCCCACCTCCGATTTGCCAAGCGAATTATCCTTTCAAATCAAGGACGGACGAACATGACAATAAATAAAATACTTCGTCTCATCGTTGCACTTGCCGTTCTGGCTTTGCTGGTCGCAGGCGGCGCACACTGGTACCTGCAGCAAAAGGTTGAAAGCGCGCTCGAAGATTTCATCAAAGAACTGTACCCGGTAGCGGTGATCAGTTACGAAAACACCTCAAGTTCTCTCCTGGACAGCAGCATCGGCGTAGAGAATCTGACCATAAACCCGAGGGCGGTGAGGGATGAGATAAAAATCGAGCGCGTTGTCTTTCACGCCCCCGACATCAAGTTCCTGATTGATGCCGAGGAAGTACTTAAGAACGGTGATATCCCGGAAAAAATGCGCATCTCCATTACCGGATTAACCATAAGTACTGACGGCGGCATAGCAAGGTCTATTGACAAGGATGCCACCCCGCCCACCCTTGGTGCCCGCGATAATGCATACGGATGCGCCGACGTGAAACAGTTCGGTTTTTCCGAACTGGCGGAAATGGGCTACGAACAGGTTAGCGTTGATCTTGACCTGAGCTATGAATACAACCCTGCAGCCGGCGAACTCGAGATGTCGTCATTGTGGTCAAACCGCCAGATGTTTGAACTGGAGATCGCCGGTATCTTTGAGGTGGAAAATTCCGGGTTCAAACTGGACCGGATAGACCGGCTTTTCGACCTGATGTCCAGTATGCAGATAACCTACAGGGATTTGGGCTTTAATCAGAGCACTATCGATTACTGCAACAGAAACAGAGAAGACCAGGATTATGTTTCCGCACATATCGAGGCATTTAAACTGGACCTGCAGGACAAACTGGGTATTGTTCCCAGCAAACCCCTGATCGATGCCTACCGTACCTTCATGCTGAATTCAGGCGTCATCAATATCACCAGCAATCTTCGGCAACCAATGAATCCCGAGTATTTTTCCCTGTATAAGCCGAGAGATGTGATCTTGTTGCTGCGGCCTGATATTACCGTTAACGGCCAGGCTGTAGATATCCCTTACGCAGATCTCCTCAAGGCCTCTGCGGACAAGCCGGATGAAGAGAAGGCTACGGCTGACACCAACGTTGAGAATAAACCAGTTCCGGAACCGGAACCGCAGAAATACACCGAATTCTCCGCGGTCGAGATCCCGCAACTGGCGGAGCATATCGGAGACATGGTACGGGTAACAACCAAGGAAGGAACAATACGTACGGGAATTCTGATTGATACCAGCAGATCCAGGATCAAGGTTGAAATTAACCACCGCGGCGGATCCGTAACCTATCCCATCTATGTAAACACTATTGCAAAAACAGAAGTAAAGGAATTACCTCCGTCCGGGACTCAATAATAAACATAAAAAATGATCTTCTTCCCTTACAGAGCTGATCACGAGATCAGATACATACCTTTGATCACCATATTGATCTGCATAATCTGTATCGGTATATACATTCAGCAAGAGAAAAACGTAAAGGCATTAACCCTCTCTGTCGACGGCTTTTGCGGAGCGCAACAATCAGAGACTTTCCGACTGGCATTAACATCCCTTTATGGCAGCTCCACCCCGCGGGATTGTGTTGATTTCATCCTCGGGATGCATACCGCAGAAAACCAGGGCAAGTTTCTTAACGACACCATAAAAGAAGGCCGTACTCTTGCCGGATTTAACCGCGCCGACAGCGATCAATATCTCGCCAGAATTTTAAGAGAGAATTACGCCGAATTCGAAACGGCCGCACCCAAATACCTGTCCAATACGCTTTCCTACAAGCCGGAGAGCTGGAATCCGATAAATATGATCACGGCCGCTTTTGCGCACGGCAGCTGGGATCACGTTATAGGAAATCTGATATTTCTTTTCGCTTTTGCCGCAACGGTGGAGGCAATTCTCGGATATTTCTATTTTCCAATCACCATTGCCGCCATCGCCGTGCTAAGCCACCTCTTCTATTCTGTTTCCATGCTTGGCGTAACCGAACCCCCTCCCACTATCGGGTTGTCAGGCGTGGTCTCCGGCATTATGGCCATGTTTGTGTTTTTCCTGCCACAAGCCAGGATCCGCTGTTTTTTCTGGTTTTTCGTTATTGTAAAAAGATTCAGTATATCCGCATGGCTCTTCGTAGCCTTCTTCGTCGGCTGGGACATCTTTTACCTGTTTAACGACGAAGGGGCCTCCAATATCAATTTCGCCGCCCATGTGGGCGGAGCCATGGGAGGTTATCTGCTTGGCCTGATACTGTTTCGCAGGCAGAAACGGGAATTGCAGTTTACGTGATTTCCTCTTTCCGAAAACGCGTTGCCGCATTCACCGACGCCTGTTCCCGTCTTCTGGCACAATAATGCGATCCTGAGTCATTAGACCACCACAGATTGTGGTCCCGCAGTCTTCCCCCAGGCCGAATAGGAAGCAGATTCGCCAATCTGATCAGACCGCCTTGCCCCGGAGCCGCCTGACACCCTCCCCCGAACACTTGATCCGCTTTAACCGCCTGATACCCTTTGCCGTTCAAAGTGCTCCAGGCGACCTACGGTATTTGTCGATCCCTGAACTTGAGGTAGTATATCAACATTAAATCCGTGGAATTACATAACGATAGCTACACGAGGGGAAAGATGTCCCAGCAGTCTCCGCAAGAATTTGAAGTCGCCCAATTGATCGTTGATTCGCTTAACCTGGAAGATGTCACCGCTGACAAAATTGAGCCCGATGCACGCCTGTTCGGGGACGGTTTGGGTCTGGATTCCATTGATATCCTGGAACTTTCCCTGGCTATCAAACAGCAATACGGCATCCAGCTGCAATCCAACGACGAGCGAAATCAACAGATCTTCAGCTCCCTCACGGCCCTCACCGAGTTTATCCAGACCAACCGGACAAATGCATAAGGCACTTCTCAGCGTCGGCCTGCTGCTGATCTACTCCCTCTGCATCCACTTCGGTGCCCTCTCCGGCCACCAGTTGCCGGCCATTATTGTGTTGGGAACGTTGATCTGCCTACTGCTGTTTAACCGCCGCCGCTGGTGGTTGCTACCGCTGGTACCTCTCGTCCTGTACCTGATCTGGTCAACGGACAGTGCCGGTGCGCTGTTACTGCTGCCGCCGGTATTGATCAACATGATGCTGGCCCTGGTTTTCGGCAGCACCCTGCTCCCCGGTGCTACACCGCTGATTACCCAGTTCTCCAAGATCATGAAGGGTGACCTGACCCCCAAGGCAATAATCTATACCCGCCGTGTCACCATTGCCTGGGTGGTATTCTTCGTAGGTATAGCGCTGGAATCAGTACTGCTGGCGCTATACACATCACCTGTGATGTGGTCCCTGTTCACCAATTTCCTCAACTATGTGTTCCTGCTGCTGTTTTTCCTGGCGGAATACCTGCTGCGCGTCCACCTGTTTCCGGAACAGGAACACCCGGGCTTCATCCCCTTTTTGCGCAGCCTGACGAAGGTCGATCCACGATGCATCAAGACCTTTTGAAATCACGACAGCAGCCAACGGAGAGCCCGCGTTTTGCCACGGCCTGGTGCCTTGACGCCCGTGGCGAAACCATCAGCATCGACCAATACCGGCACGACCTGAATCAGTTTATGTGCCAGCTGCCTGACGACGGCCGCTATGCCCTTAACCTTTGCAAAGACCGCTACCGCTTCCTCGTGGCCTTCCACGCGGTCGCCCTCAAGGGACAGACCAGCCTGTTGCCACCGAACCAGGCACCTGCCACCCGGCGTCTGCTGCTGCAGCAGTATGAGAGCAGTTATCTGATCAGTGACCAGCCTTTGGACGACGTATGCGACGCACCCGTGGTACAGATCCAAACCGACAGCGGGCATGGATTGAATGGCGTTACCCGGGAGGTCGATGTCTCTTCGTACCGGCCGGCCGCCACTCTTTTTACCTCCGGTAGCACAGGGCGTTCCAGCGCCGTGGAAAAAACCTGGGCGGAGCTGCGGGCAGGAGTACGAACCGCGGCGGAAAGCCTTGATCTCAACGGCGACCGTCACGACTGTATTATCGCCACCGTGCCACCTCAACACATGTTCGGGCTGGAGTTCTCCGTCATCCTCCCGCTCAGCGTGGGTATCGGTTTTCACAGCGGCCAGCCTTTCTTTCCCGAGGACGTACGCCAGGTGCTGCAACAGTGTGCCGGTCGAGGTGTTCTGGTCACCACCCCTGTCCAATTACGCACCTGCCTGGAAAGCGGCATCGACTGGGGTCGGTGCGGCTGCCGGTTGATCCTCAGCGCCACCGCTCCACTCTCCCGAGAGTTGGCGGAATGTGCGGAAGCGCAGTTCAGCGCTCCGCTGAAGGAGATCTATGGCAGCACCGAGACCGGCGCCATTGCCTGGCGACGCACCGCGGAAGAAGAGGATTGGCGCCTTTTCCCCAGTCTGAGAATGAGCTCCCAGGAGGAGTACTGCTTCGTCTCCGGTGGTCATTTCTCCGTTCCCACCCCGGTCGGTGACCGGATTCGAATCCGGGAACCCGGGCGTTTTCAACTGCTGGGACGCCATGCCGATCTGATAAAGATTGCCGGCAAACGCGCCTCCCTCAATGAACTCAACCAGGTGCTGCAACGTATCGACGGGGTACTGGATGGCAGCTTCATCGATGCGGCCGAACCCGGCCAGGAGAGCCGCCGCCTCGCCGCCGTGGTGGTGGCTCCGGGACTGGAACGCCGCCAGTTGCTGGACGCTCTGGCACAGTGGATCGATCCGGTCTTCCTGCCCCGCCCACTGCTGTTTGTCGATGCCCTGCCGCGCAACGAGGTTGGCAAGCTGCCTAAGCAGGCGCTACGCGCCTTGTTGGAGTCATGAGCCACAGGGTCGACGCCACCCATCCCTGCCTCCCCGGCCATTTTCCCGGCGCGCCCCTGGTGCCCGCTGTTGTAATCCTGGAACTCGTTATTGAACAGGTGCTGGCCGGGCATCCCGGATACAAGGTCCACGGGCTGCCCCAGGTCAAGTTCCTGGCTCCCCTCGCCCCGGAGCAGGATTTTGAGATCCATTGCAGCAGCGGCAAGGGAGATCGGATCAACTTCCACTGCGAAAGCGCCGGAGAGCGACTTGTGGAGGGGTGCCTGCAGTTGCAAAGCCTGTGAGTCAAAGCCCGCATATAGCAGCAGCCGAACGACACCTGCAGCTTAACCAATTGAGGTTACACCTGAAATCATGCTTTCACGGATTGATATTAAAGGGACGGCTTGCACCCGGTGTCGTTCTATCCCTATTCCGCCGGCTCTCGGAATACCGGTGCGACAGACGGGCTAGATCCCTATGAGCCGGCAATGGATTCAGCAGCGTGAGCGGGGCAGCCCCTGGTTGGTACGGCTTATCCGCTGGATCGCGTTACATATCGGTCGTCTCCCGGCACGCCTGCTGCTCTACCCCATCACGCTCTACTTCTTCTTCCGGGCGACTCCTCAACGCCGCGCCTCTCGCGACTATCTGCGCCGGGTCCTGGGTCGCGAACCCCATGCCGGCCAGATACTGCGCCATATCCACTGTTTCGCCTCCACCATTCTCGATCGTGTCTATCTGCTGGGTGGACGCCACCAACACTACCGCATCGAGATCGATGGCCTGGAACAATTGCTGACTGCAGTGAATGAAGACCGTGGCTGCCTGCTGCTGGGGGCCCACGTAGGCAGTTTTGAGGTCCTGCGCGCCCTGGCCCTGGAGGATCGCCGTTTCGATCTGAAGATCCTGATGTACCCGGAACACAACGAACTCCTCACCCGGCTGTTCAACGAACTCAACCCGGACCTGGCCAAGACCATCATTCCTCTAGGCCAGGTGGACACCATGATGCGGGTCCATGAGGCGCTGCAACGGGGCGCGGTGGTCGGCCTGCTGGGAGACCGCACCGCGGGCGATGACAAAACGGTAAACTGCGAGCTGCTGGGGGCTTCCACCAGGCTTCCCACCGGACCGGCGCTGCTCGCCGCGGGCATGCGGGTACCGGTGGTGTTGTTCCTCGGCCTCTACCTGGGTAACCGCCATTACCAGATCCGCTTCGAGCGCCTACCGGAACTGGATCTTCGGGACCGCGGCCGCCGCCCTGAGCTGATACGGGAGTGGATGCAGGGCTACGCCGATCGCCTGGGGGTGCAGCTGCAACGCCTGCCTTATAACTGGTTCAACTTCTACGGTTTCTGGGATGAGGCCTGAGCTGCGACTGCTGTTTTTGCTCCTATTCTCGCTGCCGCTGTTCGCAGCGGAGCCGCCCCTCACCCTGGAACAACTCCTGATCCCTAACGATCACCCCCGGGTCCTGCGCTTCCGTGAGGAGAAACAACTGCAGATCCTGGAACATACCCTGATCACCACCGGTCGCCTGAGGTTCCTGCCCCCGGATACCCTGATCCGGGAGGAAGACGGCGAGCGCCGGATGAGCTACCGCATCCAGGGAAATCGAGTCTCCATCCACCAGGGGGAACAGCAGCTGCGTCAACTCGACCTCGGCAACACCCCGGAACTGGCCGCGTTCGCCACCAGCCTGCGCGCCCTGCTGGCCGGCGACAGCAAGGCCCTGCGGCAGCAGTTCGAGACGCAACTGAGCGGCGAACAGGATGCCTGGCGCCTGCAACTTACCCCCAGATCAGAGCACCTGGGGCGGATCCTGGAGCAATTGGTGCTCCAGGGCGACCGCAGCGGGATCCGCACTATCGAGACTCGCGAACAGGGCGGTAACCGGTCCCTGATGGAGTTGCAGACGGATGACTAGGCTGCTGGTCTGGGCAGTCATCCTCTCTGCGGCCCTGGGTTGGCTGCTGGCCGGCGAAGGCGAACGTCTGCGCTCCGATCTCAGTCTGTTCCTGCCGGCCAGTCACAATACAGAGCAGAGGCTGCTGCTGGATCAGTTGCGCAAGGGACCTGCGAGCAGGCTTATTCTGCTCGGGATAGAAGGGGGTGACAGCGCGGGACGCGGCCGTGTCAGCCGGGAACTGGCGAAACGGCTGAACGACGACGACCTGTTCCAGCAGATCAGCAACGGTGACCGCTCCCTGGAGCCCGACCGTTGGCGGACCCTATTTGCCTACCGTTACCTGTTGAGTCCCCGGATAAGCGAGGAACGATTCACTGCCGACAGCCTGCACACGCTCCTGGCGGAAAGGTTGCAGGAGCTCGCCTCCCCCCTCTCCGCCCTCTACAGCCGCCTGCTGCCGGCGGATCCCACCGGGGAACTGATGGCGTTGGAACAGTTGCTGCGTCCGCAACACCCGCCTTCCAGCAGCGACGGCGTCTGGACCTCCGGGGACGGCACCCGGGCCCTGCTGGTAGCGGAGACCCGTACCTCGAGTTTCGATCTGGATGCACAGCAGCGGGCGATGGCCGCGATCGAGGAGGCCTTCACCGTTTCCGCCACCGACCCGGGGTATCACCTGCTGTTGAGCGGCCCCGGGGTCTACGGCGTAATCTCCCGCCAGGTGATACGTGACGAGAGCACCCTGCTCAGTATGCTTGCCGGGCTCTTTGTTGCGGCGATCGTCTTCTTCGGCTACCGCTCTCTGCCGTTGGTACTTTACAGCGCCCTGCCGGTCATCAGCGGCCTGGTTGCGGGTGGTTGCGCGGTAATTCTCTGGTTCGGCGCAATCCACGGCATCACCCTGGCGTTTGGCATCACCCTGCTGGGCATGACTATTGACTACCCCATCCATCTGTTCAGTCACGTGGTCCGCGATGAGCCGGCGGAGGCCGGATTGGCGCGGATCTGGCCCACCCTGCGTCTCAGCGCCCTGACCTCTGGGGCCGCTTTTGCGGTAATGATGACCACCGACTTCGACGGACTGGCGCAGCTGGGGCTGTTTGCCGCCACCGGCCTGGCAGCGGCACTGCTGACGACGCGCTGGGTATTGCCGGTGTTGCCGTCCCTGAACAGGAAGGCGGAAACCGCCGGCCGTTGCCAT
This sequence comes from Sedimenticolaceae bacterium, assembly GCA_050287965.1. Taxonomy (GTDB): domain Bacteria; phylum Pseudomonadota; class Gammaproteobacteria; order Chromatiales; family Chromatiaceae; genus CBFDBF01. The sequence continues at coordinate 199,380 of JBNKCX010000041.1, forward strand.
TCCTCCGGGAAGGATCCGACGGCGATCTATGATCGGCACGAGCGCGCCCGCGGAATCGCCCTGGTTTTTCTCTGTATCTTCGCCCTGCTCTGGATCTGGCAGCAGCGGCAGGTTCTTTGGGAAGACGATCTCGCCGCTCTCAGTCCTATCCCGGCGAAACTCATCGAACAGGATCGCGCTCTGCGCCGCCAGCTCGGTGCCCCGGACGTAAGCCGGCTGCTGACACTCCAGGACCCTACCCTGGAGGGGCTCCTGCAACGGGCAGAGGCACTGCAACCGGAACTTGAGGCGTTGATAGCTCAGGGCATTATCGCCGACGCCGAACTGGTGAACCGCTACCTTCCCAGCGCCCGTACCCAACGGCAGCGTCAGGCTGCATTGCCGGATACCAAGGTGCTGCGTGCGAACCTCGGGCAGGCGACGCATAACCTGCCCTTCCGTCCGGGGACCTTTGAGCCCTTCGTGACCGATCTCGAGGCGGCACGTACCCTTCCCCCCCTGACCCCGCAGATGCTGGAGGGCACGCCCCTATTCGGCCGGGTAACCAGCCTGCTGCGCCAGACGGAAAAGGGTTGGTTGCTGTTGATCCCACTCTCCGGAGTGCAGCGCGACCACATCGATGCCGGTGAGGCCCGATTTTTTGATCTCCGAGAGGAGACACAAAGTTTTGTGGCCGGATTCCGCGGCGAAGCCCTCAACCGTCTGGGATGGGGCCTGCTGGCCCTCATCGCCCTGCTTCTCACCACCCTGCGTTCACCGCAGCGGGTGCTGAGGGTGCTGCTTCCGGTTGCCCTGGCATTGATAATCGACGTCGCTCTGCTGCTGGCGCTGGGATACCGGCTTTCCATTTTCCATCTGATAGCCCTGTTATTGGTGGCCGGCATCAGCATGGACTACAGCCTGTTCGTCAACCGTCCGTATAGCAATCTGGAGGAGTTCTGTCGCACCCGCCACGCCCTGCGCATCTGTCTCTTCTCCACCGCCGCGGTGTTCGGCCTGCTGGCCCTCTCCGAGCTGCCGGTGTTGAAAGCCATTGGCATGACGGTGGTCATAGGCGTTAGCAGTGGCTATATTTCAGCGTTCGCGTTCACAGACCGGAGGAAATACTGGTGAAGGTCCTCTTTGTCTATTCCAACCAGGTCCGCGATCTGCTGCCGGCACCACCTATCGGACTGAGTTATGTCGCCTCGGCCACCGCCAATGCCGGCCACGAGGTTGAGTTCGTCGACCTGTTGTTAAACGAAAAGGGACTGCACCATCTGGAGCAGCGGTTGCGTGAATTCGCTCCTGAAGTGGTGGCCATCTCGGTACGCAATATCGACAATGTGATCCATCAGCGGCTGATAACTCACCTCAATGAGCTGGCGCGCCAGACCCGCCTGATACGCCGCCATAGCCAGGCGCATATCGTGATCGGAGGCCCGGCTATCTCGGTGCTGGGATGCCAGGCCTTGCAGCACATCGACGCCGATTTTGCGGTACTGGGCGAAGGCGAAGAGAGTTTCCCCGCCCTGCTGGAGCAGATTGCCGGTGAACAGGCCTATTGGAGGGTGCCCGGAGTCTGCGTCCGCGGGCCGGTAGCAATGAACCAGGCGGTAACACCGAGACGGTCACAAGGTTTCGGCAACTCCGGAATGCAGCGCTGGCTGCATAACTGGCGCGCCTACGAACGCCAGGGGGCCACCTGGCCGATACAGAGCAAACGGGGCTGCCCCCTGCACTGCACCTACTGCACCTATCCCGGCATCGAAGGCCGTAACCTGCGCCACCGCCCGCCGGAGGAGATCGTCGCGGAAATTCGACAGGTGCAAAAGGAGGTCAATCCACGCTGCTTCGAATTCATCGACTCGGTATTCAACATGCCCGAGAGCTATGCCATCGAGCTGTGCGAGGCGATCATTCGCTCCGGCCTCAGGGTGACCCTCACCACCATGGGGATCAATCCCCGCTTTCTCTCCGCCAAGTTGCTGGAGACCATGGGGCGGGCAGGTTTCAACTCCCTGATGATCACCCCTGAAAGCGCCAGCGATCCGGTGCTGGAGACCATGAAGAAGGGATTTACCCGCGCGGATGCCGTCCGTGCAGCGGAGTTGGTGCACAGATCCGGGATCCGCAGTATGTGGTTTTTCATGCTCGGCGCCCCCGGAGAAACCCGTGAGACCGCCGAGGAAACGGTCTCTTTCGTCGAACGTTACCTCAACTCCCGCGACACCCTCTCCATGTTCACCACCGGCATTCGTATCCTCCCCGGTACCGAACTGGCGCAGCAGGCGGTCGCCGAGGGCTATCTGCCTGCGGACCAGAACTTCAGCGAGTCGGTTTTCTATTTCTCGCCCCAGGTAAGCGAACAGTGGCTCCTGGAGCGTGTGGATCAGGCAATCCGCCGCTGCCCCACCGTGGTACACGCGGCGGAGGATCCCTCCGGCACCTGGCGCGGCAAGCTGCTCCACAGGATGATGCACCTGACGGGTCTCGCTCCCCCGTACTGGCGCTATCTGCCGCCCTTTCTATCCCTGCCCCTTGTGCACAGAGCGCGAGTTCGGCAACCTTATACCCGCCAGATACTTAAAAAACAGTGATGCCATAAGCATGGACGGTAAAATCCTATTCATCTTCCCCAAATGGCCTGAACTTACCCTCTGGGGACACTTCAAGTACAAGTTTCCGCCCCTGGGACTGCTCACGGTCGCCGGTCTCACCCCGGAAAACTTCGCCGTGGAATTCGTTGACGAAAACGTCTCCGACATCGACTTCGACAGCGATGCCGATCTGGTGGCACTGAGCGTAATGACCCCCCTCGCCCACCGCGCCTATAGCATCGCCGACCGATTCCGCGCCAGCGGCAAGAAGGTGGTGATGGGCGGTATTCACGTCAGCATCCATCCGGAAGAAGCGGCGGCCCACGCGGACTGCGTGGTCTCCGGGGAAGCGGAGGATATCTGGCCGCAGATACTGGCCGACTACCGCCAGGGCAGGCTTAAGGCGCGCTACGGTCAGGAGACCCTGATCAGTATGGAGCGGGAGTTTCCGGTGCCCCGCCGGGATCTGCTGCAACAGGGATGCTACATCACCCGCAGCACCATCCAGATGATGCGCGGCTGTCCGTTCGATTGTGAGTTCTGCTCCGTTACCGCGTTCTCCGGCCGGGAGTTCCGGGCCCGCCCCGTGGACGCCTTCGTTAGAGAGTTCCGGGATCTGCCGGACCGCTTTGTGTTCGTGGTGGACGACAACATCCTCTCCAATAAAAAGGTTGCGGAACGGCTGTTCGACAAGATGCGGAACAGCGGCAAGTGGTGGGGCAGCCAGGTCACCATATCCGTCGCCGATGACGACGCCCTGTTGCGGAAGATGGCGCGTGCCGGCTGCAAATCGCTATTCATCGGTTTCGAATCACTGGATCAGAACAATTTGATCAACATCGGCAAGAAGTTCGTACGTGCCCACAAGAACGAAGACCGCATCAAGCGCATCCAGGATCACGGTATCGGTATCCTCGGCAGCTTCATTGTCGGCCTGGACGGTGACGACGAATCGGTGTTCGAACAACAGTACGAATTCATCACCCGTACCCGCCTGGAGGCCTTCCTGATCTCGGTGCTGACCCCCTTCCCCGGCACTCACCTGACCCGGCGCATGGAGGCGGAAGGGCGTGTCCTGAGCAGGGACTGGAGCCGGTACGATATGAGCACGGTGGTCTTCCAGCCGAAGAATTTCACCCCGGAGCGATTGCAGGAGCGTTATGACGAACTCAACCGCAGCCTCTACCGCATAAGCAACATAGCCCGCCGTACCCTGAAACCGCGCAAAAATATGTTACTCTTCGTCCCGCAGAATTTCGGCTTCCGCAACGCCTGGCGCGGCCTGGAAAGGGCCCGCCTCGCTGCGGTGTAGTATGAACAGACCCTAAATGCCCGTAACCCCGATCCCCGTCACCGCCTACACTCTGAGCAACGCCCTTGGCCGCGGGAAGAGCGCAGTACTGGCGCGCCTGCGGGGCAGCGACAGCGGTCTGCGCCCCTGCGATTTCGAAGACGTCGGCTTCCCTTGCTGGATCGGCCGCATTCCCGGCATCGAAGAGGTGCCGGTGCGCGCCGACCTGGCCGAGTTTGATTGCCGCAACAACCGTCTGGCCCAGATCGGCCTGGAACAGGACGGATTCACGCAGGCGGTGGAGCAGGCCCGGCAGCGCTATGGAAGGGAACGCATCGGCCTCTTTCTTGGTACCAGCACCTCAGGCATCCGCGAAGCGGAAATGGCCTATGCTCATCGCGACAGGGCGAACGATTCCCTGCCGTCGGGCTTCCGCTACCAAACCACACAGAACTGCTATTCCCTCACCGACTTCTGCCGCCGTTACCTGGATATCGCCGGGCCGGCCTTCAGTATCTCCACCGCCTGTTCGTCCAGCAGCAAGGTATTCGCCGCCGCCCGGCGCCACATTGACGCCGGGCTCTGCGATGCCGCTGTGGTGGGTGGCACGGACAGCCTCTGCCTTACCACCCTTTACGGTTTTCACTCCCTGGGCCTGATCGCGGAACATGCCTGCGCCCCCTGGGGCCTGGAACGCGCGGGCATCAGTATTGGTGAGGCGGCCGGATTCGCCCTGCTGGAAAGGGACGCGAAGGATGCCCCGGCGGCCCTGCTCGGCTATGGCGAGTCCAGCGATGCTCACCATATGTCCACCCCGCACCCGGAAGGGGCAGGCGCCGCCCGGGCTATCGAACTGGCCCTGCGGAGCGCCGGTATCCCGGCCGGGGAACTGGACTATATCAACCTGCACGGTACCGGCACGCGCCTGAACGACTCTTCGGAGGACCGGGCGCTGCAGCATTTCCAGCACACCGCGGCCTGTAGTTCCACCAAGGGCTGGACCGGCCATACCCTGGGAGCCGCCGGTATCACCGAAGCTGCCATCACCCTGCTCGCCATGGAAACCGGCCTGGTGCCGGGTAACCTGGGGCTGGGAGAAGCCGATCCCGCCCTGACAACCCCGGTGCGCACCATCTCCTCCGAGCAAACGGTGAACTACGCCATGAGCAACTCTTTCGGCTTCGGCGGCAGCAACTGCAGCCTGGTCTTCGGGAGGTACCGGTGATCCATATCCGACTCCTCGGCATCGGCCTGATCGGCCCCGGACTGGACGGCTGGTCCGACGGCGCCCGGGTCCTGCGCGACGGCGGCGCCGCCTACGCCCGCAGGGAAACAGCGATCCCCGCACCCGCCCTGCTGCCGGCCAACGAGCGCCGACGTACCACTGCCTGTATCAAACTGGCCCTTGCCGCCGCCGAGCAGGCGGTCCGAGATGCGGACCTGGATCCGGCGGAGCTGGCCAGCGTATTCAGTTCCAGCCACGGCGACATGCGGGTTTCCGACAACCTCTGCCGGGCCCTGGCGAGCGAGGATAGACCGGTATCGCCCACCCAGTTCCACAATTCGGTACACAACGCCCCCGCCGGCTATTGGTCCATCGCCACCGGCTCACGCCAACCCTCCACCAGCCTGGCGGTGGCCGATTCCAGCTTTAGCGCCGGATTACTGGAGGCGGCCCTGCAATCCCGGGCCAACGGCCACCCGGTACTGCTTACTACCTACGATCATCCGGCCCCATCGCCGCTAAACAGCGCAGCACCTCTGATAGACCCGTTTGCGGTTGCTGTAGTGGTACAGGCGGGAAAACAGGAACCACGACTGCGACTCTCCCTGGAAACCGGTGAAGAGAGTCGCCTGACCCGGCAGGAGCTGGAGCAGTTGCGCCTGGGCAATCCCGCGGCGCGCGCCCTGCCCCTGCTCGCGGCCCTGGCCGACGGGTTGCCCGCCACCGTCCATCTGCCCCACCAGGATAGGCAGCTACGCATCGACCTGGAGTCGGCATGAACCTGCAACACGAGCAGATCTGCGCCCTGATCCCCCACGCCGACGGCATGTGCCTGCTGGAACGGGTGGAAGAGTGGGACGAAACCCGGATCCTTTGCAGCAGCGACTCCCATCGGAGTACCGATAATCCCCTGCGCAAAAACCAACGGCTGGCGGCCATCCACGCCCTGGAGTACGGAGCCCAGGCCATGGCGGTACACGGAGGCCTGGTGGCGCAGCGGCTGCGGCAACGGATGCGTAACGGTTTCCTGGTGGCGATACGGGATGCCAAGCTCTACCGGGAGCGTCTGGACGATCTGCCGGGTCCGTTGCAGGTGGAAGCGACACAACTATTAGACTCGGATGCCAACCAGATCTACCACGTACGAATCAGCTGTGGTGATCAGTCCGTCGCCGAAGGGCGGCTGTTGGTGATGAACAATCTGGAGGCCAATCCATGAAACGCGCCCTGGTCACCGGCGGTAGCGGCGCCATCGGCGGCGCCATCTGCCGCCAGTTCGCCGCCGACGGCATGCAGGTGCTGGTGCACGCCAATAATAACCTCGATCGGGCGGAATGGCTGGCACGGGAGATACGCGACGCCGGGGGCTCAGCGAGGGCCGTCTGCTTCGATGTCGCCAATCCCGATGCCTGCACCCAGGCGTTGGAACAACTGCTGCAGGACGGCCCCATCCAGGTGCTGGTGAATAACGCCGGCATCCACGACGACGCCCCCCTGGTAGGGATGGAACGCGAACAGTGGCAGCGGGTGATCGACGTCTCCCTTAACGGCTTCTATAACGTCACTCAACCCCTGCTGTTGCCGATGATGGGCACCCGTTGGGGGCGGGTGATCTCCCTCTCCTCCATCAGCGGGGTGATGGGAAACCGCGGCCAGGCCAATTACGCGGCTGCCAAGGCGGGGCTGCACGGCGCCAGCAAATCCCTGGCAAAAGAGCTCGCCTCCCGGGGCGTGACGGTGAACGTGGTGGCGCCGGGTATCATCGAGTCACCCATGATCGAAGGGAGCATTCCGCCGGATCTGATCAAACAGCTGGTGCCCATGAAGCGGGCCGGCACCCCCGGGGAGGTGGCGGACCTGGTGAGCTTTCTTGCTTCTGAGCGGGCCGCCTACATCTCCGGCCAGGTGATTTCCATAAACGGGGCCATGGCATGAAGGTGATGGCCGTTATCCCGGCCTACAACGAAGCCGCTAGCATTCGAGCCCTGGCGGAAGCGGTTCTCGCCCTGGGGCTGGAATTGATCGTGGTGGATGATGGTTCCAGCGACGACACCGCAGAGCAGCTTAGTGATCTGCCTTTGCAGTTGATCCGGCACCCTACCAATCAGGGTAAGGCGGCCAGCCTGCGCCGGGGTATGGATACCGCCCTGGCCGCCGGTGCCGATGGTGTGCTGACCCTGGATGGAGACGGTCAACACCGGCCCGGTGAAATTCCCGGCATGCTGGAGCTGTTCGCCCGCAACCCGGAATGTCTGATTATCGGCGCCCGCCTGCTGAACCGTGAACAGGCCCCCCGGGCACGGCGGTTTGCCAACAGCTTTGCCGACTTCTGGATCTCCTGGGCCGCCGGCCGACGCTTCCAGGACAGCCAGTCCGGTTTCCGTCTCTACCCCGCGCATATATTGCGACAGGTATGCATAGACCACGACAAGCGCCACGGCTTTGTGTTCGAAAGCGAATTCCTCATCGAGGCGGCACGCATGGGCTGCGAATTCAGAACCCTCGCCATCGCTTCCCACTATCCCGAACAGGCCCGGGCCAGCCACTTCCGACCGGTGGCCGATATCAGCCTTATCGTGGTGATGGTGGCGGGCAAGTTGTTTCGAAGAGGCATGTACCCTCGGGGTCTGGTGCGTATTTTACGTAAGACGACGTAAAAAACAGGAGAGAGACTCAGCCCGGTGTGAGCAACATCGCAGGATGCTTCTTGCGGAATCGGACCAATCCCCCATTTTCCTGAGGATACTTTGCAAAATACCGGCGCTGGCCCTATGATTTATCGACCGGATTTCACTGGTGGAAAACCGCGCCATCATCCAGTGCACATTGCAAGCAATCGCAAAACAGGAGAGAAAAAAAATGTATCGGAAACTCGCCACCACCCTCGCCATCGCTATCATCACCCTCACCCTGGCCGGATGTCCGCACCAGGCACCGGTTTATAACGTGAACAACGCCACCGTGGTGGCCAACGTAAACAACCTGTCCAGTGAACAAGTGCGCATGGCAATCATCCGCGCAGGCGGAGGACTCGGCTGGGTAATCAAGGAAGTCAGACCCGGCGAGTTGCAAGGTACCCTGAATCTGCGCAAACACGTCGCCAAGGTAAGTATCCCCTACAACACCAAGAGCTACAGCATCGTCTATCAGGACAGCGTCAATCTGAACTATGACGGCACCAACATCCACAGCAATTACAACGGCTGGATCCAGAACCTGCATAAAGCCATTCAGGTTCAGTTAACCCAGATCTAAAGCTGGTCGCGGGCGCCGCCCGGCGGCGCCCGTGTTTTATGCTTTTCCAACCGGCGCGTCTTGCTTGCTCCTGCGCCGGACACCCTTATCCGATCCGCTCCGTTTCCCGCACATGATATCTATTATCCGTCTGGCGTTTTCTCTCATCCTGATTTCGCTCTTTGCAACACCGATTTCGGCCGCGGAGGATCTGTTCTCCACCGACGATTGTAGTAAACCGGACGATACACGCTATTCCAGCGAGCTGATGCGGAAAAAAGTCGCGGAGTTTCAGGCCCTCTCCGAAGAGGCCCTCACTCTACGCGCGGAGTCGATTACCTATCTGGCGCACCTGAAAGAAAAACAGTCATTGCGGGAGCCGCTGCTCGGCTCGGAAATCACTCTGCTCAGTGCCGGTGCCGCGGAGCTGATCAACGAACGAAAAAGATTGTGGCGGGTGGCCACCGCCCATGAGTGCTGGCTCGGCATGCCGATCCCCGATGACCCGCAGCAGGCGCGGGTACAAGCCGTCGGGATCACCATGTCACTTGCGGCCGCGCTGACGTTATATGACAACTACCTGACCGCGGTGGCACTTTATCGTGACGACCCCTTTCTGCGCCAACATATCAATGAAGGCGATTCCGGTTATCTCGTACCTGAGGGCGAATTGCGCCGTGTCGCATTATCGTTCGCTTCGGCGCACAATCGCGTTCGCGTCCGACGCGGCCTCATCTGGTACGAAAACCATGGCGAATATCTGGCCGGCTCGGAGGATGACCAGGAGCGCTACCTGACGGAACTTGTGGAACAGAGTCCCTCCTACGCCATGGTGCGCCAGGTTCATCCGATCAGTTATGCCGGCAACGTGGCGGATCTGATCGGTACCGTCTCTATCGACACCCTGGAGAAACTCAGGAAAGAAGGGGTGAACTTCTCGAGCATGATGTTCGGTAACATGGTCGGGCTGGTGGAGTCACGGCGCGGTAAACTGGACGACCGACGGGAGGTGCTCGAGCGGATTGGCGGTGAGTTACGAGCCGGCGATGTACTGCTGGAGAAGACGCCGTTCCGTCTCACCGACTCGTTTATCCCGGGTCACTGGGGCCATGCCGCCATTTGGATCGGGACGGAAGAGGAACTGCGTGAACTGGATTTATGGGAGCATCCGGTTGTTGTTGCCTATCGCTCTGAAATACGCAACGGACGAAGTGTGATCGAGGCCCTGCGTTCCGGTGTGGAGATGAACACCCTCAAACACTTCCTGAACGTGGATGATCTCGCGATACTCCGTCATCGGCACCTTGACCGCAAATCCCGGCGCCAGGTGATCCTGCAGGCCCTGCGACAGGTGGGTAAGGAGTATGATTTCAACTTTGACACCCAGAGCGCCGACCGCATCGTCTGCTCGGAACTGATCTACCATGCCTACGGCGATGTGAAGTGGCCCACCGACCGTAAGCTGGGCCGCGTGGTGGTCAGCCCCGACAACATAGCCCAGGAGGCCACCGGCCAGGGGCCTTTTACGGTGACCCTGCTTTATCACGACGGAATCGAGATCCGGGATTCACTCCAAGCCAGGCTCGCCACTATGATCGAACCCCGGGTGGTCACCCTCGCCCACCGTGATCTGGACTATATCAGCCCCTGAGCAGGCTTCCGCCGCAACGGCTTTCCCTCTAGTCCCACCCTTCCGATCAGAATTCCTTATACACCTCCACCCTCGGATAGATCGCGGTGTGCTCCATACCCGGATGCCGATGCCCATAGCGTTGCGGAACATCATGGGTCCAGTCACCGGGAATGACGGCGGGCAGAATAAGGAGCGAACCGAAAACGATGCGTCTGCCCCATAGACCGGCCGCGCTCACGGCGGAACCCGGCACGGGTTGAGCCGCCGAATCCTGCTGCGCACCTTTCCCTTTCCCACCCCGATAGAACCAGACAAGCAGCACCAGGCCGACCAAGGTCATAAACATGTTGAATTCCTGCCCCGGAGGGAAGCCGTACAGATCCGTCCGGTATTCGCGGAAGAAATCGACAAATATCCGTAGAAAACCGTACCACAGGATGAAATGCGCCATAACCACGCCACGCGGTGGTTTGGTTTTCCTTATGAAGAGCAGAAGCGGGATCAAAAGGAGATTCTTTATCCCGTCATACAAAACCACGGGATGGCGATACCCCTCCACGTCCGGAAACTTGACGCCCCACCAACCGTCCGTAAGACTCCCCACAATTTGTCCGTCGATAAAATTCCCGATGCGCCCAACCCCCATGATATACGCCCCGGCAATGGCCAGGACATCAGCAAGTTCGAGAAAACTCCTTTTCTGCCGTGTGGCATAGAGCAATAAACCGAGGATCGCACCCACAAGAATCCCGTGCGTCGACATCCCTCCCAGCCACACGGCCGGTATATGCCACAGATGTTCCCGGTAGTAGGGCCATTCATAGAAAAACACCTCTACCAGGCGTCCACCCAGCAACACCCCGCATGCCATGATGATGGTCAAGGTATATATATCCTTCATTTCCATCTTCAGATTCGCGCGGTTCCTGCGCAACCAGGTAAATATGCCGATAAAACCGGCGGTGAAACTCAGGCCATACCACCAGATATAAAATCCACCGGCCTTCGCAACCACCGGATCTATGTTATGAACGAATGGTCCGATCATCGCGGCCATCCTCCTCAGGCGTACATCTCTTGTCGTCGCGCATCGCGCAGTTGATGGAAGAAATGAGATTTCCTCCTATGTGTCTCCTCGTCACTGTAGAGCTCGCTCACCAGCCAGGTGAAACTGCTCTCCAGTTCAGCCACGCTCATCCGTTCGGGGATGAAGTTCACGTCGAACAGGGTACAAAGCTCCCAGGCATGTTCATGGAGCAGACGTCCGCTATCCTGCAAACGTCGATAAAGCGGAGTATTCGGAAAAGCGGTTTGAATCGTTACCTGCACTTCATGCAGTCCGCTCTGGCGCACGAAGTCACGCACCTCGGAAAAACTTTCCATACCGGCGCCGTCCAATCCAAGAACGAAGCAGCCATTGACGCTTATGCCATGCCCCTGAATACGCTGGATAGCACTCAGATAACGATCATATTGCCCCGCCTTCCAGTTGCTCTTCCTCTCCATGCCCTGCAGGACCGCGCGCGACGGACTTTCCAGGCCGATCAATACCTGGGCACACCCGCTGTCACGCATCAGCGCCAGCAACTCATCATCCTCCGCTATTGAGATATCGCTTTCGGTAAACCAACGGATATCCTCTTTCGCCAGTTCCCGCAGCAGCGCCTTGGAATGACGCTTATTAACAAAGCTGTTGTCATCGGCGAATTCGATGAAGGGCTTCGCCCAGATCGACTTGATATGTCTGATCTCAGCGATCACATTGGAGATCGGCTTGATGCGGTATCTTGGGGATAGACGAATGGAAGCGGCACAGAATTCGCAATCGAACGGACACCCGCGCGCAGTCTGAACCGTAATCCGGTTATAACGGTGCGGATCAAGCAGTTCGAAACTCGGCATCGGCGCCTGTGCCAGATCAAAGGTGTTATCACGGGCGTCGTATCGGGAGCGCAGCGTTCCCTGCCGCAGATCGCGCATCACCTGCGGCCATACCGGCTCTCCCTCACCGATCACCACACAGTCCGCATGCTGCAGCGCCTCCTGAGGACAGGCCGACACATGCAACCCCCCGAGGATCACCTTGGTCCCCCGGTTGCGATACCGATCGGCCAGCTGATAGGCCTCCTTGATCTGGGCGCTGAACGAGGATATCGCCACTGCATCAAAGTCACCCGGAACCCCGTCTTGAGTCTGAATGTCTTCAACCTCGACATATTCCAGTTCGATCTCCCGCGGCGTCATCCCGGCCAGGGTCAACAGGCCAAGACTTGGAAGCGAAGCGATCTTTTTATTACGTTCCACGAACCCCGGAAGGGTTAAACCGAGGCGGGTCAGCTCTTCGTTGTGGGCGCGCACCCCACTCATGGCGATCAGTCCTAACTTCATATCACTACCCTCCGAAAACCAACGGCAAAATGCCTGCCAATACCGCCAATACGGGAATGGGAAACAGATGACGGAAGGAGTTGCGCCAAGCGCTAAGAAAACAGCACAGCGGCATCGTTACCACCGCCACCATAAATCCGGTCGAAGCAAGAGCCAGTCCGGTGTCCGCCAGCGCCATATCTCGTACGGTAAGCCCAAACATCAGGTTCAGCATACCGAGACCGAAAAATGCGATATGTCCCAATCGCAACATGCGGCGACGGAATGAGCCGTAGCCGCCGGCCCAGTCCTCTCGATAAAAAAACAAGCCGATCACCGCTCCCGCCGACGCTCCCAGCAGCATGGCACCCCAACCGATAGCGATATGCAATTGCGCGATATCCATTTGCCACCTCCGGCATTTCCGGCCTGCCCCATAACATCGCAGGCTAAGAGAAAGCGTGGCCGAAGGTCCAAGAATATACAACGTTGATGAAAAACGTGCCGACTTATGCTACATAGGGTATCGTATAATAATACTTTTGGGAGGTATCAGATGAGTCAGACGGCAGCCCTCCTGGATACCCTAAAGCGGGTGTTACGCATGCGTGGGATCACCTATCGCACTATCGCCGCCGAATTAGAGATGAGCGAGGCGAGCATCAAGCGACTGTTCTCCAGCCGTCGGATCAGCCTGGACCGGCTGGAGAGGATCTGCGAACTGGCAAGCATCAGTCTTGCCGACCTGGCCAAGCAGATGGATCTGGAGATGCGCAGCGTTGACGAATTAAGCGAAGAGCAGGAACGGAAAATCACCGCCGATCCCGAACTCCTGTTAGTGACCTTCCTGGTCGTCAGCGGCTGGCGCTTTAATGAAATCCTTCATTATTACACCCTCACTCCCCCTCAACTGATCAAACACCTGGCCACGCTGGATCGCATCAAACTCATCGAGCTGCTGCCCAATAACCGCTTCTATCTGCGCATATCACCCCACTTCGGCTGGCGCAAAAACGGGCCGATACAGACCTTCTTCAGCAAAAACCTGCAGCGTGACTTTCTTGAGAGTCGATTTACCGGCGAGGATGAGGCGCTGCTGTTCCCGACCTCCATGCTTACCAGGGGGTCGAGAAGCATCCTGCGGAAACGCCTGGAGGATCTGGCACGGGAATTCAACGAACTCAACCTGAAAGACCAGAAACTGCCCCTTGAACAACGCCAGCTGACCAGTCTCATACTTGCGCTAAGGCCGTGGAAGGTGCCGATGTTCGAAAAATTCGTACTGCCCGCGCTGCGTGAAGAATGACCCCGTCAAAAGCAAACCGTCCAAAAAAAACGCCAGACTCCGTGAGGAATCTGGCGAGTTCCCGCTTTGCCTATATGGAAAATCAGCCAATCTTAGCGTGGCTGTGTCGCTCCTGTTCCTGTTCCAACAAGGCGGTAAGCTTGGGGGCCGGCAGCGGCTTACTGAAAAGAAAGCCCTGAACCTGGGAGCAGTCCAAACCGCGGAGATATCGCAACTGCACCTCCCGTTCCACCCCTTCGGCGATTATATCCAGGCCGAGCCCCTTGCCGAGGGCCACGATGGCATTGACGATTGAGTACTGCTCATCCAGCGAGTCGATGCCCTTCACAAAGGAATGGTCCACCTTAAGGGTGGTCAGGGGAAGGGTCTGGAGATAACTTAGGGAGGAATAGCCTGTCCCGAAGTCATCCACGGCGATACGAACGTTATGGGCTGTGAGTTGCAACAACTTCTGTACCACGCGCTCCATATCCTTCATCAGAAGATTTTCAGTGATCTCCAGTTCAAGATATTCCCCCGGCATGTTATTGCGTTGCAGAACATCCAACACCATATCCACAAAGTCCTCGCGGTAGAGTTGCGCGGCAGAAAGATTTACAGCAACCCTTACCGGCACCAGCCCTAAATTCCGTAAACGATCAAACTCTTCGCAGGCGGCATTCAGAACCCACTCGCCTATTTCGGAAATCAGCCCGACCTCTTCCGCCAACGGGATAAAATCGCAGGGCATAATCATCCCCTTCTCCGGATGCTGCCAACGGATCAGCGCCTCCACTCCTACGATTCGTCCGCTTTCCATCTCCTGTTGAGGCTGGTAATGAAGAACAAACTGGTCGTTCTCCAGAGCACCGCGCAAACCACGTTCCAGAGGCAGCGTGGAAGAGGAACTGCAGGACACCTGGTCGGAAAAGAACTGATAGCCGTTCTTACCGCGGCCCTTGATATAGTACATAGCCAGATCAGCGCTCTTTAACAACGATTCTATGCTCTGACCATCTCCCGGAAACTGTGATATACCGATACTGACGCTGATGTAGAGCTCCTGCATGCCTATGAGGAACGGCTCTTTTAGTACCTCGATAATATTATTGGCGATGTCGGTAATCTCTGTCCTGCGCCGCACCTGCGGCAACAGGATATTAAACTCATCACCTCCCACCCGGGCCAGGGTATCGCTCTCCCGCAGACAGTTCCTGAGCCGCAAAGCCACCGCCTGCAACAGCTCGTCACCCAATAAGTGCCCCATAGAATCATTGATGATCTTAAATCCATCGAGATCAAGAAACAGAATCGCCAGCTTCTCTTTGTTCCGCTTGGCGTGGGACAGAGCCATTTCAAGCCGGTCACGAAACAGCGCCCGGTTCGGCAGGGTTGTCAGCAAATCATGGTAGAGCTGATATTGAATGGTCTCCTCGGCCTTTTTACGCTCGGAGATATCTCGCATGACGCCGTAGGTCCCGGTAAAACGTTCGCCCACACCTATGTCGGGTTCTTCATAGAGACCGATAGCACACTGTTCAACGACGATTTTAGTCTCGCCCTTTCCGACGCAGTCTTTGCACTTTATACGGAATTCGATATTGCGGACACCGCGCCTACCGGCACTTTGCTCCTCGAAGGCGAGTCTGGCGACTTCGATATCATCCGGATGCACGATCTGGGAATAGTGCATTCCGATCAACTCGTCAACTGAATATCCCAGTAACATCGAGGCCCGCTCGTTGACGAAGTGAAACCGTCCCTCCTTATCCAGCATGTAGATAATGTCCGGTGAGTTGTTTACCACAAAGCGGTGGCAATGCTCCGAATGGGCCAGCTGTTTCTGCATATGCCGGTTTACACACTCCAGATGACGCTTCTTCACGGCATTGCCGACCGAATGCAACAGCTCATCCATCACATACGGCTTACGCAGGAAGTCGTGCGCACCATGATGCAAAGCCCAGGTGGCCTCCTCGAAGGTGGTTTCTCCGCTGACCACAATCACGTCGGTATGGGGGCAGTTCATTCTTGCATAATCCATTACCTGATGTCCGTCCACACCCGGCATCTTGAGATCGAGGAGCATAAGGTCGAATGACGATTCACCCAGCATCTCGATGGCGCTTTCACCACTATAGGCGACGCTGCAACGAAAACCGTTGACGTTGAGCAGGGTTTTCAGGCTGTCGCACAGTCGCGGCTCATCATCCACGATCAGTATGGTTGTATTGCGCTGCTGTCTGCGACCGGCCGCCTCTATCTTGCGCTTCTCCGCCTCGCTGTAGGTCACTTCCTGAAACAAGGTCAATATATTCATGGCTGATTTCTCTCTGAGGAACCTTTTCAGTTCACAGGAAGTAGAATTCGGAATTCCGTTCCGCGCTCACCGCTGCTGCAACTAATCGTTCCAGACAGTTCGGTTACCAGATTTTTTACTATCGTCAGCCCGAGCCCGGAATGCTCCTTGCCCTTACCGCTCTGCACCGGGCTAAAAAGATTCTGCATAATGCTTCCAGGTATACCCGGACCATTGTCGCTGACGGTCAACTCCACAAAGGGTTTTCCGTCAACATTGACCTGTCCCTTGGTTCCTATAGATATCCTTCCTCCTTCCGGCGTCGCTTCCACAGCATTCTTCAGCAGATTCGTCAGTATCTGCTTTAGTTTGTTGCGTCTGCTCGACAGGGGTTGCAATCTCCCATCCAGATCCAGTTCCGCTGTTATGCCACGGGTATTGAATATCGATATCTGGAACAGGGAAATCAGATCCCGGATGGTGGCATTCAGGTCCACCTTCCCCCCTTGCGCTGCGGTGTCGTCCCGTTCCTGCTTTCCGAACCTGAGCAGGATCCTTCCGACACGTTCGATCTCTTCTCTGAGGACCGTTATCTGTTCCTGGGCGGCGTGCTCTTTCTCAAGCTGCAACGACAGGACCTCAAGATAATTATTGATAATCCCGAGAGGGTTGTTGGCTTCATGCAGCAACATCCGGGCCTGCCTTATCGCCTCGGAACGCTCGGTACTGAACATCTCCTTCTGCTCGTCGATTATGCCCCGGAGGCGCAATATCCCGCGCGCCGCTTCAGCGCAAAAATAGCCGAGTAAATCCCCTCGCTCATCCAGCAATTGACGCTCATCCCGGTCCAATCCCACCACCAGAACCCCGGCCTTTTCACCATCGGCGATCATTGGCAGGCAAACCATCCCCTCAACTCCCAACATCCTTATCAGCTGCCGGTCTATCACCGCCAGCGATTCGGCAACATCCGGGTCGAATGAGGAGCATCGTTCCCCCTGCAACAGGCTGTCGGCGATCAGACTACGATCCGCCTCCAGCGGTAGCTGGAACTCACAACCGCGCTCCCTGTTGGCAGCGCACCAGGCTGTGGAGCTGAGTTGGTTATCCCCCTCGGAATAAAGAAAACCGATACCGTAGGGAAGTGAAAACAGGAGCCGGAGGTTTTGCATAATGGTTTGCAGAACCGCGTCCATATCCTTACCGTCCAGCAGTTGCTGACGGGTACCGTCGATCAGGGTTACATCATGCACCTGGCGAGCGAGAGCCGCCTCAACCTGCGGGCTGTCGGGTTGAACATGTTCCGCCTCCGCTGCAACGGCAGACTTAAAAGGTATTTCCAGGGCCCTGGCCGTCTGTTTGACCCGCTCATCCACTTCCGACAACAGTTCATCCAGCAACGGTTGCCCGAGACCGAAGAGGAGATCGGCCTCCCGCCCAATATCACCGTCGTACCATCCCCGTTCCCCGAGTTTATGTGAAAGATTGATCAACTTAACCAGCGGAGAGGCGTCGAGCACGGCCTCCCCCGGCTCATACTGATAGAGCAATGCGTCCCCGACAAAAGAATCCAATCCCCAGTTACCGACCAGCATCGCCCCGACCTCAGGGGAGGTTGTCCCGAACCGTTCCCGCTCGGCTTGGGCAAGGGTCTGCTCCGAGGTAGCCCCCATCAGAACGCCGGTATAGCTCACGGCCGCGTAATTCAACAGCGCCAATTGCCCTACCTTATGTATCAGCCCGGTCAGGAACGCCTCATCTTCCGAAGGGTATCCGGTCAGGCGCGCGAGGGCCTTTGCCGCATGCGCGCAGGTAAGGGAGCTCCGCCAAAAGCTATTCAGACAGCTATCCAGATCTTCGTCGATCTGGGAAAAGAACCGGTGTACCGCGGCGGTAACGGCGATACTGCGGATGGTGTTAATACCCAGGGCAATCAGCAGACGATTAAAATCCTTGACCCCGTTCCACTGGGCATAGAGCGGTGAATTGCCGACGGCGACTATGCGCGTGCTCAGGGCCGTATCCATCTTCAGGATATCGGCAATCTCCCCGAAACTGACATCGGCCTTGTAGCAAGCCTGCATCAGCTTCAGCAGGACATGGGGCAAAGATGGCAGTCGGCCGATATCGAGGACCCTGGCATTATTTATGGAAGGGATGGCCATACTTCATACAATATAGGAGAATTGTCTCCTAAGTCAATGAAATCCCCGGACAATTTTGTGAGAATTTTGAGAAAAACCGTGACCCTGTTGGTAAAAGCAGCGGCCGACGGAGGGGGCTTTTCTCATTGCATCCTTTGCACCCTGGAATAAAACGCAAAGTGCGCAAAGGCGCGGAGGCGCAAAGTTGATTAAATCAACGCGCAGTTACGTGCCAGGCACAGATCAGCTTGGAATGGGGCTATAACGGAAAATACTGTCAGGTAGTGCTAACGTACACCCTGACCTACGCCACTTCTGGGAAGGCTCATCGCCGGAGACGGCGGTTAAGCTCTGCGCCTTTGCGTTCCTATCCCGCCCCTTCGCAAGAGTCGTCCCTGAACTTGCACAGCCGGTAGACCTGCTCCGACATGCGGCTTAATCCACGATCCTGATAGCGATCGCTACCCTGCAGAAGATCCAGCGAATCCAGCAGCGTTATATCAAAAGCGGATAGGAAGAGTTCCCGGACCTCCGCTTCCGTCACGCTGAAGGGTGGACCTTGCATCTCCTGCTGCGGATAGTCCATCGCCACCAGAAGCACTTCGCAACCCGCGGGCAGGAGCCGCGCGAGGAAATGTGCGTACACTTTTCTCTGGTCGCGATCGAGAGCAACCAGCGACGCCCGATCATATACGGCGTCCACGGTCTGGAGATCACCCGTCTCGAGGGCGAACAGGTCTCCGCAAAGGATTTCGTAACTGCCCGCCTGCCACCGGGTGAACTGTTCCTGTTCCGCCAAACGGGGTTCCAGTCCCAGTTCGGCAAAAAAAGAGGAGACGGCGATCGGACTCAGTTCCACACCGAGAAGCCGGTAATCGCGCTCCGCCAGCCATACCATATCCCTGCTTTTGCCGCAGAGGGGAACCAATACCCGGGAACCGGGGGGGACGTTCAGGAGATGCCAGAACCCGAGAAGATGAGGGTTGTACTCATGATGATGCCATCCAATGGTATTCTCCTCCCAACGCCGGAGCCAGAACGTTTTGAGTGCCTCACTGGTTCCTTCCGGTGTCTTCGACATGGGATCGATCTCGGGAGGTGCATTGGGCGGACCGGGCCCGCCCAGTGCCGAAAGAATTATCCGTTATTGAAAGGATGTCGCAGGACAATTGTCTCCTCACGATCCGGACCGGTGGAGATGACATCGATGGGCGTACCACAGAGTTCCTCAATTCGGTTAAGGTAATCCCGTGCCTGCCGGGGAAGATCGTCGATACCCTGCGCCCCCAGGGTGGACTCCTGCCAACCCGGCATCTCGATATAGATGGGCTCGCATTTCTCAAAGCGGTCCGCGCCGGCCGGTGGAACATCCACTTCCTTTCCATCCAACTTGTAGGCTACGCAGATCTTCAATTTTTCCAGTCCGTCCAGGACGTCCAGTTTGGTGATACAGATGCCGGTTACGCTGTTGATGGCCAGGGATCGGCGCAACGCTACGGTATCAAGCCAGCCGCAACGGCGTTGCCGTCCGGTGGTGGCACCGAATTCGTGCCCTTTCACACCCAGATGCTCCCCATTCGCATCGAACAGCTCCGTGGGAAAGGGTCCCGAGCCGACGCGGGTGGTATAGGCCTTGACGATTCCGAGAACATAGTCCAGTTCCCGCGGTCCCATGCCGGTACCGCTCGCCGCACCGCCACAGGTGGTGTTCGACGAAGTGACGTAAGGATAGGTCCCGTGATCGATATCGAGCAACGTCCCCTGGGCGCCTTCGAACATGATGTTCTGTCCGTCCGCACGCATCCGATGCAGGGTACCGGTGACATCCTCCACCATCGGGGCTATGCGCTCACCCTGTGCCAGGGCCTGCTCCAGAACCTGGCCATAGTCGACGGTGGCGGCCTTGTAGTAATGCTGCAGAGCAAAATTGTGGTACTCCATTACCTCAAGCAGGCGTTCCTTGAAGTGTTCCGGATCGAGCAGTTCACCGAGTCGGATGCCGCGACGAGACACCTTGTCCTCATAGGCCGGGCCGATACCGCGCCCGGTAGTACCGATAGCCTTCTTGCCTCGAGCCGTCTCGCGTGCCTGATCCAGGGCAATGTGATAAGGCAGAATCAGCGGACAGGATTCACTGATTCCGAGCCTGGAGGTGGCCGGTACCCCGCTCTGTTCCAGCATATCCAGCTCTTTCAGCAAGGCTTCCGGGGAAAGAACCACACCGTTACCGATCAGGCAACGGACGTTTTCCCGCAGGATACCTGATGGGATCAGGTGCAGAACGGTCTTCTTGCCGCTTATCACCAGCGTATGGCCGGCATTGTGACCGCCCTGAAAACGTACTACGGCCTGCGCACGGTCGGTCAACAGATCAACCACTTTCCCCTTGCCCTCATCACCCCACTGGGTGCCGAGCACTACGACATTTTTTCCCATGTTAAATCTCAGTTGCTTGATGTTCTTTTCGGAGGCGAAGGTGTCGTCTGTTACAACGGCGTTACGACCCATTCATCTTCTGTCTTCTCCAGCATCGCGCTACAGCCCATCTCCCTGGCTTCGCCCTGCTGGCCGGGCAGGGCACAGACCACACGCCGCCCTTCCCCACGTAGCGCATCCACACACGCCCGCAATTGCGCATCCTCGGACCAGGGCGCAAATATACCATCTTCCTCCCCTCGACCCACGCCTTTTCCGAGCTTAAGCAGGGTCCTGAGATCGGCGCTGAAACCGCAGGCCGGTCTGGCGCGCCCGAATACCCGGCCGATATCGTCATAGCGCCCTCCACGGGCGATCTCCTGTCCCAGGGCCGGAACGAAAGCGGCGAAAACCACGCCGGTATGGTAGTGATAACCGCGCAATTCCGCCAGATCGAAGTGCAAAGAGGCATCCGGCAGACGCCCCCTCAGCAGGGACGCCAGCTTCTCCAGATCCCCCAGGGCCGCCAGGACCTCCGTTCCCGCCCCCGCCAGGTGCTTCCGCCCCCGTTCCAGGGCATCGTCACCGCTCAATTCCGGCAATATTTCAAACATCTCCGCCAGAGGGGCCGGGATTCCCATAGTTTTCACCAGAGCCGCAACCTCCGGCACCGCCTTGCGCTGCAGGGTGTTGAACAGATCGTGCTCCTGCTGTTTATCCAGCCCGGCCTGCCTGGCCAGACTGCGAAATATGCCCACATGCCCGAGATCCAGGTATGTATCCTCGATCCCCGCCCGATTCAGCGTCTCCATCATGAGGCAAAGGATCTCCAGCTCGCTCTCTACCCCTGAGTGCCCGTAGAGCTCCGCCCCCACCTGCATCGGCGCGCGGGAACCACCAAAATCATCGCCGCGCGTATGCAGTACGGTTCCCAGGTAACAGAGCCGGGTGGGACAGTCTCTGCGCAACTGGTGGGCGTCGATACGTGCCGCCTGAGGGGTGATATCCGCCCGAATGCCCAGTTGCCGTCCGGTAGGCTGATCGGTGACCTTAAAAGTCTTCAGATCGAGATCGCCGCTGGTGCTGGTGAGCAGAGATTCGACATACTCCACAAACGGGGGGAATATCAATTCATATCCCCAGCATCGATACAGATCGAGGAGTTCTCGACGCAGGGCCTCCAGGGCCGACGCCTGGGGCGGCAGAACCTCCTCAATGCCTTGCGGTAATAACCAATGTTCGTTTCGCATTTTCAGGGAGCCTCTGATTAAGTCGCTGATGAGCCGAATTTGTGTCCAAATGGTGATGATCGCAAGACGTGGCGCACAAGCCGCCTTGCATCTCAGGACGCAAAGGCAGCGTCTCGGCCATCATGGACTTGATTTGAGGCTCCTTAGTTCACTAAATAAAGCATAACGACGCCAAGCACCATGCAGACCAACCCGGCTATACGCAGGGAATGATCGTCCGTTTCATCCACCGCGCGAACCATTTTTCGCAAGGTACCCGGACTGAGAAACGGAAATATTCCCTCAATCACCATCACCAGCGAAAGGGCCACCAACAGATCGTGCCACATATAAACTATCCCCTGTACACCGGTCTGTTAACGCAAAGAACGCAGAGAACCCAAAGGCGCTATCTCGTGATCTGGAGACAAACTCTCTGCGCCTCTGCGTGCTCTGCGTCTATTCGGATTTACGGAGATCGGCTATTCGGTTAGCGGTTTTGTTTTTCCTTGCTATTGAAATACTCAAAAAACTCCGAATCGGGCTGCAATACCATCACATCACCACCCTTTTCAAACACAGTACGATAGGCTCTCAAGCTGCGATAGAAGGAATAAAACTCCCGGTTCTTGTTGTAGGCGTTGGCGTAGATCTCCGCCGCCTTGGCATCACCCTCACCACGCATCTCTTCCGCCGCCTTATAAGCCTCCGCCTTGATAACCGTCTCCTGGCGATCGGCATCCGCCTTGATCCGTTCCGCCTTCTCCTCACCCTGGGCCCGCAGTTCCGCCGCCACCCGTTCACGCTCGGTGCGCATACGGTCGTAAACCGAATCGCTGACGTCTCTCGGGAAGTCGATGCGTTTTACCCGGACATCGACGATTTCCACACCCAGTTCGCCGGCCTTCTCGTCCGCGTCCTTCTTCAGCAGTTCCATGATCTCGGCACGCTCCCCGGAGATCGCCTCCTGGATGGTACGCTTACCGAATTCATCACGCAGAGCGGTATTGATGCGTTCCGACAACAGACGTGAGGTTTTTGTCGGATCGCCGCCGGTGGAGCGGAAGTACTGAGCCACGTTGGATATACGCCACTTGGCGTAGGAATCCACCACCACAAACTTCTTCTCTATGGTCAGGAAACGTTCCGGTTTGGCATCCAGAGTCTGGATACGCTTATCGAACTTCATAACATTATTGACAAGTGGAACCATCCAGTGGAGCCCCGGATCATAATCCGCGTCCACGATCTCACCCAGCCGCAGCTTAATAGCCAATTCCCACTGGTTTACCACAAAAGCGGAAGAATAGACGATCGCCCCCATGATGACCGCGCCCAAGAGATAACCGGTCGCCTTCGTGTTCATCAGCGTATCCTCCTGCTGCGTGTGGTATCACGTACCGGTGCATCCGCTTCCTGGCTGACCGGTTCGTCCGGTGTCTGTTTTTCCTGGCTTGCCGGGGGCGTCACCGCCTTTGACCCGATAATTTTATCCAGCGGCAGATACATCAGGCTGTTGCCACTTTCCACGTCAAGCATGACCTTATTGGTCTTGGCCAGCACCTCCTGCACGGTCTCCAGGTAAAGCCGCTTGCGCGTCACCTCCGGCGCCTTCTCGTACTCCGCCAGCACCGCGAGGAAACGGGACACCTCACCCTCCGCCTCGGCTATCACTTTCGCGCGGTATGCTTTCGCGTCCTCCAGCTGGCGTGCCGCGGCGCCGCGCGCCCTGGGAACGATGTCGTTGGCGTAGGCCTGAGCCTGATTCTCGATCCGAACCTTGTCTTCCCGCGCCTTAACAACGTCAGCAAACGCTTCTTTCACCTGCTCCGGCGGATTGGCATCCTGAATGTTTACACTTACCACCTCCAGCCCGGTTCGGTAGGTGTTCATGAGATCCTGGATACCGGCTTTTACCAGTTCCGCAATACCGCTCCGGTTCTCGGTAATAATGGCATCCAGACGGCTCTTACCGATAACCTCACGCAACGCCGTCTCAGTGGCGTCCTTGATGGTCTGATCCGGATTCCAGTCCTGGAATTTGTAATCTGCAGGATCCTGTATCTTGTACTGAACCGTCATTTTCAGATCGACGATATTCTCGTCCTGGGTCAGCATGATTGCCGAGTGGTTAAAAGGGAGCACCTGATCGATGTTTACCGGTATCACCTGATCCACGAAAGGAATAAGGAAATGCGGTCCCGGTTTGGTGACCTCCTTGTAGGCGCCAAAACGCAACACCACCCCACGCTCCGGAGGCTGGATCATATAAAAGCTCTGCCAGATGAGAAGTAAAATGAGAACGATAACAGCGATAACGCCCACACCCGCGGTGCCGGGGCCGGACGGGGTTTCCCCTCTGCCGCCGTTATCTGATCCCTTGCGACCGCCGAAGAGACCACCCAGTCTCTCCTGCATCTTTTTCACAACCTCATCCAGATCCGGCGGTCCCTGGTCACCACCCTTGTTACCCCACGGATCTTTGTCGTCACCCGGTTCGTTCCAGGCCATGAACCACTCCAATATATATTTCAACTGTTTGAAAAATCGCGGAAGCTGCTAATTCTATCCCGCATACCTGAGAAATTGAACCACGCTGAACACGATCCACCTCTACAATCCTGTATATATGACCTAGTTTAGCGCCGCCTGTCTTCCCGCCATACTGGAAAAACCAATAAATTCAAGTTCCTTGCCCTGGCAAAATGGGGGCAAAGTCCGGTTATGCAATAAGGCGTTTCTCCAATGCCGTTTCCTGGCTCAACAGCCGTTCGTATTCCCGTCTCGATATCTCCAGCTCGATTTCCCACCCCCCCTGCTCGGTAGGCTGTTCCGAGACGATCTTGGCCAACCGGAACAACCGCGCACGCAACTTACCGTCTTCCGGACCCAGGCGCACTGTCCGACGCACATGTTCCTGGTGGAAAAACTCCGCTAACGCCGACAGCAACAGTTCCACGCCGGAACCCTCCTTCGCTGACAACCAGACCCGCCGCACGGCACCGTCTTCACCCCGCTCCACTCGCGCTTCCTCTTCCTTCAACAGGTCGATTTTGTTGTATACCTCGATCTGGGGAACACGATGGGCGCCGATCTCCTGCAACACCCGGTTGACCTCGCTGATACAGGCTGACCGTTGTTGACTTGCCGCGTCAATGATATGCAGCAACAGGCTGGCAGAGACCGTCTCCTGCAACGTGGAACGAAAAGCGGCAACCAGTTCATGGGGAAGGTGGGATATGAAACCCACGGTATCGGCCAGCACCATCGCCCCCTCCCCCGGCAGATCGACCCGGCGCAACGTCGGGTCCAGTGTGGCGAATAACTGGTCCGCCTCGAATACGCCCGCATCGGTCAGATAGTTAAAGAGGGTGGATTTTCCGGCATTTGTATAGCCCACCAGAGAGACCGTCGGCACCTCGGCCCGGCTTCTGGCTCGTCGCCCCTGTTCCCGCTGACCCTCCACCTTCTCCAGCCGGCGCCGGATCTGGGCAATACGATTGTTGACCAGTCGCCGATCGGTCTCCAACTGAGTCTCACCCGGCCCGCGTAAACCGATACCGCCTTTCTGCCGCTCCAGATGGGTCCAGCCGCGCACCAGGCGAGTGGAGAGATGCTTCAGCTGCGCCAGCTCCACCTGCAGCTTACCCTCGAATGAACGGGCGCGCTGGGCGAAGATGTCCAGGATAAGACCGGTGCGGTCCAGCACCCTGCACTGGAACTCCCGTTCCAGATTACGTTCCTGACTTGGCGACAATTCATGGTTAAAAATTACCAGCTCCGCTTCCCGATCGCGGATCATATCGGCAACCTCCGCAGCCTTGCCCTTGCCTATGAAAAAACGGGGATCGGGCGTAGCACGGCTACCGGTCACCGTTATGACCGGTTCCGCTCCGGCGGAAATCGCCAGTTCGGTGAATTCGTTCAGCTCTTCGGGATGGGACTTACCACCTAGATCCAGGTGTATAAGCACGGCCCGCTCGCCGCTCTCAGGACGCTCAAACATTCAGACGAACAAAAGTCTCCGATAGGGGCAAAGCGGGGAACAGGGTGCCGGCCTCCCGAGATCAGAAACCCGGCACCGCGTTCCTATACTAGTAGTTTCCTGGTTCAGGCTGGCTTTCCGGAGTTGACGGGATCCTGACATTTCTCGAAGGAACAATAGTGGAAATGGCGTGCTTATACACCATCTGACTGACGCTATTCTTGAGTAATACTACGAATTGGTCGAAAGATTCGATCTGCCCCTGTAACTTAATTCCATTCACCAGGAAGATCGAAACCGGAGTCCGCTCCTTACGCAGCGCATTCAGGAAAGGGTCTTGTAGGCTTTGCCCTTTAGACATGAGATTCTCCTTGTTGTAGTTGGCTCACGAGCCGGAAGGCTGGCGCTATGCTCTTCCCAAATCAGGCCATTGCCTAACTCGACTAGTGAGATTGTAGCACATCACCCGGCACGGCTAAGATACTGTTAGATGGCGACTGAAGAAAGAAGTTTCAAGGCCTGCCCCAGCAGGTCTCCGGCCTCTTCATCCAACCAATGAAGATCCGGTTCCGAGCGCAACCAGGTCATCTGACGTTTTGCCAGTTGCCGGGTGGCGGCCGTCGCCTTCGCTATCATCTCCGCTTTACCGTAATCACCCCGGATATACCCCAGCATCTGCCGGTAGCCTACACAACGCATGGAGGGTAAATCTGGATTTAGATCCCATTTTTCGACCAGAGCGCGCACCTCCTGTTCGAACCCCTGCTCCAGCATACGGAGAAACCGCTGATTAATTCTCTGATGCAGCAGAGATCTATCCCGTGGCGCGCGAACCATCTTGATCAGCCTGTAGGGGAGTTGCTGTTTCCCGTCCCGCCGCTGCAGATCCGACAGGGGTCGTCCGGTCAGTTCGTACACCTCCAATGCACGTGCGATCCGTTGCGGATCGTTGGGATGGATTCGCCCCGCCGCTTCGGGGTCGATCCGTGTCAGTCGCCGGTGCATCTCCTTCCAGCCCGATCTTTCCGCCTCCATTTCGAGACCCGCCCTCACCTCCGGATCTGCATCCGGCAGCTCGGAAAGTCCGTACTGCAGAGCCCGAAAATAGAGCATTGTGCCACCCACCAACAGGGGGATTTTTCCGTCCTTGGTGATCGCCGCCATCTCCCGCAGCGCATCCTCCCGGAACCGGGCGGCCGAGTAACTCTCCGTTGGATCACAGATATCGATCAGGCGATGGGGTGCGACAGTCAGTTCTTTGGCATCGGGTTTGGCGGTGCCGATGTTCATCTCCCGATAAACCAGGGCGGAATCCACACTTATGATTTCGAATGGCGCTCTCTGCACAAGCTGCAGTGCCAACTCGGTCTTTCCCGAGGCGGTCGGACCCATAAGAAAAACGGCCGGGGGAAGTGGAGCAGTCACTACCTCTCTTCCTTTTATTGACCGCGGGAAAAGAGCCTGTCCAGGTCCTGCATACCGATCTGGGTCCAGGTGGGCCTGCCGTGATTACACTGATTGCTGCGCTCGGTCCGCTCCATATCCCGTAACAGCCTGTTCATCTCGTCCAGGGTGAGCCGTCGCCCGGCTCGAACCGATCCATGGCACGCCATAGTGGCCAATACCGCGTTGATCTGGTGGCGTATTCTATCGCTCGCTCCGAAGGTCACCAGATCGGCCAGAACATCCCGCAACAACCGCCCCGCGTCCGCCCCCTGGAGGATCGCGGGAATGGCTCGAACCACCAATGTCTCGCTCCCCAAACGGTCAACGGTCATTCCCAGGGAACCGAATGTTTCGGAACAGGCCTCGGCCAGGTCCGCCTCGCGGCGACTGACCGCAACCGAAACCGGCACCAGCAGCGGCTGGCTTTTCACTCCTTCTCCTTCAAAGGTCTCTTTCAGGCGTTCGTAGGTGATCCGTTCGTGGGCGGCATGCATATCCACCAGCACCAGACCGTCACCGTTTTCCGCCAGGATATAGATCCCGGCCAGTTGCGCCAGGGCGAAACCGAGAGGCGGGATCGTCTGCGTCCCCGCCGTTTCCGTTCCAGCACCCTGGGGTCTCTGATGTTCAAAGGCGGCCTGATAGCGGGCACCCCGCTCCCCTATCCCCAGCGCTATCGAATGCTGGGCCGGTGATTCCGCGGCATCCGGAACCGATCCTCCGGGACTGAGTGGATGTGACGCCGAGAGGCCTTCGGATCGCCCGCTCGCGGGTTGTGCCAGCGCCCGATGCAGGGAACGGAATAGGAAATCGTGAACAACCCTGGACTCCCGAAAACGGACCTCATGCTTCGCCGGATGCACGTTGACGTCAACCAACCGTGGATCAATCTCCAGATAAAGCACATATGCCGGATGGCGGCCGTGGAAAAGCACGTCCTGAAACGCCTGGCGCACGGCGTGCGATATCAGCCTGTCGCGCACCGCCCGACCGTTGACATAGAACAGTTGCATATCGGCCTGACTGCGGGAGAAGGCGGGATTAGCCACCCAGCCGTGCAGACCCATTCCCAGCGCCTCCTGCGCCAGAAACTGCGCATTCTCGAGAAACGCCGTCCCTAACAGTTCCCGCACTCGTCGCTCCCGTTCTTCAGGCTCCACTGCAATGGGAAGAGAAAAGATCTCCCGTCGATTGTGACTCAGGGAGAAAGCCACATCGAAGCGACTCAGGGCCAGCCGTTTAACCAGGGTATCGATGTGACCGAATTCGGTCTTATCGGTGCGCAAGAACTTGCGTCGCGCCGGAGTATTATAAAAAAGGTCTCTTACCTCCACTTCGGTACCCCTCGGTTGAGCGGCAGGCTGTAGCTCACCCTCAGGTGATTCGATCCCCTGCACCCGCCAACCGGTTTCCGCCGACTGCACCCGTGATGCGAGGGTAAGCCTGGAGACGGCGGCGATACTGGCCAGCGCCTCGCCGCGGAACCCCATGCTGGTGACACGTTCCAGTTCTTCCAGGCTGGATACCTTGCTGGTGGCATGCCGGGTGACGGCCAGGGTCAGATCCTCACGGTGAATTCCTTCGCCGTCGTCCCTGACCCTGATCAGCCTGCTTCCACCCTGTTCGATCTCCACCCGGATACTGGACGCCCCCGCATCCAGACTGTTTTCCACCAGTTCCTTGACCACCGACGCCGGACGCTCAACCACCTCGCCGGCGGCGATCTGGCTTATCAACTGGGAGGGGAGAAGGTGAATGTGCATATGACAGATGGCGGGAACGGAAACGCGCCACCATTGTGCCATCTCGAAGAGAAAAATAAAGTGCCACGGCAAAAATCACCGGGGCGGAAGGCTCCCTAAGACCTGTTAACAGACCCTAGGTCTGCGGGATCTCCAGCACCTGGCCTACCCGAACCAGGTCGCTGGAAAGATTATTGGCGTCACGGATACTGGATACGCTTACCTGGTAGCGTTTGGCGATCATGGCCAGGGTATCGCCTTTGCTTATGATATGTTTACGCGGTCTGTTTTTCGCCAACAGGGTTCCCGGTGGGGGGTGGGACCGGAAATAGGAACGGATTCCACGCATGATGGACTCCGCCAATTGCTGTTGATGGGCGGAGCTCTTTAACCTCTTTTCCTCTTCCGGATTGGTGATAAAGGCGGTTTCCACCAGGATCGAAGGGACATCGGGTGACTTGAGTACCACGAAACCGGCCTGCTGGACCTTGCGCTTGTGGGTCTTGCCCACCTGGCCCAACTCACCAAGAACCTCTTCCGCCACCTCATGGCTCGCCTGCAGGGTGGCGGTCTGTGACAGATCCAGCAGCACCGAAGCCAGCACATCGTCCTTATCCTTCAAATCCACACCGCCAACCAGGTCGGCACCGTTTTCCCGGTCCGCCAACCAACGTGCCGCCTCACTTGATGCACCCCGCTGCGACAGGGTGTAGACCGAAGAACCCCGCACCCGCCGGTCGCGGAAGGCATCCGCATGAATGGATAAAAACAGGTCCGCCCTCTGATCCCGTGCCAGTTGCGTCCGTTTTTGCAGACCCAGGTAATAGTCACCCTTACGGACCATGACCGGGCGCATCCCTTTTTCCTTCTCGATCAGCTCGGCCAACCGCTTGGAAATGGCCAGCACCACATCCTTCTCACGCGTTCCATAACGACCCTGAGCACCGGGGTCCTCGCCACCATGGCCGGCATCGATGGCGATTACCACGTCCCGCGCCTCATCTTTGAGCTGGTCGATACTCTTGTTTTCCCTTACCCGTCCTTTCTCCTCAGCATCATAGAGATCGATAACCAGGCGATAGCCGTACTGCCGATTCGGTTGCAGCAGAAAACTCTTTGCCTTGACCTCTTTCTTCAAATCCAGAACCACGCGCAGCCCGTTCTTATCCCGTACGCCGCTTCGCAGAGTCTTTATCAGGGGGTCGTTTTCCGCCAGACCGGTCAGAGAGGCATTGAGCCTGGAATTGCCGATGTCGATAACCAGTCGGTCCGGCTGTTTCAGGGGAAAGATGGAGTGTTCCACCGGGGCGCTGGTATCGAATACCAGGCGTGTATGATCCGGCGCAGCCCACAGACGAAGGCTGTCGATATTTATCTGCTGCGCCTGCAGGGGCAGGCAGATCAGAAACGTCAGGAGGGCGAACGCTTTTCTCATGTTTCGGCCGTCTCGAGTCCCTAGCTCACCTACTGAAAAATCTAGCATGTTGAGGGCTAATTTTCCAGCATTTTCTGTGGGATAGAAGATATTTCTACGTGGGTTTGTTAACTGTTTGTTTTAACTCCTGAGAAAAGCGTTGAATCAGTTCCCTGCCCACAGCCGTTTCCGCGGACAACTCCAGATCTCGCCCCGTTCCCCGGTACCGGATAGTGATGCGCAAATCGGGATCGGGAAGTTCGCCCCTGCCCCGTTCCGGCCACTCCACCAGTATTATCGCCGCCTCTCCCAGGAGATCACGCACGCCGACGTACTCCAGCTCCGCCGGGTCGGCCAGGCGATAGAGATCGAAATGGTAGCAGAGCCTGTGCTCCAGTTCGTACGGTTCAACCAGAGTATAGGTGGGGCTCTTTACCAGGCCGCGGAATCCCAATCCATACAGAAATCCCCGCACCAGGGTGGTCTTACCGGCACCCAGTTCCCCCTCCAGATAGATGACACAGGCGGCCGGCGCCACGGCGGCAAGGGCGGCGCCGTACGCCTCCTGTTCTTCCTGCGAAGCGGCTTTAAGCGGATACAAAGACCGTCACCCGCAATTCACGAGGGGTCGGATCTCTTCCATCAGGTCGCCGGCAAGCAGTCCCCGTTCCCCCTTCGCCGCCGCCCTGTCCGCCGCCGCCGCGTGCAGACAGACCCCCAGTCGCGCGGCCGGGGCCGGGGCAAACCCCTGCGCCACGAAGGCGGCGACCATCCCGGTCAACAGATCACCCATGCCGCCGCTGGCCATTCCCGGGTTGCCGTCGGTACAGATATCCATGCTTGCCCCAGGTCCTGAATACACCAGGGTTCCCGCGCCCTTCAGAACCACCGTACCGCCATACTTTTCCTGGAGCGCGGTGACGCTGCGAAACCGCTCCTGTTGGATCTCCACAGCTGTATTATTGAGAAGACGCCCCGCTTCACCGGGATGGGGCGTAAGGATCCAGTTCTCCCGCTTCTGCGGTTCCAGCGCAAGCAGATTAAGGGCATCTGCATCAACCACCAGGGGAAGACCTGACTCCAGAACCACATTCAGAAGCAGGCGCGCCCAGGCGGAAGTGCCTAATCCGGGGCCGATAGCGATCACGTTCGCCCGACTGATCAGCGGCCGCAACTCCGCCGCCGTCTCCACCCCATGACACATCAGTTCCGGTCGGTGCAGATTGAGCAGTGCCGCGTGTTCCGGGCGGGTCGCCAGGGAAACCAGCCCGGCACCGGTACGTGCCGCCGCCTCGCCGGCCATCATTACCGCGCCGGTGTATCCCCGCTCCCCCCCAACCACCAGCACATGGCCGAAATCCCCCTTGTGGGCGGTTCGTTCGCGGGACCGCAGCCGCCGCGACTGCTGGCTCCAGTCCACGCGATAGGCGCTGGGGCTCTGCTTCTCATAGACACCGGACGGAACATCCAGCCGGTTGAAGTAGATCTTGCCGCTGCAGGCCGGACCCTCGCCGGAAAACAGACCCTGTTTAAGACCGATGAAACTGATGGTCGCATCCGCCTGTACGGCCGCACCCAACACGCGTCCGCTATCGGCATGGAGCCCTGAAGGGATATCAAGGGCGAGGACCGGCGCCGGATGACGGTTTATCTCATCCAGGGCTGCTTTCCATCTCCCCTCCACCGGCCGTTCCAAACCTGTCCCCAGTACACCGTCGACGATCAAATCCGTCTCCGCAGGGATTCCCGCGAACGGCTCCACCCGGCCGCCGCCGGCGAGAAACGCATCCGCTGCGGTTCGGGCGTCCCCACGCAACCGATCCGGATCCCCAAGCTGAAGGACCTGAACCTTCAGCCCCGCTTCCCGCGCAAGTAACGCCACTACAAAACCGTCGCCACCGTTGTTGCCGGTACCGCAGAGGACGGTTATCTGCTCTGCCCCGCTCCAACACCATTGCATCAAGCGAAACGCCGCGGCACCGGCCCGTTGCATGAGGGTCATCCCCGGGATCGAATAGTCTTCGATCGCGATACGATCCAGCTCCCTGACCTGTGCCGCCCGATACAGGTCGTAGGGCAGGTGTGTATCCAGTGATTCTCTATCGGTCATATGGCTCCCGCTACTACGGTTTCTGAAAAATGATCAGGGGTGGCGTAAACACCCGTTTCCGATCATTCCATCAAGGATAGCCCTATTTATTCCGTAACCGCAAAGGAGTGGATCGGTAACAGTGCTATAGTCGCGAAATGAACGCAACGTACCACCGGAATGAACAGCTGGAGCTGGCCCGTCAGATCAAGATCTGGGGAAAGGAGCTCGGTTTTCAGCAGGTGGGCATCACCGATATCGATCTCGGGGAAGCGGAACGTTTTCTGGAACGTTGGCTGAGAAAAAACAATCATGGGGAAATGGCTTACATGTCCGCCCATGGCCGGAAACGCAGCCGACCCGACCTACTGGTGCCCGGCACCCTCAGCATCGTTTCCGTCCGCCTCGATTACCTGCCACCCGGTGATAATCCCGGGACGATCCTGCAAGACACCGCCCTGGGTTACATCTCGAGATACGCCCTGGGTCGTGACTACCATAAGGTGCTGCGGACCCGATTGCAGCGCCTCGCAGATAAAATACAGCAGGAGATCGGGTCGTTCGGTTTCCGGGTATTCGTGGATTCCGCCCCGGTTCTTGAGAAACCCATCGCCGAGAAAGCCGGGCTCGGCTGGATCGGCAAGCACAGCAACCTGCTCAGCCGCCAGGCCGGATCCTGGTTTTTCCTCGGCGAGATCTACACCGATCTGCCCCTGCCTTCGG
The DNA here is from genome assembly GCA_050287965.1 of Sedimenticolaceae bacterium. Taxonomy (GTDB): domain Bacteria; phylum Pseudomonadota; class Gammaproteobacteria; order Chromatiales; family Chromatiaceae; genus CBFDBF01. The sequence goes on from JBNKCX010000041.1 coordinate 232,480, forward strand.
ACCCACCGTCCGCAAATCACTGCGGCCGGTGCGAACGCTGCATGGAAATCTGTCCCACAGGCGCCATTACCGAACCCTATGTGGTCGATGCCCGACGTTGCATCTCCTATCTCACCATCGAGCTTCCGGGCCCGATCCCGCTTGAGCTGCGCCCGCTCATGGGAAACCGCATCTACGGTTGCGACGACTGCATGCTGGTCTGTCCCTGGAACCGGTTTGCGCACCCTTCCGATGAAACGGATTTCCTGCCGAGGAACGGACTGGACAACCCCCTCCTCTTATCCCTCTTCATATGGACGCAACAGGAGTTCCTTGATCGCTTCGAGGGCTCCGCGGTTCGCAGAATAGGGCACGAACGCTGGCTGCGGAACATCGCCGTGTCCCTGGGGAACGCCCCTCCATCCGAGGAGATAAGAAAAGCCCTGGAGGCCCGCCGCTCACACCCGTCGGAACTGGTCAGGGAACATGTAGTTTGGGCGTTGCAAAGGCAGGAAGTTAGAAGTTAGAAGTATCGTAGGGCGGGCTTGTCTCCTAATCCTGATAACTTCTTACTTCAAACCTATTTCCGCACCCTATGAATCAGCCCCGGGGAGCTTCAATAGGTGCTCCCGGTAATAGCGCATTTCCGCAATGGAATCCCTGATATCTTCCAACGCCAGATGCTTACCGTTCTTCACCACCCCGGCGGTCAACTCAGGCACCCAGCGGTTCGCCAGTTCCTTCAGGGTACTGACATCCAGGTTTCGATAATGAAAGTAGGCCTCCAATTCAGGCATGCAGCGCGCCAGGAAACGCCGGTCCTGGCAGATGCTGTTTCCACACATGGGTGACATACCCAGCGGAACATACTGCTGGAGAAACCGCAGGGTCTCCTTCTCCGCCGCTCCTTCATCGTAGGAACTGCCCCTGACCCGCTCAATCAAGCCCGACCCCCCATGCTGTTTCTTGTTCCACTCATCCATTGCATCCAGGACGTGGTCCGGTTGCCGAATGGCGATTACCGGTCCTTCCGCGAGGACCTCCAGATTCCCATCGGTGACGATGGTTGCGATTTCGATAATTTGGTCATTGACGGTATCCAGGCCGGTCATTTCCAGATCGATCCATATCAGATTGGAAGCGTCCTGAGTCATCAATATCTCCCATCATGAAAAACAACGGGTTGTGATTCTAGCAGAGAGGCGTCGGCGCCTGTATCCTTTCCGCTATGAATTGGTTCACTCTGTTTTTTCTCGCGGCGCTTCTGGCCGGTCTTTCGGTTGAGTTATGGCTGTTGCAACGTCACAGGTGCCATGTGCTGGCGCACCGTGACGGCGTTCCGCCGGCCTTCGCCGATTCGGTGACCCTGGCCCAACATCGGAAGGCGGCGGATTACACCATCGCCCGCAGTAGCGTGGGCAGAATCGAACTGGCGTTCGATAGCGGCGTGCTTGTTTTCTGGACGCTGGCGGGAGGCATAAACGCGCTTGGCGCCATTTGGAACACCCTGCTTACGGATCCGCTGCTCGCGGGATGCGGACTGATAATCTCCGTTTTCCTGTTCACTTCCATACTTACCCTGCCCTTTTCCCTGTGGCGTACGTTTGGGGTGGAAAGCCGCTATGGTTTCAACCGCACCACGCCGCAACGCTTTGCGAAAGACCTCCTGCTGCGGTTGCTTCTGTCTCTTGCCCTCGGCTTCCCCCTCATCTGGATCCTGCTATGGGTGATGCAGACAAGTGGCAGTTACTGGTGGCTGGCGGCCTGGCTGGTGTGGACGGGATTCTCTCTTTTTATCACCTGGATCTACCCGACACTGATCGCACCGCTGTTCAACCGCTTCGAACCATTACCGGATAAACAGCTGCTACAGCGCCTCGAGACCCTGCTGGAACGCCTGGGGTTCTCCAGTAAAGGGGTATTTGTGATGGACGGCTCCCGCCGTTCAAGCCACGGTAACGCCTATTTCACCGGCTTCGGGCGAAACAAACGGATTGTATTCTTCGACACCCTGCTGGAGATACTGGATCATGACGAGGTGGAGGCGGTTCTGGCCCATGAGCTTGGCCATTTCAAACGCCGCCACGTACGTAAAGGGATGGTCCTGATGGCCCTTTCCTCTCTTGCCGGCCTGGCGTTACTGGGATGGCTGATTGAGCAGCCGTGGTTCTTTTCCGGGCTCGGAGTCGGTTCCCCGTCCGATGCAAAGGCACTGCTGCTGTTCCTGCTGGTCGCCCCCGTATTCACCTTTTTCCTGCAGCCGCTGCTCGCCCGCTATCAACGCAAACATGAGTTCGAGGCAGATGACTTTGCCGCAGCCGAAGCCGGGGCCGAAGCCATGATCAGCTCTCTGGTAAAGCTCTATCGGGAAAACGCCAGCACCCTGACCCCCGACCCGCTCTACTCGGCTTTCCATGACAGCCATCCGCCGGCGCCCATCCGTATCGCCCACCTCACCTCCCTGGCGAGTGCTGTAGACCAGGGTGCGGAAGATTGCGTAAAGAAGGGAGTTTGAAATAGCACAACGTCGACTAACAAAGCGGCAAAAGGAGCGCATCCGGCATATCCAGGAACAGCGCCGTCGCCGCTTATCCAAAATATCCGCCGAGGCGGTAACCGAGAGCAACGGGGAGACCCCGGGAGAAGGCCGGGTTATCACCCGACACGGCCGGAATCTGCTGGTTGCTGACGAACACGGCAGCATTATCCTTTGCCAGTTCCGGCAGAACATCGGGCATCTGGTCTGCGGTGACCGGGTGGTCTGGCATCCTGACGGAAGCGGCGGCGGCGTCGTTACGGCGTTACTCGAGCGGGAGTCGGTCCTGTCCCGACCGGATTACAGCGGACGCGACAAGGCCCTGGCAGCGAACATCTCGCAACTGGTGATCGTTATCGCTCCGGAACCCGAGCCCAGTGAGTATCTGCTGGACCAGTATCTGGTCACGGCTGAAAACATCGGTATCTCGGCGCTTATCGCGGTTAACAAAAGCGATCTGCTCACCCCTGCGGATTCCGAAATCCTGCAACAACGATTCGCCATTTATGAAAACATCGGCTATCCGCTGATACCGGTCAGCGCGCAACGGGAACACGGCCTGGATCCGCTTATTGAGCGGTTAAAAGATCAAACCAGTATATTGGTCGGACAGTCTGGTGTCGGAAAATCATCCCTGGTAAAGGCGCTTCTTCCGGACCTGACTATCCAGATCGGCCGCCTCTCGGACGCCACCGGTCTGGGACGACACACCACCTCCACCACCACCTGTTACGAGCTGCCTCAGGGCGGCCTTCTGATCGACTCTCCGGGGGTACGCAGTTTTCGCCTGGGAAAACTGACCCGGGAGCAGTTGGAACGGGGATTCAGGGAGTTCGGACCCTATTTGGGACATTGTCAGTTCCGGGACTGCAGGCATGACAAGGAACCCGGTTGCGGACTCAGGGAGGCAGTGAAAGAGGGGAAGGTGGACAGGGGACGATGGGAGAATTTTCTCCATCTCGCGGAAAATCTGGGCCACGAAGGGGGATAACCAAAAGGCAACCCCCTCCCCTGCAGTTCCTATTTTGATTCGGTTATTAACGCAAAGACCGCAAAGACGCCGCGTCGCAAAGAATTTTATTTTATCAAAATTCGCAGGCCATCCGGCGGGCACAGCCCGCCCTACGAACCGATAGCTGATACCAGACAACTACCAACTTCTAAGCGCACTGGCGTGAAAGATAGCGGTCCCGCAGGCTTTGCATCCGCAGCAGAGAGGGCTGGACTCCCGGATCAGCCGTCACCGGTTTCACATAGCGACGGAGTTCGGTGCCTCCACCTTCCTCCAGAGTCATCAGATCAAAACCGTGGGTCTCCCGCACCGCCGCCTCGAATTTGGCCTCGGCCTCAGAACGGCTGCAATCCCCAAGGTAAACCACGTGCATACACTTGGAGTCCTGATGCCAATAACAGTGAATAAAAAAGTGTCTCATGTGCAATCCCCCTAACTGGCGTCCAATACGGCGGGCATCCTTCCTGCCCCTGCTCATAGGGTGTCCGCCACGTATATATAGGCAATTACACAGAATTGTTCAAGTATTTTATTTTATTTATTTCATATTTTATTGTTTTTTATGGTTTTTCTTATTCAACTATCAGCCAGGACGGCCTTTCCGACCACCGGCAAGCCGGCCGCGCCGAATGGAATTTCTTTCTAAAATTCATGTTGTTATGGGTTAAACCCGCGGCCAAGGGATAGCAGCGGGACTCAATGGGCTGGAATATCGCCCCAACGCAGAACCACCCTCGCCCCTCCCAGATCACCCCGTTCGATCTTCAGAACTCCGTCATACAGTCTGACGATTTCTTCAGTAATGCTGAGCCCAATGCCCTGACCCGGGATCTGCTGGTCTCCCCGACCGCCCCGGCGCAAAAGCTCCTCGACCTCTCCCTCGGCGATGCCCGGTCCGTCGTCCTCCACCTGAACAACAAGCGCCGGCTGCTCACCGTCTGTCCCGCGGTGGGTTAAGGTACGAACCCGCACCATACCGCGGCAATACTTGAAGGCGTTGTCGAGAACATTCCCCAGGATCTCGAACAAATCCCCCTCATCGCCGAAAAACCGCGCATTCTCCGCCTCTTCCAGGAGACAGGTCACCCCTTTGTCCAGATACACCTTTTCCAGGGCCGTCACGATCTTCTCCAGGACCGGCGCGACGTCCACCGCCTGAACCATGTCTGACCTGCCTGCCGCCGCGGCCCGCTGCAACTGGTATTGCACGATGTCATTCATGCGCGGCACCTGTTCCCGAACCGCCTGCCGTAACGCGTCCTCTTTGCCGGATTCTACCGCACCCTGCAGCACCGCCAGCGGCGTCTTCAGGCTATGGGCCAGATCTCCGAGGCTGTTTCTATAACGCTCCTGGCTGGCCCGTCCATGATGGATCAACAGGTTGATATTCTGCGTCAATCCCCGCAATTCTGACGGATAGTCCCCCTGCAGGGCGTCCGCCTCCCCCGATTTGATCCGTCCCAGGTCCCGTGCCACCCTGCGCAGGGGCCCCAGTCCCCAGCGCAAGACCCCACCCTGTACCACCAACAGCAACAGTGCTGCGCCCCCTAGCCACAGAAACAGGGTCAGCCGGAAACGGGCGATCTGCGCCGCCATGTCGGCTCCGTTTTCCCCAACGATAACGGTATAGGCCAGCTCCCGACCCCGTTTGTCCTCCCACACCAGGCCAAAGGCGAGCAGATAGAGGCCTTCTCCGGCAACGTCGTGCAGGAAGCGTTTCTCTCCCGGTTCCAGCTTGGGGGCGTAATCCAGAGTCCGGCCCACGAGGGAGGGCGACTGCCAGCGATAGGCCCCCTCCTCCCCGACGATGCGTGCATAAAGACCGGAATCTGGATTGGAAAAACGCGGGTCAGGCAGGGTCTCCGGCATGCGCATGCGTCCGGAGGTATTGGTATCCGCCGCCGCCAGCAGCGCATAGATGTGTCCCTGGAGCCGATCTTTCAGCGCCACTTCCACGCTGTCCCGGAAGGCCTTGTCCAGGGCATAGCCGGAGAGCCCGAAAAAAGCGGCGAGCACAAACGATGCCGCGAGCACCATTCGCAGGTGAATGGAAAGGGGCATCAGGTGCCGTCCTTCTCCAGACGAAAGCGATATCCGCGGCCCCGCAGGGTCTCTATGGGTTCCAGGGTCTTGTCAGGATCCAGCTTTCGCCGCAGGCGGCCCACGAATACCTCGAGGACGTTGCTGTCGCGGTCAAAATCCTGATCATAGATGTGTTCCGTCAAAACTGTTTTGGAAACCACCTCCCCCGGATGCAGCATCAGGTACTCCAGGACCCGATACTCAAAGGCCGTGAGAGAGATCTCCTCACCGGACAAGGCGACCGTCTGACGTGTGGTGTCCAGGGTGATCGGCCCGTACTCCACTACCGGAACGGCAAGGCCGACGCTACGGCGCAACAGGGCGTTGAGTCGGGCCGACAACTCCTCGAAATGAAAGGGCTTCACCAGGTAATCATCGGCTCCTGCCCCCAATCCTTCAACCTTATCCTGCCAGTTGCCCCGGGCTGTCAGGATAAGTATCGGGAGCTCCTTACCCGCCTTTCGCAGGGCCTTGATCAGCTCGATTCCCGAGAGCTTGGGCAGACCTATGTCTATGATTGCAAGATCAACCGGGTATTCACGACCTAGAAAAAGGCCTTCTTCGCCGTCCGCGGCCGCATCCACCGAGTATCCCCGGTCTGAAAGCTGACGGACCAGTTGTTCCCGCAGTGCTTGTTCATCCTCAACAAGGAGTATTCGCATAGGACGGTACCCGGGCGCTCAACGCAGGTCCTGACCGGTACGGGCGTCGATCCGGAAATTCCGCACCTTACCGTCCGGGGTGAGTATCCTGATCATGTGCACCGGACGCCCATCAACGAACTGCGTTTCCGCCGCCAGTACCCGGCCGCCGGTCCGCTCGCGGATACGTGCCACTGCGCGATCCAGTTCCTGATTCCGGACTTGCTCCTGGCTGCTGAGATTGCCGCCGGCAGATGGAGAGACCCCCTCCCGATGTTGATAGCGCTCCGCAACGGCCGGCTCGACCGCCATCAGGCTGCCGAGCAGCATCACTACCGGAAGGATATTTCTCTTATTAATCACCACCAAACCTCTCTTCTCGGCTGCTCTTGATACCAGAAGGGCTCATCGCTGTCACGGTAACCCCCATCCGGAGACCAGCCGTTGACCCTGCCGTCCCTCGGATCCACGGTCACCCGGATAGGGATCCAGCGACCGGGATGTTCCCGGGTCCGAGTATGGAAGACCTTGCCTTTATAGCGGTATTTTACACGATACCCGACCAGTTGCTTATGGCTGCGGTAGTCATCTTGGTACTCGCAGCGACGTTCCACCGCGGTATAACCGCCGTCATAGCCATTGTTTCCGATGCTGTGACCGATCGCACCGCCCAGCAGCACGCCGGCTATGGTCGCCGCGTCGCGTCCGTGGCCGTTACCGATCTGGTTCCCCACGACACCGCCGATAATGGCTCCTGTTACGATCGGTACGTAATCGTAATGATCATCCCGCCCCTGGTAATAGACCTGCTCATCCCAACAGTACTGCCGTGGCACACTGGTGGTTGTCTGCTGATAGATCGGTTTTGCCTCGATGACCCGGGCCTGGTCATAGAAACTGTTGCCCCTGTAATCCGCCGTCGCGATGCCTGATGTCAACAATACGGCAAGCCCAAGGACCATCGCCACGCTTTTCCTCATCATCTCTTTTCTCCTCTCAAATCATTCTGCATCGGGAGTGGAGAGGGATCTTTCCCTTCTCCTGAACAAAGCATATGGCGCCTATACTGAATGCCTGCTGAACGGCGCGCCGGAATCGACTTCTGCCGCCGGGAGATGAATGCTATTCTTCGTCCAATCGCGGTAACCCTATGGCGGAAACCAGTCCCATGCCCTATTTCGTCTACCGAATACATCCGAACAACCGGCTGGAAAATATCGATGCCCTGGAGAAATACCGGGATGCGAAGATGATGGTCAGGGAACTCTGGGCCGGAGAGGACAAGGAGTCCGGCGGGACAATCCGGATGATCTATGCCGAAACCCTGGGTGAGGCCGAGAAACTGTTGTCCGCCCCCCGTGATGAACGGATCATAGGCGACGACTGATCCATTGCCGGGGGCAGAATAGGGATCCGCGACTCCCGCCTGAGAGGAGTCCCGCTATAGCGGGAAGTAGTCGTGATATTAGCGACCGGGGAGATATGGGGGTTGCGGCCTAATCGGCGGTTCCCTGGTTAGAGGCGAGGTTTAGCGCCACGGTCTGCTTGCGGTTCTGCAGATAATAACCGATCACCCGTTTCACATACTGCCGCGTTTCGGGGAAGGGTGGTACCCGGTTGCCGTATCTCTTTACCGCGTTCTCTCCCGCGTTGTAGGCGGCCAGCGCCAGCTTGAGGTCGTTGCGGAACAGGGTGAGAAGATCCCGCAGGTAACGCGCCCCACCCTCCAGATTGGCCCTGGGATCCCTGCTGTCGGTAACACCGTAACGGCGGGCGGTATCCGGCATCAACTGCATGAGCCCTACCGCACCGGCCCTGGAGACGGCGTTTGGATTATATCCGGACTCCGCCTTTATCACCGCATGCAACAGCTCCGGATAAAGCCGGTTACGTTTGGCCACATCGTCGATCATGGTGGAATAACGGGCCAAGTTCTTCTGGTAGGCCGCCTGATCAACGCGTGACCTGGCCCGTTCCATCAGACGGTCCGAGCCGGAACGCCAAAGAAGCTTGTATCCCCCTTTCTTTACCGGTTTATCGGTAAACAGGATATTGCCGTCATAATCCTGGTATTTATAAATCTCGGCATATACGGGTTGGCCGATCAACAGACCACCGATCAGCAGTAACCCGGTCGTTATTTTTATGGGAATCTTATTCACAACCACCCCAAAAACCTTATAGCGCCTTTCAACCTTAGAATATCCAGGAAAAAATTCAATAAGTTAACGTTAAAATCTCGAACGATTCACACTCATTTAGCGAACAATCCGTAATATTCTTTAGCGTCCGCAGCACTTTTTGTGTTTTTTTCCGCTGCCGCAGGGACAGGGATCGTTGCGTCCTACCTTGGGCTGCGTGTGGATGACGGTCTCCGGCGCCGCCAGCTTGCCGTCCACGTAATACCAACGACCGTCCTTTTTACTGAAACGGCTGAATTCATGGTGGCTGCGAACAACGCCCTTCTCCTTGAAGTGGGCCACGAACTCCACCATTCCCTCGTCATCCGTTTTCCCGCCCCGTTCGCTGGAGCGGATTTCCAGACCCAACCAATCGGAGTTTTCCGCCCAGCGCCGTGTGGCCTGCTCGTCATAATCGGCGCGATGGGAAGGATGCAGTGTTTCACCAAGATATCCGATGGTACCGGTTACGTAGGCGCTGTAGCGGGATCGCATCAATGCCTCTGCGGTGGCGGCGGTTTGTTCCCCGGAGATGAGTGGGCCGCAGCACTGATCATATTCGCGCTCTGAGCCGCAAGGGCATTCGCTCATCACTCCCCTCCCCCCAGTAACAAATAGAGCCGGGAACTCTATCACGACATCACGCGGTTGCCTATCCGGCAGCATGGCGAGCACGACCGGACCTGGAAGTTTGCAGTCAGCAGCAAGACGCGGAATCGTAAGAACCCCATACGCCCAGCTTCAAACCACTAACTTCTCACTTCATACTTACAACCCCAGTTCCCGCCAGCGCTGTTCCAGCCGTTTCAACGATACCGGATAAGCGGTCTTCAGCTCCTGGGCAAAGAGCGACACCCGCAGCTCCTCGATGGCCCAACGCATCTCCTCGATACGTTCATCCCGACGTCCCCGATTTCGATACCGCTCTTCCCGCTCCAGCCATTTCTGGAACAGCGCCTCCATCTCCCGCATACGCGCCCTGTCACGGACGGCCGCATTACTCAGTTTTTCCAGCCGCAGGGCTATCGCCTTCAGGTAGCGGGGGAGATGCCTGAGTTGTTGATAAGGTGTATGCCGCAGAAAGCCGATAAATACGAGGCGATCCAACTGCTGCCTTATATCCGCTATGGATGCCATCCAGTTGATCTGCGTGACTCCGGCCAAGACCTTACGCACCTGCTGATAACGGTCGAGGATTTCCCCTACCAGCGCCGAAACCTCGTTAGCCATGCCGACAAGGGACCCCTTCCGCTCCTGGATACGCCGCAGGAACTGCTGCTCGTCGCGAATCCCCGGCATTCCCTCGATAAAGGTCAGGTCGAGTATCAGGGCGATCAGATCGTTTTCCAGATCGTCTCCGGCCGGCGGCCCCCACCCTTGTGGCGTCGGCGCTGCCTTGGCGTACTGCAGACACATCCTCTCCAACCCGTCCAGATTACGCCGGAGAAAACGCACATCCTGGGATAACTGCAACATAAATAATCTGCGTAACCCGGACCGACCTTCCCTTGCGGCATTCGCCTGGGAATCCAGGACCTGCAGTGCCACGCTATCTCCCCGATCCACCAGTGCGGGGAAACCACGCAACTTGATGCCGCCCCGATCCATTTCCACTGTCTCCGGGAGCTCGCCGAAATCCCAGCCTCGTATACCCTCCCGTTCCAGATGCGCGGCGGGCAGTTGACGGTATGCGGTTTTCTCCTTTCCACCATGACGCCGTTGCAACGCCGGCAGATCGCGACCGGAATCGACCGGCCCGCTTCGCTCATCCAACACCTGAAAATTCATCCGCAGATGCTCGGGAATACTCTCCTCACGCCAGGCGTCCTCCGGAATATGGACGCCGGTCATAATCTTCAGCTGCTCCGACAGGGCGAGTGTCAGCGGCTTCTCCGAGGGGTGCAACACCTTGAGACAGGCACGCGCATAATCCGGTGCCGGAACAAAGGATTTGCGCAGCTGCTTCGGCAGACTTCGCAACAGTGCCACGATGAGATCGGGCAACAGGCCGGGCACCAGCCATTGGCAGCGCTCCTCGGATACCTGGTTGAGCACCGCTTGCGGCACCTTGAGGGTAACACCGTCCGCCGGATGGCCGGGTTCGAATCGGTACTCCAGGGGCAACTGCATTCCGTTGAGATCAAACTGGTCCGGAAACTGCTCCGCCGACGCCTCGACAGCCCCCTGACGGGTTAAATCCTGCAGTCGCATGTGCAGAATCTTAGGTTCGGTACGGGTTATTTCGCGCAACCATTTGTCGAACTGCGGCGTGCTGTACACCCCTTCCGGTACGAGCCGGTCGTAATAGTCATAGATCACCTGGTGATCCACCAGCAGATCCTGACGGCGTATTTTATGCTCCCATCCCTGGATCTGTTCCATGAGCTCGCGGTTGTGGCGCCAGAAAGGAGCACGGGTATGGAAATCCCCCTCCACCAGGGCAAATCGAATGAATATCTCCCGCGCTTCCCGTGGGTTGATGGGGCCATAGTTGATTTTCCGCCTGGGAACCAGGGTGAGACCGAACAGGGTGACCTTCTCGTAGGCGGCCACCTGGCCGCGGTTCCTCTCCCAGTGCGGCTCCGAGTAACTGCGTTTCAACAGATGCCCGGCGAGGGACTCCACCCATTCCGGACGCACCGCCGCCGCCGTACGCGCATAGAGCCTGGTGGTCTCCACCAGCTCCGCCGCCACCACCCATTTCGGCTGTTTCTGAAACAGCCCGGAACCGGGAAAGATGTGAAAACGGCTGTTACGCGCACCCTGGTAGTCCCGCTCCCCGCCGCGGTCTTTAAAGCCCAGGTGACTCAGCAAGCCGCTCAATATCGCCTTATGGATCGCCTCATACCCCGCCTCCATGCTGTTTTCCTTATAACCCAACTCGTGCATCTGGCCTCGCAGTTGATGATGGATATCATGCCACTCCTGAACCCTGATCCAGGACAGAAAATTGTCACGGCAATAATTACGAAACTTGCGCTTGCTCAGGTGACGGCGCCGCTCTTCCAGATGATCCCAGAGCTTCAGGAACCCGAGAAAATCCGACTCTTCGTGCCGAAAGTGATGATGCGCCTCGTCGGCCGCCTGCTGCCGTTCGACAGGCCGTTCCCGGGGATCCTGGATACTCATGGCGGCGGCAATCACCAGTATCTCCTTGAGACAGTGGGTATGGGCCGCCTCCAGCAGGATCCGCCCGATCCGCGGGTCCACCGGAAGCTTCCCCAGGATTCGGCCGAGGCGTGTCACCTTGCGATCCCCGCCGACCGCTCCGATCTCCTCCAGTACCCGGTAGCCGTCCTTGATAAGCCGACTGTCAGGCGAATCGACGAAGGGAAAGTCAGCGATCTCGCCGAACCCGAGGATCTTCATCTGCAGGATCACTGAGGCCAGGTTGGTGCGCAGGATTTCCGGTTCGGTAAACTGCCGGCGGGAGTTATAGTCGTCCTCCGAGTACAGCCGGATGCAGACCCCGGCGGCCACCCGACCGCAGCGCCCCTTGCGCTGATCGGCGCTGGCCTGGGAGATTCGTTCTATGGGCAGACGCTGTACCTTGCTGCGGTAGCTATATCGACTGATACGGGCAAACCCGGCGTCGATGACGTAGCGTATGCCGGGAACCGTGAGGGAGGTCTCGGCCACGTTGGTGGCCAGAATGATCCGCCGCTCTCCTGAGGGATGGAATATTCGGGCCTGCTCGGCGGTTCCCAGCCTGGCATACAGCGGCAGAACCTCCGTCCGTTGCAGCTTGTGCTTGCGCAGGCTTTCCGCCGTCTCCCGGATCTCTCTCTCCCCGCTTAGAAAGATGAGTATGTCCCCGCGATCGATGCGTGACAGTTCATCCACCGCCTCCAGGATCGCGTGCTGCATCGGCTCGTCCCGTTCACTGCAGATCTCCCCGGACTCTTCAGCGACCGGCGACGGCTGTTGTCCCTTCACCTCGAAGCCTTCCTGTCCGGGTGGTCGATAGCGGAGCTCCACCGGATAAGTACGACCGGAAACATTTATAATGGGAGCGCCCGCAAAATGTTCCGCAAACCGTTCCGGGTCTATGGTTGCCGAAGTAATGATGAGCTTCAGATCAGGTCTCTTGGGAAGAAGCTGTCTCAGATAACCCAGCAGGAAATCGATATTGAGGCTCCTTTCATGGGCCTCATCGATAATCAAGGTATCGTATTCGTTTAGAAACCGGTCCTGCTGAACCTCAGCCAACAACATACCGTCAGTCATCAATTTGATATGACTCTCCGGCCGTACGTGGTCGTGAAAACGTACCTTGAAACCGACACCGGTCCCGAGCTCGCACCCCAGTTCTTCAGAGATCCGCGCTGCTAGGCTACGCGCCGCTATACGCCGCGGCTGAGTATGGCCGATACGTCCGAAGATACCCCGTTTCTGGGTCAGACAGATTTTCGGGAGCTGGGTCGATTTACCGGAACCGGTCTCGCCGCAAAGGATGATGACCTGGTGCTGCTGAATGAGGGTGGCGATCTCCTGCCACTTTTCACTTATGGGCAGCTCCGATGGAAATTCAGGTTGCGGCAGGGTCGCGGCGCGACGCGACGCCAGTTCCCGGGAATGCTGCAATTCCTGACATAGCCGCAGCAAACCCTGGTGGTAAGATTTCCCCTCCCGTTGCCGGGCCTTGAGACCTTGAATGCGTTTTCTGAACCCGTGGCGTTCCGCCAGCATGCAGGCTTCGATATCGCTGGCAGAGGGAAATGGGGGAGAGGTCACTGGCTGGGAAAAAAACAAAAAGCAACGGGCACCGTCCCACGATAACACTGTGGCGTGCCATGCGCGAGCCCCCCTGCTCGCCCCGCCGGGGAGGGCTCCCTAAAGCGAGGGGATCAGTGCAACTCTTTCGAAGGCTTCCGTATGTGGTTTTTCCACGGCACACCGTGGTACCAAGCGCTTCTCATGCTTCGCATCCAACCAGTCCAGAAGCGGACCCCACTGCTTCAGATCCCGTTCAACGCCCTTGGTGCCCAACTCATGGATGCCTATCCCTTGCTCCAGGGCCTGAGCATAGTTAGGGGTATCCCGCAAGCGCGTGATAACCGGGATATCCAGTTTGGAAAGCAGTTGCTCCAGTTGCTGGTCGATCTGAAACTGACCTCTGATCCGGTTGGAGATGACGCCGATCCGCTTGCCCTGGGACCGTATTTTACCCACCGTCATGAGATCCTGTAGAAACTGCGTCACTGCATGAACATCGAAGGGCGACGGCATTACCGGCACCAGAATATCGTCCGCCAGCCTGACCATCTCGAATAGACTGCTCCGTTCCACCCCCGCCGGGGTATCGATAACCATCAACTGGGTCTCGCCCCCGCCACCGTGGTGTAACCAGGTACGGGTTGCACCCCGCCTGGGATGGGCGCCGTCAATTCCTCGGATCTTAGGCAGTTCCTTGGATCGCTGGCGAAGCCACAGCAGGCTTGACCCCTGAGGGTCATGATCCAACAGGACGGTTTTTTTACCCTGGCTAGCGTAATAGGAGGCCAGGCCGGTGGCGATGGTGCTTTTCCCACAGCCCCCTTTTGAATTGATCAGCATAATACGTCGCATGATCCCCCCTTCTATTATTATTTTTGTACCCTTTGCCTCCTTGCGGGGGTACCCGGTTTCGGCAAATATGGAAATCATCCACGGGAACGTTTGAGAATAACCCTTTAAATGCTGTATGAAAAGGGCTTTTACCTCTTAAACAACCAAAAAAGCAGCGAAACCAGGGCGCTCACCAGGATCATGGAGGTAATAGGAAAATAGATCCTCAAATTCTGTCGCTCGATCATGATGTCTCCGGGCAACCTTCCAAGGGGAAATTTCCCCAGCCACGGCCAAAACAGACCGATCAGGAGAACAGACAGGCCCAGCACGATAAGAATACGTTGCACCCCGGATCGCTCCTTTCTCCACCCCCCACGACGTCGACCTTGTCTACCAATAGGCGAACAGCCGCCCCTGCTCCAGTTTGTGCTTAAAACGGCGCAACGGCCGCTTGCCTTCGCCGACACACTCACCGCTGGGGATATCGAAACGCCAGTTATGTTTCGGGCAGGTGAGCCGTTTTCCTTCCAACGCCAGATGCGGAATATCGGTAACCTGGTGTGGACAGCGGCTGTCATAGACACGAATATCGTCTTCGGAACGATAGACGAACAGATGCCGATCCTCCTTTTCGAAAAAAACCACGTCGTCCACCGGCAGTTCATCCAACGGCGCGATGTCATGCCACTCCGGTTCGGCATCGAGATTCTCCGGTCGAAACTCAGGAATATCCATATCCAGCAATATCTCTGTGGCCCATACGATCTTTGCCAGACCCAGTACGGGGAACGCCATGAGCAGCGCATCGAGAACCTCGTTCGGCGTCGCCCCATTGCGCAACGCCCGAGTCAGGTACTGCCGAAAGCCCGCCTCGGTCTGGACCGCCACTTTGGTGATTACGGAGATGAGATCCCGGGTACGGGTATCCAGGTGATCACCCGCCTTTTTCAGAAACGTGAAATAGGAGCTCATAGCCTCGGGACGGGCCTTTACCAGATAATTCAATGCATCACTCATGGGATCCCCCCTTGCCGGCGGTTACAGGTTGCTTATCGCCCCTATATTGGGGCAGGCGGGAGGAGTAAAAGACGGTAGTCGGAAGTTTTCGCAAGTCAGTTGCAGGACGGACTGGGCCCGCCTTGGCACCGATCCGTACCTAACGGAAACATCCGCCCTAGCCCGCGGACCGTTTCATCAACCGTTTTGTGATTCGGGAGGAGATCTCTTCTATGGAGCGGGTGGTGGTATCCAGCACCGGGATATCCAGTTCTTCAAAGATCTGCAGCGCTTGCCTGACCTCCCTCTGACAATTGACCAGCGCCGCGTAGTCGCTCCCCGGCCGGCGCTGTTCCCGAATACGGTGCAACCGCTCCGGATCGATGGTGAGTCCGAACAGTTTGTCCCGATATGGCCGCAGGATGCCGATCACATCATTCCGCTCGAAATCCTCTTCGGTCAACGGATAATTGGCAGCGCGCAGACCGAAATGCATGGCCAGATAAAGACAGGTCGGTGTTTTTCCGGAACGTGAAACACCCACCAATACCACGTCCGCCTCTCCGAATTTATCCACCCGTACACCATCATCATTGACCATGGCGAAATTGATGGTGCTCATACGATCCTGATAGATCCTGTCGTCCGATATACCGTGGCTAAGCCCTTTCTTTCCGCTTGGCTTTACACCCAGTTCTTCCGAGATCGCGGGAAGAAATCTGTCGAAGAGTTCCAGATACAGACAGCGGCTGCCTCGCAGCACCTCCGCCACCTCCGGTTCCATCATGGTGGCGACCACAATGGGGCGCTGTTCCTGTTCCTCGAAACGCCTCGTCAGCTTCTGTGCCTTGCGGAGATTATTGATGAACGGCATATAGATCACCTCGAACTCCACGTCTTCGAACTGGGAAAGCAGGCTGTATCCCATGGCCCGGGCCGTGATACCGGTACTTTCCGAGATGAAATAGACCGTTCGTTTCATGAGAAACTCGAGGTGATGGATATACTCTTGCAGCATAGCAAACCGCTGCTCCACCCCCAATCTCGCCCTTAGGGCTTGATCTAATGATATTAATGGTTATTATTGGAGACTCTAATACTAAGGGGCCTCATTATTGGCCTTCTACGGCCCCCTAACTGGAGTAATCATGTCATCACCGGCACCCCCCTATTACAAACAGAACCGGCTGAAACAGCTCCGTGCATTCTGTAACGCGGCGCAGACCCACAGCGTAAGCGAGGCGGCCGAAAGGCTGTTCCTGAGTCAACCTACTGTCTCACTCCAGATCCAGGCCCTGGAACGGGAACTGGAAACCATGCTGTTCGAACGACGCGGCCCGAAGATCAAACTTACACCGGAGGGAGAGATACTCTACAAGCTCGCCCAACCCCTGGTTGAAGGCATTGACGGTCTGCATGAGGCCTTTGTTGCCCAGTGCGGTTCCCTGGAGTCGGGAGACCTCAATATTGCGGCCGGAGAATCCACAATCCTCTATCTCCTCCCGGAACTGATGAAGGAGTTCGCCTCCCGTTATCCGAAGATTCGTCTCAAGCTTCACAATGTTACCGGGCGGGACGGTATGGCCCTGTTACGGGCGGACCAGGTGGATTTTGCGGTGGGTTCCATGCTGGACGTGCCGGAAGATATCATCTACCAACCGGTGGCCTCCTATGAAACCGTCCTTATCACGCCCCTGGATCACCCCCTGGCGGATCGGGAAAGCGTTACGTTGGGAGATATCAGCCCCTACGGATTGATCCTGCCACCGCACCACCTCAGTACCTGGCGCATGGTGGATTTTGTTTTTAATCAGAACAATGCCAGTTACAACGTAACCCTGGAGGCCGGCGGTTGGGAGGTTATCAAGAAATACGTTGAACAGGGCATGGGGGTATCCATTGTTTCGGCTCTGTGCCTGACCGGGGACGAAAAAGTCGCGCATATATCGCTAAAGGACTATTTTCCGGATCGTGGATACGGCGTGGTGTTGCGGCGCGGCAAGTTCCTGTCACCTCAGGCCAAGCGTTTTATCGAAATACTCGACCCGAATTTTTTCAGCGACGACGAAGAGGAACAGCGCAAAGAGGCGGTTTGATGAAAAGTTTGAAGTAAGAAGTTTGTAGTTTGAAGTGTCAGGATTAGGCGGCGGGCACACCCCGCCCTACGAAACTTCCAACTTATTCTCCCAATACCACCTCTATTTCCATCTCCCTTTCAAACAAACCCAGTTTCCTGCGCTGAAGGGCGACACGGATCTTGTCCCCTGGCTTACGATCCAGCATCTCTATCATTACGTCGGCGCTGGAGGACACCTGCACCCCGTCGATACTACGAATCAGATCTTCCTGTTTGATACCGGCCTGTTGCGCTCCGCTGCCGGGCGCCACCTCCGTCACCGCAACCCCCTGCTCCGTATCGGATAGAAGAACACCCATTTTCCCTGATTGAGGCAGGGGAGCATCCTCGGTAAACAGCAAGATATCCGCTATCCCCTGCTGCACCGGGGTAGTCCCGGCAGGGAGCACGATGGAATAGGGCCCCGCTAGACGCCTGGCCACCCTTTTCGGTATACCGTAACCGTAAGACAGGTGCCCGCCCCCGGCCAATATCACCATTTTCCGACCCGGATGTTGTTGCAGATATTCCGCCGCCCGTTGCGCCATACCTTCATCCCAGAGCAGCTGTACCTGGTAGAACCGTTCAAAATCCTGTGTGTTTGCGTGCGGATGTTCCCGGAATACCTCCAGAAGACGGCCTTTATAGGTTTGGTCTGATCTATCGATCTCCTGGGGCAGAGCGGCCCGCTCCTCCAGTGTTAACCCCTCCATACCCCGTTGTGCAACGGTGTCGGTAATCTCCCTGGGGACGTTAAGAGCCACCACCGGGATGCGGTGCTCGCGGGCGTAGCTAAGTATTGGTCGGTAGAGCCGAAAGTCAAAACGCCAGCGTCGATACCATTCGCTCTCGCGAAGCATCTCCTTTTCGCTCAATCGCCCCGCGATGTAGTTGTCGAGGACCGTCTGAAACGGCGTCTGGAATTGTTCCATGCCGATGGCGATATCCGGATAAAGCGCACGTAGTTTGCGGATAATCTCCAGCTGTTTCAGATGATGGCCATATTCATCATGGGCCTCACCCACATAGATAATCCTGGACCCCGCCAGTTCCTCAAGGATGCGGTCCAGATTTTTGACGTCTCGCAGATCAAGCACATCCCCTCCCTCCCGAACAGGACCGCGCATCCCCCCCCGCCCCAGGGAATCCGTCGTCGTCTGGCAAGCCACCAGGGAGGGAAGGAACAGGGCGACAACAATAATATATTTTGGGACTGCTAATCTCATCAGAATCTGTCTCATAGTACCTCGCGGTCGCGCTCATGGGATAATATCCGAAAATTCGGAGCCCATGTTTCAAAAGAAAGACAGCCATATGCCCAAATCGTTCTTTATCGTCGCCGCTTTGCTGATCACAACTCTCACCACTGCGGATTTAGCAGCAGCCCAGCCGCTACACCATACACTTGATGTCTCCATTGATCCCGGCAGCAACGCGCTGCAGGTGGAGGATGTTCTGGTGTTTCCCGCGCCGGTCGCCGGGTTTGAGTTCCTGCTCCATCCCGGCCTGCGGATCGACACCGTCACCGAGGGTGTAAGATGGGAGCGCTTATCCGGCAGCGGCAGCGGTAGGGAACCCGTCCGCTACCGCATCACTGCGGAAAATACCGACACCCGCTTCCAGCTCCGCTACCGGGGGGTCATCAACGAGCCCCTGCGAGAGATCGGCGACGACTACGCCGGCGCCCGCGAAGCATCCGCGGGACTGATAACTCCAGAAGGAGTATTCCTGGACGGTTCCAGTTTCTGGTACCCGGTAGTCGACGGATATCCTCTGACCTTCTCCTTGCGCACCCATCTCCCGAAAGGCTGGCAC
The DNA here is from genome assembly GCA_050287965.1 of Sedimenticolaceae bacterium. Classification (GTDB taxonomy): domain Bacteria; phylum Pseudomonadota; class Gammaproteobacteria; order Chromatiales; family Chromatiaceae; genus CBFDBF01. The sequence continues at coordinate 251,387 of JBNKCX010000041.1, forward strand.
AGTATCAGCCAGGGACAGCCATCCACCATCGCTGATGCTGACGGATGGCAGGAGGGTTTTCCCCAGGATGAGATCTATTTGATCGCCGGCCGTTATTACCTATATAGCGCCCCAGGTCCTATCGCCGAAGCGCGGGTATACCTCAGAGAACCCGATGCGGCGTTGGCCGGGCGATACCTGCAGGCCTCCGAACGTTATCTGGATCTGTACAGCAATCTGCTGGGTCCCTATCCCTACGACAAGTTCGCCCTGGTGGAAAACTTCTGGGAAAGCGGTTACGGCATGCCCTCCTTTACCCTGCTCGGCCCGCGGGTGATCCGGCTGCCGTTTATCCTGCACAGCTCCTACCCCCATGAGATACTCCATAACTGGTGGGGTAACAGTGTCTATGTGGACTACGGCAGCGGCAACTGGAGCGAAGGTCTCACCTCCTACCTGGCCGATCATCTGCTCCAGGAACAGCAGGGGCTGGGAAGCGCCTATCGTCGCGACGCCCTGCAGCGCTACAGCGATTACGTTGCGGAAGCGAAAGACTTCCCCCTCACTCATTTTCGCGGTCGGCATGGACAGGCGAGCCAGGCGATAGGCTACGGCAAGGCGATGATGTTCTTCCACATGCTGCGGCGCCAGTTGGGCGATACGACTTTCCGCGAGGGTCTGCGCCGCTTTTACCGCGACAACCGCTTCAAGGTGGCTGGTTATCATGATCTTCAGCAGGCTTTCGAAAACGTTGCAGACAGGGACCTCTCGGAGATATTCCTGCAATGGACCGGTCGAACCGGTGCTCCCGCCCTGCAGATCACCGACGTATCGATACAGAGGGAACAGGACCGATACCGGCTTAGGGCGGTGTTGCACCAGAACCAGAAGGAACAGCCCTTTCGGATCCGCTTACCGATCCTGTTCCAGTTGCAGGGGGAAGATCGGCCCCGGGTGATGCATCTTGATATGACGGAACGCGAACAAGCCCTGGAGATGGGGTTTGGACACCCTCCCCTCTGGCTGGCAGTCGACCCGCTGTTTGATATCTTCCGGCGACTCGACCCGAGCGAAATACCCAGCTCCGTAGGGCGACTGTTCGGTGCGCAGGAACTGACCCTGGTGCTGCCTTCCAGGGCCCCGTCCGAATTCAAAACGGCCTACGCGAACCTGGCGAGGGAGTGGACATCAAACCGGGCGGGCATTCAGGTGGTGTGGGATAACGAACTGGAGGAGATCCCTAGCGGCCGAATGGTCTGGCTGTTCGGACGAGAAAACACCCTGGCAGATAACTTTATTGCCACCGTCACGGAAACACCGGCAGGAATTGAAAAGGAAAAGATCCGCATAGAAAATCAGGATTACTCCCTGCAGGAGCATAGTGTCGTACTCACCGGCCGCAACCCTGATACCGTCGGCTGGATTTCACTCCATGCGGCGGACCTCATGCCGCTACTGGCGCGTAAATTGCCCCACTACGGTAAATACAGTTACCTGGTATTTCAGGGCCCGCAACTCGACAACGTGCGGAAAGGTCAATGGGCCCTGACAAACTCCTCTTTGATCATTTCCTTTCCAGGGGCGGGTGAAACTGCACCGCAACTTCCCGAACATGAGGCGTTGAAGTAGTCAGTTCTCGATAAAATGTACCCTGGATCGGGCAATTACCATCCATGCTGCTAACTGAAAACTGATTACTGTTAACTTCATGCACATCTGCCTTCCAGCCAGGTGCGGAACTCGCCACCGAGGCTCTCGTGCTTCAGACCAAAATCGACCGTAGCCTGGAGATACCCAAGTTTATTTCCACAATCATAACGCTTGCCGTCAAACTTGTAGGCCATAATCTGTTCCTCTTCCATCAGCGCGGCGATTCCGTCCGTGAGTTGTATTTCACCACCCGCGCCTTGACCGGTCTTGGACAGGTGATGGAAGATCCTCGGCGTGAGGATATAGCGCCCGACAACCGCGCGGGTTGAAGGCGCGACATCCGGTTTCGGTTTCTCCACAATCCCCTTTACATGGGCCAGCTTACTCTCATCACCGCCGGTATCCACGATACCGTAGCTGGCGGTGTCCTGGGGCGCCACCATCTCGGTGCCAAGGATGCTGCAACCGCATTCCCCGAATATATTCACCATCTGTTTGAGACAGCCAGGGCTGTTGTCTATAAGGTCATCGGCCAACATGACCGCAAACGGCTCTTCACCTATCACTGATTGGGCGCAGAGTACGGCGTGCCCCAGCCCAAGGGCCATATGCTGCCTTATGAATACGCAGGAAATATGGCTCGGTATGATACCGCGCACAACTTCCAGCATTTGCGTCTTATGGCGCTGTTCCAGCTCCATCTCCAACTCATAAGCGGTATCGAAATGATTGGTGATCGAACTTTTATTGCGTCCGGTAATGAACACCATGATCTCGACGCCCGCTTCAACCGCCTCCTCTACCGCGTACTGGATGAGCGGCTTATCCACCACCGGCAACATCTCCTTCGGACTGGCCTTGGTGGCGGGCAGAAAACGAGTGCCCAAACCGGCCACCGGAAATACTGCTTTTCTTATTCTTTGCGTCATCAACTACCCCTATTTAAGAACTCTTCCATAAACACTGTTCATATGTCGCAAGCATGGCGCAAGATCTTTATCGACCTGGTCCCAACTAAAACGCCAGGTCCAGTTACCCTCGGTTGTACCCGGCAGGTTCATGCGATGTTCTCCCTGCAGGGCGAGAATATCCTGCATCGGTAACATAGCCAGCCTCGCGCGGGATGCGAGAGCGGCGCGTATCAAAGGCCATGGCATCGGTTCCCGCGAATTACCGAGGTATTCATCTACATAGTGCCTGCTTTGATCGTCCAGATCACGGTACCAACCAAGGGTTGTGTTGTTATCGTGGGTACCGGTGTAGACAACACTGTTCTGATGATGGCGATAGGGGAGATAAGGATTATCCGTATCGCCGTTGAATGCAAATTGCAGAACCTTCATCCCTGGCAAACCAAATCCATCGCGCAGCGCTTCTACCTCCGGGGTAATTATCCCAAGATCTTCCGCGATCAGTGGTAAAGGATCATAGATCGTATGCAGACGATTGAAAAGCGCCGTGCCCGGCGCCTTCACCCAGCGACCATGTATGGCGTTGTCGTCCGCCGCCGGTATCTCCCAACACGCCTCAAACCCACGAAAATGATCGATACGCACCAGGTCGAATCGGGTCAGCTTGCTTTTTATGCGTTCGACCCAAAAGGAAAAACCATCCTGTTCCATCACTTCCCAACGGTAGAGGGGATTTCCCCAACGCTGACCGGTGGCGGAAAAATAGTCAGGCGGAACACCCGCCACTACCGTAGGTTGACCTTTTTCGTCCAGTTGAAACAGATGCCGGTTGGCCCAGACCTCAGCGCTATCGTGAGCGACGAAGATAGGCATATCCCCGAACAACTTGACCCCTCGCTCGTTGGCATATCTTTTCACCTCCGCCCACTGACGAAAAAAAAGATACTGCTCGAAATGGATATACTGAAGATCTTCCGTCAAACGGCTACGTGCTTCAGCGACGGCCTGGGGTTGGCGGTCACGCAGTCCTTCCGGCCACTCCCACCAGGCGCATTTCTCCTCCTGATGGATCGCTTCGAACAATGCGTAATCCTCCAGCCAGAACCTCTGCTCACCTATGAATCTGGCGAGTTGCTCCTTTTCCGCGTTCCCCGCCAACTTTTTAAACCCGGACCAGGCGCCAAACAGCGCCTGCTGCCGGCATTCGTAGGAGATACATGTTTGTTTCAGTATGGAGCTATCGAGCCAGCCTAGTTCCACCAGGGGCTCCAGGGCGATGAGCCGCCGGTTTCCGGCATGCACTGAACGAGTCTGATAGGGAGAACCGTTTTCCTGGGTCGGACCCAAAGGCAGGGTCTGCCAGACGGAAAACCCGGCAGCCGCGAGAAAATCGATGAAATTATGGACTTCCGGTCCCAGATCCCCAATAACCCCGGGGCCCGGCAGCGACGTGATGTGAAGAAGAACTCCGGCACGGCGCCGGTCGAGACATCCCTTGGGAGAAAATGGTTCCATCCTAATATCTCTTTTCCTGCAGTCTTTGCGCTCTCGAATCGCACATCATAATAGAAGCCGGACTAGTTCTTTATCATAACGCCGCCAGCCGCCGGATCTCCCGCGCCAACAGCGAAAACACGGGACAAATACCTTGGGGGATCAACGCCGAGGATTTTATAGAGGTGGGTAAGTTGGTGTCGGAACAGTTGCTCAAAATCCGAGACTGTTTCACCGGGATTATAATCACCAAACCACCAGAACCAGTCAGATCCCTCACAATGCGCCAGTTGCATCTCCGCATGCTCTTTTTCCGTTTCCGATAGTTTCCCCTCCTTCATCACACGATCAAACACTATCTTCGCGGCAATCAGCATGTCCCAGGCCCGATTCTTGTCCGCGTTGCCTATCCAGGTTGAGAAGGTCCCGTAGACCCAGCTCCCCGCAACCATCCTTTTCAGCGTCGGCGGCGGTTCCTTCTGATTACGCAACACCTCGGAAAAGGTCGTAAGCTCCAGCCTCGGATGCTCAACCAGGCGCTTATATAGGGCGCTCAGAAAAAAACAGCCGTTTCTAGGGTAGTATTCCCAGGCGTTCTCTCCGTCCAGGATGATGGAAACAACCGGGTCAGTATGATCCTTGGTATTCTCCGCGATGATCCCCAGGTGATTGATGATGTCTCCCACCGCATCATCCGCGTGCCAATCCGCATAGGTGAAACCGATAAAATCGGAAAGCCCGTCATCGCGGAAGAAACAGTTCAGGCGACCCTTACCGAGACGATAGGGGGTGTGCACCCAACTGGGCATTAACGGCTCCCCCCCCAGAGAGGCGTTAAGACTGTTCTTGAGAACCTGTTGACCGCTGGCAGCCCAGCGAAATCCCTCCTCCTCCAGTATCCGCAGGGTCATCTCGCTTACCGCCCCTTCTGAAGGCCAGCACCCCTCCGGCTTACACCCGAAATGTCTTTCAAATACCTCTATTCCGCGGCGGATATGCCAGCGGGCCCGGGGTTCACCGCCTGGATAGGAGGTTGCTTGCGGCATTGAGATCTCCGGCATGGCCTCCTGGGCAGACTCCAGATCCAGCAAAAGCGGTACGATGGGGTGGGCGTACGGAGTCACCGACAACTCCACCCGACCCTCCTCCGCCAGGCGGCGGTACTGATTGATCACTCCGGACAACAGATCCCCTATGCATTCCACCAGTCTGCGGCGGTCATCGTTATTGTATTTAAGCCGCTTCTTTTCCAGAGAGTGGATCCGAATGTCGTTGCCGCGCGGAAACTCCCCCATCCAGGCAAGGTGATACCAGACCAGCAGATCAATCAGGTACTGGTCATTCAGATAAACGGAGGACTCCGCATGCTCATTCACCAACCCGGATATCTGCACCAGCCGGCGAAACATGGGAAACCGTCCGATCAGGCGCTTCTCGTTAGCCCTCTGGCAGGCGCGAATAATATCGCGGCGGGACTTCTCGTCTCCGGGCAAACCGGGACCGGCCAGCGCCGCCAGCAACGGGTCCTTGATCCGCGTCCCACGATTCAGCCAGTCACTGATCTGCTCCACGTAATCATCCAGCTGCTCCAACAGGACCGGCGCAAAATTGACCACAGCCTTTGCCTGAGGATGGCTCTCCAGATGGAAGGCCATATCGACATAATCCTTGATACCGTGAAGATAGACCCAGGGTAACTGAAAATCGCTGTGGTCAGGTCCCCGGTAGTCCGGTTGGTGCATATGCCAGCACAGCACCACCTTCAAGGGTTTCACATTACCGGACATAGTTCCTTACCTGGCCAAGCATGTTAGGGGTCACCAGCACCACGCCGTTGGGAGTCACGTGGAAACGTTTGGCATCCCGTTCCAGATCTTCGCCGATTATGCTCCCCTCCGGTATGACGCAGCCGCGATCGATTACCGTCTTGGTGATACGGCAGTGGCGACCGATATCCACATCCGGCAGCACCACCGAATCCTGCACCAGGGAATAGGAGTTGACCCGGACATTGGAAAAAAGCAAAGAGTTACTGACTTTGGACCCCGATACAATACACCCTCCGGCCACCATGGTATCCACCGCCATGCCGCGACGATCGTCATCGTCAAATATAAACTTGGCCGGAGGCAGCTGTTCCTGGTAGGTCCATATGGGCCATTTTTTGTCATAAAGATTCAGCTCGGGAGTAACCCCGATCAACTCCAGATTGGCCTGCCAGAATGCATCCACAGTCCCCACATCCCGCCAGTAGGCCTGTTTTCCGGTTTCCGGATCACGGAAAGGGTAAGCCATGATTCGGTAGTTGGCGATGATTTCCGGAATGATGTCTTTGCCGAAATCGTGGGAGGAGCCCGGGGTATCGGCATCCTTAATCAGCTGTTCGAACAGGAACCCCTTGTTGAATACATAGATACCCATGGAAGCAAGGGCGACATCATCGCGCCCCGGGATCGGTTTCGGCCGTTCGGGTTTCTCCTCAAACTCCAGAACCTTCCCGTGCTTATCCACGGTCATCACGCCGAACGCCCTCGCCGTTTCCAGATTCACCTCCAGACAGCCCACCGTCATATCCGCGCCGCTCTCCACATGCTGCGCGATCATGGTGCCGTAATCCATACGGTAGATATGATCCCCAGCCAGGATCAACACATATTCCGGATCATGATTACGAATGATGTCGAGGTTCTGATACACCGCATCCGCGGTACCGGCATACCAGGTGTTTTCTATACGCTGCTGAGCCGGCAGGAGCTCCACGAACTCACCAAACTCACCGCGCAGAAAGCCCCAGCCCCGCTGGATGTGCAGCAGCAGAGAATGGGCCTTGTACTGGGTCAGCACCCCGATGCGGCGTATGCCGGAGTTGATACAGTTGGAAAGGGGGAAATCGATAATGCGGAATTTACCACCGAACGGGACAGCCGGCTTTGAGCGCCAGCGCGTCAACTCATTAAGGCGCGAACCCCGCCCTCCCGCGAGAATAAGCGCCAGGGTATTCCTGGTAATCCGGCTGACAAACCGGGGATTGTCTCCATTTTCCATAATCACCTAAACCTATATAAAACTCACGCCACTGCGGCACTCCATCACGTATTCGCATATACTAACACGCTGCGATAATCGGCAATATGTACTATTTGTGGCGTAATACCATGAGCAAAACCAGACGTACCTCCGCTGAGACCCCTCTCAAAGAGCCCCTGTTACGAATCCAGGAGGCCCGGCATCATGACCCCTTCGAGGTCCTCGGGCACCATATGGATGGCGGACAGGCGCTGATCCGGGTCTTTCTACCCCATGCCTCCGAGGTACGGATCGAGGAATGCGGTCGGGAATTAACCCGTATCGGCCAAAGCGATTTCTTCGAATGGCGCGGTGATGTGGATGATCTTCCGGAGCACTACCGTCTCTCCTGGTCCGACCGGAACGGCGTAACCCAAAGCCGCCACGATCCATATTGTTTTCCGCCGCAACTGGATGATTTCGACCTGCACCTGTTCCGAGAGGGTAATCATTGGCACGCCTACCGCTTCCTCGGAGCCCATAGCCATGCGGTCGACGGCATCCAGGGCACCCTGTTCGCCGTTTGGGCGCCGAACGCGCAGCGGGTCAGCGTAGTTGGCGATTTCAACTACTGGGACGGCCGGGTTAATCCCATGCGGTCACGGGGAATATCGGGCATCTGGGAGTTGTTTCTCCCGGAGATCGCGCCGGGCTCGCTCTATAAATTCGAAATCCGCGCGAAATCGGGCGACGTATTGCTGAAAACGGATCCTTACGGTAACCAGTTCCAGCTTCGTCCCGACAGTGCCTGTATCGTTACTGCCGACCCTGAATACCGGTGGCAAGACGTCGACTGGCTGACGAGCAGGAAAGATATGGACTGGTTACATGCCCCTCTTTCCATCTACGAGGTACACCTGGGCTCCTGGCAGCGGGACGACCAGGGTGGATTCCTCGGCTACCGGGAATTGGCGCACCGTCTCTGCGATTACGTCAAAGACATGGGATTTTCCCATATCGAGTTGTTACCTATCACCGAGCATCCCCTGGATGCCTCCTGGGGCTACCAGACTACCGGCTATTTCGCACCAACCAGCCGTTTCGGCACCCCGGATGATTTTCGCTACTTTGTGGATCACATGCACCAGAACGGGATCGGCGTGATCCTGGACTGGGTCCCGGCGCACTTCCCGCGGGACCGGCATGCCCTCGGTCGTTTTGACGGTTCGGCGCTATATGAGCATGAGGATCCGCGTCTCGGCGAACACAAGGACTGGGGCACCTTGATCTTCAACTATGGTCGTAACGAGGTAAAAAACTTCCTTTTAGCGAGCGCGGTCTACTGGATGGAGGAGTTCCATCTGGACGGTCTGCGCGTGGACGCCGTCGCCTCCATGCTCTACCTCGACTATTCCCGGGAACAGGGGGAGTGGCTTCCCAACAAGTACGGCGGAAGGGAAAACCTGGAAGCGGTGGATTTCCTGCGCCAGCTCAACACCGTGACCCACGACCAGTTTCCCGGAACCCTGATCCTGGCTGAGGAGTCCACGGCTTGGCCGCAGGTCTCGCGCCCTACCTGGCTGGGGGGACTCGGCTTCAGCATGAAATGGAACATGGGGTGGATGCACGACACCCTTTGTTACATGGAGAAGGATCCGGTCCATCGCCACTACCACCACGATCTCCTGACCTTCGGTCTGCTGTATGCCTTTACCGAGAATTTCGTCCTGCCCTTTTCGCATGATGAGGTGGTGCACGGTAAGGGGTCACTGTTGGACAAGATGCCCGGTGACGAATGGCAGCGATTCTCCTCTTTGCGTCTGCTGTTCAGTTACATGTTCACCTACCCTGGCAAAAAATTGCTGTTCATGGGGAATGAGTTTGCCCAGGGACGCGAGTGGGATCACCACTCTTCGCTGGAATGGCATCTGTTAGGCCGTCACCAGCACCAGGGGGTTCGGGCCGTGGTCAAGGAACTCAACAGACTCTATCGGGAAATGCCGGCCCTGCACGGGATCGACTTCGAAGAGAGCGGTTTTCACTGGATCGATTGTCATGATGCCAGCCAATCGGTCCTGACCTACCTGCGGCGGGGAAAGGATGGCAGCTTCGTGGCCGTGATACTCAATTTCACCCCGGTCCCTCGTGAAGGCTACCGTCTCGGGGTTCCACGTCCGGGTCGCTACAACGAGATTTTCAATTCGGATTCGGAGTATTACTGGGGCAGCAATATAGGTAACGACGGAGGCGTCTGTACCGAGCCCCTCTCCTGGATGGGCTTCGAACAGTCCATCACCGTCCGATTGCCCCCGTTGGGCGCGCTGATTCTGCAGCCGGAGTAGTTTTAAGTTAGAAGTTAGAAGTTAGAAGTTAGAAGTTAGAAGTTAGAAGTTAGAAGGAGGGACAAACTTAGCACCTCCGCGTCATTGCGTGCTTTGCCTTAACTACCAGGGTTTAGTTACAAACCTCCCCCTTTCCGTTCCCTGCGGCAGATATCGATCAGCGCCCGGGTTGAGCCGTCGTGTTCGGCGGCGGGGAGTTCCCCTTTCAGTTCGCCGAGTATCACTCCGGCCAGCTGTTTTCCCAGCTCCACGCCCCACTGATCGAAAGAGTTGATCTGCCAGATTACGCCCTGTACGAAAATCTTGTGCTCATAGAGCGCGATCAATGAACCCAGACACCGTGGTGTTATGCGGTCCAACAGCAGGGTATTTGTCGGCCGGTTTCCGGGAAACACCTTGTGCGGCAGCAGGCGCTCCAGTTCCTCCGCCCCAATCCCGCTCGCTTCCAGTTCCCTACGGGCCTCTCCGGCGGTTTTTCCCAGCATCAGCGCCTCGGTCTGCGCCAGGCAGTTGGCCAGTAACTTTTGATGCTGATCGCCGAGTTCGTTCTGGCTATGTACCGGTACGATAAAATCACAGGGGATCATCTGGGTGCCCTGGTGAATGAGCTGATAGAAGGCGTGCTGGCCATCGGTACCGGCCGCGCCCCAAACAACCGGACCGGTGGAGTAGTCCACCTCCCTTCCATCTCGCGTCACCCCCTTTCCGTTACTCTCCATATCCGCCTGCTGCAGATAGTCCGGCAGGAACCGCAGATACTGATCGTAAGGAAGAACGGCATGGGTCCGGGCGGCGGCGAAATTGGCATACCAGATCCCCAACAGGGCGAGGATGACGGGCATATTCCGCTCCGGATCCGCCGTGCGGAAATGCTCATCCATGTCGTGGGCGCCCGCCAATAACTCCAGGAAACGCTCCATGCCGATCGCCAGCGCGATGGGCAGACCGATGGCCGACCAGAGTGAATAACGTCCGCCCACCCAGTCCCAGAAAACAAACATGTTCTGCGCGTCGATACCGAAGGCCCGCACCTTCTCCTCGTTGGTGGAAACCGCCACAAAATGTCTGGCAACGGCGCTATCCTCACCCAGCGCCGCCAGGCACCACGCCCTGGCGGCATGGGCATTGGCCAGTGTCTCCTGAGTTGTGAAGGTTTTGGAGGCGATGATGAAAAGCGTGGTCTCCGGGTTCAGGGGTTTGAGCGTTTCGGTAATATGGGTAGCGTCCACATTGGAGACGAAATGCACCCTCAGCTCCGGTGACTGGTAACTGCGCAACGCCTCACACGCCATCAATGGTCCCAGGTTGGAACCTCCGATACCGACATTGACCACATCGGTTATCCGCGACCCGGTATACCCTTTCCACTCACCACTGCGCACCCGACTCACGAAGCCCTCCATATGCTGAAGAACACGGTGCACCTCCGGCATCACGTCTCTGCCGTCGATCTCCATCGACCGTTCGCTACGGTTGCGCAAAGCCACATGAAATACCGCGCGCCCCTCGGTATTGTTAATGCGCTCACCCCGAAACATACGCCCGGTCCAGCCCCCTACATCCGCCTTCCTGGCCAGATCCTGAAGCAGACCGAGGGTTTTTTGCGTGATGCGGTTTTTGGAATAATCCAGAAGGATCCCGCATTCCTGCAGGGAAAATCTTTCAAACCGGTCCGGCTCCGCGGCGAAGAGCTCCCGCATATGTTTCGGCTCCAGTTCCTTCCAATGCGCCTGCAATGCCCGCCATTCACCGGATTCTCTAATAGAATTCATTTCCACGGATCCATATTCAGCCCCGGAGCACAACAGCGCCCCTTCGGTAAAAAAAGTTTTTTTCACTTTAGGCAATTCTGACGTTAAAGTATACGTATCCATAGAGGACACCTGTAGAAAGAATTCAGGCATGGGACACAGCGGTAAATCAACCTTCTCAGAATCTTCAGAACCCCTGAAAATCCTCTTCGCTGCGAGCGAGGCCCAGCCGCTGATCAAGACCGGCGGCTTGGCGGATGTCGCCGGGAGCCTGCCGATGGCCATGCGTATGCTGGCCAACGACGTCCGACTGGTCCTGCCCGCCTATCCTCGGGCCGTGGAACGGGCGATTCCGCTGAAAACGGTGGCCTCCCTGAACGTCCCCGGCTTTCCTACCGAGGTACGCCTGCTGGAGGGCAAACTGGGGGGTATGCTACCGCTCTACCTGGTGGATGCGCCGGGGCTCTTCGATCGTCCCGGCAACCCCTATACGGACGCGTCCGGCCATGACTGGGGGGACAACGCCCAGCGTTTCGCCCTGTTCTGCCGGGTGGTCGCCCTGATGGCCATAAACCAGGCGGACTTGGGCTGGCAGCCGGACCTCGTCCACTGTAACGACTGGCAGACCGGTCTGGTACCGGCCCTGCTGGCCCAGAACTGGAATCGGCCGGCCACCCTCTTCACCATCCACAACCTCGCCTATCAGGGGATATTTCCGCAGAAGACGTTCGAGCATTTACAACTGCCCCGCAATCTGTGGTCGCCGGCCGGTCTCGAGTTCCATGATAATCTCTCGTTCATCAAGGGTGGTCTGGTCTTTTCCGACTGGATTACCACGGTCAGCCCCACCTACGCCGAAGAAATCCGCACCTCACAGTTCGGCAACGGCCTTGAGGGTCTCATCAGCCATAGATCGGATCGACTTACCGGTATCCTTAACGGAATCGACTACCAGGAATGGGATCCCTCCACGGATCCGAACATCCACCAACATTACGACGCCGGTACCTTCGAGCTGAAACAGGCCAATAAGCTGGAACTGCAGCGTGAGCTCGGGTTGAATGAGGACGGTGACAGCATACTGTTCGGCCACATCGGTCGCACGGTAACGCAGAAAGGCATTGATCTCATTCTCGAGATCCTGCCTATCCTCATGGAAAAGCAGAAGGTGCAGATAGTGATCCTCGGCGAGGGCGATCGGGCATTGGAACAGGCCCTGCGGGAAGAGGCGGCTTACCATCCGGGGAAATGCGCCCTCCATATCGGGTACGACGAACACCTTGCCCACCGTATCGAGGCGGGCAGCGATGCATTCCTGATGCCGTCCAAGTATGAACCCTGCGGGCTGAACCAACTCTACAGCCTGAGGTACGGGACGGTTCCCATTGTGCATCGGACCGGAGGCCTGGCGGACACGGTGGTGGATGTGCAGCCGGGTTCACTGCTCAGCGGTAACGCCACGGGCTTCGTATTCAACCGACCTGAGGGGTTCTCTCTGTTGCAGGCCATCGAACGTGCCGTCGAGTATTACCATCGCCCAGGGGTATGGTGGAACAAACTGGCCATCAACGGCATGCGGCAGGATTTCAGCTGGCGCTCCAGCGCCCGGCATTACCTGGACCTGTACCGGCGGGCGATGGACCATCCGGCACCCAATCCGGTGGCATAGAAACAGTCTCTCCACCGGGACACACCGGGCACCACCCACCGCAGGCTTCCCAAGCCGACGGGCTATCGCAAAGGACGCAAAGGCACGGAGGCGCAAAGATTTTTATCATTGTCCCGGGCTGGAAAGGGGGGGCGTCTAAGGGTCGGGCCGCTGCGATCTACTCTGCAAAAAACCCTTTTCGCGGCGCATAACACCGCTCCTACAACTGAAAACTGTTAACTGATAACAGAGAACTGGTCAGGCCGCCTGGGTGGCAATACTGTCCCCGGTACGGATTACCCTGTTGTCTTCGTCCAGATAGCAGAGGGTCGGCTTAAAATTTGCCAACTCGGACTCATCCAGCACGGCGTAGGCACAGATGATCACCCGGTCTCCCGGAGAGGCCTTATGGGCGGCAGCGCCGTTTACCGAAATGATACGCGACCCCCTTTCCGCCTCGATCGCATAGGTGGTAAAACGCTCACCGTTGGCGATGTTATAGATCTGGATCTGCTCGTACGGCAGGATTCCCGCCAGCTCCATCAAATCCCGGTCGATGGCGCAGGATCCTTCGTAATCCAGCTCTGCATGGGTCACACAGGCTCGGTGCAGTTTGCATTTTAAAAGGGTCAACTGCATCTGTTAGAAACTCCTACCAAAAAAACCTAAACATTACCTAATCCGTTAATTATCCTATATTTTTCACAACCCATCAATCATGGGGATAAGCGGACCTGCCGGATAACCCGCTGATGGTCAGAATGTGGGTCTTAAAGGAGATAATTGCAAGGCATGGTGCACCCGTCCCCTGTCCGGATAGCGAAGGTAATCTGATATGTCTGCCGAAAAAGGGTCGAATCACCGTTGGCAAAACCCTTAATTCATACCCTCTGTGAGGTAATTGCCCGATTGCCGCAACGGGAACCGTGGCGCGGATGCCGGCTCAGATCCGCAGATTATCTATAAGACGCGCCTTGCCCAGTCTTGCTGCAGCCAGTATAACGAGGTCCCGGTCCGCCGCTGACGGCGAAGCCAGATCGGTGCAACGGCGTACCGTAAAATACTCCGGATGAAATCCACTTTTCCGTAACCGCTCCGTTGCTCCGGCCTCCAGCGCCGCATAATCACCCTCTCCCGCCCTTATCGCCGTGGCGGCCTCGTTCAGCGCCCGGTAGAGATCCGGAGCACGGGAGCGCTCTTCCGCGCTGAGATAACCATTGCGCGAACTGAGCGCCAACCCATCCGCTTCCCTTTGGGTTTCCACCCCGACCACCTCTACCGGAAGCGCGAGGTCCTCCGTCATACGCCGGATCACCAGCAACTGCTGAAAATCCTTTTCCCCGAATACCGCCACATCCGGCTGCGCCATATTGAACAATTTGCACACCACGGTCGCCACCCCGGCGAAATGTCCCGGCCTGGAGACGCCGCAGAGGATATCGGAAAGGCCGGGAACGGTTACCACCGTCTGTTCCCCGGGCGGCCGGGGGTATACCTCGGATACCGGCGGTGCAAACAGCAGGTCGGCCCCTATCTGTTCCAGCTGGCGCCGATCCTCATCCAGGGTACGCGGGTATCTGTCAAAATCCTCCCCCTCCCCGAATTGCAGCGGATTGACGAAGATCGTAGCCACCACCCGATCGGCCAACCTTTGCGCCTCCCGTACAAGATGCAGATGACCCGCGTGGAGATTGCCCATAGTGGGCACCAGCCCGATGCGCAAACCCTGCGAACGCCAGGCCTGTACCTGCTGCCGCAGGTCAACCGTTGTGGCGGAGACAATCACTGGTAACTATGCTCCGGCCCCGGAAAACTACCGTCCTTAACCGCCTTCACATAGTCCCCTATCGCCGCATCTATAGCGCAGGCATCCTGCAGGAAATTCCTGCAGAACCTTGGCAACTCCTGGGTGGTGACCCCAAGCATGTCATAGAGCACCAGCACTTGACCGTCACACTCCGGGCCGGCGCCGATTCCGATTACCGGTATTTCCAGGCTACGGCTGATCTTCCCCGCCAGATCGCGGGGTACGCACTCCAGCACCAACATTTGCGCACCCGCTTCCTGCAGGGCCTGCGCTTCTTGCTGCATGATACGGGCCGCATCCTCATCCCGCCCCTGGACCCGATAACCTCCGAGCATATGCACGGACTGGGGAAGTAAACCCAGGTGCGCGCAAACCGGAATACTGTGAGCGGTCAACGCCCTGACCGTCTCCAGCTGCGGCGCACCCCCCTCGAGTTTTACCATATGCGCGCCCCCTTCCTTCATCAGACGTCCGGCGGTAGCCAGAGCCTGGGTAACGGAACTGTAGCTCAGGAAGGGCATGTCGGCGACCAGGAAGGCCTGTTTTCGAACCCTTGCCACATTCCGCGTGTGGTAAACCATCTCTGACACTTCCACCGGCAATGTGCTCTCCTGTCCCTGGATTACGTTCCCGAGAGAATCTCCCACCAGCAGGACCTCTACCCCGGCGGCCTCGAGAATCCGGGTAAAGCTGGCGTCATAACAGGTCAACACGGCAATTCTCTCGCCCTGCTGCTTCATCCGCGTCAAAGTGGTGATCGTAATATTGGACATAGGTCTATTCAGAATTAGGGGAAACTCGCGTGCTTACGGATCTATTAAAGCAGCAGCGGTCCGGGATTAAAATAGTGCCTGCCGCTACGAATTCCGCGTATCTGTTCCAATAACATCTGGTAGTCCTCCTCCCGATCGACCGGATTGATCTCCGCTGCATTTACGATAAGTAACGGAGAGGCATCGTAGTGAAAAAAGAACTCCGCATATGCATCACATAGCCGCCTCAGGTATTCCGCTGCCATTCCCTGCTCCTCAGGTCTGGAACGCCGTTTGATACGCCGTTGCAGAACATCCGCCGGGGCCTGTAGATAGACAACAAGATCGGGTATTGGTGCCTCCGGCGAGAGCTTCTCATACACCCGTTCGTATAGCTCCATCTCATCCTCATCAAGGTTCGTTCTCGCAAATATGCGGTCCTTCTCGAGAAGAAAGTCGGATACCAATGATTGCGGACTGAACAGGTCATGCTGACGCAGGTTTTTCAGTTGCTGAGTACGTTGAAAAAGGAAAAACAGTTGGGTGGCAAACGCCGCACTCTTACCTTCGCGATAAAATTTCTCCAGGAACGGATTCTCTTCCGCTGCCTCCAGTAACAGATCGGATCCCAGACTGTCTGCCAGACGCCGGACCAGAGTGGTTTTACCAACGCCAATCGGGCCCTCGACCACGATATAGCCGGGAATATTCGGTTCATTGGGACTCATAGTTGCTTCAATCCTTCTGACGAACAATGCTGCAACAACTCCCGGAGGGTTCCGTTTCCTGGAATCTCCATATCGACCGCGAGCTCCTGGAGTGGATAGAGAACAAAGTTGCGTTTTGCCAGCCCCGGATGCGGCACCTGCAACCGGGGTGTGTCGATTATCTGATTACCGAATAGCAGCAGATCGAGATCCAGTGTTCTGGCTCCCCAACGTACCGTCCGCACGCGCCCGTGCGCATGCTCTATTCGTTGCAGCTCGTCCAATAACAGCGCAGGGGGCAGCCTGGTTTCCAGTTCAACCACCGCGTTGACATACTGCGGCTGGTCCGGCGGCCCCATGGGCGGGCTGATATAAAAACCGGAACTGCGTATCAGGCGCGTATCGGGGATCTCCGCCAGCTCAAAGAGCGCCCGCCGCAGTTGTCCCTCCGGGTCATCCAGGTTGCTGCCCATCCCCACGTAGGCCTGGACCGCGCCCGACGCCCCCTGATTTTCGATCGGCGATGAAGACATGCTCACCGGTTTTCTCCCGAAGACCGCCTCCTTGGTCTGCGACGTCGACGCGATTTACCATCGTTCCCATGTTCGTGGGTCATCCGGTTGCGCTCCTCTTCATCCGCCTCCTGGAAACGCGTCCACCACTCGGCCAATTCCGTATCCGCTTCTCCCGACTCGGCCCGCAATAAAAGAAAATCATAGCCGGCTCTGAATTTCGGATGGGTAAGAAGACGGTGCGGACGCTTACCGCCCCGCTGGGCAAATCGATGCTGCATCCCCCAAATATCCCGCATCGGATAACTGATCCGTTTCGGAATGGAGACACAACGCTGTTGTTGGGAGAGAATTTCCGACGCAGCCTGCTGCATCGCCGATTGCATCGATTCACCGGTGGCGCTGATTTCCTCGGCCAGCCGACGTACCGGTTCCCACAGAAGCACCGCAAACAGAAATGCCGGGGTAACAGGTTTATCTTCCTGCACCCTGTTATCGGTATTTTTCAGTCCAATGGCGACAAACGTTATGGGGAACTGCTGCTCTTCGTGGGCCAGACTCTCTTCCGTAGCCGGGAAAAGCCGTCGAAACAGATCGTAGTGCCGCAGCTTCTCAAAGGTATGCAACGCACTTCCGCCCAGAAACAGTTTCAGCACTTCTTCGAACATACGCGCCGGCGGAACATCCTCCAGGAGTTCTCCCAAGCGAAACAGCGGCTCTTCACAGGCGGGATTAATATTGAATCCCAGTTTCGCCGCAAATCTGACCGCGCGGAGCATCCGTACGGGATCTTCACGATAACGCTGTTCCGGTTCCCCGATCAGCCTCAGCACTCCCTGCTGAAGATCACGCAAACCCCCTGCATAATCGATGACGGAGAAGTCCTCTATGTCGTAATAGAGGGCGTTGACGGTAAAATCCCGGCGTAGCGCGTCCTCCTCTATAGTGCCGTAAACATTATCCCTCACCAGTCTGCCGTTTTCGGTCAGCCGTTCCCCCTCTCCATCGTTCATGCTCCGGAAGGTGGCAACCTCGATGAACTCCCGCCCGAAATGGACGTGAGCCAAGCGGAAACGCCGACCGATCAGACGACAATTGCTAAAGACATTTTTGACCTCCTCAGGCCGGGCATCGGTGGCCACATCGAAATCTTTCGGTTCCCGTCCCAGCAGCAGATCGCGCACTCCGCCACCGACCAGATACGCCTGGTAACCGGATTTTCTCAGTCGATACAACACCTTGAGGGCGTATTCACTGATATTTGCCCTGGATATGTTGTGTTCCGGGCGCGGGATTAGGGTTGGCGTTACGATTTTTCTATCCTAAATCAATACGAAATAACCATTCACTGCGGTTATTGTCCACCTTATTTGCTGGAATCCAGGAAACGACGCCACCCTGATCTTGAGTGCGGCGCCGGCAGGCGTATAATACACCTCCCTGCAGCATTACGCTCCCTTCGTCTAGTGGCCTAGGACGCTGGCCTCTCACGCCGGTAACAGGGGTTCGAGTCCCCTAGGGAGTACCAATTTTCCAATCGGTCTGAATCTTTTGAACAAGCCCGGGATCAGGGCTTGTTCACTGTCCGCTCTCCTTTCAAAGCGGTACTCCTGCATATTTACCGACCCTTTTCGTTGCATTTTCAGGGGCCAATACAGTATATAATCTCATTGTTGAAAACACCCTACAGGGATTGTCCCCACAGATGAAGCTGTTCATAGGAAACTTTACCGGAAAAGAACACCTGTCCAGGCTGGCGAAACTTCTGCGGCGTTACGGATACCATAGCGACACCAAGTACATGGTCACGAAACTGAAATCCGGCGAACAGCGGTTCTACGCCGTCGTTGAAATGTCATCGGAACGGCTGGCCAACAAACTGTCCAAAAAGCTCGCCAATGCCAAGGAACTGGAAACAAAGCTTATTATCCGGGAGTATAAACAACGCTCCTACAGCAATGAACGCCGCGCCCTGGGCTGGCGCGACCGGGAGTGGTCCGGAATTGAACGGAGAATCGAAGAACGGCGCCGGAACGGTGAGAGCAAGCGGCGGAAAAAACGGCGTGAGCCGGAACGCGGCTACCAGGTTCGCGAGTTCAACGGAATCAGTTTCGATTCCTGAAGGATCTCAAGAAGGTTGCGACGCTATCACGACAACAGTTGCGTCAGGTAACCCACCGACAGCTCATAGATACCAGGCCTTTTCGATTCCCTCGGCCCGGCCACATTGAGCACCGCTACGCGGTTTTCCAGCAACCACCGGAGTGTCTCTTCCAGATCAGCATCGCGATCCGGCTCCGCCACCAGACAGGGTCGGTGCAGTTTCGCCGCCAACACCCGTGTGAACTCGGTACCCCCCTCCAGGGGGCCGGTGTTAAGTATCAGAGTCGCATCGGATTCCCGAACGTTAAGGCTGGTACGAGTGCTGTATCCTCTTCCTTCGGTCTCCTGCAGCGGGTAATGATCGGCGATCCGGCCATCTTCGGCACGGCGTCCTCGGGGACACCATCCGCCACAGGAAATACCGAGCTTCAGGGCCACATCCAGCGCCGCCCTATCCACACCGCTCTGTCCCCCGGAAACGATCTTGATCACTCTCATCTATGGTCTCATTCTTCCGAATACCGGAAACGATCAGGCGCTAATCAACCGTTTCATTTCGGCAACGGCGGAGGCCAGCCCGGAAATAACGGCCCGGGAAATTATTGAATGCCCGATATTCAGCTCCCGTATCCCGGGAATAGCCGCGATGGCCCTTACGTTATGATAGTCCAGCCCATGCCCGGCATTTACCAGGAGACCGAGATGTTCTCCCAGTCGCACCGCGGATCTGATACGTTCCAGCTCCCAGTTGCGCTGCTCTGCGGTCCCGGCATCGGCATAGTGACCGGTATGGATCTCCACCACCGGTACCCCACAGGTCTTCGCCGCCTCCAGCTGCTCCGGTTCAGCGTTGATAAACAGTGATACACGGATACCTGCTTCCGCCAGGGTCCCGCAATAGTCCCGCAGATAGGAAAGGTTTGCCGCCACATCCAGTCCCCCTTCCGTGGTCAACTCCTCCCTCTTTTCCGGAACGATGCAGCAGTCCTGGGGTTTCATCCGTGATGCTATGGTCAGCATCTCCTTTGTCGCCGCCATTTCCAGATTCATGCGCGTCTGCAGGACCTCCCGAAGAAGCTCCACATCGCGATCCTGAATGTGGCGACGATCCTCCCGAAGATGAACGGTTATGGCATCCGCACCCGCCTGCTCCGCGATCAAAGCGGCCTGCACCGGCTCCGGGTAACGGGTACCCCGGGCCTGGCGAAGTGTCGCCACATGATCGATATTGACGCCCAGCAGGACGTCCTGATTTATTTCGTCAGTCATTCTTTTTGCAACTTGATACCTGAAATAGTTCCCGGCTCTTCAGTACGCGTCCCCCAAGATGATGGGCAATAACCCGCCTCATGAGTTCCCGAGCCTCTCTCCAACCGTCGTTATCCAGCCGCTGCTCCCTACCTGCAAGCTGCAGCAGAGTGCGGCCGCTGACGGTCCAGACACGACCACAATCCTTGACCGGTCCATGTTCCGGCTGATAATGGTAACGCCCATCCGGTTCAATTGGCATACCCGTCTCGGCCTCGTGTTCCAGCAGCATCCCATAGCCGAGCTCATGCAATAACTCTATTTCAAACCGTCGCAACACCCGGTCCGGGTTTTCGCCCTGTTTCAAGCGTCCCAGCACGTCCGCATATACCTCAAACAGGCGTTCATGGGGATCATCCCGTTCGAGCAGATTCATCAACAGTTCGTTGAGGTAAAAACCGCAGAACAGGATCCGTCCCTGCAGCTGAGATTGCTCTCCTGTGGTTTCAAAGGCGCTAAGCGTCCTTACCTCGCCACGTCCGGAAATCCGGATCAAAAGCGGTCGAAATGGTTGTAATTGCGCGGCATCAACCTTGCGCGCTGAACGCACTCCCTTGGCGATGGCCGGGAAACGGCCCTGCTGGGGGGTAAAACATTCCAGCAGCAGACTGCTGTCGGAATAGGGTCTGCGGTGAAGGATATAGGCGGGAAATAAACGGGCGCGTTCCTGGTCCATAACCGGGGCCTGCTGACACCATATGCTCTATTCGCCGTATCCGAGGCGACTGAGTGCGCTCTCATCACTGGACCAGCTCTTCTTGATCTTGACCCAGAGATTCAAGTAGATCTTCTTTTCAAAGAATTTCTCCATTTCAAGTCTGGCGTTTTTTGCCACCTCTTTAAGTGCCTCTCCCTTACTGCCGATTATGATGTTCTTCTGCCCCGGCCGCTCCACCCAGATTAACGCGTCGATACGATAGAGGTTACCTTCTTCCTCAAACTTCTCGATCTCCACCGTCAATGCGTAGGGGATCTCCTTGGAATAACGCCGGGTAAGCTGCTCACGGATCAGTTCCGATGCGAAAAACCGCTCTGATCTGTCTGTGAGCTGATCATCCGGAAACAGATTAATCCCTTCCGGAAGCGCCGCAAGAACCCGTTCCTCCAGCAACGCCACATTCTCACCATTCTTCGCGGACAGCGGAATCACTTCCCGAAAAGCGAACTTCTCAGCGGTCTCCGAGAGAAACGGCAACAAATCATCCCTACGTTTAATCCGATCAACCTTGTTGACAACGAGAATCGCCGGAGCATTGGACCGTTGCAACGCATCCAGCACGACCGCATCCTCCTCTGTCCAGCGCAGCGCCTCCACTACGAAGATCACCAGATCCACATCCGAAAGAATGGCCCGAGCGGTGCGATTCAGGTAGCGGTTCATTGCCTGTTCGCCGCGCTGATGGATACCCGGAGTATCAACATAGATGACCTGGCCCCCACTAGAGGTTTTCACCCCCAGTATGCTGTGCCTGGTTGTCTGGGGTTTGCGAGAGGTGATCGCCAGTTTTTGGCCGATAAGCCTGTTCAGCAACGTGGACTTACCGACATTCGGGCGGCCGACAATAGCGGCATAGCCGCAGCGATTTATCCGGTCATCAACCATTACTTTGAATAGACTCCAGCGCTTTGCCGGCTGCATCCTGCTCCGCCTTCCGGCGACTGCCGCCGCGTCCGATGATTTCCAGCCCCAAAGCCTCTACCATACACTTCACCACAAATGTCTGCGCATGCTGATCACCCGTGGTATCAATGGTTTCATAGCTGGGGAGATTCATCTGCCGCGCCTGCAGATACTCCTGCAATCGTGTTTTTGCATCCTTTTGCTGGGAATCCGGCGATAGCGTCTGCACACGTTCTTCAAACAGATCCAGAATTACGGAACGAATGGAGGGATATCCGCCATCTAGATAAATCGCCGCAAACAGCGCTTCCAAAGCGTCGGCCAGAATCGAATCACGGGACTGCCCACCGCTTTTCAATTCTCCCGGGCCCAGCGCCAGGTACGTCCCCAGCTCGAGTTGCCTTCCCACCTCCGCCAGGGCCTCCCTCCTTACCAAACCGGCCCGCAACCGGCTAAGCTGCCCTTCATCCGCCGATGGGAAGACCTGAAACAGTTCATCCGCAATCACGAACCCCAGAATGGCATCACCCAGAAACTCCAGTCTCTCGTTGTTGGGGCTGCCCGCGCTCCGATGGGTCAGCGCGGTTTCTATAAGTTTACCGTCGGTGAATTGATAACCGATGGCTCGGCAGAGCCGATCTATCGAGCCCCTCAATTAGACACCAACTCCACACTGTTATCGAACTTGATCAGAATATCTATGTTCCCCGCCATATTCTTTCTGACTTCATAGGCGATGCGGACCGTCAACACTCCAGGCTTTTTATCAACATTAATACTATCCCCTTTGATATCACGGATACCATTGGTATTAAGCCGCGCCATAACCATGCCCTTAACCTGTGCTCTTGTCTTCTGCGTGATGAGCGGCTCCTCCTTCAGTGAATTCAGAACCGACTCCACCGAGTGATGTTCCAGGTAAATCGGAATGATCTTAAAACCCAAAAATACAAAAAAACCGATCAGGAACAGTACCGTCAACCAACCCAAGCCGGTCATTCCTCTCTGTCTTCTGATTCCTCGCTGCATAAGACAAACCTCCACTTAATCGATTCCCTCGCCCATTCTCTCCCAGGCAACCGGAAAACCGGACCGTTCCGAATCCCAGCTCATCCAGATAGCAAAAGCCCTGCCGACCAGATTCTCTTCCGGAACAAAACCCCAGCAACGACTGTCGTTGCTGTTATCCCGATTGTCACCCATCGCGAAATAGTGCCCTTCCGGTACCGTGATCGCCCCACCGCTGAGCACCTGACAGCTTGGTGGACTATCCGGCGCACGAGGGTTAACCAGAATAGCGTGTTCCAGGCTGCCGAGTTTCTCGATACCCTCCAGAGCACCGGTCATTCCGGCCCCGGACCCACTACCCTGGTATATGCCGATAGGTATCTGCGGGGCCGGCTCGCCGTTTATAAACAACGTTTTATTCCGATACACGATATGGTCACCGGGCAGACCCACTACCCGTTTAATATAGTCAATAGACGGCTCCTTGGGATAACGGAATACTATTACATCACCCCGTTGCGGCTCACCGATCTCTATTATCTTGGTGTTCAATACCGGCAGCCGGATACCATAGGCATACTTGTTCACAAGAATAAAATCACCCACCAGCAACGTGGGCATCATGGAACCGGAGGGAATGCGAAAGGGTTCCACTAGAAAAGATCGCAACAGCAGCACCAGCAGTATGACCGGGAAAAAGGAGCGCGAGTACTCTACGAGGAGCGGCTCTTTGCCGGTCTTTTTTTCCTCAAACTCGCCCGCTTCAACAAAATCCTCTGGTTCAGTCGCCCGGCTTTCCCCGCGCGGTCGAAATACTACGGCGTAAAGCAACCAGATCCCTCCGGTACCGACGGTCAGCAACACCAGCAGTAATGAAAAATCAAAATCCATAAGCATCCAATAGTAAAGAATAGTTGCCGGAAAACCTATTTATTATCCTTGCCCACCCTCAATACAGCAAGAAAAGCCTCTTGCGGAATCTCCACTTTTCCCACCTGCTTCATCCTTTTCTTACCGGCCTTCTGTTTTTCCAGGAGCTTCCGCTTACGTGTCACGTCCCCGCCATAGCACTTGGCGGTCACATTCTTGCGCAGCGCTTTGACGGTGGTTCGCGCGATAATCTTACTGCCGATAGCCGCCTGAATCGCCACTTCGAACATCTGCCGCGGGATGATCTCCTTCATCTTTACCGTAAGCTCCCTTCCCCGCGATTCGGCGTAATCACGATGCACAATGAGGGACAAGGCATCCACCCGCTCGCCGTTTATCAGGATATCGAGCTTGACCAGCGGCGCGGCTTCGAATCGCTTGAGTTCATACTCGAAGGAGGCAAACCCCCGACTCACCGATTTCAAGCGGTCAAAAAAGTCCAGCACAACCTCGTTCAGGGGAAGTTCGTAGACCACCTGGACCTGCCCTCCCAAGTACTGCAGATTCTTTTGCGAGCCCCGCTTCTCGATGCAGAGATTGATCACGTTCCCGAGATGATCCTGGGGCACCAGGATATGTGCTTCAATAATCGGCTCCCGTACCTCCTGGATGCGACTGACTTCCGGCAGGTCCGCGGGATTATCGATCTGGAAGGTATTACCGTCACTGGTCACCACCTCGTAGATAACCGTAGGTGCCGTGGTTATCAGATCGAGATCATACTCCCGTTCCAAACGCTCCTGAACGATTTCCATATGCAGCATGCCAAGGAATCCACAACGGAAGCCGAATCCAAGGGCCTGCGAGGTCTCCGGTTCATAGTGCAGGGCGGCGTCATTAAGTTTCAGTTTCTGCAGCGCTTCGCGCAGATCCTCGTAATCGTCGGTACTGACCGGATAAAGCCCTGCAAATACCCGCGGTTTCATCTCCGCGAAACCCGGCAGGGGTTTCGCCGCCTTACGGTCCAGCAAAGTGATGGTGTCGCCGACCGGCGCCCCGTCAATCTCCTTGATACCGGCAACAACAAAACCCACCTCGCCGGTACCGAGTTTCGGACGCGCCTCCTGCTTGGGTGAGAATACACCCACCTTTTCCACCTGGAAGCTGCGTCCGGTGGACATGATATATATCTTGTCTTTTGGACGAATAACGCCGTTTACCACTCGAATCAATGAGATTACACCCACATAGCTGTCAAACCAGGAATCTATGATGAGTGCTTGTAACGGATCCTGCTCCTGCCCGACAGGCGGTGGAATCTTCTCCACCAGCTTTTCCAGCAGTTCCGGAATCCCGGCTCCGGTCTTGGCACTTACCCGCAGAGCGTCACCTGCTTCCAGACCGATAATCTCTTCGATTTCGTTTATAACCCGTTCCGGTTCAGCCGCCGGCAGATCGATCTTGTTCAGCACCGGCAACACCTCGAGGCCCTGCTCGATGGCTGTATAGCAGTTGGCGACACTCTGGGCCTCCACGCCCTGGGCCGCGTCCACCACCAACAGCGCACCCTCACAGGCCGCCAGGGAACGGGAGACCTCATAGGAAAAATCCACGTGGCCCGGAGTATCGATAAAATTGAGTTGGTAATGCTGGCCGTCCCGCGCCTGGTAGTCGAGGGTTACGCTCTGGGCCTTGATGGTTATTCCCCGTTCCCTCTCCAGATCCATGGAATCGAGAACCTGCTCCGCCATCTCCCGCTCAGTCAGCCCACCGCAGATCTGGATAAAACGGTCCGCAATGGTGGATTTGCCGTGGTCGATATGGGCAATGATGGAAAAATTGCGAATGTGGCGGAGATCACTCATACAATGGCCGAATCCTGGAGCACTGAATCCCGGAGGGGAGTTACTCCAGTATTTATTGACTTTAAGTTTATACTGTATCTGATTGAAAAAACGGAACTATTCTATTGAATAGTTCCGTCATCAATGGTCCACCGAAGATGTTCGGAGCGGTTAAATCATACCCCATTTCCCGCATTGCATAAATAATCCCTTACTTTCGTTTCATCCAGGAAAAAATGACACAACTCCCTGCCGTCCGCCTCGAGGACCGGTATCCGCTCGGCGTATCTGCGGCGTAGTTCCTGGGTGTCATCCACGTCGCGGAGAGCGATTTCAAAGGGGAATTCCCCGCGCAACTCCTGCAACCGCTGTCGCATCTCTTCACAGAGATGGCAGTTACGCCGGTGGTACAAAGTGAGCAACGGGCCCTTACTCATTCCTCCGGCACTCGCAGCGCCAGAAACAGCGGGCCGGTTCTACGCTGTACCAATACCGCCACACTTTTTCCTTTAGGCAGCTTGTCAATCAATTGCCGAAATTCCTGGACGCTGTTTACCGGGGTGTTGTTAATCATCTGAATCACGTCTCCCGGCTGAATTCCCGCCGTCCTTCCCGGGCCCTTGCTCACGTCCCTGACCAGTATGCCACCCTTGCCTTTGGCCAGACCGATCTCCTTACGCTGCTCGTCGCTCAGGTCCCTTAACGACAGACCGAGCAGCGGAACGCTCGCTTTTTCTCCCGGCGAACCGGTCATCGCCAATTCATCCTCCTCCGGCAGTTCTCCGATCTTCACCTTGAGCGCCTGTTTTTCCCCTTTTCGGAGAATGATGAGGCTGGAGCTTTCACCCACCGGGCTGACACCCACCAACGGAGGCAACATGGAGGATCTCATAATCTTCTTGCCGTTAAATTCCAGAACGATATCTCCGGTCTGAAGACCTGCCGCCTCGGCGGGACTATCCGGCAGCACCTTCGCGATCAACGCCCCGTAGGGATGGTCCATCCCGAAGGAATCAGCCAGTTCCCGGGTAACATCCTGTATCAGCACACCGAGCCAACCGCGAGTTACATGGCCCTGGGCGCGAATCTGATCGGCAACATTCATCGCCACCTCGATAGGAATCGCGAAGGAAAGCCCCATGAAACCGCCGGTTCGGCTGTAGATCTGGGAATTGACACCCACCACTTCTCCATCGAGATTGAACAGCGGGCCCCCGGAATTACCCGGGTTGATCGCGACATCCGTCTGGATAAACGGGACATAGTTTTCACTGGGAAGACTGCGGCCTTTGGCACTGACGATACCGGCAGTCACCGAATGATCGAATCCGAACGGCGACCCGATTGCCAGTACCCACTCACCCACCTTGAGATCACTCGACTTTCCGATCTTTACTACCGGCAGATCTGTTGCGTTGATCTTCAAAAGGGCCGTGTCACTGCGCTTGTCCGAACCAACGACCTCCGCTTCGAATTCGCGCCGGTCGGTGAGACGCACAATAATTTCATCCGCTCCATCCACCACGTGATGGTTGGTTAAAATATACCCGTCACTGGAGATGATGAATCCGGACCCCAGGGAAGCCGCGTTGTATTCCCTCTCCCCATCTTCACCTTCCTCTAGAAAACGACGAAAAAAATCGTTAAAAGGGCTGTCCTCCGGAAGATCCGGAAATCTGAAATCACGCCGCAGATGAAGTCCAGCAGAACGTTTTTGCTTGGTACTGATATTAACCACTACCGGACTGTATTCCTCCACAAGCCCGGTAAAATCCGGTAACTCCCTGGCATGAATTGCAGCACTTGTATACAACAAGACCAATCCGATCGCGGCTACCTGCCACCGAATCCATCGTATTGAAACCTTCATATTCTTCTCCAGAGCCTAATCTTCAGGACGGCCATCAAGCTCAGCCCTGAAATCGATCTTCACTTTCCCAGCCTGGCGGAGAATCACGGCGCGATACTGTTCGTCAGTGGCAGTACGGTCCGCAAAACGCCGCACCAGGTAGAATCCAATTATCAGGCCCAATAGACCACTGATGATCGAGATTAGTTCCTCTCCGGAGGAACCCAACTTCAACGCAACGGATTGCCCGATAATAGCGCCCGCGATGAGCCCTATAATCGGGATCACGTAAAATACAAACGAAACCCGGACCAATACGGACTCCGGAATACCAACGATTACATGGTCTCCGGGAAGCGCTCCTATGGGATTAAAAACACGCACCATGGAACGACGGTTACCGAACACTTTGGAGAGCGCGGCGGTGCCGCAGACACCTGATGCGGAACAACCTCCACAGGACGACTTGCGCTCCGTCTCCACCTCTGCGAACTCTCCATCGCAGCGGGTAACGGTTGCGGCCTCTTCAATCACCCGGTGGCGCCTCATCCTGCAGCATTATGCCTTGGGCGAGCTCCTGTATGGTCTGGAGAGGAACCTCTCCAACCGCAGTGACGTGATAGTCGTCATAACTTGTGCCGAAGACGTTTACCGCACCCATCCGTGATTCACCTTCCAGACCGTTATTGGAATCGGCCTTCTCCACATATACCGAAAACGTGGCCAACCCGTCGGTAAACACAAAATGGTCTATCGCGCTACGCTTATCCGTCGCAGGACGCCTGGCGTGGACGCTCAGCTGAAACCCTGCCGGCAGATTAGGAAAATACCAGTCCACAGCCGTTCTTTCTCCATCCTGCATACGCAATACCGGTTTTTGGTAGATCCAGGCGTAATGTTCATTCTCCAGGGCCGAATCATCCCCTTCCGCCGCGATCTTTATTTCCGGATCAACCTTAAGACCGGTGAACATGATTTGAGATATCGACTCACCGTTACTGTCCAACAGCTCAGTTTTCAATGGAAGCGCATATTCTTTATCGAGGAACAGTCTATGGCCATAGCGATAGGCGTCTTTCGGTGCGATCACCAACATTACGGCCGGCCGGCCAGCTATACGGCTGTCCCCGTGCATGTAGAAATCGTAGTAGGCCGACAGTTTCTTCGGATCGAGTACAGAATTCTCCCCTATACCACCGCCGCTGCTACGCAATTCGGCGGATACCGAGCGGCTGTCAGGAAGCACACAGATTATGGAGTGATTATCCCGAACCACCTCCCGGGATACCCCATTGAGGGATGTCAGTCTTTCCCGCTCCTGCCCGTCCGCCACTGA
The DNA here is from genome assembly GCA_050287965.1 of Sedimenticolaceae bacterium. Taxonomy (GTDB): domain Bacteria; phylum Pseudomonadota; class Gammaproteobacteria; order Chromatiales; family Chromatiaceae; genus CBFDBF01. The sequence continues at coordinate 279,885 of JBNKCX010000041.1, forward strand.
ATGAACCAAACGCAGCGATTCCATGTGGTTGTCATGGAGATAAACAAATGTCCCTTCGTAATTGAGCTGGTGCACGGCCTGCCACATCCGCTCCAGCCATTTAAAGGCCTCATTCTCCTGTTCTTCCGCCTGCACCGCGGTGGAGATGACGAACAGGAGAGGCAACCAGCGCAGAAAGCTCAATGCTGTTACCGAATAATTAGCGTTTAGCGTCATATCCGACAAACGTAGCATAGGGTATAACCCCGCCAACACCGCCGGGAGAAGCGGCGTATTCGCTGTGCTCCACCAGGTAACCATTAAGCCGGGACTCTACCGCCGGCTCCTGAAGGTTTTTCCATCGCGTTCCAGGACGCTCCGCATAGGGCGAAGAGACAGCAGGTGTGTTTGAGGCCATCTGTAGCGCGTCGCCGGAACCAAGGAAATAAGGCGCGGTGATCACCGCCAATGCGGCAACTGAAGCGGCCAACCCGGCACCCGCCAAAGTGCGGATCCAGAGCGGCCCCTGCTGCAACAGGGTCTTTACTTTTGGTGCGGCGATTATCGCCGGTTCGTCCTTCAAGGATGTACGCACCCTGGATGCGATATCGAATGCATTCACCTGGAGCGCCTCACCTCTCATAACATCGCCGATCAGGTGAAATCGGTTCCACTGTTCCTGCAGATCTTCCCGTTCCCGCAGTTGACTCAAGATCTCTGCGGTCTCCTTTGACGGGAGTTCCTCATCAAGCAGCGCCGATACCTGTTCGTATATTTTCTCACTCATCATGGCACCTGATATAAAGACACAAAACGTATTCCGTAATCGCCTCAAGGCTCCAGTAGCGGAGCGAGTTTAGCATCTATTGCCGCGCGTGCCCGAAAAATACGGGAACGCACTGTTCCCACCGGGCAGGTCATGGCTCGGGCGATGTCCTCATAGCTGAGTCCTTCCAGTTCGCGCAGAGTAATCGCCGTACGCAGGTCGTCCGGTAGTTCCTCGATGGCCTGCCGGACGGTTTCGGCAATCTCTTCCTGCAACAAATTGTTCTCCGGAGTGGTATTCTCCTGCAGCCGTACGCCCACATCCATCTGTTCCGCGGTATCCGCATCCAAATCGAAAGATGGAGGACGTCGTCCCTGAGCAACCAGAAAGTTCTTCGCTGTATTGATCGCGATCCGGTAAAGCCAAGTGTAGAAAGCGCTTTCCCCGCGGAAATTGGGCAACGCTCGATAGGCTTTGATAAACGCTTCCTGAGTCACATCAAGTGTCTCACTCGGATTACGGATATATCTCGAAACCAGGTTGGCCACTTTATGCTGATATTTCAGCACGAGGAGGTCAAAGGCCTTCTTATCTCCCCTCTGAACCCGGTTAACCAGTTCCTGATCTACCTTTCGCTCGCCCATTCGGGCCCTCTCCCCGACCGCGGCAAGCGCGTATCTCTTTGTACTCTGATTGACACCCTGATCATAAAATAGTTCGCATTATATTGGGTTTTTGCGCTAGGATTTCGCCTGACAAATTGTGCTACCGCCAGCCTCAACCCGGAATTCTGGAGCAGATTATGACCGCCGTTTCCCTGTCTATCAAATAGCGGTCGATCATCATGGACCCACTTCACCGACACGACGTACTGATTATCGGCAGCGGCGCCGCCGGACTTAGCCTCGCCCTGCGGCTTCCCCGCAGTCTTAGGATAGCCGTGATATCCAAGCTGAACCTCGCGGAGGGCAGTACTTATTACGCCCAGGGCGGTATCTCGGCGGTGCTGGACAAAGAGGACTCCATCGAGTCCCATATCGAAGACACCCTCAATGCCGGAGCCGGACTCTGTGATGAAGAGACGGTCCGGCTGGTGGTGGAAAAGGGTCCGGAAAACATCCGCTGGCTCTTGAGCCAGGGCATGGAGTTCACCCGCGAATCGACCAACGGTACCGGTTATCACCTGACCCGCGAGGGTGGCCACTCCCACCGCCGGGTAATCCATACCGCGGACGCCACCGGCCAGGCCCTGGAGACCACCCTGGAACAACAGGTGCAATCGCTCCCCAACGTAGAGCTGTTTGAAAACCATGTTGCCATCGACCTGATTACCGGACACAAACTGGGGCTGGAGGATAACCGCTGTTTCGGGGCCTATTTATTCAATCGCCGGGCGGACCGGGTTGAGACCTTTCGCGCCCGTTTCGTGATACTGGCGACCGGAGGTGCCAGCAAGGTCTATCTCTATACCTCCAATCCCGATGTATCCACCGGGGACGGTATCGCCATGGGCTGGCGGGCCGGGTGCAGGGTGGCCAATATGGAGTTCATCCAGTTCCACCCTACCTGCCTCTTTCACCCCCATGCTAAATCCTTCCTGATCACGGAGGCCCTGAGGGGCGAAGGGGGGCGTCTGCTTCTGCCGGACGGCACCCGCTTCATGCCCAAGTATGATGAGCGTGCGGAACTGGCGCCCCGCGATATCGTCGCCCGCGCCATTGACCACGAGATGAAACGGTTGGGGGCGGACTGCGTCTTTCTCGATATCAGTCACCAGCCGGGTGATTTTATCCGCGAACACTTCCCGATGATTCACGCCCGCTGTCTCGATTTCGGTATCGATATAACCCGGTCGCCGATCCCGGTGGTTCCGGCCGCTCATTACACCTGCGGCGGAATTGTTACCGATCACAATGCCCGGACCGACATCCCGGGACTCTATGCCGTGGGAGAGGTTGCCTATACCGGCCTGCATGGGGCCAACCGTATGGCCAGCAACTCGTTGCTGGAATGCCTGGTTTTCGGGCAGATGGCCGCCCTGGATATCGAACAGAGCATGGACCATGCCCCGGAACCTCCCACTATCGCGCCATGGGACGAAAGCCAGGTTACCGACTCCGATGAAGTGGTGGTGGTCTCCCACAACTGGGACGAGCTGCGCCGGTTCATGTGGGACTACGTGGGTATCGTCCGTACCAACAAGCGGTTGGAACGCGCTCAGCGCCGGGTCAACCTGCTGCGCCAGGAGATTGAGGAGTACTACAGTAATTTCCGTGTCGGTAACGACCTCCTGGAACTGCGTAACCTGGTAGACGTCGCCGACCTGATCATCCGCTCGGCGCAGCACCGACGGGAAAGCCGCGGGCTTCACTACACCGTTGATTACCCCGAACGGGACGACCTGCAACAGCGTAAGCCGACGGTGATAACTCCGGACAACTACCGCCCGGCCGGATAATCGCCCCGCAGGCTGTTCAGCCTCATCCGTAACCGCCGCAACTGCTCACGATCCACCCTGTCCGCAGTCAGGCACAAACTGCACCGCTTCCCGCCCGGGATTCTGAAATTGAGGACAATCAACCAGGGATGAACAAAACTGGAGCCGTATAGAGCGGCAGTGATCACCCTCCCCTGACGATCAAAAAGGGTCCAATCCTCATCACCCCCCCATTCCACGGCGGCAACGGCCAGCCCCCCCGACGGTGATAGATATCGGTACCAAGAATGAATCAGGCTGAACAGAACGAGTCCCGCAAGAATGAACCCTGACCCGGGCGGCAGCGGCAACAGCGGCAGCAACAGGAGCGCAGAGCCATGGAGAATCGCCAGACAGACGACCAGCCGGCGCGGAAACCGGGGATAAATGGCGATCTTTTCAGTCCCCTTCTCTGGCATCGGGATTAATATTCAGTTGGCAGTTGTCAGCTATAAGTTTCTGTTACACAAAATCGAGTTCCTTCAGATAGCGGAACAGCTTGCGGGCCGCTGCCGGGGGACGGGACTGATCCTGTTCCTTGCGAGCGGCACGCACCAATTGACGGACCTGCTGGCTGTCGGCCTGTGGGCAGATATCCAACAGTTCCGTCAAGGCACTATCCCCATCCTGCAACAGCCGCTCCCGCCATTGTTCGAGCTGGTGAAAACGCCGCTTGTCATCCAGATGCTGGCTATCCAGCTCATTTAACAGCCGCTGAATCACTTCCATATCTTCGTCGCGCAGCAGTTTTCCCACGCGACGTACGTGGCGACGCAAGGCGTTGTGTCCCTTGATTCGCCGCGACTCCTCCAGGGCTTCCAACACCCGCGGACCGAGAGGAAACGGCGCCAGTTGCGCCGGCGACATATCGATCAGTCGCTCGCCGATTTTCTGCAAGGCCAGAAGTTCTTTCTTCTGCTGGGTCTTGCTGACTGGTGAGTCTTCGGTTGACAGTTTTCAATCCTCAGGTTTTTTTAGTTATGAAGTTAGAAGTTTATAGATGTTCAAAGTATTCCACGATCAGCTGCAGGCTGCGGCGCCCCTGATACTCGTTTATGTCCATCCGGTAGGCGGCGTGTATCCTCGTTTCCGGCCGGGGAAGCCCGTATTCCAGTTGATTAAACGCTATGGCATCCAGATAGCGATCACTATCATCGGCATTCAACACCAGTTTGACGTGTCTGTCACCGACAATCCGGCTGCTGACGATAGTGAAAATCCCGTCAAACAGGGGTTCGGGAAACCCTTGCCCCCAGGGCCCGCCTTCCCGGATCTGTTGCGCCAGTTCCAGGGTGAAATCGCTCGTCTCCAGGGGGCCGTCTGAGCGGATCACACCCGACAGATCCTCCTCCTTCAGATGGAGACGCACCTCGCGGTCGAAAGCATCCTGAAAGGCCTCCAGATCGCTCTCGCGCAGGCTGAGCCCGGCTGCCATGGCATGACCGCCGAACTTCCGCAGGATCCCGGGATGCCTGGTTGCGATGGAGTCCAGCAGATCGCGGATATGAAGTCCCGGGATCGAGCGTGCCGAGCCCTTGAGCACCCCATCGGTAACCGGGGCAAACGCGATCACGGGGCAGTGGAAACGTTCCCGCATGCGCGCCGCCAGAATGCCGATCACCCCCTGGTGCCAATCGTAACGGTAGAGACAGAGGGAATATGGCTGTTCCACCTTTTCGCCGGCGCCGAGATCATCCAGGATCGCCAGAGCCTGATCGCGCATTTCCGACTCGATCTCACGCCGTTCCCGGTTCAATCGGTCCAAACGATATGCCGTCTCCGTGGCCTGCCCGGCGACGTCGGTGAGCAAGCAGTCGATACCCAGGGACATATCCTCCAGTCGTCCCGCCGCATTCAACCGCGGCCCTACGGCGAACCCCATATCTGCCGCCACCACCCGTCTTTCATCCCGCCCCGCCGCGTCCAGCAGCGCGCTGATACCGAGGCGACCACGCCCCGCGCGGATACGCTGCAACCCCTGATGCACCAAAATCCGGTTCACATGATCGAGGGGCACCACGTCCGCCACCGTACCGAGGGCCACCAGGTCCAGCAGATCAGCGAGGTTGGGCTCCAAAATTCCCCGTCGTTCAAACCAGTTGTTCCGTCGCAATCCGACCCGCAGGGCCGCCATAACATAAAAGATCACCCCGACCCCCGCCAGATTGGCGCCGGGAAAACCGTCGTCATGCAGATGCGGATTGACGATCACATCCGCCCGCGGCAGATCCTTTCCCGGTAGGTGGTGGTCCGTCACCAACACCGCCACACCCGCCTGCCTGGCGGCCTCCACACCCTCGATACTGGAAATACCGTTATCCACCGTTAACAACAGATCGGGCTGCTGGGCAACAGCTTCCGCAACGATCTCGGGCGTCAGGCCGTAGCCGTATTCAAACCGATTAGGTACCAGATAGCGGACATCGTCGGCCCCCATGGCCCGCAGCGCCCGCAAGGCCAGAGCACAGCTGGTGGCTCCGTCCGCATCAAAATCAGCCACCACCAGGATGCGGCCATTCCTCTCCACAACACCCCGGAGAAGTTCCGCCGCCGCCTCCGTTCCCGCCAATGCGGCAGGTGCCGGCAGTCTGGATAACTCCCGATCCAATTCCCCCGAAGATGCTACACCTCTGGCCGCGTATACCCTGCGCAGGACGGGATGAAGATCCTGCGGCAGCTCCGCCGCGGCATCGGTGAAGTGGTCGCTACGGTGTATCTCTCTCTTAAATCCGGACACAAGGAGCCTCGATCAAGTCCAGCACACCCGTGAACCGGAGCTTTCACCCCGGAAGACAGCAAGAGCACTGAAGGTTAAAATTCAGGAACCCGCCTCTTCGATCAGGGCCCTTTCACAGGTTTTGTTAAGACTTGGTTTCAGAATACCAGAACTGCCCCGCATGCATGTTATAGAAAACTGGCACACCCCCCCTGCCTCTCTGCAACCGCCGCAAGGCACCATACACTTGTGGCGTATCGATCTGCGACAGCCTGCGGGTGATCTGCCGGAACTGCTTTCCCGCGACGAACAACAACGGGCAAACCGGTTTATCACCGAACAGGCCCGTAACAGCTTCATCCGCTCCCGGGGCGCCATGCGTTTCATCCTGAGCCGCTACCTCGGTACCTCTGCTCAGGCTGTGCGCTTCGTCTACGGTGACAGAGGCAAACCTTCTCTGGAAGGTCCACCGTTTCCTATCCATTTCAACCTGAGCCACGCGAAAGAGACGGCGCTGTTTGCCGTTGCGACCAACCCCATCGGGATCGACCTGGAGCGACTGCATGACCGGGGTAATCTCCGTAAAATCGCAGCCCGTATGTTTCCCGAATCTGTGCTGCGAGTGATGGCGGAGTTACACGGGGATGATCACACCCTGGCCTTTTTCCGGTACTGGACCCACCTCGAATCCTGCGCCAAATGCGGGGGAACGGGACTGTTCGGCCCGAAGCCGGACAGCAGGAACTACTACACGATACACTTCGTTCCGGAACCCGGGTGGATCTCCTGCGTGGCGAGCACCGATCCCGTCGACGACATCTCCACCTGGAAGACCCTGCGATTCTCTTGATGGGGTTTTCCAGCGACACGGATGATATGATAGTTGCCACTGCTCGTACTACGGCGTAAATATACCCCGAAACCAACAGAAACCCAGGTTGACCAAATGGATAAAAAAGGGATTTTAGTCACCGGCGGTGCCGGTTACATCGGCAGCCACACCTTACGCCAGTTGGGTGAAGCCGGCGAATCGGTGGTTACCCTGGACAACCTCTCCACTGGCTTTGCCGATGCCGTGCTCTATGGCCCGCTGGTGGAAGGCAACGTAGGCGACAAGGAATTGGTATCCACGATTCTTCGGGAACACGACGTAGACACGGTGCTACATTTTGCCGCCCATACCATCGTTCCGGAGTCGGTGGCGGATCCCCTTAAATACTACGGTAATAACACCTGCAACACTCGATACCTGCTGGAATGCTGCCGGGAAGCCGGGGTCAGGAATTTCGTCTTTTCCTCCACGGCGGCCGTATACGGCATCCCGCCGGCGGGAATTGCCTGGGAAGATTCCCCCACCCAACCCATCAATCCCTACGGCACCTCAAAGTTGATGAGCGAATGGATGATCCGTGACCTGTGTCAGGCCGGCGATATGAAGCATGTCATCCTGCGCTATTTCAACGTAGCGGGCTGTGATCCGGAAGGCCGGATCGGCCAATCAACTGCCAATGCCACTCTCCTGACTAAGGTTGCCTGCGAAACAGCGGTCGGTAAGCGTGAGAGTATTTCCATCTTCGGAACCGATTATCCTACGCCGGATGGAACCGGAATACGGGATTATATCCACGTCGAAGACCTGGCTTCCGCGCACGTCAAGGCCCTCGACTACCTCCGCGCCGGGGGGGAGTCAACCACACTCAACTGCGGATACGGGCATGGTTACAGCGTACGTGAGGTGTTGGATACCGTTGCAAGGATCCACGGACAACCGCTTAACGTCATCGAGACCGCGCGACGCGCCGGTGACCCCCCGACTCTCATTGCCGGTGTCGATCATATCGGCAAGACCCTGAACTGGGCCCCGCGCTACAACGACCTGGATACCATCGTACGCACCTCGCTGAACTGGGAGAAAAAGCTCCTGAAACGGGATAGCGACAGATAGATGTATTTCCGGTCCCGTGTTTTTCCCGTACCATCCGTACGTTTCTGAACCTGCCAGTGAATATGTAGCCCGTACATGGAGACCCTGCACATCCTTATCCTTGCCCTGGTCCAGGGGGTAACAGAGTTTCTTCCCATCTCCAGTTCCGCCCATCTGATCCTGATGCCCCACCTGTTTGGCTTCCCGGATCAGGGCTTGGCTTTCGACGTTGCTGTTCACATCGGTTCCCTGCTGGCGGTCGTTACCTACTTCCGCAGGGAACTGATCACCATGACCCGGGATTATTTTCGCGCCCTGGGGGCTCCTGAGCAGGCCACGGAAAACTCCCGTCTGGCGGGACTGCTGCTGTTGGCCACACTCCCCATCGTGTTTTTCGGCGGGATGCTGATCACCGTCGTGGAGACGGACCTGCGTTCCGCGACCGTCATCGCTGTGGCTACCGTCCTTTTCGGCCTGCTGCTTTTCTGGGTGGATATCCGGGGCCGCAAGGAACGGTCTGAATTTTCCCTCTCCTGGAAAGATGCGCTCGTCATCGGTCTGTTTCAGGCGCTGGCGATCATTCCCGGTACGTCACGATCCGGAATCACCATCACCGCGGGTTTGATGCTCGGCTTGACGCGGGAGGCGGCTTCACGCTTTTCCTTCCTGCTGGCCATACCCACCATTCTGCTTTCCGGCGGACTGGTTACCCTGGAGCTGCTGCGGAGTCCGGACCCGGTCATCTGGCAGGAGCTGTTCCTGGGCGCCGCCCTCTCCTTCGTTGCAGCGTATCTCTGTATCGAGTTTTTTCTTCGCCTCATCGGCAGAAGCGGAATGTTGCCCTACGTGATCTATCGCCTGATACTGGGGGGCGTTATCGCGGCGTTTCTCATTCCGGCCAACTGATATGGAACAGCACTTATTTTAGCCATGAAGAATAATCCCCTATCCGGTGGCGGTTATCTCATCCAGGGGCTGCGCCTGTTGCTGCGGCCCGGCCTGCGCCGCTATCTCATAGCCCCGCTTACCATCAATGTGCTGGTATTCTCGGCCATCGGCTGGCTGGGTATTCACTTGTTCGGTGACTTTCTTGATTGGCTCCTGCCGGAGTCCGGCTGGTTGAGCTATCTGCGCTGGCTGCTCTGGCCCTTTTTCGCCCTGGTCCTGATGCTGATCACCTTCTATACCTTTACCATTGTCGCCAATCTGATTGCCGCACCCTTCAACAGCCTGCTTGCGGAACGGGTGGAGGTCCTGCTCACCGGCAACCCTCCGTCACAACCCTCCGGCCCGTTTCTGCGGACCATACTCCCCGCCATCCGTTCAGAGTTGGGAAAGATCGCCTACTATCTGCTCCGGGCAACACCTTTGCTGGTGTTGTCGCTTATTCCGGGTATCAACGTCGTCGCGTCACCTTTGTTGCTGGCGTTCAATGCCTGGTTTCTCAGTCTGGAGTATCTGGATTATCCCATGGGTAACGGCGGGCTTGCTTTCCGCGAGCAGCTCCCCCGGGTGCGGGGCATGCGTCAAACCGCCCTCGGTTTCGGAGGAACCCTGATGCTGCTGATGATGATCCCGGTGCTCAATTTTCTGGCCATGCCGGCGGCGGTGGCCGGTGCCACGGCCTTCTGGTGCGGGGAACGGGAAGGCTGACGGAAAGCTCCGGTCCGTCTGCTTGAGACCCGGCGGATTACCTGCGTTATCCGGCCTTTCCCAGGAACCCGGCGATCCGTCGCACCCCCTCCTCCAGCTTCTCCCTGTCCGTGGTATAAGCGAACCGTATATGCCTCTCGGGGCGGTTGATACCGAAATCGCGTCCCGGGGTCACCGCCACTCCGGCCCGCTCCAGGAGTTCGCCGGCAAACCGGAAGCTGTCATCAGTGAGTGCGGAACAGTCACCGTACAGATAGAAAGCCCCTTCCGGAACCACGGGGAACCTGAACCCCAGTCGGGCCAGCGCCGGGAGAAGATAGTCACGGCGTTGCCGAAACTCCTCCCGCCGCTGTTTCAGGATGGCCTCCGTCTCGTCACCAAACGCCGCCAGGGCCGCGTACTGGGCAGGTGTAGGAGCCGAGAGAAAGATATTCTGAGCCAGACGGTCGATGGCCTCCACGTATCCCTCCGGCGCCACCAGCCATCCCAGTCGCCAGCCTGTCATACCGAAATATTTGGAGAAACTGTTGATCACAAACACATCGTCGCCCAGGGTCAGGGCCGTTCCGCTGTCACCGTCATATACAAGCCCCTGGTAGATCTCATCCACGATCAAAATACCGCCTCTGTCCCGGACCACTTGCCGGATAGCGGCCAGCTCTTCCGGCGTGAGCAGGGTTCCGGTGGGATTGGACGGAGAGGCCACCAATACCGCCCGGGTGCGCCCGGTCCAGGCCGACGCTACCGACTCCGCGTCCAGCTGATAGCGCGTCTCCGGACCTACCGGCAGCGCGACCGGCTCCCCTCCCAGCAGATAAACGAAATGCCGGTTGCAGGGATACCCCGGATCGGCCATAAGCACCTCTTCACCGGGATTTATCAGAATGCTTAAAACCAGCTGCAGGGCCCCGGAAGAGCCCGGCGTGATCACAATCCGCTCAGGATCGACCACGGTTCCGTAGCGTCGGCGATAAAAAGCCGCGATCTCCCGGCGCAGCTCCGGGATACCCAGGGCCGGGGTATAGTGGGTCCGACCTTCTTCCAGCGCCTGCTGACCGGCCCTGGTGATCGGTAACGGTGTCTCGAAATCCGGCTCGCCCACCTCCATATGGACAATGGAACGACCCGCCGCCTCCAGCTCCCGAGCTCGCGCCAGCAGCTTCATCACATAGAACGGCTGGATCCTCTCCATCCTGCCGGCAATATTCGGCTTCTGCCCCACTGCGCCTCCAACTTTTTTGTTTTCTTCAACTCACCTTATCCTACTCTATCTGGCTCACGGAGTTTCCTCCATTGTGATCTTCCGAGGCACTCCGACCTTGCCCGATCTAGGCTATTCTGGTATAGATACCGGCCTTAAATTTAGAGGTTTGTCAGGAGTCCGTTAATGACTGCCAAAAAAAAGCAGGAACAAGTGTTAAGTGGCCCCTTTGGCTTTACGCCCTATAAGGTTAAAAAGGGCGAGGAGTACATGAATGAGAAGCAAGAGGCCCACTTTCGCGCCATCCTTCTGGCATGGAAAAGGGAGTTGATGGAAGAGGTCGACCGGACCGTACACCATATGCAGGATGAGGCAGCAAATTTCCCCGATCCCAATGACCGCGCCAGCCAGGAATCGGAATTCAGTCTGGAATTACGCACCCGAGACCGGGAGCGAAAGCTTATCAAGAAGATCGAGGATACCCTATCCCTCATCGATAGCCATGAATATGGCTTCTGCGAGTCCTGTGGAGTGGAGATCGGCATCCGCCGTCTGGAAGCACGTCCCACCGCAACGCTCTGTATCGACTGCAAAACCCTGGATGAGATCCGCGAAAAACAGATGAGCTGACCCATCTCACCACGAGTGCATAGTGATATCTTAGGAAGCCGGCAACCGCCGGCTTTTTTCTGTTTCATAGCCAATGAATGACGCCTACACCTATCGCGGCCGCTTTGCCCCTTCACCCACGGGCCCACTCCATTTCGGGTCTCTGGTGGCGGCCATGGGCAGCTTTCTGGACGCCCGCAGTCAGGGGGGGCAATGGCTGGTTCGTATCGAGGATATCGATCCGCCACGCGAGAAAAAAGGGGCAGCCGACGGAATACTGCGTACCTTGGAGGCCTTCGGCCTGGAATGGGATGGTGCGGTACTGCGTCAGAGCAGCCGCCTGGAGGCCTATGTTGACGCCGCACGGGATCTGCTGACACGAGACCTGGCTTACCCCTGCAGCTGCAGCCGGAAGGAGATCGCGGACAGCGGGATAGTGGGTATCGAAGGCCCCGTCTACCCGGGTCATTGCCGTGACGGAGGCAATACCGATGGTGGCAACAGCGCCCTTCGCGTAATAACCGACGGTGCGGCCATTTTCTTTTCTGACCGGATTGCCGGGACCCTGACCCAGAAACTCGATACGGATATCGGGGATTTCGTGATCCGGCGTAGAGACGGCCTCACGGCCTACCAGTTGGCGGTTGTGGTGGATGACGCCTTCCAGGGTATCACCCACGTGGTTCGCGGTGCCGACCTGCTGCTCTCCACTCCCCGCCAGATATATCTGCAGCGCCTTCTCGGGCTGTCTGAACCGAACTACGCGCACTTACCTGTGGTTCTCGATGAGAATGGTGAAAAATTGAGCAAGCAGAGCCGGGCGCAACCTGTGGAAAACCACAACCCCCTGCCCGCCCTGCTGGAGGCGTACGTCTTCCTGGGTCAATCGGCTCCCGAAGAACAACCATCCGGTGTGGAGGAGTTCTGGCAATGGGCAACAACCCAATGGGACGCCGGCAGAATTCCCTTTCCCGAGGTCGGAGGCCGTTAAGGGGATGCCGAACGCCCCTTTTCAGGGTAAAGTTTTTCCCCTGGTACGCCGAAATAGTGTGAATACACCCATTAATCAAAAGGCCAATCCATGAAGGATCAATATAAGATCGTTTTCAGCGGAACCCTTAAGGAAGGTACAGACCAGGGTGAGTTTATTGAGAAATTCTGCCGCTATTTCAAGGTATCCGACAAACAGGCCCAAACCCTGGTAAATGCCGGACGGAAGGTGGTGATAAAGAAAAACCTCAGCGCCGAAGAAGGCTCCAAATACCTTGCGGTGCTGGAGAAATTGGGCATGGAGGTGCATCTGGAGGCGATGGAGCCAATAGGCCTGTCCCTGGAACCGATGGAGACGGAGACGGAAACCCGCGCACGGCAACCGCAAGCGGAGCCCGCGCGGCCGACATGCCCCAAATGCGGCTCGCAGCGGCTGGAAACAGGAGAATGCCTCGACTGCGGGATTATCATCGCCAAATACGTGGAATCCGGCATGGGGAGAGAGATCCCTCCGCCGGATCAGGATCCCTACCGGGTATCAGATAAGACCCGTAACGTGGAGCCCGAATACCACGGCGAGCTGATGCCGATATCCGTCCCCGCCGGCCACGGCTGGACCTGGATCGCTGATGGATTCAATCTGTTCCGGCGCAACGCTTTCGCCTGGATAGGCGCCTTTCTGGTATTCATAGTGCTCTACTTTCTGCTCAACGCCGTTCCTTTCGTCGGCCCTCTGGCCACCTCGCTGCTCTCCCCCGTCATTGGTGCAGGATTCATGATCGGATGCCTGGAGCAGGATCAGGGCGGCCAGTTCCGGGTCGGCCATCTGTTCAGCGGCTTCCAGCAAAACGCCGGCCAACTGGTACTGGTGGGCGCAATCTACCTCGGTGCCACAATCCTGGTTTTCGTCATCGCCGGATTACTGACCCTGGGGGGCGCCTTCACCGCCGCCCTCGGCGGCATGGATCAACTGGCGGCACAGGATCCGGAAGCCGCTGCGGCCGCATTGGATCCGAACAACTTGCTCCTGTTCTTTCTGGTCTCAATGGCGCTCCTCCTGCCGGTTGTCATGACCTACTGGTTTGCACCGTCCCTGGTTGCACTGGAAGGGCTCCCAGCCCTGGAAGCGATGAAACTCAGCTTCCAGGGTTGTATCAAGAACATGATCCCCTTCCTGGTGTATGGGTTTGCTTCCACCGTGCTGATGTTTATAGCGGCCCTGCCCTTCTTCCTGGGGTTGTTCGTGCTTATACCCGCGCTTACCGCATCCATCTATGCCGCCTATCGGGATATCTACCGCGGCAGGATGGCGGAAGTTAGAAGTTAGAAGTTGGAAGTTGGAAGTTGTCGGCCCGGAGGTTACCGGCCTGACAACGGGCGCAGCAGGAAGCGCAGGATGCGTGACAGGAGACGTTTCACCGGCTGACCGACTATGTGCTTGGCGGCGAAAAACATCCCTCTCGGCGTCGCGGGATTGAAGGCCATATAACCGAAATAGTCGCGACTGTCCTTCATCCATTTCTCTTTATAATCCTCTTCCCCCAACCCGAAGTCTATTTTCTCTACATGGTCCCGGTCCAGGACATGGGCAAGCATGTGACTGGTCAACACCACACCCGGTGCCAGTTTCTTATAGTCCTCGTGGTAGGCCAGTCGCATGCAATGAGCGACCCCCCCGGAGACGATCCAGAACTGTCCGGCAATGGGTCGGCCGTCCAGCTTCAAGACTCCAAGACGCAGGAAACCATCCTCGGCAGCCAACCTCATTAGCCTCAACATCGGTCGTGAGGCCATGGAGGCCGGTGATTTCCAACTCTCAACCGTGGCGAGAACGTAGTCGTCTATACCTTTCTGCAGTTCCTCGGGTGCGATCTTGCCGGCATAAATATCAACCCCCAGTTCTCCGGCCTTTTCCAGGTTGCGCTGCCGTCGCCGGACATTGTATCGATGGTTGGAGCTTCTGCTCGCAAAGTAATCGTCGAACCTGAGACCGGCGGTATCTTCGTAACGGTTAAAGGAGTTGGCATAGGGCTGCACCCAGAACCCGCTTTCTTTCAGGGCCCGCTCCACGAATACGGCCAACTCAGATCCGGCCTCCACCGGCCATAACCGCAGGACATCGATGACATAGGGGTGCAGATAACTCTTCCTGTCCCGTATCGCTTTTAAGAGCACCACCAATATGTCCATGGGCGGGATATCCATGGAGGGATTGAAGAGCAGGCAAAGAACCGAGTAATTCTCCTGATGGCCGATGGACGCCAGGGTCTTTGCAAAGGGAACGGCCCCGTCAAACAGGGTCAGGCGCAGAGGGGCGAGCAAAAGCGGTCTGCCGGCGGAATCCTCAACCGTATACAGCTGTAACTCATCCACCTCCCACATATATTCCATCAGGAATTCAAACCACGGTCGGGTATGAAAAAACCCCTCCCTTTCCGCCTGTTCCAGCAACGGAGCATAGCGCTCGGGCAGTTCTGAATAGCCCTTATAACATCGGACGCTCAAACCGGAACTCATGACTCCACCAATTCTGTGAGTAACGAAACCGCTCTCTCCAGATTACCGAATTCAAGATACCAGGTATCACACTGATCAATTACATCCGCGACCGCGGTAAAACCCCTCGCGCCTTGCAACCGGTAATTGAAGGAATTTCCGGAAAGCTTCAGAAAAGCACGCCCTTTTGCAAAGGGATGCAAAAGTTCCTCAGCTCCGCGTCGGAATTGAGGAAACACAATCAAGTTCGGCTTAATTGCTTTTTCCGCCTCACGCAAACTCAACGCGGAGGGTCGCAGATGAGCCACATCTCCTTTTCGGGTTTTACTATAGGTGGGTCCCAATACCGCCTCTCCGGAGTAGCCCCGAATAACACTAATGGATTCATTCTTCAGGGGAATTGGTCTGGGTATCGGCTCCAGCAACCCGCTCTCCGGACGAAACAGACCGAATTCATCGGATAGCAGACGCCAACCGGAGAGCATCAAGGCGGAACAGAGTGTACTTTTGCCCGACCCGGGAGTCGCGGGTAACAGCAGGCCTTTTCCACGATGCTCCAGAACCGCCGCGTGAAACATAAGGTACTGGTGCGCCTGGGTCGCGATCAACCAATTCAGACCCCATTCAAAATGGGGAAAACTGTGATCAAGGGGGAAAGGTTCAAAGGGAGTGGAACTATCGGTCTCGAATCGGACCTGGGGCCGCAGAAAGCGTCGGAATGACCGCGGCCGGGTCATCCGAATGGAAAAATCGAAAAAGCCGTCCCGCGTATTCAGACTTACGGACGATTCGCTATAGAGCAGCGCCAGTGTCTCCGCAAAACCGGGGACATCGTTTCTCAGATGGATATCAAAAGGTCCTATGGAACAAAGGATACCCTGCTCGTTTAGCGCCGTTTCCAGCTCGCTTGGTGCCAGTTCAGTGAGGGTCATTTTTCGCGTATTGTTCTATCAGCCCGAGTTGTATCAACTGGTCCATATGATCGCTGATTACTTCGTTCAGTTTTTCCTTCTGCTCCGCTCCGTAGTGGTCCGCCAGCAGGTCCCGCAGTTCGGATTCGGATCGGAACTCATCCACGCAGGCGCACAGCAGCCGCCAGGCGATATCGTTAAGGATATGGGTATCCCCGGTGTGAGGATTGAATAAAAAGACCTCGGATTCCCAATGACGCACGATCAGGTCGTTGAAGACCTCACAACGCCAAATCATGGGGGATACCGAAATAAGGAGGCTATTGCCCTATTTTTTTGGAATGAAAGAGTTATAGCACGAGCGAGTGACAGGGTAACCCTCTTTCTCTGTACAAAATTCCCCGGACTGGTCGACGTACTTCAGGCATTTCTTGGTTACGGTACCGTACTTGCTATCGTACGACACATACTTGCGCAACCATTCGTCCGTTTGGTATTTGGTTATACACTTGGGCGGCTGATACGGGGGCTCTTTTATACATTGAAGACTGCTTGAGTTCGCTAGCGCTTCACCGCTGCTCAAGGTCATAATAACCGGAGCCACCGAGGCGATTCCTTGAATAACTGTCCGGCGCGCAGCAAACTCCTTCTGTTCTGAGGAGGACGGCGATTTTTCTGTTTTTGACTGCTTGTCGGTTACTGACTGCTTGCTGCGGTCCGTCATAGGTTGCTCCATATGATCCTGAATCTACTCGGTTTTATAATAATGGGGATAATAACCCGTATATTTTTAAAGCAATTTTTATACCTACTTTACTTATCATATTGTTTAATATGGGATTTCGTTCCCTCATTTTCGAGACTTTATCGGCATATTGTAAAAAATATTGACAGTTCCTGACAGGTTTTTTTCCTTTGTCATGACAAAAATGCGTATTTTTGATGATTCTTATTCCTATAACGGCCTGGTAGACAGTGGATCACACACTTCTCGACATCATTACCCACCCTTCCCTGCTCCCCGGGTTACAACCCGCGGAGCAGACCAATATCGTCAGACAGGCCAGGAACGCGGGGTTGCTCGGGTTTCTCGAGGCGCGTATCGGATTCACCAACGTTTCCGGCAAGCTTCGTGACCATCTTCTCAGCGCCAAGGTGCACGCCGACTACAACAACCAGGTTCTGACCTGGGAGATAAATCGCCTGGGAAAAATTCTGGCGCCGATGCAGGGGCCGATAATTCTCCTCAAGGGTGCGGCGTACAAAGCCCTGGATCTCGGGCTTGCGGAAGGGAGACTCTCATCCGACGTGGACCTTTTGCTGCCCCGTGAACAACTCCCGGAAGCGGAATCCCTGCTCCTTTCCGCCGGGTGGCGGCCTCTGAGTGATGATGATTATGAGCAGCACTATTACCGGGAATGGATGCACGAATTGCCACCTCTGCAAAACGATGTACGGAACACCGTCGTCGATCTGCATCACACTATCCTGCCGTTAACATCCCGCCTGAAACCCGATCCGGATAAATTGATATCCGCCGCCGTCCCCATGGAGCATACCCCCTTCCATACATTGACACCGGAGGATACCGTCCTGCACCGGGCCACCCATCTGTTCCATGACGGAGACCTCCGCGACAGCCTGCGTGAAATGGTGGATATCCATGAATTGCTCGTCTGCTACTCCGAGCAGCGCGAATTCTTTATCCATCTCTCGCAGCGGGCACATGAACTTGGGCTTGCCAAACCGCTGTTTTACGCGTTGTACTTCTGTCGGCGCCTGTTGCGTACCGATATTCCCGAGCAGGTCATAAGTGATTTAGCACCATACGCAAATCCCGCTCTGATACGGAAACTTCTATGCTATCTCATGGAACAGCAGCTGAGCTCCGTATCTCTCGGTCGACGCGGATTACTGCCAAAGCTCTCGGGCTGGATACTTTTTGTTCGTTCTCATTGGATCAAGATGCCGCCGCTCATGCTGACACGTCATCTCCTGACCCAGATCCGGCGACGCGGTGGAATCAAACCCGGTTGAGCCATCCATAACACCGCGCAAATTACGATGCGTTAGCGGATCACACGCATTCGCCCTGATCTGCCGATAACGCGGGATTTCAGCCCTTTTAACACATGCACAGCGCTTGTGAACGAGAGCGGAAAATATACGAAATCCACATAGCAGCGTATCCCCGATGTCCATTTTTTCAGCCACGGTTCCGCCCTTCCCAGGAACTCGATGCCTTTCAGGCGCTGTTCGAAGGCAAAACGAACCACCTGATTCATGAGAACCGCCCCTGGTGAGCAGAAACCATACTCCTGGTCATGAGCAATCTTCAATGTCCAGAGTTTCCCGTATTTAACGCTGAAGATTTGCGCCGCGATCAATCGATCGTCAATTTTCATGCCGGCGTAATAAAGATATCCGTTGTCCGACGCCAATGAAACAAAAGTGGAAAAAAAATTATTTAGATGCGCAATGCTTGTAATTGCGCTTCCCCGCCGCGCCTTCCAGCTGCGCCGCTCCAGTGACAGGAACTCGCTGAAATAGTGCTGTTGCGTCCGTCTCTCCATCTTAACGATATCAAAACAAACCACCCCGATCTTCTCCGCCTTCCGCAACGCCCGTGATAAATCATTGCGGTTTTTCGATGTCAGACTCGCAAAAAATTCCTTCCAGTCTGCCTTGATCTCCAGATATTGGGAGTATGAAGGGTTTTTCTCCTTCGCCTGGGATACCAGATATGCAAATTTCCAGAACCTAAAGCCATGGATGGGACTACTCTGAGGAATCCTGTGAAAACAAACCGGGATATCCTGCCGGGCAATAGCTCGCATTAAAGCCGCAAGTGATGCTTCGTCCCTGTACAGGAAATCCGACGGTTCATACAAACGGGGGAACCCGATCAAATACAATCGTGCTCTAACCCCGACACCGACTTTCAATAATGGCGCAATAGCGCATATCCGCCCCCCTTGCCGGTAAATATAGAAGTGGATTTCGTTTTGCGAAAAAAGTGTGCGGGCGGCTGTTACTACCCATTCATGGCGCAACAGAGGATTCTCCATGATATCCGCGACCTCATTCCACTGATCGCGCAGCGATCGCAGTTCCCCAATATCTTTTACGATCTCTATCATACCGGAGTAATCAGTGGTTCTATCGCCACCTGGTTCAAGCACTTTGGGTCATTCCTTCAAGCCGAATACCCGGACAATTGCGTCTTTCAATATCCACATCAATATACGCGGCCTCCGTTTCAGATCGGATAGGGCGTACGGCAGATAGGCAACACCGTACGGAACATATACCCGGACCGGAACACCCTTATCCACCGCTATATGAGAGACTCCCATAGGCAAGCCATACAAAAGTTCAAGCTCGCAAGGGGTATCGCTTGCGGTAAGAATATCCAAACATTCTTCCACCAGTTTTGGATCGTGCGATGCGATCGATACCATCGGCACCTTACCGGCAAGTGCCCTCACTATTTCCAAATAACGCGCCTCGATGTCAAGTGAGGGATTCCACGGATCTCTCCATTGGCCCTTGACGATCCTTACCGAGCAGCCTGCATCTATAACCTGATTAACATCATGCAGGCTCCGATCCCACCGCGCCGGCAACGTGCATCCCATGTTTGGATAAACCTTTACCGCCTCTCGCAGCAGCTCGAAAGTCGCCTGTACTGAGTGGGGATACATAGAATCGAAATGGATTCTGGTCCCTTTGGATTTCGCGGCCTCAATGATATCCAGCAAATACTTGAATTGATAACCGAAGGATGGCGCCTTGATGGAAAGATAGGAATCAAAACCCTCCGCCTGCACGGCAGTCAACGCGTCGATATAACGCCGTGTGATTTCCGTGTAGGATTCTCTTTCATCGTCCCACGGGCAGACAGTTGTTCCCCACCCCGCCCGGTGGTATTTCCGGCAGACCCTGAGTCCGTCGACGAGATTTTCACCTGCTATATAGGAAGGTGCTATGTAGCGCCCGATCCGACCCAGGATCCGGATTATTATTCTTTTCAAGATATAGACCCGCTAATGCACCTCGATCCGAAATTCAGGTGCATTATGTATGTAATGCTTTACGGTGCACAGATCAATCGCCTTTACGATACTGCCACGATATTTATCCGGGAATCCATGGGGTAGAGTCAAACGATAGGTGACCTTACCCGCATGAGGGGGCTTATCCTCCCTCTCCCAGTCCATCTCCATACGCATTCCCTCCGCTGGAATATCCCGTGAGTGGCAAAATCCAAGGGCGAATATCCCGGCACAAGCCGCCATGGAGGCGAGAAAAAGATCGAACGGCTCGGGGGCGGAGGCCTCTCCTCCGCGCTTGATGGACTGATCGGTGTTAATGGTGAAATCCCCGACCTTGATGTCCACTTTCTTTCCACCTGGGAACAGAACCTCAAGTGTTTCTTTCATGGAACCTACCTCTTAAGGATCATCTGGTTATTCTGTCGCCGCAATCAGTCTTGATAGGGTTCATGCTTCCGGCGATCATTATCACATTTTTCGCTCAACCGCGATCCGGCCCGAATTAGAAAAAATCAGGGTCTGCGTTATCAGGCAATCGCGCCGGATTCCAACAGCCGGGCGGTCTCCTCGTAGCCGGCGGCCACGATTGCTTCCATGGAGCGCCATTCCAGGCTCTCGAATTGCGTTACCTGGGGTCGTATCAACACATCCGCCCCACTCATGGCGTCCATCATGGATTGTTCTTTCGCGAAGGTACCGGCCGCCAGCAATACATCCAGGATTGACGGCCACTGTACCGAATTCTCCCGCTTAAAACGACTGAATAGGTATTCTCTCGCACTCATTTCCAGTGAGTCCTTTATTCCGCCGCGCAATTTGGAACTGTTTGATACTTCAACCGCAATAATCTTCCCGGCGAACCGGTTTCGCGCCTCACCAACCGGCAGTCCGGTAACGATACTGCCATCCACCAGCATTTCACCATTCTGTATAACCGGCGGGAATATGCCCGGAATCGACACGCTGGCGCGGACCGTCTCCCAGACCACTCCCCGGTCTATGAAAACCGTCTGTATCGAGGTAAGACTCGCCGTTACAAAAAACACCGGCAGCCAAAGATCCTCAATCCTCGCCTCTCCGAATCCCTGACGTAGATTTCTATTGCACTTGTGCCCGGTAACCAGACTTACAAGGGGAAAGGTGTAATCACTGGTGGGGTTCGAGGCGATGAACATCTTCCTGTTTACTTCCATCATCTCTTCATAATCCATACCCATCGCAACCTCAGCCGCGATGACGGCCCCCATACTCGTCCCTGCGAGATGGTCGATCGCAATTCCATGCTCCAGCAGTGCCCGAACGGCACCGACATGAGCAAAACCCCGTGCACCGCCACCACCGAGTACCAAACCGACCGCTTCTCCCAGTATGCAACGAACAATACGGTCATAATCGGCGTCCTTACCCTCCACCGCGTGATAATGGTGCCTGAATGATCGATCCTTAAACCAGGCCGCAGTGCCTTTGGGGAGAGTCGCATCATCTTTATGCATCACCACCAGATCGGTGTTCGAAAAAGGCAACTGGGAGACCGAATCCCAAATCTGTTTCTCACCACTGGTCAACTCCGGAGGCATTTTGTCGCCGACAATAAACAGCACGCGATCCGCCTGACGTATGACGAAACTACGCCAGTCCTGCGATCTTGCCGGAGTCAGATATAGAATAAAATCGTTTTG
Source organism: Sedimenticolaceae bacterium (assembly GCA_050287965.1). Taxonomy (GTDB): domain Bacteria; phylum Pseudomonadota; class Gammaproteobacteria; order Chromatiales; family Chromatiaceae; genus CBFDBF01. The sequence goes on from JBNKCX010000041.1 coordinate 301,340, forward strand.
ATCCTCCTGTTCACTGAGCCAACGCGCCAATGGAAGATCTTCGGGCGACACCAGCCCGGTCGGGATCCTTGCGGCATTCCCATGCCGATCCAGCATCACATCCGTTACCAGCATGACCCGACCTTTCCTCTCAAGGGCGCGACGAAATCTTTCCGCGATTTTTTCCCCGCTAAGGGTTTCATCCAACACCACCAGGGCTATACTCCCTACCCGCCCTTTCGGTCCGGCGCGTCGTAATGACTGCCGCAGCCGCGCAAACATTATTCGAGAAAGCTTGAGTAAAAATTTCGGGGACCGTTCAAACAACTCAATCACGGCTTCTCCCGGAAGCCTGACCAGTTCGCTGTCCCTCTGGGCAACAATGGTGACACAACGGGTTTCGCCAAACAGGGCCGACATCTCACCGATGATGTCTCCCGGTGCGATCGCCCCCAGGGGACTCCCATCCCCTCCTTCTTCCTCCATAACCGCAACCAGGCGACCTCCGGATACGATATAAAGGGAGTCATCGTCATCCCCGCTATTGAAAAGCGCCTCACCGCTTTTCAACCGAATCCACTCCAACTGGCTCTGGAGAAAGGACAGGACATCGGCATCCAATTCCCGGAAAAGATCCACTGCAGCCAGGTTGAATATCTTTTCGCTGTTCATTCCGTCTATTCGCACCGTTTCCATACCCGGGAAGTCGGAAACCCTCCCCATTTATCGGGCAGAGCTTTAATGCTTCCTGTTGCAGTTCTCTTCTATTTTAGTCTCTGGGCGATCGGCGGGAAGGCCGCAACACGCCATGTTAAGCCGCCGGGGTTGCCGGCCCTTGCCTTAACTATCGGCAGGAAGAACTCTTTTTCGGAGCTTGCGTGAACGGGGTTCATACACCAAAACCAGAATCGCGGGCAGTATCATCAGATCAAAGAGCAGCGCCGCCACCAGCCCTATACTCGTTAACAGACCGAAATTTCCGGTGGGTATGAACTCTGATGTTGTGAGAACCAGGAATTGAGCGCAAAGAATAATGGTTGTGGTCAATACCGCCCTTCCCGCCTGGCTATAGGTGCGAATCAGGGCGGTTGTGGGACGACTTCCCGCCTTCAACCGCTTTATGAATCCATGAAAAACGTGAATCGTATCGTCTACCGCGATACCGACCGCCACACTGGCGATCATGGCGGTTGCCATATCCAGCCAGATACCGAATATCCCCATGAAAATAAATATCAGGAGAATCGGAGACAGATTGGGAATCATACATATAACCGCCTGACTGAAGGAACGCCACAACACCAACATCAACAGGAAGATCAGGATCAGGGCCCCACCCAGACTATAGACCTGGCCGCGGACCAATAAATCCTCCATATCGGCGAATAGCCGGCCGGCCCCGACGATATCCCAGGTCATTCCATCCCTGATATGTTGGCTCAGGTAGCCTCTGACCTGCTCCATGACTCGGCTAATTTCCGACGTGCTATGGACGTTAAGATTAAGATTAACCAGCCCGACCTTGAAATCCCGATCAACCACGTCATAGATATCCTCTCCGTCATAGATAAAAAGATACTGGCTGATCAGGGAGGGGTTACTCGGAATCCTCCGGAATTGGGATTTCTCTCCGTGAAATCCCCAATTCATCTCCTCAATGAAATCCACCGGAGAGATCGACTTGTCCACCTCGGGTAATCGCTCCACCCATTCCTGAAACGCCTTGATCTCGCGAAGATTCTCCGGACGTTTCAAACCATCCGGTGCCGTTGCCGTGAATACCACCTGGAGCGGCGTCGTCCCTACCAGTTTCTGATCAATTTTCGCTGTACTGCGCCTGATCTCGTGCGTCGGCCGAAAAAATTCCTGCAAACTGGTCTCCACCGTGATATTCAGCAGTTGCGGAACCCCGATCAGAAGAAGAACTCCGGTTGTCGCAAGCACTGCTCCGGGATAGCGTATCCCCAGTTGGGACAGATAACGCAATCCGCTATCCATCCACCGCAGACCTCCCTTACGTCTGGGCCAGTCGCTATGGTCCCAGCGCGCAAATATCGGCGGCACCAGGACGATCACCACTAAATAGGACAGCATCACACCGAGGGCCGATATCAGGCCGAAGGTGGCAATAGGTGCGATAGGGCTGATTCCGAGCGACGCCAGACCTGCCGCCGTGGTAAGTACCGTGAACCGGGCCGGCCGTCGAACTTCCTCCAGCGCCTTTTCCACACGAAACCTTCCCGCAAGGCCACGCTGGGCGGCGTAGTGGATAGAGTTGAACAGGTGCACAAGGGCGGCGATGGTCAACGCCGAAAGCAGCGGCGGAATTATGCTGGAGATCAGGGTAAAGGGACGTCCGGCCAAGACGTACAGGGCAATGGTCGAACTGACCACCACGCCCATGGCAATCCCCCCTACCACCACGGCCAGGGGTCGATGAAAAAGCAGCCAGATCAAAAGCAGCCCGATGGCCGTGGTCACCGGGATAAATATCATGTTATCCCTCAACATTGCCCGAAGCTGGGCGACGTCTATCGGGACGTTCCCGGACACCGCGGCGAGATAGCCGGACAGCCTGGCGTCTTCCACCTCCTTCATAATGTCTTTGAGGAGCGCCTCGCGACGCAGGCTGTTATCCGCCGCCCGCGGAACCACTACCATTGCCACAGCGGAACCGTCGTTCGCCACCAGATAACTCCGCGCGAACCGATCCGCCCTGACCATCGCCGGTCGTTCCGACGGATGGCTGTCATTTAAGTGATCGGTATCAATCAGGGGTTCGACCATAAATCCATCCTCGCTTCCGGAGATATGGTCTTGTGTGGTCAGCGCCAGTACATCCTTGACCTGCGGGTGGGCACTCAGCCGTTCCGCGAGCTGGTCATAGGCCTGCAGAAATCCGTCAGAAAACAGCGCCACACCCTCGAACAGCAGGACCGCCACCTGATCGTTCGGAAACTTCTTCCGGACGGCGTTATCAATCACCACCGCCGGCTCGTCCGAAGGGAAATAGACCTTGGGTGCGTTGTTTATATCCAGATTCAGCAGCAGCAGGCTCGGCAACGTTGAAAGGAGAACCAGTAACGCTATGCTGCTATACAGGATCCATGGGAGGTTCCTGATCATCCCCCAAAAGGTCATATCCTCCCTGGTTTTTATGGAGATCTGGATACACTGCTCACCGTCAAACTCCACCCGGTGCGAACTCATGACCGCCCGGAAGTTCTGGCCGTCCACCGTATTCATGGCCAGTCTTGCCCGGGGTATCTCCCTGGCCCCGGGTTTGGTGGTCTCAGCGAATGATAGATGGTGCCTAAGCCGATCGTGGTGCCTGGGGTTGACCATATCCAGCAGAGGTATGCCGGCCAGTTCGTCCAGATCCGGGATACGGAACCGCTTCAGATAGGCGCGGTTGGCATAGACAAACATACCGCCATGGATAATGGCGATCGGGGCTTTCAGGGATTCAAGGCGTGACCGTTGAGAACGTGCGTCCTCCATGGCTGTGGACTCCGGCCCTAGAATTCGGCCCGCCACCCCACTGTCAGCAGGGAGTGATCCTGGTGGAAACCACCGGCGGTCCCGTCCTCCCCGTCAAAGTGATGCATTTCCAGATAGATCTCGTGGGGTTCCCAACCGATGAAGGATATTTCCGGATTGACGTAGATATCCTCGTTATCCAGTCCGAAAAAGAACCGCATCCGCGCCCGCCACTGATCCTGGGCAAACGGCGTCTCCACTGAGCCGTTCAGGTTATAGATCTCGGTTCGATCGAGGATGTCCGGAGTGTCGTAGAGATTGGTCCCCGCAACCTGAAGGTTGACGCGGGCATCCCCATCGCCGGGGTGAAACTCCACACCGGCGCCCCAGTTGACCCCTTTCACCTCGGTATAGGCAAGGTCATCCCGGGTCGCTGGTACGTCGCTTATCCAGGCCGCCTCGAACCGCCAGGTCGCGCCTGCGGCCTCAAATCCCACATCACCGCCCAGGGACCAGGCTCGTGGATACTCGGCCTCCAGGGTGTTGTTAACGGCGTTGTATCGGAAATATGGCGCCGACTGACGCCCGTGTTGGGCCGTCAGGGCAAAATCGAACGAGGACTCGGTGCGGCTGTAGCGCAAACCGATTCCACCGTCGTCGGACGGTGCGTCATCATCGATCGCCGCCCCGGATACCAGAGCGGTCATAACCGGACTGCTTTCGATCCCCAGAATCTTCCCCCGTCTGCGGTCTATGGGGTACCAGATGCTGTCTTTGTCCGGGAGCTCGGCACCGCGGAAGGTGGGAAGCCAGAGCAGATCCAATTTGTTGTTGCCCTGAAAGCCCTCGACCCTGAGCATGGGCCGTGCCCGACGCCGATCCGGGAGATCATCGAGGACAAAACGGGTAAGATCCTGGACACTCAACCGGTCGGTCGGGGGGATCTCGTCGATACGCCCCCAGATAACCGTCTGGGCGCCCAGCGTCACGCGCGCGCTTTCACCCCGGTAACGAATATAGCTTTCACCGTAATCAAAGGTCGCTTCATCCCAATCCGGGTTCCCGGACTGGGAATAGCCGTCCACCCGTCCGCCCAGCCGCAGCTCCCACGCCTCTCCCGAATCCCAGGAGGCGCTAAAGGCCGCGTGGCCGTAATGGACCCCGTCCACCGGTTCACTGGACTTGATCAGGGCGGCGGACTCAAGCTGCACCTTATCCAATCCTATACGAAAACCACCCGTCTTCTCCGGGAACGATGAGGGCTCGGGCATGGTCTCTGCGATCCCTTCTTCCTGCGGCAGGCCCTCCTGGCCCTGATCCTCCATATCGATGGTAATCTCTTCCTCCCCCCTGGAAACCCCTTCCTCAACCACCAGGGTATCCTCCGGGCCGGTGGCCGCTTCGGCGGGACCTGGTTTTTCCATGTCTATTACGACCTCGTCCCCACCCTGGGAATCCCCTCCCTCAACCACCAGGGTATCCTCCGGGCCGGAGGCCTCTTCGGCCGGGCCGGATTCCTCCATATCGACTACGACCTCGTCCCCACCCTGGGAATCCCCTTCCTCAATTACCATAGAGCCCCCCTGGCTCTCATCCTCCATGATAATTACCTCTTCGTCCCCCACGGAGATCTCGATCTCCTCAGCATCCTGGGACCAGGCGTCGGTACAGAGAAATAAAATCGAAAAAGTGGCAGCGATGAATAGTGGCGTTTTCATAGTTATGGATTCCAATTCCTGCGCTCAGGGGATATCCCCCGCCTGCTTTTATAGCGCAGAATTATACTCCATTCAATATGTTAACGCCAATTCCTTTAGTTAATTCTCAATATTCTCAGGGAACATATTGTTTTTCTCTGCTGGGATCGGACAATCCCCGCCGGGAAAACAGCGACTCCGGGATATTCTGATCGAATTTGATGCGAGACGTAGCCAATTCCGTCTTATGACCGGAATTCAGGTCATACATGGTGCTTTGCAGCACAGTCCAGTAACCCTGAATCTTTTTCAATCGACGCGCCAGCAGCCTTTTCACCGGTTTTTCGCTCCCCTTTTGGTAAAAATCCACCCGCAAGGGGGTCAGGGTCTGACGGTGAATCCAGCTGACCCGCTTGGTATAGATCGAGTTATCGGGATCCACCGGCCTGCTTACCAGGATATCGCACAGGATCTTGCCGACCTTGCCCTTGCCTATCAGCCTGTGGGTATCCATATCGGGCTCACGGTCCCGAAGATCCTCGTAGAAGAAATCCGAACCCACAAAGCGCCCGCCCTTACGGGAGGAGGATATGCGTCGAACACGGTCCAGGGCGGGCAGATATAACCACTGGTCGCTGTCGTCCCCCGGATGATCCTGGGTCAGCAACCCGGTATTCTCCACGTCCGCAGGAGTGAAAAAGCGCATCAGCGACCAGCGTTCTCCCTTCCCTTTGTCCAGGCGGAACACCGCCAGCTTCCGTATCCGGGTTTGAACACCCTTCCCGGAGAGGGTCATCGTGACCAGCGAAGCACCGTCCTTTCCGGCCGGGCGGTCATAGACCTGTTGCGCCAGTTTGGTCGCCGCATCATCGCCGGCGCCGGCCGTGAGACAAATACTGATCAGCGACAGAAACAGAAAGACGCCTGCTGGCAACTGCCGACTATTACTTGCTTTCATATTCAGTCAACCCACGTTTCCCAATGGTTAGCGATATACTCCCTAAGCCTATGATCAAGAATAGGAAATTGGGCCCTATTACGCCACCGCAGAAATACCCTGCGGCTTGTGCGGCACCCGAACTACGAGTAATCTTATACCGTCTACATAGATAAAGGACGATCGATGCAAAAAATCCTTGACGGTGTCGCCAATTTCAGCGGAATACTTGGCATACTGCTCTGTATTGTCGCCGGATTGGCGCGACTTCTGGGTAACTTCCATTTGGGCGGATACCAGACGCTCACACTGTTCAATATCGGGATGGGAGGTATGGTCTTCAGCGGATTGCTGAAGCTGGATATGCTTCTTCGAGAGACACGGAGGTCCCACCCCTGAGTTGTTTCAAGACCGAAGCCTGAACGGACACGGGTTACCACCTCTTAGCAGGTCCATAACGAATCGTCTGTCAGGGTTCTTACTTCCCTTTCAACCCTTAATGATCATAAATCTACCCTAAATGTACGAAGAATTTTACGGATTAGACAGAGAGCCGTTTCGACTCACCCCCGACACCGGTTTCTGCTTTCAACATCAGAGTTATAAAAAGGCCAAGGCCTACATGCAGTACGCGCTGCATCGCGGCGAAGGCTTCGTCATGATTACCGGAAATCCCGGTACCGGAAAAACGACCCTGATCAGTGACTTGACGTCAAGTCTGCCCGAGGAAAACGTTATCTGTGCCAATATCGTCAGCACTCAGCTCCAGGCCGACGATCTATTGCGTATGGTGGTGTTGAATTTCGGTCTGGAGATCCACACCGAACATAAATCATCACTACTGCATGGGCTGGAGCGGCACCTGAGACAGCTGCATATCCAGGGAGCACGTCCATTGCTGATCATTGACGAAGCTCAGGATGTTCCCCGCAACGCCCTTGAGGAGCTTCGACTGCTTACCAACCTGCAGGATAATAACAAACCGCTGCTGCAGATCTTTCTCGTCGGGCAGGAAGGATTACGTAAAGTGGTGCTGCTGCCGCAGCTGGAGCAGTTGCATCAGCGCATTATCGCGGCCTGTCACCTGCAGCCTCTCAGCCAATCAACCACGGAAGAGTATGTTCAATACCGGCTTCAGGAGGCGGGTTGGCGCGATGATCCCAGTCTGGCGCCGGAGATTTATCCGTTGATTTATAAATTCAGCCTCGGGATTCCGCGCTGGATAAATCTGATTTGTAGCCGCCTGCTGCTACATGGAATGGTTGAAGAACTTCATGAAATCAGTATCGATGACGCCCTTTCCGTGCTTGACGGACTAATCCACGAGCAGCTGCTGCCGGCAGAGCTTGGTACCGAACTGAATCTACTGAGGACGGAACCGGAGGTCCTGAAAAAACGCCAGGCAATGGCCACCAAACACACAGCGGCGGGATCGGGCGAGCGTCCTGCCGCCGCCGCTCAGGCGGGCGCACAAAAAGCACCGGTAAAAGTTGTAAGATCGGCACCCATCAGCAGTAACAAGGGCACCACCGCGAAGAAGCCCGTACCTACTGCTCCACAGGATCCCGATGAAACGGCAAAACAGCTGTATAACCAACTCTCCCCCCTTCTCTTCGGAAAACCCAAGGATGAACGGATGAAAATATTCCTGGAATTTCTGAACGGCCGGTCGATCGATGGAGTGATACTGGACATACCAAAGAATATCGCCACCATAGGAACCGCCGGCTTTATGGTCTGGTTGGGATCGGCGAACAATCCCCTAAACAACGAAATACGTGAGATCCTCTGGTCCCTGTTCGATCTTATCGATCGATAACGGATGGAAGAATGCCGGACTTGACCGATAGCACCAATGACCCGGCTCTCGATGTCATCGGACTATCCGGCTTTCTTGAGCTACAGGACGATTTCGACAGCTGTCTGCATGACCTTGCTGTAATGGTCGCCGGAACACTACGGACCAGCAACTGCTCCATCATGTTGCTGAAAGAGGATCCTCAAAATGGAGAATCCCATCTGCGGGTTTCCGCCCACTACGGCGACCTGCCGGAGATTGCGTATAAAACAGCTCCGCCAGTTGTTCAGGGCATAGCCGGAAAAGTCGCTTCGGCGGCAAAGCCGCTGCTGGTCCAGGATATATACAACAGCGAATTTGCCGAACTTGCCAGCCGTACCTCACGGACCGAAGGAGGATTCATTTCCGCTCCTCTGCTCGTTGATAATCAAGTAATAGGTGTAATCAACGTAAATGCACCCAAAGACGGGCGCATTTTTGCAACGCACGATCTTGATCTCCTGACCGTGCTGAGCCTCTATATAGGAAAAACAATTCAGGCGGTTCAATTAAAAAAGCTCCTGAAATCAAAGTTCGCCATTGCCGCGCTGGCAAAAGAAGAAAGTGTACGGCAAGCCGGAGCCGGCAGCTTTACACAGAACCCGGAAAAGGTTGCAAAGATACTCGCCAGGAGTTTTTTCGACGACATGAAACAGGCGGGAATGGGCCCGGATCACATTCTTAAGGCAGCGACGGAAATAATCGACCAACTGCATGAGACACTAAAGAAACATAAAGAGAGACAAGCGAGAAGTAAGTAGTTGGAAGTTTGGAGTGGGTTGAAATTGGGAGCAAGGTGTAGCACTCGGAAAACATGATATTTATTATTTCGATCCGCGGCTGGCCGAAAACTATAAACTTCTTACACCTACCAACTTCCGACCTCATACTTCTAACTTCATACTTCTAACTTCATACTTAAAACTTCATACTTAAAACTAACAATCATGACCGTCGGCTTTTTCAGCTATCTGTTTGCTTTTCTTGCGTTTACCGTGCTGGCGATATTGCTGTTCGCCTCCTGGCGAAAACAGTCCTTCGGGACCCTGGCAATCCTGGCTACGGTCTGTACCGCGTTCTGGGCCGGTGTTTCGGCGGGGTTTGTCGAGTTCGGCATCCCCGGAAGCCAGTTGGTACAACTCTCGGAACTTGCACGCAACGCCACCTGGCTGCTTCTGCTGATTAGAATCATCGACTCCGGTGACCAACAGAAGGACTCCGACCAACCCCGCTCGAACAAGCTTTCTTTTTATCTCATCGGCTTGCTCCTTGCCTTTACGATCACCGTTCTCATCCCCCTGCTTTCCGATTTCCTGCCGATTTCAACTCAGCTTGCCCGTGACGCGGCGCTTGTAACCTGGGTGGCTTTTGCGATAGTCGGCCTATTGCTTATTGAGCAGCTGTATCGGAGCACCAATTACGATCAACGCTGGGCGATCAAGCATCTCTGTCTTGGATTGGGGACCCTGTTCACCTACGACTTCTTTCTATTCTCCGACACCCTGCTTTTCAAGCAGATGAATCCCCATCTTTGGAATGCCAGAGGTGTAGTCAATGGACTGGCCGCTCCTTTGATAGCCATCTCCATCGCGAGAAATCCTCGCTGGGAACTCAGTATTCATGTTTCGCGCCAGGTGGTATTCCATTCCGTAACCCTGATCGGCGCGGGTATCTATCTGTTGATAATGGCGACGGTCGGCTATTTCATTCGCCTTTATGGTGGAAGTTGGGGAGTGGTACTTCAGGTCGCATTTCTTTGCGGCGCCGGTTTACTCCTCTTCGTCCTGCTTTTCTCGGCCAAGATCAGAGCCCGAGTAAGGGTCCTACTAAGTAAACACTTTTTCAGTTTTAAACACGATTATCGGGAAGAGTGGTTGCGGTTCACCCGGACTCTATCTGAAAGCGGGGAGGATGTTACGGAACGGGTAATACGTGCCATCTCAACCCTGGTGAACAGTCCCGGGGGCTGCCTTTGGATAAAAAGAGAGGATGCCCGCTACGAGTGGCTGGCGAGCTGGAACATGAGGGAACCCGAACAATTTGTGTATTCCATGCCGGATTCGTTTTTGGACTTTCTGGAAAGACAGCAATGGATAATCGACATCCGCGAATATTCCGAGGAAAGCGATAGCTACGAGGGACTGGACCTGCCATCCTGGATCAAATCCGTTCCAGGCGCCTGGTTGCTGATACCCCTGCTCTTCAAAGGGAGCAATATAGGTTTCGTCATTCTGGCGGAGTCGGGAATTCAGAAGGCGATAAACTGGGAGGACAGAGATCTATTGAAAACCGCGGGCCAGCAGGCCGCAAGCCTGCTCGCCCAGCACCAGGCGGATCAGGCGCTCCTTCAAGCCCGCCAGTTTGAGGCATTCAACCGTCTTTCCGCCTACATCGTTCACGACCTAAAAAATATTCTGGCCCAACAGTCCCTTATTCTCTCGAACGCGGAAAAGCATAAACATAAACCTGAATTCGTTGACGATGTCATCCGCACCGTTCAAAACTCGGTTGATCGAATGACCCGCCTGATGGAACAGATGCGCAGCGGTATCCGCGGAGCCAACCCCGTCCAGGTTGATCTGGCCGAGTTGCTTGCAGACGTGATTGCTCACCACTCCCATCAGCAACCTGTACCCAATCATGATCTGGAACCTTCGGAATTTACTGTTCTAGCCGACAAAGAACAGTTGGCCACGGTGTTTGGACATATAATCCAGAATGCCCAGGAAGCAACCGGGAAAAACGGACAGGTGTGGGTCAGATTAGCTTATAATCTCCATCGGGCCGTCGTCGAAGTCGAGGACAACGGCCTGGGGATGGACAGTGAATTTATCCGCAATCGCCTGTTCCGCCCGTTTGATTCCACCAAGGGGTTAACCGGCATGGGGGTGGGTGTTTTCGAGAGCAGGGAGCTTATCCGGGCACTGGGGGGAGAGATTTACGTCAGCAGCACACCGGGCGAGGGCTCCCTGTTCCGCGTGGTCCTGCCCTGCGAGAAAATTCCGGACATAGCATCCGATAATAAATAATATTAATAAAAACAGAGGAATAGAGTACATAGAGGTAATCTGTGCGGCCTGCCGTCCAGTTCGGTTGATGCGGAATCAGTACGTGGAAACATTGACCAGTGATGCAGGCGGAAATGATGTGAACCGGGTATTCTCTTTCTCCGAGATAATCATAACTATGTTAAAGGAAAAGCGGTGAAGGGCTCTGATAAGCAATTACTGGTCGTAGAAGACGACATCGGACTTCAAAGTCAGCTCCGTTGGTGTTTTGACGACCATGATGTCGCTATAGCGGGTGACCGTTCCGAGGGGATTACTCTCCTACGGCGCTATCAACCTGCCGTGGTATTGCTGGATCTCGGACTTCCTCCCGATCCGGGGGGGGCCACCGAAGGGATCGCCACATTGGAAGAGATCCTTGCCATCGCTCCGGAAACCAAAGTAATCGTGGTTACAGGTAATAACACCCACGACAACGCCGTGCAGTGCATCGGCCTTGGCGCCTATGATTTCTACCCGAAACCCATCGATCCGGAAACTCTGAAACTGGTCGTCGAACGGGCCTACAGGGTTCACGAGCTGGAGCTGGAGAACAGAAGACTACTGCAAACCAGTCAGAAAACCCCGCTGAGTGGAATCATCGCCACCAGTCCGCAGATGCTTTCCGCCTGCCGTATGATTGAAAAAGTGGCGCCTTCCGACATCACCACCCTGCTGCTTGGGGAAAGCGGCACCGGCAAGGAGTTGTTTGCACGTGCGCTGCATGAACTGAGTCCCCGCGCCAGCCAGAAACTGGTATCAATCAACTGCGCCGCAATACCGGCAAACCTCCTGGAGAGCGAGTTGTTCGGTTATGAAAAAGGCGCGTTCACCGGGGCGATAAAACAGACCCGCGGAAAGATTGAATATGCGGATGGCGGCACCCTTTTTCTCGACGAAGTCGGTGACCTGCCCATGGAGCTGCAACCCAAGCTTCTGCGGTTCCTCCAGGAACGGGTGTTCGAGCGGATAGGCGGTCGTCAGGAGATCTCGGTGGATATCCGCATCGTCTGCGCAACCCATCAGGATCTGAAGACACTGATTCAAGAAAGCCGGTTCCGTGAGGATCTTTACTACCGAATCAGTGAGCTTGCTATCCAGATCCCCCCTCTGCGCGAACGCGAAGGAGATATTCTGCTACTGGCGCGCACATTTGTTGATCGTTTCAATAACGAGCTTGGACGCTCCATTAACGGTTTCACCAAAAATGCCGTGGCAGCCATGGAAAACCACAACTGGCCCGGAAACGTTCGTGAAATTGAGAGCCGCATTAAGAGGGCGGTAATACTGGCGGACGGGAATCAGATCACCCCCGAGGATCTGGAGTTGTCGGAGTCGATGGATGAACCGTTGCCGTTTAATCTGAAACAGGTACGGGACGAGGCGGAAAAACAGGCCATTGTCCGGGCATTGAATCACGTCGGTGAAAACGTATCGCAGGCCGCCAAACTGCTCGGGGTAACCCGTCCGACGCTTTACAATATGATGGAAAAGTACGGACTGAATAAATAGACGGAAGAAACCCTCAAACATCCTCTCCAACTCCCCCTGGAAGTGGAGCCGCCCTCTAGCTTTCTCTCATTCTTTCCCTGACTATGTGGGGAAGACACCCCGCAACCCGTTAACGGCGCTACCCGCTCTATATGCTGCCTGGGAACAGAGCGCCCTCGGGAGAGGGCACCTACGGAATCCCGACTTGCACCGGGATAACAAAAAGCTGAGAAACGGGAGGCTGCGGCAGCCCAGGCGTGTTTCTTTACCTGGCGCCTTTCCCGAAGAGCACCACCTCTGCTGTCTGCAACAAGATAAAGAGATCCAGCAGGAAGGTGTGATTCTTCACATAGTAAAGATCGTATTGAAGTTTCTCCACGGAATCCTCTGCGGAGGAACCGTAGGGATAGCAGGATTGGGCCCAACCTGTCAGACCGGGTTTTACCCGATGCCGCTCGTTGTAATAGGGAATTTCCTGGGCCAGTTCGCTGACAAACTCCGGACGTTCCGGACGCGGACCGACGAGGCTCATCTGGCCGGCGAGGACATTCAACAACTGCGGAATCTCATCGATCCGAAACTTCCGGATAACAGCTCCCACCCTGGTTATTCTGGAATCATCCTTGGTCGCCCATCGGGCCTTTCCGTCCTTTTCCGCATCCGCAACCATGCTTCTGAACTTGATCACGTTAAAACGCTGCCCTCTGGCCCCCACACGCCTCTGCAGATAAAGGATAGGACCCTTGCCGCGGTTCTCGATCCAGATTGCCGCTACGGTGATCCCGATTACCGGGAGGAAAACGATCAGCAGCAGCAGACTGGCGATAATATCGAAAAGACGCTTTGTAAACGTACGAAGATAATTGAATCTGAAACCGTCGGAATGGATAAACCAGCTCGGCCGCACCACATCTACCAGGATCTTTCCGGCCTCTCTCTCGAAAAAATCCAGGATGTCCGATACCTCGATTCCGTGCATACGGCAGTCCATCAACTCTTCCGCCGGCAGCTTCTCACGACGGTCATCAAGGGCGATGACAATTTCATCAATGTCGTTTTTCAACGCATACTTGCATATCCCCTCCTCGTCCAGGGAAATGATATGCGGTGAAAGGACACACACCTGCCTGTTTGTCGAAAGTCGGACATATCCTCTTACCGTAAAGCCGCGCTGATCTGATTTCCTGCGCAGCCTCATGAATTTATTTGCTTTTTCTCCTGTACCGATCACCAGAACCTGGCGTTTCATTATCCGTCCATCGACATATTTATAAAAAACGATGCGGACTATCGCCAACCCCAGGAGAGAAACCGCGACAAACAGCGTGAGGAACCGCTCAGTAACAGGAAAAAGATCTGGGAACAACACGTTAAGTACAGCAATGGCCGCAACGCCAAGGACAAAGGCAACTCCGATCCGTAGCACTATACCGGCCAGCGTCTCTCTCTGACGGGCATGATGGAGTCCCATGGCGGCCATGCTGGAGATCAGGATAAAGGCGACGGTGGCTATACCCGGAAAGAGCGCCTCCAGGGCGGGTCGGCCTTCCACGCCGCTGTAAAGGATGGTGTTGACGAACAGGCTGGCACCGACGAATACGGCAATTTCCGCAACCGCCAATAGCAGTAAGGCGACATGGAGAAAGTGCCCGAAAAAGCGGATTTTCCCTTTTAGGAAGTTAATTCTTGGTCTATATTTGGCGGAGACGTTCGAGGGGTTTTCACCCCGCTCGATGACGCCGGCTTCAGGAGCGGCTTCTAATTTTATTTTTTCCATACTTCGAATTGTCCCTTTTTATACTTATTCTAAAAGCGCCAACCCCCGCGTGGCGCTGTTAGACGGTCAAATATAGCAGAGGTTTGCGATAGTCGGAAGGTTAACTTGCCAATTCCCCTGATATATCTCGGCACTATGGGTATGCTTATAGCGTGCCAATAAATGCCCTGCTAAGGTACCGTTGCGAGGGCCGGATCCCTATCAGCAAATCCCCCAATGCTTGTAGGAAATATCTGAAAAATAAGAACAAAATCCCGGTATTCATTTGTCACGTTCATGACATTTGTGTCATAGTCCGTCAGCGTTGTCAGTGTTATTGTCAGGTATTTGGCATACCCATTCCGATAAACCCTGTATAATTATTTTAGTTACATTGCTTCGGCCCCCTCAGAATAATGGATGTCGACTAAAACGTGGCTGAGACCTCCCTTTCTGTTCAATCTGTCATCGATACCCATCAACAGCCCTTTTTGCTGTTGGACCAGGAGTATCGCATCGTTGCGATAAACTCCGCCCTTGAACGCCAACTGTCCGTCTCCCGTGATGAAATTGTAGGGCTGAACTGTTACAGGTTTTTTACCGGTCAGGAGGAATCAAATTCCGTCGATCCCCTGTCCGGGGATCTTCTTCAGGAGATCTTTTCCTCTCTGGAGCCCCACGAGACCGTTACTTCGTTGAATCTACTGGGAAAAAGTCCCCTTCCCTGCCGTCTTAGGGGGTACCCTGTTGAGGCGTCCGATCACTCCATATATCTCGGGCTCTCCCTGGTCCCCCTGGCCCTGACCACAAACCAGCACCCCGACGTTCCGCAGATTATCGGTAAATCCAAGGTACTGCTCTCAATGATGGAACGCCTTGCCCTTGCAGCGGAATCAGATTCCCCCGTTCTGCTCTATGGTGAGAGCGGAACAGGCAAGGAACTTGCAGCTGAATTCATACATAACCAGTCCAGCCGTAGGGATCACCCATTTATAACGGTTGACTGTACGGTCCTCGGTGAGCACCTTTTCGAGAGCCAGTTGTTCGGTCATGAAAAGGGAGCATTTACCGGATCAACCGGTACGAAAAGGGGCTTGTTTGAGCTGGCCGACGGAGGAACGCTTTTTCTGGATGAGATCGGAGAGATACCCTTAGCCATGCAGCCGAAGCTGTTGCGCGCGCTGGAAACAAACAGTTTCAGGCGCGTCGGCGGCACCAACACCCTGCATGCGAATGTCCGCATCGTATGCGCGACCAACCGGGATCTCCTCAAGGAAATAAAGACCGGACAATTCCGGGAAGATCTCTATTTTCGTTTTGCCGTGTTTCCTGTGAAGATTCCGGCCCTCAGGGAACACATCGATGATCTACCGCTGTTGGCCGAATATTTCCTTGATCAGGTGAATGCATCGACAGGGAGGGTTTTTCAATTGAGTTATCAGGCGCTCGATAACCTATCGGACTATGATTTTCCGGGCAATATCCGGGAACTGCGCAATCTTATACAACTTGCCGCCGCCCTAAGTACGGATGGTGTTATTCGCCCTGAACATCTTCAGTTCAGTTCCAGCGCCATGCGGCCAGGAGCGGCAGACGATGTTTCTCAGGTTGACTCTCCCCTGGGCGGCAGCAATCTGTCGGAAGTGGAAATGTTCGAAGCGCGCCAGATCTCAAGACTTCTGGCGCAACATAGCAAAAATCGGCGCAAGGTGGCCTCTGCCTTGGGTATCAGTGAGCGAACTCTTTACCGGAAGTTGAAAAAATACAAATTGAATTGATATTGGTACGAGTAAAAAGGACTTAAGGAACATGGCCGGAAAAACATATAGTTCGATATTTATTGAGAAGAAGAGTGCGCTAAAGCTTCTGCAGAATACCGGCGTTCCACTGGCGGATTCCGCTCCCGCCTACGACCTCCATGATCGAATCAATAAGATCGAGGAGCTACCGCCGTTACCGGAAATCGTTCATGAGATCATTCAGCTCTATAATGACCCTTTCGCGGACGCGGCCGCTCTGGCCAGGATAATCGAAAAGGATCCTGCGCTGTCGGCCCAGGTGATTCGCTGGGCCAACTCCGCACTCTACGGGTTCAGAGGCGAAATCAAGACCATAAAGGCGGCCATTGCCCGTGTCCTGGGATTTGACGTGGTCATGAACCTGGCAATGGGTCTCACGGCTATCGCACCGCTGCAGGTGGAGAAAGAGGGGCCGATAGGCATGCGTGCGTTCTGGACCAATGCCGTCCTTTGCGCCACATTATGCCAACGCTTTGCCGGCCTGGTGGAAAGCAAACAAAAGCCGAATCCCGGCATCGCTTATCTATCCGGGCTGCTGCATAATCTCTGGCTACTGGTGTTCGGTCATCTGATGCCGGAGGAACACAAGGCCCTGAACAATCTGCTTCAGAGCAATCCCCACCTCTCCGTAACTCAGCTCAGTGAATATCTGCTGGGTGTAAATCCCGTCTCATTGGGTCTCTGGTTGCTTCAAGCCTGGGATCTTCCTGCCGAGTTGGTCAATTCGATCGCCCACCAGAATGACCCGGACTTCAGAGGCGAGCAGTCCGTCTACCCGAACCTGGTTTACGTGGCTGACAGCCTGCTACGTATCCACGGCCTGAGTTATGCCGGTCACGAAGAGATCCCGGAGGAGTTGTTGACCTCCCTGGGGCTGGACGCCAGACAGATCTACGAGCTGTTTGCCAAGCTGCTCGAGAAAAAGGACGAAATCCTGACCTTCTCTTCCCAGCTGGTTCATTGAATCACCTGAATCCGCTCCCCCTCCCACCCCGCCCCCGCAAACGGGGGAAGAGCGCTTCCCTCCTACAGGATCCCGGCCTGCGCAGCGATGGCAAAATAGACAGCCCGATGCGCGGGCTCCGCCCACTATCCAATCACTTACTTTAGGGCGATAAATTTAGAATCATTTTAATTCCAAACTAATTTTTCTATTCCTGTTGAAAAACGCGGCCCGATTTGTCACCATTTCCCCGTCGCCAATGAAGGCTGTCATGGATGACCCGGCACTGCACGGAAGATTCACGGAAGAGATTCTTTGCCGAGCGACAAAAAAGCCCCGGTGGCCTATCCAGTCCTCCCTGCCACCGGGGCTTTTCTTTTCCTCACCCGTTCGAGTAATTATTACATTCGAATCGGAATCTATTGATTAAGAGAATGTCGGTTTAATAAAACACGGTCCCATACGACGCCGTGTCTTTACGATTACCGCGTAAATTTCCTATAGCATCCGGAGCGTCAGGCCTTCAGGGAAATGACTATGGCCGAGTGCCTGAAGGAAGGTTCTATACAGGAGATTCCTCCAACACCTCGACATCCTTGCTCACCGGCGCCTGGAAGAAGCGAATAAGGTTCTCTCCATATTCCAGCTGACCGTCCACTTTCATGGTCTCGAGAATTCTGCGCACTTCCCACTCACGCACCTGGGCGGATTTTGCGATCTGCTTGGGTCCGATCTTCGCCACTCTCAGGTGAGGATTTTTTCTGTCCAAGCTGGCGGAGCCCCAGATCTGGTTCAGAGCGTATTCCACCCTCTTGGTCTGCGGTGAGAACGCCTGGATCAACGCCAGATTATCCGTTTCCCTCAGTCTTCTGGCAAAATGTTCGAGAAGCCGTTCTATCTGATCGGGGTTTTCCCGCAACAACTCAAGCATGTCTGCCCGTTCGATGGTGATAAGCTCGCTGTTGGTGACAGCCGTCGCGGTGGCGGAACGGGTTTCCCCATCGAACAGTGCCAATTCGCCGAATAGTGCGCCCTTGGAGAGATTGGCCAATACCATCTCATTTCCATCCGGGTCGTAACGGGAGATGGAAATCCATCCCTCGTCCACCGCGTAGGCATAATCGGCCGTGTCGTTTTGGGAAAACAGCACTTCCCCGGCGGAAAGCAACCGGCGCTGGAAGCGGCCGGAAAAATTGTCCACCCAGAAGCTGTTAATCCTTTTCGTGATCTGCCCGAACGCCCATTTGTAGATCTTCGGGTAGTAGGCCATGATCGGCACCAGTGTGTCACCCACGGTGTCATTCCAGATCTCTTCCCCGACCTGTTCAAAATTGGCACGACTATATATGGACAGGCTCTCCTTGGAAACAGCCCCTATAACATGGGTGCATTTCCAGCTATGCAATACACCCGCAGCTGTCTTAAACAGGGCATAAATCACGTTCCGTCGGTTACGCCACTCCTTATCAACCACCAGCATACTGCCGCCGATTATCTTCGGAGGCTCGCTATCGCCGGATTTTGCCTCCTTCTGCAGACGCTTCCGAAAATCGGAGAAACTTATATACTCCTCCGCTGGGAGACCCAATGGAGTGTCCTTGTTTATACGTATGGCGGCAATTGCCTGATCGTGGTTATAAGCGACGATATTGGCAACACCCGGCAGGGTGTCGAAACGATCGACAATACGACCTCCTTCTCCTCCCTCGGCCGAGAATTTACCACGCTCCCGTACATATACGTCGTAGCGAAGCCTGAACACATCGTCCAGTTCTTTCGCCGTACGTGCTACTGCTATTCTGATAGCCACAACTTATACTCCGCAACCTGGGGTAGTCATGTCGACAGGAATGACGCGCATAACAACACGAGCCACCCACCTGGTGTCACCAATACCCCGGGGCCGGGCGCCAAGCGATTTTAATTCCCTAAATGAATTATAGAGCCTATTCCCGCTCACTGAAATTCCTTTTGTCGTCCGTAGTTACAACCCTGAATCAGGGGATTAATCCCATTTTAGGAATTGTATTCCTTTCATCTCTTTTAACTTCGTTATATATAAGGAAATTATAGGTAACATTCGGGCGCCGGACCCTAACAATTCGCATGCTATCTACCTTTCCCGGCATTCCCCTTTTTCTAATTCCTTGGTTTTTACTTGGTCTTAGCGACCCCTGGAAGGCCATTTTCCCATTTAGCTCGTCGATCCCGCAGACATCCGTCCCGGATACGACAGTATCCTCAAGCATGCCCCGACCGCCACACCTGCCTGAACATATATTCCATCGTCTTATCTTCCCCCTGACTGAAGCTGTTCCAGGAGTCTCTTTGCTTCTTCCTTTTCCGAAAACTCCTTTCCCGCTCCCATAATTTCCGTCAATTTCACTTCAGCGGTAGATCTGTCGCCCGCGGCAATATCCACCTTTGCGCTATGGAATTTCATGGAAAGATTTTCCGGCGCAAGCTTAATAACCTTATCCATCACTCTTTGCGCCTGTCTTGCCTGGTCATTCTTTAACATCACCATCGCCAAAGTGTCCATGATTTCCGGGGACTCCGGTTGGATTTCATCCGCGCGTTTTGCGTACTCGAGCGCTTCCTGCGGGTTCTTATCCTGAAGAAACCATGCCAGGTTATTCAGCGCAATAAGGTTTTTCTGATCCTGCTTCAGGATGACTCTATATTCCGTTATCGATTCATCGACCATGTTCTCCCTGGTATACATATTCGCTAACGCCAAACGCGCCGCCATATCATCCTGATGAGCAACGAGCCAGTCCTTCTGTATCTTTATCGCGCTCGCCTTGTTTCCGTTATCAGTCAATTGCGCTGCAAGCATCAGCATACTTGCGGTAGTTTGCGATCGATCGTAATAAGACTGCGCAACGCTCAATGCCTGTTGCGCATTCCCCTTCTTCCTTTCAATCGTTATCTCCAATGCCACTATGTCCGGCTGATCCGGAGCGAGTTCCTTAAGTACCTTTAGATTTTCACCCGCTTGCTTGATGGCCCCTTCCTGTATTTGAACTCGTGTTAATGCCAACCGGGCCGTGAAATGCTTCGGATTCAATTCAACGGCCTTTTCCAACTCTTCTTTGGTGCGTTCTCTATTTTCGAGACCTGCATAGGCTCTAGCCAACAAGCTATGAGCCTCCGCCGAGCCGGGCTGCTTCTGAACCAGTTTTTCCAGAGTGAATTTAGCATCCGAAAACGATCTCAAGGCCAGTTGCGATAACCCAATCACGCCGAGAACAGACGGGCTGCCCTTCTGCATATCTGAAAGATCCACAAAAAGAGGCTGAACCTGCTCCGGCTTCCCTTTTACCAAATAATGGCGTGCCAACAGCAATCTCGGCTGTACCGCGTTTGGATGCGCCGCACTTGCTTTCTGCAGCGTCTCCACCATTGACTGCTCCTTACCCTCCTGTTCATCCAGCACCGCCAGGCTAAGCAAAGTAGGCAGATAATTATCATGCTTATCTAATACATTCTTGTAGTAATTCCTGGCCTTTGGAAAATCGTTATTCTTTATTGCCAAAGACGCCAAGGCATGATTTGCGGATGGATCGCCCGGTGTAATTGAACGTGCTTTTTCGAATGCATTCTCAGCCGCCTGTTCCTGTTCCTGCGCAAGATAAACGCGACCGATCAGGTTATAAGGGGCCGAGCTGTCAGGGTTACGATCCCGGTAGGATTCCGCCGCCTTCAGTGCCTGCTCATATTCTTTTCGCTGCAGGTGGTTAAACACCAGCAGAATATCCGCCTGCTGGAATTTCGGATCCAGTTGGATCGCTGTCGCAATATGCTCTACACCACTATCCTGCTCTCCGGCCAACAGCAGGCCGGCTCCTAATCGTACCTGGGCTGTCGCCGATTCGGGATGAAGGACAGCAACTTTTGACAACAATTCAATCGCCTCGTCCGTATTTCCCTGACCAAGAAGTGCATTGGCGAGAATATTCAATGCAACCGCATCGTCCTCCATCTCGGCAGTAATCGGACGCACAAGATTTTCGGCCTCTGCATATTTTCCCTCGGTAAGATCAATGGTGGCGAGAAGCTTACGTACCGGAATACTATTTCTAAACCGGGCAAAGAACTCCTCGGCATAGGTTCTCGCCTGCTCGATATTCCCAAGGAGGAAGTTTGTCAGGCTGTTAAAAAACAGGGCCTGCGGGTATCTTTCCTTATCGTTCAAAGCCAAATCAAAGGACGCCTGCGCATCCTGCAACTTCTTATTCTGAAAATGAACCATTCCTTGGGCAAAGTTTACTCCCGGATGAAGCGGACTCTGCTTCATCAGGACATCGATGTCTTTTTGCGCTTCCTCATACCTTTGCAGTTCTATAAGGATAAGTGCCCTTTTCAAACGATCTCTAAGATCGTTTACGCGAAAATTTACCGCCTTGGTATAGGCTTCCAGTGCCCGCTCGAAGTTTCGTTCCTGCTGCTCTATATCACCCAAAAGACTCCAGGCCGGCGCATATTCCGGATCGTTCTCAAATATCACATCAAGCTCTTCCCTGGCTTTTTCCCACTCTTTCTTTGTTGCAAGAAGACGTGCCTTGGCCGCCCGTGCCTCCGCCGAGTTGGGATCCTTTTGTAGCGCCTCATCAATGAGCGCCGCCGCATCCTCCGTGTTGCCTTCCGCCAGTTTTCCCAATCCCTGCTGAGCAGCAACCTTTGCCTGTTGTTCGCCAGGCAAGCCCTCCTTCGAGATTTCCTGGACCTTCGCCGTTTTGCCCTGCTCGAGAAGAGCCTGCGCCAGGAGCGGCAGTACCAGTTCGTCCGCAACCCCAAGCTCTCTTGCTCTGTTCAGCTCCTTCTCCGCGGCCGGCGCATTACCCAGCTCCAGATGGAGTTTCCCCAGCAACCAACGGGCCTGCATGTTATCCGGATTTTCTCTAAGGGCGTTTTTAAGCTCTATCGAGGCGGACTTCATGTCACCCTGATCCATATAGTTCTGGGCTTTCTCGACGTACTGTTCATCGGTAAAGCTCCCGCCACAGGCCGCAAGCACAAAGGCACAAGCGAATACGGCAATACCCTTTAACATCTTATTCATATGTCTATCCATATAACCGATCAATATCTGACAGCGCTATCCCGGATGCTCTATTTACCGGAACGAAGTTTATTCAACAACTCGCTTGCATTCTGCTTTTCCGGAAAATCCTTTCCCTCTCTCAACAACGCTACTAGCGTAACCTGTGCCTTGTCATTGTCTCCGTTTGCCACGTCGATCATGGCGCTATGATATCTCGTTGTAGGATCCTTTGGTGCTTTCAACATCACCTTATCCATCAACCGTTGAGCCTTTTTGGGTTCGCCGTTTTTCAGCAACACTACCGCCAAAGTATCCATCAGGGTTACCGTGTCGGGCTTGATCTCATTTGCGCGCTGCGCATATTCAAGGGCCTCCTTAGGCTTGGAGTCACGCAAATACCAAGCGAGGTCGTTAAGCGCAACGAGGTTTTTCTCATCCTTTTCCAGAGCCTTTTTATACTGCTCAACCGCCGCATCGACGTTAGATTCCTGGGCATATATATTTGCCAGCGCCATCCGCGCCGGAATATCATCGGGATGACTATTAATCCAGGTTTCCTGCAACTCGATAGCACCCTTTTTGTCGCCCATGCCCCACCGTTGCCTGGCCAGATCCAACATACTGGAGGTACTGGGCGACTGCCGATAGATTCGCTCCAGCAGACCGAGGGTCTTCTCATGATTCTGCTCACGGCGAGCCAATGCTACGTCCAACTGCAGTACTTCCAACTGATCCGGATCAATCTCTTTTAGTACCTCAAGATGTCGTTTCGCTTCGTCTTCGCGCTGCTGATCCAATAGCGAAAGCGCAAGTGCCAGATGAGCTGGGAAATGCCTGGGCGCCAACTTTAGAGCTTTTTCCAGTTCGGACTCCATCTTCTTTTGTTCGCCTAATCCGGCATACGCTCTTGCCAGTAGATAATGCGCCTGGGCCGAACCCGGCTGCGTTCTAACCAGTTGCTCCAGTGTGCTTCTAGCTTTTGGAAATACTTCTTGTTCCAGTTGGGCCATACCGATGATATTCAGAACCGCAGGAGTTGCTTTTTGCGCATCCTCCAGCTCGTCGAACAATATCGATACCTGTTCGGGCCTTCCGTGCAGTAGATACTGTTCCGCCAGTATCAATCTAGGCTGAACGGCATTCGGGTAAATGGCAATTGCCTGTTGCAGATGTTTTTCAGCAGCCTGTTCGTTTTTCTCTGATATACTGAGGGCTGCCAACCTTAACAAGGTGGGCAGATAGTCCTTATGATAATTAAGCACCTCATTGTAGTAGCGACGTACATCGTCATGCTTCCCTTTTCTCAATGCCATATCCGCCAACGCGTGATTGGCTGACGGGTTTCCGGGCTCTAACGCTCTCGCCTGCGAAAATGCTTCCCGAGCCTTCTCTTCCTTGTTTGTCGCGAGATAAATCTGCCCCAACAGATTCAGGGGTTCCGCCAATTTCGGTTGACGCTCGCGATACCTCTCCGCCGCTTTCAGTGCCTCTTCGTATTTCTGCTGTCCCAGATAATTAAGGACCAATAACATGTCCGCCTGCTGATACTGGGGATTCAGCTGAATAGCCTCCTCAATCCGCTCCATTGCGGGACCTTGTTCTCCTGCCATTAGCAAACCGGCTCCCAGGCGCATTTGCGCATCAGCGGATTCCGGCTGTTTTTCTGCCATTTTTTCCAGCAGCCCTATGCCCTCCTCCGTTTTACCCTGCTTCAGCAAAGCAGTCGTAAAAAGGTTCAGCAACAACGCATCTTCTCCACTCTTGTCGATAACCGGGCGCAGCAATTCCTCCACTTCTGCGTATTCACCTTTTTGCAGCTTTATGGCAGCGAGGATCTTATAGGCCGGTACGAATTCCGGATTCTGGGCCACGAAATTGGCAGCGTAGGTTTCCGCCTGTTGCATATTACGCTGAAGATAGTTGGTAATACTTAGCAGATACAGCGCCAATGGATACCGCTCTTTATCCATATAGGCAATTTCAAAAGCGGCCTGAGCCTCTTTCAAATCTTTCTTCTCGAGCGCTACCAGTCCCACTGCGTAATTGACCCCCGGGTGTAACGGCGAGCGTTTCTTCAGGGGGTTAAGATCCGCCTGAGCTTTTTCATACTTCCTCAACCGGACCCGAACCATGGCACGTTTCAGATAGTCACCGAATTTGTAAAACTCGTTATTCCTTATCGCCTTTGTATAGGCGTCCTCGGCAGATTCCAGCTTTCGTGCCTGTTGTTCAAGATCACCGAAAAAACTCCACGCCAACGCGTAGTTAGGGTCTATCTTAAAAACAGACGTTAACTGCGCTCTGGCCTGGTCCAGTTCATTGTTTACGGCCAGCAGACGGGCCTTCGCAACCAACGCATAGGGCGATTCCGGATTTTTCTCCAATACCCGGTTGATCAGCGAAGAGGCTCCCTCCACGTCCCGCAACGCCAGCTTCATCAGCCCCTGTGTGGTAAGGACGTCCGCCCGGTTGTCGTCGTTGAGTTTATCGAGAGGCAAGGCAATCAGATCTTCGCCTTTTCCCTGAGTAAACAGAGCCCGCCCAAGAATGGGCAATACCCTATTGTCGTCAGCACCCGACTCCCGGGCTCTGAGCAACTCTTTTTCCGCGGCCGGCGCACTACCGAGTTTCAGATAGATCTTGCCTAATAGAAATCTTGCCTCGGGATTATTGGGATTTTTCCCCAGCGCGTTTTTCAATTCGATAACCGCTGGTTTCAATTCTCCTTTTGACAGATTTTCCTGTGCTTTTTCCACATGCTCCGTATCACTCATTTCTCCAGCACATGCGGAAATAACCAAAACAAAACCCAAAAGAAGAACCCACCTGAAAATCATATTCATACTCGCATCCATTTGCTGTCCTGATCGAATTGGGCGGCATTTTCCCCTGAAGGGCCCAATATTACTATTTGCACGGAAATTTTGTTAGGTCAAAAAAAAACCCCATCGAAACCGATGGGGTTTATCAATTTCCCGGGCCCTCCTTCCTGGAAAGACCCTCGTTGCTTATCGCTCTAGGGTCGTGTTAGGAATAACCCTTATTTCTGAGCCTGACGGCGGGACTTACGGGACCACCCGGCGCCGAACAGACCGAGACCGACGAGTGCAAGAGTACCGGGCTCAGGGATGTTCATCACAGCGGGGTCGTTGCTCCCGAAGTGCATGTACATACCGTCCATCGCGCTTCCGTCCGCATTCAGCATGCCAAACGGGGTTCCGAAGGTGCTGAGCGAGAAGATCTCGGAGTTGAAGTAGAAGTCCACGTCCGTCCCCGGATTCGGCAGGCCGAAATCGCTGGGATTGTTCGGGCCGTCAATACCGGTCAGAAGTATGGAGAAGGATTCATTGGGGTCGTTCACGGAGGACACAACGATAATGCCGGCCTCGTCATAGACGAAGTTCAACCCGCCGTAGCTCTCACCGACGTCACCAGCCCCAGGCGGTACCAGCGGTGCCAGGGTGTAGTTGTAACCGGCCAGATTGCCGGTTTCGGCGCTTGCGCCGTCACCCAGGGTAAAGGCTACCGCGCCGTCGGTGGCGGTTGCCAACGCGGTGGTCTGGAAGGTGTCGTCGTAGTTGTTGGCGTTGTCCACGAAAACCCGCATCATGGCGCCGGCAGCCAGATCAGCCGCGGAAAAGATGCCGTTCGGGTCGACGCTGGCCGAACCGAGGATGATCAGGGCTTCGGCGAAAGGATTCACGATACCGGTGGCACCGCAGACCTGTCCGGGCAGACAGGTGGCCTTGACCTCCTGTACAAAATAACCGGTAATCTCCGCAGGTGTGCTGGTTCCGTCCCAGATATCAGGACCGGCCTGTCCGGTTATGGTCCAGGAATCCTTGATGTTCTGTACGTTATAGGTGCCCCAGAAGATGTCTCCGGCAGATACGGACTGAGATCCGTCCTGGTCCCAAAGCACTTCTGCGTTATTGTAGAAAGCGCCCTCATAGCCACTTGCACTTGGAAACGCAAAGGCTTGGCCGCCCGTCAGGAAGGCGGCGCCAAATACTGTTGCTGCGATAAGCTTTTTATTCATTTTACTAATCTCCGTAAAGTCCTAATCCAGCGTCTTGCTGAATCTAGCCCTTACGAATGCAACTACCCTGCCAACTTCGCACAATACATCATAACTCATTGTTTTTAAGATATTATTTATCTCTGAACAGTTACCAAAACAGCGTTTGAAATCCCAGGTTGTAAAAAAACCTGACAACAAAACCGGGGGATCCTGAGGAACATCACGGGGACCTGAGACAGGATAGAGGCGATCAATCCACCGCTTTACGCAGGGAGCGCGCCCGGGGGGATCGCCCTGTTCCCACTCTACCCATGAATACCGCATTCATAACATCTTCTTTTTCAAGTATTTTTCTGAGTCTGGCCGCCAATATCCCGGCCTCCTCGACGGCCCGGAGATCCTGTGTAAAATTAACTGACACCGCGGCATAGCGGGAAAAGATCAGGGGGGTCATTTCGGGCTGGAACTGCAGTCCCAGGCCGGCCGCCGTCAACCAGAACCTCTGCATAGCCCGCCCTCCCTGGAGATAATCATCTATATTTTTCAGCGGCTTATCGGAAATAATCAAAAAATGCGCAGCGCATTGCAACGCAGGAATCAGGTCCAACTGCACCCTTGGAATCACGGTTCCCGCAAAATAACGGTTCAGCATCCGTACCCGCTCCCAGCTCCGCATGGCCCATTTCATCAGTTGCAGGGTTACCTTATCTACTCCGAGGGCCTGATCCGGGATTCGGTCCGCGCTGAACTGGGCGTCCCACTCGATAATCCGTTTGTGGACCTCGTAGGCCTCGGGGATGGTCAAACGGATATGGGCATTGCGATAAAGGAGCTTTGCCATCTCCCACTTGCGTTCCCAACCCTCCACCCATACCACCCGGTACCCGGCTCCGACGGATGATTCCAGCGCCGCTTTTTCCCGTTTCCCCAGGCGTTTGCTCGAGAACGGACGGCGTTGGGTCACCCGGGCACGGATAAAGGGCAGCAACGGGTCCGGTACGACATTCGGTGCCTCGGACAATTTCACGTCAATGATCGGATTTTCTTCCGGGGCGTCCGCTCTGCGGATGAACTCCGCCTGGAGCCCTTCGGCGGAGGCGGCGATCGCCAGAGTCTCCAGCAACGCTCCTACGGCTATCTGGCTGGGTCTGCCGTCCAGGTCGTAGACACACCAGTCGCGCGTGTCGTGGGCGTGAATGACCATATGAGTGTCGCTGACCACCTCGAAACGCCAGGGTTGGGTATTGTCACCGCTGGGGGCCCAACGGGCCAGATCGAGAATCCGGCCGACAGGGGTTCTTGCCTGCCCCTCATCCGAAGCACTTGCGGGGCGATTTATCGTGGCGGATAGCTTTTTCTTGGCGATCCTGACGGCTAAACGCTGAATAGGGTTATTGTTCCCCCCCGGTCGCCAGGTAAACGACAGCTTGTTACGGTAGGCATCGAAATGGACCCCTCGCGGGGCCGCCGGTACTTTCCCGCGGTTGAGGAGCAGCTTCAGCGCATGGGTGGCCGCCACGCCGGCGCAGAGTTCGCAGGCCATGGGGGTAGAGGGGCCCTTATGGCTGTCCAGGTCGACCCGCGTGTTATCCACCAGGTAGGGCGCCTGCAGCATGGCGGGTGACAGCCCGACCAGAAACCGGAGGAGCTGCTCCTCTTCAGACTGTCCCTCCATCCGGAAATACTCTTCAAAGGTCATCTTGCCCGGCAGGAAGTTCAACAACGCCACCCCCATACCCAGGGGCGCCGCCGTTATGGCCGGGATACCCTTTTCCGCGCAGGCGGCAAATACCATGCGCCGCGCCTCCACGGCAAAGAAATCCAGCCCATCCACGTAGAGATCCACGTCCTCCAGGAAGTGGTCGCAATTTTCCGCCGTCACGCCTTCAGGAAATTTTCCCAGTTCCAGGTCCGGATTGATGTCCAGGGCGAGTTCCGCGAGGACATCGACCTTGGAACGGTCGATATGGCTGATGCTGGCCCCGGCCTGGCGATTGAAATTGGCGAGCTCAAAGATATCCAGATCGGAGATGTTGAACTTCCCGATCCCCAGGCGGGTCAGGGTAAGAAGATGACTTCCGCCCACACCGCCCAGACCGGCGATGGCGATGCGCTTGGAGCGGAGTATTTGTTGTTCGGTCTCCGTAATCCACCCGATATTACGGGAAAAGGCTGACTCGTAATGAAACGGTTTGGCCACAATGGTTATTCCTCGAAACGACCTGTCCTCTGGGCGATAAGTATGGCAGATTCCGCAACCGAGTTCCCGGACCCGAATACAGAATCAACCATCTCCCATGACCGGAGAGCCCCCGGTTTCGAGTCCTTAACGGGAAAACGAAAAATTGAACTACAGCAAACTCTCGACCGGTCCATTTCCTTGGTCTGATGGAAAGGTTTATTATGCGCTTTTTACCTGATATCGCTTCCTCCTGAACATGACAAACCAAGGTGAACAGAATGTTATTGCGCGCTTTCGGCTTAGCGTCTTCTGCCTCCTTGTTGCATCGCTCTTCGTCCCCGAAGCGCTGTCCGCCGCTGGTCTACCCGACACCATCGGTAAGATCCGCGGCAGCGTCGTGGCCGTCGGGACCATCACACCCATTCCCCATGCTTCCGCCAAGCAGCCGGTGGCCAAATATCTCGGAACCGGCTTTGTGGTCGGAAACGGGCGAATGGTGATCACCAATCACCATGTCATCGCGGAAAAGCTCGATAACGGGAAAAACGAGTCTCTGGCTGTTTTCGCCGGCCGGGGAAAATCAGCTCAGATCAGAAAGGCCAAAGTGTTGCGTTCGGATCCGGATCATGATCTGGCCCTGCTGGAGATTTCAGGAACCCCCATTCCCGCAGTTGTCCTTTACCGGGGCCCGGAGATCAAGGAAGGAACCGAGGTAGCCTTTACCGGATTCCCCCTCGGCACGGCACTGGGACTGTATCCCGCCACCCATAAAGGGATTATCTCGACCATAACCCCCATCGTGATACCGGCGCACTCCTCCAGCCAGCTCACCGCGCAACAGATACAGCGACTGAAAACCCCTTTCAACGTCTATCAGCTGGATGCGATCGCCTATCCGGGAAACAGCGGCAGTCCCGTATACGACATTGCGACCGGAGAGGTGATCGGAGTGGTTAACAGCGTGTTCGTGAAGGGCACCAAAGAGGCCGTATTGAAGGACCCGTCAGGGATCAGTTATGCAATACCTGTTCGGTATGTACGGAATCTGCTGTACGCCAAATGATACAAATCCGATAAATATCCCAGATCATGCGTACGCCGAAAACCCCGTTCTATTTTATTGCTTCATATCTGCTCCTGATTACCGGATGCCTGATGATTGCAAAACTTCCGCAGGTACCCTACAACGTTATTGAGCTGTTTACCGGGCACAATATCCTCCTATCGGCCCTGCTCTTCGCCGCCATTTTGGTTTGTACCTTTGGGATTCCCGTCTACCTGGGGTTTGAATCGATCCGGAACAGAAACCTGTTTCTGGCAAGTTATCCGCTATGGATCCTGTTGCATGCATTTGTTATCTGGATATTGCTGAATTACACGGTACCCACGGAAAGCATCCATGACATTGTCGGTTCTCCAATCCTGGAATGGTCTGTTCCTGTCGAGACGCTCTTGAGATTTATCGCTTTCTTTTCCATTCCTTCGATGATACTGGTCGGAATCAGCGTTCTCTCGCTGGAGTTATCCGTTTTCAGGCATCTGAGACCCGGTGGCTTTCAAATCTGGGTTAGCTGGTCTTTTGTTCTGTTTCCTGTTACCTATTATTTTGTGGTAGTCCAGGCTGCAACCGATAACCTTGTTGAGCTAATGGCCAACCAGGGGGGATTTTTAGCTTTCCTTTCCCTTGCCGGATGGGTCTTCATCAGCTTTTTACCGGGATCCTACCTGGGAGGCTTTTTAGCCGGAGTATTCAGAAGTTGGACGCGGGTGGTGATTTTTGTGGTTACCGGCGTATCGCTTGGATTTGTGCTTTTGTATTTCGGACTGGAACAGCACGTTCACAAATACGATCAGGATTTTTCCGCCCTGCAATTCCTCCTTAGTGCAAACCGCAAGTCCCTGGTGTCCGGCACATCGCTCGCAACCAGATATGTGATGATGGAAGCTGCGCTCATTATCATCGTTTGCATTGCCCAGTATCCCTTCTGGAAACTGATCGCCAACCGTTTAAACCATAACAGATACCGGCCCCTGGGCCCCTAATCCAAGTGACCGAAGAAAAAATAAGACATAGATTGCGGTTGGGATGGATCCTTTTGACCCTTGGGTACCTTATTTTTGTAATCTACGGCAGTCTGGTTCCCCTGGAGTACAAACCCGTCCCGTTTGACGAGGCACTGCAGCGGCTTATCGGAATCCGTTACCTTAAGCTGGGCATATGGGCGCGTGCGGACTGGGTAGCCAACATTCTGCTTTTCATTCCGCTCAGTTTTCTCTTTACCTGTTTGCTCTGGCCCTCCAGACCGGGGATTCGGCGGCTCGTTGTTTCTATTCTGATACTCGCGGGCGCATCGCTCCTGAGCCTCGGAATCGAATTCACCCAGATCTATTTTCCGCAACGCACGGTGTCCCTGAATGATATTGTGGCCGAGACCCTCGGGGCGGCCATCGGAATCGCGCTCTGGTGGTGGCGCGGCCAGGAGCTACGCCGATGGACTGCACAGGCCCTTGAAACCAGAGGTCCGGTACAACTGGCGGAAAGACTGCTTTGGGTCTATCTCGCGGGACTGTTCCTTTACAGCCTTCTCCCCCTGGACCTCACCATCAGCCCGGTGGAAATCTTCCACAAATGGAGCAGTGGAAAGATCAACCTGATCCCTTTCGGGTATTACGTCGCGGATCCCGCGCAGCGCATCTATGACCTGGTCACGGATGCCCTGATCTGGGCGCCGGTCAGCCTGCTCTGGGTGGTATCCGGAAGACGGCAGGGGGTACAGGCCTGGGCCTGGGTGGTCCTCGCCGCCACCCTTCTTGAATGCATGCAGTTCTTCGTCTACTCGAGGGTCTCCGATATCACCGACATCCTGACCGCCATGATCGGGGCGGGGGTGGGTGTCTGGGGCGCCCGTTTCCTTCCCCGTCAGGAACGCCTCCCTGACCGGCCGGTATCGTCTGTCACCAAGACGCTGACACTGACGATCGCCGCCGGCCTGGTCTGGACCCTGATCCTGATGGCGGTATTCTGGTATCCCTTCGACTTCAGATTTGACTGGTCATTCCTGAGGGAGCGTACGCAGCTGTTTCTGCGGGTGCCGTTTCATGCCTACTACTACGGCACTGAGTTCCGCGCCGTCACGGAACTGCTGCACAAGATCCTGTTCTTCCTCCCCCTGGGCGCCGTTCTCGCCTTTGGCCGCCCGCAGGCGCGCCCCCCGTGGCAAACAATCTACGGCTTTGCATCGATGGGCATTCTCTTTTGTGTCGCCTTCGGCATCGAACTGGGACAACTGGCTTTGCCCCACAAGAATCCGGACGCCACGGACTGGATCCTGGAGGTATTGGGGGGATGCGCCGGCTATTTTGGTATGCTGCGAATCAGGAGCAACGGTCGGTCCAGTGAAAACGAAGCGCCGTCCTTCATACCGGGGGCTGGAAGCGACCTGGAAGAGCTGGAATAATTCCGGGGTTCATGACACCCTTGCCGTGGCAAAATACTCCTTCAGCGTAAACGGTCTGTAATAGCGAGGCTAAGACGATATCTACATATGGCTGAGAAATACGAACTGGGACAAAAAATGCGAACGGGTGCCCTTTGGATCTATCTCCAAGGTGGCCTCAGCTCAGCTATACAGTTTCTGGCGGGAATCGCCCTTGCCCGCATTATGGATCCCAGCGACTTCGGTGTTTTTTACGCGGTAACGGCTTATACATCCATATTGTTGCTACAGACCCAATTTGGAATTCCTTCCTCCCTTATCAGGGCAAAGGAACTAACGGATGCCCAATGGAATGCCGCCTTTTGGTTTATGCAAGGAATTGCGCTGGTTTGCGTTTTAGGTATCGTATTTCTTTCAAGTTGGCTGCAGGGGTTTTACGATGATGATCGCTTTACTCTTGTAATGTGGTTAATGGCAACCACGCTCGTCATAACCCCTATATCGTCAATTTTTGGTACCCGACTCAGACGAGAAATGGACTACAAGACGGTCAGTCAAATACAGATACTCACCGGATTGTTGGCGGTCGCAGTAAGTATAAGTTGCGCCCTATTAGGATTTGGTCCGTTCAGCCTTGTCATAGCCGGCATTGTTTCAGGTCTACTCTCCGCTTTCTTGCTTGCGCGCAAGATATCATGGCGCCCGAGCAGGGCCATCGACTTTAAAGGACTACGTACTCTATTCAATTATGGTTGGTGGTTGCATATCAATAACTCATTAAGTATGGGTGCAAAAAAGGTGGATAACATGCTTGTCGGGAGCCTGACGAGCATCTTTTCTCTCGGTATTTATAATCGGGCTCTGAGTTCGGCCCAAATGCCCGTAACGGAAATCAGCGGTCGTCTCTATGAGCTTTTCTTCTCAGGATTATCAAGAATTCAAGATGATATGGAACATACCATTCTGATGTATAAGAAGGTATTGTGCGCAATGACAATCGCGGTATTTCCATTTCTTCTGGTATTTATCTTTGCAGCAGAAGGCTTCATTAACTTTCTCTATGGAGAAAAATGGCTACCCGCCGCCCAACCACTCCAGATACTGGCTTTTGGATCCATGCCCTATGTAATCGCGGTGACTATGGGCGCGCTTGCAGACGCGCAAAACCTGGTATCCAAGGAAACCCCCATCCAAATATTTAATTTGATATTTACTGCAGTAGCAGTCTGGATAGGAAGTTCCTGGGGCTTGAATGGCATCGCCATCGGAATTGCAATGAAATCAATATTCCTGATGCTGATGCTGCAATCTATGTTATCCCGCTCTCATGTAAGTTTAAGCTGGCCCATTCTTTTAGACGGGATATATCCCGCGATAGCTGCGAGTGGAATCGCGGCAATATCTGCTCTAGTGACAAGCAATCTCCTCACGCCCATTATCCACAGAAACGGGTTTTTTTACCTCTGCATACTGACATCTGTTATCTTTTTTACCTATGGCGCAACACTATATATCCTCTTCAGGATATTTCCCGAAAATGAGGCATTGAGTTCGAATATTGAGATGATCAAAACGACCTCATTAAAGCTGATCCAGAAGATTATGAAAAAGCAATCCAGCGAATAATATCGAACACCAGTTATCAAGCATGTCGACCTTTAACCAATATTTTTTGCAAAATCCAATAGTCCCATGGCGCATCAGAAACCGTGTTGAACGTTGGTTATACGATTATGCCAAAGATAATATGAATTGGGCTTTCCGGCTTGCGTTCCTCGGGAAAAGCAGACCTCTCGCTCAAGCAGTCACCTCATGGCCGAAGCATCATTTTTTTGGTTACTATGATAAGAGCCCCTGGTCAATCGACGATAATCTGCTCCTCTGTCATGAAGTTGAGTTCATTGATCGCCAGCCGGAGCACAATGACAACGCTGGTATTTGTGTAATTGATGCCGGCAATACTAACAAAATTGAACGCGTCGGTAATTCCAGAGCGTGGAGCTGGCAACAGGGCGCGATGCTTCGTTGGCATCCTGTAAATACCAATGAAGTCCTGTTCAATGACAGAATAGACGACCATTATGTCTGCCGCACATTAGATATCACTACCGGAAAAGAAAGTGTTTTAGATTACCCGCTATATGACATTACACCTGACGGCAAGATCGGGCTTAGCCTCAATTTTGCTCGATTGCATACACGCCGTCCTGGATATGGATATGCCGGAACACAAGACCCTTGGGAGTCCGAAAACCATTCCCACGAAGACGGTATCCGACGGATAGAGCTTGATTCAGGAAAGGAACAATTACTGGTAAGCCTTGATGAGCTACGCCGTCTCAATCCATCTGAAGATATGAAAAACGTACCCCATTGGGTCAATCATATACAGGTAAATCCATCCGGAACACGCTTGCTATTCCTGCATCGATGGGGAAATGCCACAGCTTCCGGAGGATTCAATTCCCGTCTTTATTCTATTGGAATAGACGGTAGCGAATTACGATGTCTGCTCAACCATGGCCACGTATCCCATTATGACTGGTTGGATGACAACACTTTCGTAGTATGGGCTTATCATCCAATCGCTGGTGAGAAATTTTATTGCATTTCCGAAACAACAGGCGCCATCAATACTGTTGGGGAACATGTTCTTCGTGAAGATGGACACTGCAATTTCTCCCCTGACCGGAATTGGATGGTAACAGATACTTATCCCAGCAAATACAACTTACGCCGGCTATCGCTCTATCAAATGCATAACAAGCAGTTGATAGATATAGAATTACTACATGCGCCCCGCTCCATTCCCGCTGAACTTCGTTGCGATCTCCATCCCCGGTGGAATCGTCGTGGTGATCATATCTGCATCGATTCTATTCATGAAGGAAGCCGACAACTTTACGTTTTGGATATAACGGATATTACTCGGTAATATGGTATCTCAATATGACCAGCGATTCTGAGGAGTTAGTTACTATTCTAATGCCCGCCTTCAATGCGGAAGCCTTTCTGCAGCAAAGCGTGGGAAGCATTTTGAACCAGAGCTTTTCAAATTTCGAACTTATTATTATTGATGACGGATCAACCGATAATACATATGACGTTGCTATGGATCTGGCCGCCAAAGATCAGCGTATTAAAGCTCTTCAAAAAGACAATGCCGGATGGCCCGCCGCAAGAAACTACGGTTTGGCAAGATCGAAGGGATCTCTAATCGCACTATTAGATGCGGATGACACCTGGCATCCGACATTTCTTGAGAGAATGTATTCTGCCCTCCGCGCAAATTCGGACTATGGCATTTCCTACTGCGGGTGGCAGCATCTTGGAGTAAGCGAAGGAAGAGGAAAGCCCTATATACCTGAGGAATTTGAGACGCCCGATAAAGTAGCGAAGTTATTACGGGGTTGTCCTTGGCCCATACACGCCACGTTAGTTCGTAGATACCTGATAGAAAATGCTGGCGGTTTTAATGAAAGTCTCAGTTCTACGGCGGACTATGATCTTTGGCTGAAAATCGCAATCAATACCAAGCTCATTCGTGTACCGGAAG
The DNA here is from genome assembly GCA_050287965.1 of Sedimenticolaceae bacterium. Taxonomy (GTDB): domain Bacteria; phylum Pseudomonadota; class Gammaproteobacteria; order Chromatiales; family Chromatiaceae; genus CBFDBF01. Next base: position 336,549 of record JBNKCX010000041.1, read on the forward strand.
TCCTGGCCTTTTATCATCATCATGACAGCGGTCAGATTACTGACAATCGTGCCCGAATAGCTATAAACCAGCATAAGATACAAAGAGCATTCCTCTACTCCCGTCCCGACATTCAAAAACTCGTTGGTGTTCGTCAAGCGAAGGGGATCATCAGTAAACGCCTGCTCTATCAGGGCTTTGATTGCTACTGGACCCACGATTTACCGGCAGCCCGGAAAATCTTCCTGCATGCTATGCGTTATGGTTACGGATCACCCATGCAGTGGATCTATATGTTACCAAGCCTATTGCCTTTACCAATTCATGTTGGTATTTTGAGCCTGTTTGGTAACCGGAAAATTAAGACCAGCCCCAGATAGGGACTGTTACGTATTTGGTAGATATACCAGGGAATCTCTGAATAACGCTCTGCTTCCCCAGTTTTGTGGTCGAATTGATATCCCGCACGAGGCACATACGCTCATCGAAAGCACTTTTGTTTAATGAGGCGTCCATCAGATAGCGACCGTAAATTAATCGGAATTCCCTCAGATGCGTGATAATATTTTTTAATGCCCTATTAGATTTTTTGATGGATTTTTGTCTTTCCCAGGTATACTAACTTTTGATTACCGGATCGATTATTTCAAATGAGCCACCACCGTTCACTTAAACAAGCCCTGGTCCTAATCACCCTGTCTTTGGTTTCTACAGGCATTTTCGCAACCGATTGGCCCACTACAGAAGCCGAATTCTCTCTTCTACCGCCTTATTGCAAAGCTCGACACGGTCCCAGGTATGGAATACCAGTCCCTGAGGCGGAGATTTCTAAATGGAAACGAGTTCTTGGACCCGGATTCCTTCATGTGCATCATTACTGCGCCGGATTGAACACGCTTAATGCGATAGACAGGCGCTCGAGTTCTCCGCAAGCGCACGAACTTATCGGAGTTCTCACAGAGTTCGAATATACCCAAACACATTCTCCTGAAGATTTCCCGTTACAACCAAAAATCAGCGTTGACAAAGGAAAGGTACTGTTACGCCTGGATCGAATATCGGACGCGGTCATGGAATTTCGGCATGCGATAGAACTAAAGCCTACTTATACGCCCCCTTATGTAGCGTTAAGCGACTACTATGTTGAAAAGGGGCAGATCGAAGAGGCTAAAAAAATACTTGAAGAAGGGCTGAAACACTCGCCTGAATCCAGCCGATTGAAGCGACGCCTGAAAAAGCTCTAACCATTTATTGCTGAAGGTTTCTCCATCGCCCTTCCATTCCGGATGCATTGCGGCATCATTTCTTATTGTTGGTATATATCCTCATGGCAGGTCGCTTAGCTAAACTTATTCTTGCCAAACACCTGTCTTCTGGTAATGCCTCCGCATCCCACCCTGTCGTGCTGATGTATCATGGCACACCTTCCGGCAATCCTTCTTCCATTTACTCAATAAATGCCGGAAGATTCCTGGAGCACTTGGAATATCTGAAAAATGGCGGATGGAATACAATTCTATTCAGCGATCTTCTATCCGGCGTCACTTTCCCCCCCAAGACCGTGGCACTTACATTTGATGACGGATATGCAGACAACTTTAATGGTGCGTTTATACCTATTCTTGAACGAAATATGAAAGCAACCTGGTTTATCGCATCCGACTATGTAGGAGGTTACGCCACCTGGATGGGAAAAGCCGTACATGAGACAAAAATGCTAGATCAATCGCAACTATGTCACATGTCTTCGCAGGGCATGGAAATCGGCTCGCACTCCTGCTCTCATCCGGATCTCTCCTCCTTGGACTACGATAAACAACTGGAGGAAATAACGACATCCAAGGCCAAACTGGAAGCCATACTGCTTCAGGAGGTATTAAGTTTTGCTTATCCTTTCGGAAAATATAATTCTGACAGTGTAGAAGCCGTCAAGTCATCCGGGTTCAGAATCGCATGCTCCACCAGTTCCGGGTCTGTACAAACAGATTCCAATTTATTGCTGGTACCGAGAATTACTATTTTTGCAGACGATTCTGTTTCTGATTTGGCTTGTAAACTAACATTTGCAGCCAACGAAGTGCCGTTAAGTACCATCCTTTCTTATTATCTTAGTAGAGTAAGAAGTAGGCTGGGTGTTTATTAGTTTTATATCACTTCGATGAAATAGTTTTCAAGGCAAATAGTATATTTTCTTAGGTCCCGTCTTTAACATAATGAAAACTCTTACAATAGCGGTATGTACATATAATCGGGCCCATTTCCTACCCCAACTTATAAATGAGTTGCGCAAGCAGGTTTGCCCAATTTTCTGCGAGATTCTTTTTATCGTAAATAACAGTACAGATGAAACATTCGATATTCTGAAGAATTTTTCTCAAATGCCAGGCATTAAATTGCGTTATGTGAATGAGCAAATCCAGGGGATTGCCCATGCGAGAAATCGCGCACTGCACGAATCTATTGAAAGTGATTATTTATTATTCATAGACGATGATGAACTTCCCTCTTCCATTTCTATGACAGAAGTAGCCGTTAAAGAACTGGAAAAAAGTGATGTTCAATGTGTTGGAGGCAGAATTACGATTGATTTCCGCGACAACAATCGTCCCCGCTGGCTTGGCGATGAGTTGCTTGGGTTTTATGCTGAAATTGATTACGGAGATAACGCCTTCATCATTACCGACGAAAGTACTCCTATCTGGACAAGCATCATTGCCTACGATATGAATATATTCCGCAATAATCCAAATCTCCGCTTCGATGAACGATATAACCGCGTTGGGGATGGTGTCGGCGGCGGTGAAGACGTCATCATGTTCAGAGATATGTTACGGGAGGGTATAAAAATGAAATATCTCCCTGAACTTGGGGTCCGACATCTTGTTGAGCCCCACCGGATGACCAGGCGTTATTTCTGGAAACTCCATTTCGTGTCCGGCATGAAACTAGGCCTATTTGAATCCGTCGATTATGATAATTCGGTTTTTGGCATCCCCCCCTTTATGGTTGCGCAATTCTTCAAGCATTTGCTCAAATCCGTATTTCTCTTCCTAAAAAGAGATTACTACTATGTCAGGCAGGGAATGAATGCTACTCACGCGCTGGGAATGATGTATGGAAGTTTCAGAAAATGGAGAAAGACAGATTGATTCACTGGCCGCACTTTCCCCCTATCGGCAGATTCTGCCACTCTCAAACATCCCGCATTCGCAGCTAATTCGTGGGAATTTTCTGGGATATCATGCATGTATAGCGAAAACCCGGGGAGAGATGCGTTACTGATTGCCAGGGCCGTCACCTCGAACGTATTGGCGAAGTATCTCCCTTCCCATTACGTGCGTCTAACCGGCCAGACCGGTCGCGGATCGGATCCCGAGTCGCCCGAGGAAACCGCCCGGTACTTTCTAAAATGCTTCCATGACTATTTTAGCCAGATCGATGTAAACGAAACGGATTACCGGTCGTTTCTTACCGAAAAGTCCATATTAGAGTACGGGCCGGGCGACACGCTCGGTGTCGCCCTGCTGATGTATGCATTCGGCGCCAAAAAGATAAAATGCGTTGACAGATTCCCGCTATCCGGAAATTCAACACAAACCCTCGAGATATATAAAGCTCTTCTCAATCTGCTGGACTATGATACTCGCACCAGAGCCAATGGTGCGTTCCTCAAGGAAGGAGTTCCCGAAAGCGGTTTTCGGCCAGATCTGATATCCTATTCCGTTACCGAGAACGGCCTTTCCGGAGATCAAGAGAAGTATGATCTGGTGATATCGAGGGCCGTGCTGGAGCATGTCAATAATCTTGACGGCTCAATTAGGGATATTAGAGACTCTCTCAAGCCGGGAGGCATTTCCATTCATTTGGTTGATCTGAAAAGCCATGGATTGGACAGATACCTGGATTTTGATTTTCTCACCTGGCCGGATAGCTTGTACAATCTCATGTACAGCCATAAGGGTTTTCCAAATAGATGGCGAGTGTGTAACTACTTGGAATTATTGAAGAAACATGGATTAGAGCTACGCCATCTTACCGCCACAGGGAAACTCGAGCAGGACAAACTCGATGCCATTAAATCGAAACTTGCCAAGCAATTTCGAGACATTCCTTCAGAAGAGTTGTCCTGGAAGGGATTCTGGATGGTGATTGATCGCGCATGATTTACTATCCGGGCATAGGGTCAGGCCCATATCTTGTAACGTTTAATAGAAGTAGAACCAAATGGGATTAAGAGACATAGCCGTACTGATCTTTGCCCTTGGCTGCATTGGCTTATCAATGCGCAAGGCCTGGTATGGAGTACTCGCGCTGGCCGTTTTCAGCTACCTTAATCCTCATGCATATGCCTGGGGGTTTGTCCGCACCCTTCCCCTCTATCAGGCATTGTTTATTGTCGTTGCCGTCATGACGTTTATTACGAAGGACAGGCAATCGATACCTAAGGACTGGCGTATCCCCACATTTTATATACTCTGGTTCTACTTTTTCATCACTACAACCCAGGCATATCTGCCGGAAATCGCGTGGGAACGATTATGGTTTGTCAGTAAAATCTATCTGCCCATAATATTTACGCTGATCCTCATTAACACCCGGGAAAAACTTTTCTACCTGATAGTTACTATCGCAGCATCTATCGGAATTATTGCCGTAAAAGGTGGCATTTTTGCGATCTTTTCCGGATTCTCATACCGGGTCTACGGGCCCCCGACTACACAATTTTTTGAAAATAATGCGTTTGCAATTGCCGTCTTGATCGCGATCCCGCTACTTGTCCTCTGGTATAAGGAAGCAAAAAACAAATTCATAAAGCGCGGTATTTTTCTTGCCGTCCCCCTTTGTTACATGAGCGTACTTTCATCCTGGTCCCGCGGTGCATTTCTAACCATGGGGGTAGTAACGACTATTTTGCTATGGCATAGCAAACGAAAATATCTCGTCATACCGGTTCTGATTGTAGGTGCATATCTCGCGATCCAATATCTCCCGGAGGAATGGTTCGGAAGGATGGCAACTCTTGAGACCTATGAGGAAGATGCTTCCGCGATGGGACGGATCGAGGCCTGGAAAGACGGCTGGTACCATACCCTTTCCCATCCGTTCTTTGGAGCCGGGTTTGAAGGCTGGCGTGTGGTCACCATGCGGGATTGGCATAACTCATCGGTTGAGATGTTCTCCGAACATGGGTTTATTGCCTTCGGATTATGGATCTCATTGATCCTCGGAACGCTGATAAGCTTGGGCCGCCTTCCAAAAATGGTAGGTGATACTCCAGGAATGGAATGGGTCGCCAATTACAGCTATATGCTGAGAGCTTCGTTAATCGCTTATTTCGTTGGGACGTTTTTTCTGGGACTTTCCTATTGGGATATCCTGTATCACTTGATATTTATTTCCGTACTTGTCAGGGAGTTTGCATTACAGGAGTACGCCGATTATAAAAACAGACCCCCAACCCCATCATCCACGAGTGAGAAATCCACCTCGCGGGGAACTTTGCGCCCCTCCGCAAACACCATGCTGGCAGACAGGAACTAAACATGGGGATAATATGCGGCTGGCTTGGTGAAAGCCTATCTGACCCTTCTATTTCCATTGATACGCTGCTAACCGCTGCCACCGGTTCCGACCCCAATCATACTTCCTCATATTCGGCCGGCCACGTCGCAGTTTCGGTCTGCCACCCGAACTCATCTCTAATTCCTTTTGTATCCGATGAGCTATGTGCCGCCATCGAAGGATATCCTGTCTGGGATGACCCCACCCTCGCCCGCCTGGGTAAAGAGCATCATCCCTCTTTCGCCCTTGCCGAGGGATTCCGGTTATTTGGGCCCAAGGTCCTGGAGAAGCTGCATGGCGAATTCGCTCTTTGTATCCTGAAACCCGCGGACAACTACGCGTTGCTTGCTATTGACCGAGTTGGAATCAGGCCCCTGGCCTATTCAGTTGTAAAAGGATCACTTATATTCGCGTCTCAAATCTCCAGTATTGTCGCGCACCCTGCTATTTCGCCTGTCATAGATCCCCAGGCCATCTTTGATTATCTTTATTTTCAGATGATCCCTAGCCCGGGAACTATTTATAGGGGTATCCGTAAGCTCCGCCCTGCTGAGTTCGTAGAGTTTTCGGATGGTGAACTGAAGACCGGCAGCTATTGGCAAACGGAGTTTTCCGAGGAAAAGAACGCCGAGCAACACCTAACCTCTCTCCTTCAAACCGAGCTGCGCGAATGCGTATCCGACTGCCTTTCCGAGACGCCTACCGGTACTTTTCTAAGCGGCGGTCTTGACAGCAGTAGTGTCACCGGGATCTACCAGGAATTATCCGAAGAGGCTATAGATGCCTTTTCCATCGGATTTAATGCTGAAGGATTCGATGAAATGGAATTCGCCCGCGCAAGTGCGAGTCACTTTGGTGCAAATTTGCACGAGTATTACGTGACGCCGGCGGATGTTCTTGATTCCATCCCCTTGATAGCAAAAGCCTACGATGAACCATTCGGAAACGCGTCCGCTATCCCCGCCTATTTCTGCGCCAGGATGGCTCGAGAAGCGGGAAAATCTCTCCTTCTTGCGGGTGATGGTGGTGATGAGATCTTTGCCGGTAATGCCCGCTATGCCAAACAGAAGGTCTTTGAACTTTATCGCCACGTTCCCGCTTTCCTGAAAAGTGCACTGATCGAGCCTATCGCTTTCAATATACCCTTCCTGAGAAAACTAAAAAGCTATATTGAGCAGGCTAAGATTCCCATGCCGGAACGCATGGAAACCTATAATTTCCTTCATCGCAGTGCCTTAAATGAAATGTTCAACGGGGATTTTCTGAACCTCGTCTCGGTCGATGCTCCGCTTGAGTATCTATCAGAGAGATACCGAGCAGCCGATCCCAATACATCGCTTGTCAAACGCATGCTCTTTCTGGATCACAAATTCACACTTGCTGACAATGACTTGCGTAAAGTCAACAGAATGTGCGAATTGGCCGGCATCGAAGTCCGCTACCCCTTGCTGCAGGAAGGGATGATAGACTTTGCAGCCAAAGTTCCTACGAATATGCTGCTACGCGGATTCCAACTGCGTTCATTTTATAGGCGTGCCATGAAGGGATTTCTCGCGGTTGAAACACTTAATAAGAATAAACACGGATTTGGTTTGCCATTCGGATTATGGATGAACGAGTATGAACCTTTAAGGGAATTTTCTAATGCTAGTCTCAAGAGCTTCAAGCAACGTAGCATCCTTAACCCCCACTATATTCAAAGGATAATGGACGCACAGAAAACAGAACATGCATCATATTACGGGGTATTCGTATGGGTGCTTATAATGCTTGAGCAGTGGATGACAGCACATGGCCAGTAACACTTCCAAATTAGGAAGCAGTTATACTTCATTTTGCTGAAGGGAGGCAGCGGTTCGTGGAAATCATTCACATTTTCCACATAAACTTTCCCATACCCCCTTTTCATCTTTCCTTTTTTAGGATACCTTTTCGGCAAATTCGAAATGTTTCAGGTTTAACCGTTAGCTGGAGCAGGAACGAGGCTCCACTCAATAATTACATGGAGGTAAGTTATGGGCGCTGTATCCGGTGCTTTCGGGATCGATAAAATAACATTTGTTACTGTCTCCTATAGACCGGATATTGAACGATTCTCTTTGTTACGTGAGAGTATAAAGCGGTTCTATAACGGAGATTCGAAACATGTGGTAATTGTGCCAAAAAGTGATGTCAGGCACTTTAGAAATCTTCTCAAATTTGACTCCGACGTAGAAATTTATTGCCAGGCTGATTTTGCCGCACCCTACTTCTATCCGAAAAAATGGTATGCCATGGTTGAGAGGATACGACCCGGCACTTTGTGGAGGTATAAACAGCATGCCGGAGTGAGAGGATGGATACTGCAACAGCCGGTTAAGCTTAGTCTTCCAAGCTATGTACCTGATGGGGCAGCTGTCATTCTTGATTCGGACGTAGTATTTTTACGTCCATTTGATAAGCATGATTTCATTCCGGAGAATCCGGACGAACGAATGCTGATTAGAATCCCCCAAAATATCCATCGACCGCAAATGGAAGTGGTATGGAAACTATGGAAAAGACCACTGGGTGAACCTGGCTACCACTACACAACAATGCCGATGATCATGTACCCGGACTGGGTTGCATCATTGCAAAAGCACATGGAATCTATTTACGACATGGAATGGCAGAGGGTGCTTTACAATACAGGCGCTGTTCATGAGGACTGTGTATATGGGATATTTGTTGAAGAAATACTAAAACCCGGAAATGTTAGAATTGAATCTACTCCACTTAGTCATATGATATGGAATGAATCATCATTCGATGAGTTCATCAATCATAGCTGGGTCAGTGAGAATGGGTGGCGAATATCGCCGCGAATATGTGCTGTCATTCAGTCGAATTTGGGAATAGACATTTCTGGATACAGGAAACAGATTGAGAAAATCTGGGATGAAACTAGCCCAAATGCAAAATATTGGTAGTGTCAGGTTTTTTGTGTGTGAGCCGTTTCAGTTAATCAATCACCCAACGTAAATCGGTTACCGAATTGTATCGCGAATTGAGCCTTTGCCGCAGCCCATGCAATTGGTGGGTTTTTCCACTTCGCGGTAATGTTTCGCAGAGCCAGCCAGATCAGCTTGGTGGCCGCTTCGTCGTTGGGGAAATGACCTTTGTTCCGAATGCTTTTGCGTACGCCGCTGTGTAAGCTCTCAATGGCATTGGTGGTGTAGATGATCTTGCGCACCGGCGCGGCAAAAGCGAAGAACGGGATGACGTGCTCCCAATTTCGCCGCCAGCTTTGCGCCACGGTCGGGAACCGTTCGCCCCAAGGCCCTTTCTCAAACGCGCTTAGCGCTTGTTCCGCCCCCTCGGCATGGTCGGCCTGGTAGATGGGTTTGAGGGCCTGCGCCAGGGCTTTCCGATCCTTCCACGATGCCAGCTGCAGCGAGTTACGGATCAGATGGACAATACAGGTCTGGACCACCGTGTCGGGAAATACCGCCGTGATGGCGTCCGGGAAGCCCTTCAGGCCGTCCACCACGGCGATCAGGATATCGTTGACCCCGCGGGTCTTGAGTTCATTCATCACCCGCAGCCAGAACTTGGCGCCTTCGGTCTGCTCAATCCACAGCCCGAGAACCTCCTTGTGCCCGGAACAGCGCATCCCGATGGCGAGATAGACCGCCTTGTTGCGCACCAGGCCCTCATCACGGATCTTGACCCGCAGCGCATCGAAAAACACGATGGCATAGGTCGATTCCAGCGGGCGGGACTGCCAGGCCCTGACCTCGTCGATCACCGAATCGGTGACCACTGAGACCAGGTCCGGTGAGATGGTCACGCCGTAGAGTTCACCCACGTGCGCCTGTATGTCCCGTGTGCTCATGCCGCGGGCATACAGGGCAATGATCTTCTGATCGAAACCGGGAAAGCGGCGCTGGTATTTCGGGATCAGCGCCGGATTGAAGCGTCCGTGCCGATCACGCGGGATCGACAGTACCAGCTCACCCTCTTCGCTGCGCACGGTCTTTTCACTGAAGCCGTTGCGGTGGTTGCCGGCCTCCTGTTCGGTTTCGGCGCCCAGATGGACATCTATCTCGGTGTTGAGCATGCGCTCAGCCAGCGCCTTCTTCAGCTCCCCGAGCAGACCATCAGACTGCAGGACTGTTGACGGATCCTGGCCGTCCAGGAGTTCATCCAGGAGTTCGGCGCTAAACGCCGGGGTTTTCTTCTTTGCCATACTTGTTCCCTCCTTTTCGAGGTATAGTATGGCTCACAAACACAAAATTCCTGACAGGCTC